>NZ_JAGERQ010000012.1:0-173018 GCF_017572645.1 Salmonella sp. 32100201201700099SM | reverse complement strand
CATACTTTGAAGTAACATAGCAAATGTATCACACCAAACTCTTATACTAAAATACACAGCCAGTAAAACAAAAACAACCTCACTAATATTATAATCTATACCGTTAGCAATTATGCTATAGATATAATCCTTTAAAACATAAATAAATAACGTACCAAGACCAATAAAAAATACCCCACCAATAATATTTAGGAAAATGATTCTATGCAGCTTTCTCCACTGCATTTTCACTCGTAATTCAGCACATACTGGCCATAATGCTTGTAATACCGCAGTATAAATAAAAAACATTAAACCAAATATTTTCATCGTTACAGTATATTTTATAATATCTGCAGCAGATAATTTCTGAGACATCACAATATAATCAGTTTGTAAAACTATTATCGATAAGGACGAAAAAATCAGAAACCCTGATGAACGTGATAGTAATAATTTATAGGTGTTAAAGTTTACTTTCGCTTTAAGAACATATATATACCGAAACGATATATATATAATGGGCAGTATTGCTACCGGAGCATACAATGCTACTAAAGCGAAGGTAATACTCGAATCTGGCATTAAATAATGGATCGCAACTACATCTAAAAAACCTAAAAGATAAGATAATGCATTAATTATATTAGCTTTCCACCCTAACAGTTCCGCAAATAATATTTTATAGACCACACTCCCAACGCCGATGAATATAAATAATATACTTGCTATAAAAAAATAACTTCCTGAGTTGTTTTTCAATTCATCGCTAAATGAAGTAAGATATAGTGACGATAATTTATCTGATAAGAAGAATAATGTAGAGCTTAAAATGATTAAGGATGCGAATAGAATATGAACTGCGGCCTTGATATATGCATCATATGATTTTCTATCAGCTTTCAACTCAGATATATAATTTTGTAGACTACTACCAATCCCAATATCTGCAATGCTAAACCAGACCAATAATCCAGTTAAAAGAGTAAATACAGCGTATGATTCTTCGCCAAGAATTTCCAAAAGAAATTTAACACTTACTAACTGAACACCGGCAATTATTATCTTTGAAAGCCAAGAGGAAGCGGCAATAATAAGATGTCTTGGAATTCTAACCAACCTCAGTTTCCTCACGTCAGCTTCATCTTTTAATTATAAAAAATATTTCATTCTTTAATTCTGCCCGCTTTCGCGGGCAGAAACATCATATAGAACTAGTCCAATCATACATTTTCTGGACACCATCTTTTGCCGAGACTTTCGGGCTCCAGTCAATTGCATTAGTGATTTTTTTAATATCTGCAACAAAAACACGCTGATCACTTTCCCTTACAGGTAAATTAGTGAACCTCATATCTATGTTGCAATAATCTTCAAGCAATTTGAATAATTCAAGTAATGATAGGCTGTTGACAATGGTACCACCAATATTAAAAGCGTTCCCCCTAATTTTTGATACATTTGCCAAGGCAGTGAAATATAACGAAATCATATCTTCAGCATGCAAAACATCCCTAACTTGCTTACCATTACCAGAAATAGTGAAGGGTTTATTAATACCATTTTTAATTTCAACCGCTTTTTGACAAAACCAACCTACCCAGCCTTGATCATAAGTAGCAAACTGTCTCCCACCATACATTGATGAATGCCTGAACACCACTGTATTCAAACCAAAAATCCTTGCATAATCAAGCATGTATTGGTCTGCAGCACCTTTTGAACAACCATATGGTGAGTGGAAATCTAATTGTGTGCTCTCATCATATCCATTAGGCTTATCTACACAAGTGTATCTAGTTTCTGTTTCATTGTATTTATATTGCTCAAGATCGCCGTATACTTTATTTGTTGATGAATAAATTATATTACAATTTGAATTATACTGCCGTACTGCCTCAAGTAAATTTAAAGTTCCACCTACATTAATTTCAAAATCCATACAAGGATTGTCAATAGATGTAGTCATTGCCACTTGACCTGCAAGATGAAAACAGCTATCAGGCATATACTTAGTTATTAATCTTGTAACATCATTTTTGTTGCGAATATCACCATGTACAAACTCAAAGTTTCCTAAGGAGGATAACCAATGTAAATTATCTGTTGCACCTTTACGTGATAGATTATCGAATACAATTAAATCAATCCCTTGACTTAAAGCAAAGGAGGCAAGATTACTCCCAAGGAAGCCACATCCACCGGTAATTAAAGCTTCATTTCTCTTCCTCTTCAATTATTTCAGTTAATGCATCAACAAGAGAGAACTCTCTTTTCCATCCTATTTTTTCAAGTTCTGCTATATCAGCACAACTATACATCAATTCATTTACTCTTTCCTTGACCACGCCAAATTCAATTATAGAATTGCTTTTTGTGATATTTTTAACAGTCTCTACATATTCACGAATTGATGTCGCCTCTCCACTACCAACTTCAATACTATGAAATTTGGGGAAATTATTAACATTACTTATAATACAATCGAACGCTGTTAGTAGATCTTTTATATACAAGAAATCTCTCTGTTGCAAACCAGATGTTAACTTTACTGGCTGGTTACTTAAACAACGTCTAATAACCATACTGGTAAACTTATCGTCTCCATCAAAAGCTCCATAGAAATGCTCCAATTTTAACTCTATATATTTACCGCAAACTTTATCTATAATGGCGGCGGCGAACTCATTTGCTTTTTGTTTAGTATATGCATATAAACTCGTATTTGGTGGCAGTGATGTTCCACAATTTATGAATACTGCATCAAGTGATGAGATAGATTCTAATACTCTGATAGGCATAAGAATATTGCTTTCTATTAAAGCTGTTGCAGGTTCGTTATGTCTTCCATAGCAAGCAATAGTGTTAATAATAATATTCGGTTCAAATTCTAGTATTTTTTCGATCCAATTATTTTCTGTCGTGTAAATAATATTATTTATGGTAGCTTCATTGTTCCTCTTCCTTGCTAAGCCAATCACAGTATGTCGACTTTCGAAGTAGGATGTAAGTCGTGATCCAAGGAACCCAAACGCTCCCATTATTAGAATTTTCATGAAATCATAGAGGGGAATCCCCCCCCCCTCAAAAATTAGAAATTCAAACCAAAGAACTCTTCAAACTTGCTAACTACATAATCTAAATGCTCTGTAGTCAAGCCTGGATAAATACCAATCCAGAACGTTTGATTCATTATACGGTCGGTATTTGTCAACTCACCCACTACACGATATTTCACATTAGCAAAATACGGTTGGCGAATCAGATTTCCAGCAAACAGTAAACGTGTACCGATTTTTGCTTCATCAAGGAATTTCACCAGTTCGACACGGTTAACACCGCTAGTTTCTTTCAGGGTGATAGGGAAGCCAAACCAGGATGGATCTGATTTCTCTGTTGCTTCTGGTAATTCGAGGAATTCAGTGCAAGATTGCAAACCTTGTTTCAAATAGGAAAAGTTAGCTTTACGCTGCTCTACAAACTCTTCCACGCGTTCTAACTGAGCCAGACCACATGCTGCCTGCATGTCCGTGATTTTGAGATTATATCCGAGGTGGGAATAAGTATATTTGTGATCATAGCCTTGAGGAAGTGACCCCAATTGCTGACCAAAACGTTTACCGCAGGTGTTATCGCATCCTGGCGCACAATAACAATCCCGGCCCCAGTCACGGAACGACTCAATAATTTTCTTCAGTTCACCTGACTTGGTGAATACAGCACCGCCTTCACCCATTGTGATATGGTGAGCCGGATAAAAACTAACGGTTCCGATGTCACCAAAGGTACCTACCATCCGGCCTTCATAAGTCGTCCCAAGGGCATCACAGCAGTCTTCAATCAACCATAAGTTATATTTATCGGCAATCCGACGAACTTCACTCAGGTTAAATGCATTACCGAGTGTATGAGCGATCATTATCGCTTTTGATTTCTCAGTAACTGCAGCTTCAATGAGAGAGGCATCGATATTATATGTCGGGATATCAACATCCACGAATACCGGTATTAAACCATTCTGGATCGCCGGGTTAACTGTAGTCGGGAAGCCAGCAGCGACAGTAATAACCTCATCACCAGGTTTGAGAGCACGCTCGCCTAATTTTGGGGAAGTCAGCGCAGTCAGTGCCAGCAAGTTTGCCGAAGAGCCAGATGTAGTCGTTAAAACATGAGGAACTCCAATAAATTCCCCAAGTTTTTTCTCAAAGGCATCATTGAAACGACCAGTAGTTAGCCATCCATCAAGAGACGCCTCAACCATCAATTGTAACTCTTTGGCACCAATAACCTTCCCGGAAGGAGGTACAACGCTTGCACCTGCAACAAAAGGTTTCGGGCTCAATGCCTCATTCGCATACTGAGCGACAAGCTGAGAGATTTGCTCACGCAGGTTATTTGCTGTCATTACTTTGATTCCTTAAACTTATTTTCTTAACGAGTAGTTGCAGACATATAGTCGCTGATTTCACGCTTTGAACAAATCAACATATCTTCGCCGCGAATCCATGCTTTATGCCATTTTACGATGCGACTAAGTGTTTCAGTCAATCCCCAACGCGGATGCCATCCTAATTGCATATTTGCTTTAGAGCAATCCAGTTTCAGGTAATGTGCCTCATGAGGATGATTCTCACCATCCAGTAACCAGCTTGCATCATCACCCCAAAGCGTAACCATCTTGTCAACAATAAATTCGACCGTCTTCGCATCTTCATCACGCGGGCCGAAATTCCATCCTTCAGAAAACTTAGCACCTTC
This sequence comes from Salmonella sp. 32100201201700099SM, assembly GCF_017572645.1. NCBI lineage: Bacteria > Pseudomonadati > Pseudomonadota > Gammaproteobacteria > Enterobacterales > Enterobacteriaceae > Salmonella > Salmonella sp. 32100201201700099SM. The sequence goes on along the minus strand of NZ_JAGERQ010000012.1, from coordinate 168,281 downwards.
TGTATACAAGCGTTGCGCCACCACAATGTAACCAGAAAGAGGCTCCAGTACATGCTGCCAGGGACGGATAGAATATGGGTTTCGAATAATAACCTGCTGGTTATTTTCAAATGAGCGCAGAATATCGGGAATTAAACGGTCTTTAGCCCAATCGCCTCCACCTATGACATTACCAGCCCTCACAGACGCCAAACCAACGCCATGTTGCTCATAATTTGCAGGATTGAAGAATGAGTTCCGGAATGCAGACGCGACTAATTCTGCACAACCTTTACTATTAGAGTATGGATCGTACCCTCCCATGGGTTCGTTCTCACGATAGCCCCACACCCACTCACGATTGTCGTAGCACTTATCACTGGTGATATTTACGACTGCCTTTATGTTATCTACTTGCTTAACTGCTTCAAGCAGATGGACAGTACCCATAACATTTGTTGAGTATGTTTCGATTGGCTGTTCATAAGATAGGCGCACTAAAGGCTGGGCTGCCATATGGAAAACAATTTCTGGCTTAAATTCTGCAATAGAACTGCGCAGCTTTTCAAAATCACGAATGTCGCCAATATGAGATTCCATAAGATCATTAAGACGCACTATCTCAAATAAACTTGGAACAGTTGGCGCATCAAGTGCATAGCCTTTTACAATTGCACCCATTTCAGTCAGCCATAGCGAAAGCCAGCTTCCTTTAAAGCCAGTATGGCCGGTAACGAATACACGTTTACCTTGCCAAAAATTTTTATCAATCATCTACTTACTCCCAGGTTTTCCACGGAGCTTTACCTTTTTCCCACAGCCCTTCGAGGTAAACTTTATCACGTAGGGTATCCATCGGCTGCCAGAAACCTGGGTGTTCAAAAGCCATTAACTCCCCCTGTTGTGCCAATGTCATTAATGGCTCTTGTTCCCAGGTTGTTGCATCGTTATCGATGAGATCGATAACCGATGGATTCAACACAAAGAAACCACCATTGATCATTGCCCCATCGCCTTTCGGCTTTTCCTGGAATGACCGGACCTGACCAGCTTGGATATCTAATGCGCCAAAGCGTCCTGGTGGAAAAGTAGCTGTTAAGGTCGCTTTCTTACCGTGAGCCTTATGGAAATCGATAGTCGCTTTGATATCAAGGTCGGCAACGCCATCACCATAAGTAAACAGGAAAGCCTCGTCATCTTTTACGTATTCAGCAACACGTTTCAGACGACCACCAGTCATTGAAGAATCACCCGTATCAACCAATGTGACATTCCATGGTTCAACACGTTTATGGTGAACTTCCATACGGTTTTCAGCCATATGGAATGTTACATCTGACATGTGAAGGAAGTAGTTCGCAAAATATTCTTTAATCACATATCCTTTATAACCACAGCAGATAATAAAATCCTCGATACCATGCACAGAATACATTTTCATAATGTGCCAAAGAATAGGCTTGCCACCAATTTCTACCATCGGTTTTGGTTTTACAATTGTTTCTTCACTTAGTCTGGTACCAAGTCCACCAGCCAGGATGACCGCTTTCATAAATTATCCTCAATATTATTTAGATGCGGTAAATGCATCAGAATAGAAATGTTCTACCGAGAGATTTTTCATCATAAAGTCCTTTTTACTGGCATCGATCATCACAGGTGAACCACATGCATATATATCGAAGAACTCTAGAGAATCAAAATCATCCATCACAGCATGATGGACAAATCCCTTTCTTCCCCCCCATTCGGCGTCATCACCAGAAACAACAGGGATATAATGAACGTTGTCGTGCTGTTCACTCCACTGCTGCGGTAATGCAGAGTAAAAATCTTTACTATCTTGCATTCCCCAGTAGATGTAGATCTCACGACGACATTTTCCCTGAATGAGATGCTCAACCATTGATTTAACTGGAGCGAATCCAGTACCGCCTGCAAGGAAGATTATAGGTCTGTCACTTTCACGAATAAAAAATGTTCCGCAAGGTCCTTCAATGCGCATAAGAGTATTTTCTTGTAACTCCCCAAAAATGAGCGAGCTCATCTGACCATTGGGAACATTCCTTACATGCAACTCAATACCATTCGACTCATCACTATTAGCGATAGAATAACTGCGAGTTACACCTTTATAATGTAAATTGATATACTGCCCTGGAAGGAAGCCAATTTTTGCTGTTGGTGGTGTGCGTAACTTCAAAGTCATAACATCGCCTGAAACCAGTACAGCACTATTTACCTTGCATGGGACAATTTTTTTTGTCTGTCCAGCTAGTTCAGGAAAAAAATGCGCATTTAGCTCAAGGGCGGTTTTAGGTTTACAGCAGCAGGTTAGTATTTTATCACCCTGTCCAAAAATATTACCTTTGGAGTCAACAACTTCTCCCGCTAACAAATCGGACTCACAGATACCACAATCACCCGCTTTGCAGCTATGTTCAAGATGGATGCCAGCCGATAGCGCAGCATCGAGGATTGATTCATCCTCTCTACCGGAAAATTCAATATTTGATGGAAAAATCTTAATAATATGAGACACGATGCTTACTCTGTTAACAAGGCTTGATGCAGTAAAGGTGCTGCAGCATCTTTTGCTGAAAGCTCAGGCAGCTGAGAAAAAGGCCATTCAATACCTATTGTCTCATCATTCCATAGAATGCTACCTTCCGATGAAGGTGAGTAATAATTAGTTGCTTTGTACAGAAACTCTGCATAATCACTGAGAGTAACAAAACCATGAGCAAAACCTTCTGGAATCCAAAGCTGTCGCTTATTCTCAGCAGATAGATTTACGCCAACCCACTGACCAAAAGTAGGTGATTCTTTTCGGATATCGACCGCAACATCAAAAACCTCACCGACAGCACAGCGAACTAACTTTCCCTGTGCATTTTCTCCTCTCTGAAAATGTAGCCCTCTGAGTACATTCTTTTTGGATTTTGAATGATTATCTTGAACAAATGTAACTTTACGTCCAATCGACTCTTCAAAGGTCTGCTGGTTATAACTTTCAAAAAAGAATCCCCTCTCATCGCCAAAAACTTTAGGCTCTAAGATCAAGACATCTGGTATTGCTGTTTTAATCACAATCATCACTTATAAACCTTTCACCATCTTCAGCAAATATTTGCCGTAATCATTTTTTGATAATGGCCCGGCCAGTTTTATAACCTGTTGTGCATTTATAAAATTTTTACGAAATGCGATCTCTTCCGGGCAAGACACTTTCAGACCCTGGCGTTCTTCGATGGTTGCAATAAAATTACTGGCCTCTATCAAACTCTGATGCGTTCCCGTATCCAGCCAGGCATAACCGCGCCCCATCATAGCGACAGACAATCTTCCCTGATCCATATAGATACGGTTAATATCCGTGATTTCTAACTCACCGCGAGAGGAAGGCTTAAGATTTTTCGCCATCTCCACCACGCTATTATCATAAAAATACAGCCCCGTTACCGCGTAATTACTCTTCGGTTGTAACGGTTTTTCCTCCAGACTAACGGCTGTGCCATTTTGGTCAAACTCAACCACACCGTAGCGCTCTGGATCGTTTACATGATAAGCGAAGACGGTAGCACCACTTTCTTTATTAACGGCTGCTTCCATTAACTTTGGTAAATCATGACCATAGAAGATATTGTCACCCAGCACTAATGCACAATCATCATTACCAATGAACTCTTCACCAATAATAAACGCCTGTGCTAAGCCATCCGGACTTGGCTGTACTTTATATTGAAGATTCAGCCCCCACTGGCTGCCGTCTCCCAGCAGTTGTTGAAAACGCGGCGTGTCCTGTGGCGTACTGATGATCAGGATATCCCGAATGCCTGCCAGCATAAGTGTGGAAAGGGGATAGTAAATCATCGGTTTATCATAAATTGGTAGCAATTGCTTACTTACCGCCATGGTCACCGGATAAAGACGAGTGCCGGAGCCTCCCGCTAAAATAATGCCCTTACGCGTTTTCATTTCCATTTCTCATTCATAGAAAATGCCCTTATGGGCATTTAAATTTATCAGATGGTCGTCGTCGTAAACATTTCAGTCAGCATACGCTTAACTCCTAATTCCCATTGCGGCAGAATAAGGCCAAAATTACGCTGAAACTTTTCAGTATTGAGACGCGAATTACCAGGTCTGCTCGCCGGCGTCGGGTAGGCGCTGGTCGGCACAGCATTAAGCTCAGTCAGCGCAAGCGTTATCCCTGCTTTGCGCGCCTCGTCAAAGACTAACGCCGCGTAGTCATGCCAGGTTGTAGTTCCCCCGGCAACCAGATGGTAAAGACCTGCGACTTCTGGTTTATTTAATGCCACACGGATCGCATGAGCCGTGCAGTCAGCCAGTAATTCCGCACCGGTTGGCGCACCGTACTGATCGTTGATGACTGAAAGTGTCTGACGCTCTTTCGCCAGACGAAGCATTGTCTTTGCGAAATTATTGCCCTTACCTGCATAAACCCAACTGGTGCGGAAGATTAGGTATTTAGGGCAGTTATCCTGCAGGGCCTTTTCTCCCGCTAGTTTGGTCTTGCCATAGACATTCAGCGGCGACGTAGCGTCCGTTTCCTGCCATGGGATATCGCCGGTACCAGGAAATACATAATCGGTTGAATAATGCACTACCCATGCGCCAATTTCGTTGGCCGCTTTAGCGATGGCTTCCACACTGGTGGCGTTAAGCAACTGCGCCAGTTCTGGTTCAGACTCTGCTTTATCTACTGCAGTATGTGCTGCTGCGTTAACAATCACATCGGGACGAAGCTTACGAACGGTTTCGGCAACGCCTTTCGGATTACTAAAATCACCGCAAAACTCTTTTGAATGGACATCCAGGGCAATCAGATTCCCCACTGGCGCCAGAGAACGTTGCAACTCCCAGCCTACTTGCCCTGTCTTACCAAAAAGTAAGATATTCATTACTGGCGTCCTTCATAGTTCTGTTCTATCCAACTCTGATACGCCCCACTTTTAACATTGTTTACCCATTGAGTATTTGCAAGGTACCATTCCACTGTTTTACGAATACCGCTTTCAAAGGTCTCCAGCGGTTTCCAGCCTAATTCACGGCTAATTTTACCTGCATCAATGGCATAACGACGATCATGGCCCGGACGATCCGCGACATAAGTGATTTGTTCACGATAAGAAGTCGCTTTGGGTACAATCTCATCCAGCAGATCACAGATGGTAAATACCACATCGAGATTTTTCTTCTCATTGTGGCCACCAATGTTATAAGTCTCCCCTGCCTTGCCTTCAGTCACTACCATATGAAGCGCGCGAGCGTGATCTTCTACATATAGCCAATCGCGAATCTGATCCCCTTTGCCATAAATTGGCAAAGGCTTTCCTTCCAGTGCGTTCAAAATGACCAACGGAATCAGTTTTTCAGGGAAGTGATAAGGGCCATAGTTATTAGAACAATTGGTAACGATCGTTGGTAGACCATAGGTACGCCGCCAGGCACGGACTAAATGATCGCTGGATGCTTTTGACGCAGAATAGGGGCTACTTGGCGCATATGCCGTCGTTTCAGTAAATAACGGCAACGTAACGCTGTTTTCAACTTCATCAGGATGCGGTAAATCGCCGTAAACTTCATCAGTGGAAATATGATGAAAACGAAAATTATTTTTTTTATCTTCGCCAAGCGCAGACCAGTATTTACGCGCAACTTCAAGAAGTACATAGGTGCCGACGATATTGGTTTCAATAAATGCTGCCGGCCCGGTAATCGAACGGTCCACATGACTTTCCGCAGCCAAATGCATCACCGCGTCCGGCTGGTACTGCTCAAAAATACGCGTTATTTCAGCGGAATCACAAATATCCGCGTGTTCAAAATTGTAGCGATTACTTTCAGAAATATCAGAAAGGGATTCAAGATTACCGGCGTAGGTTAATTTATCAATATTAACTACAGTGTCCTGTGTATTCTTAATAATATGGCGAACAACAGCTGATCCAATAAAACCTGCCCCGCCAGTAATAAGTATCTTCACTTTTCTATTCCATAAGGCGTATTTAATGTGGTATTTAATTTGCCAATAAAAATTAATTGCTCAAGTCGTTACACACGCTACCGCCCCTGGCTCATCAGCTACCAGTGCACTGCGTACATATCGACTTGTTACAAACCTCGCCCAGCAGGGCAAAGCTCACTAAAACTTAAACGCTAATTATCTTATTAATTGCATCCGGAAACAAGGATTAATCTTATAAAATCAGCATTAAAATGCTCCAGATAACCCCTTGTTACTTAAGCCCTTTATACAAAACTAAAACGGCAGTCAACACTCGTTTCAGCCAACTTGCCGCTTCGAATGTTCACTGCCGTTATTATGTTTATCACCAACCATTTATCACGGTTGTTAATACTTATTCATGCAGAAGCTGCTCTATGCTCTTACGGAACTTCGCTCCTTCTTTCAGGTTGCGCAGCCCGTACTTCACAAATGCCTGCATGTAGCCCATTTTTTTACCGCAGTCATAGCTGTCGCCCGTCATTAGCATCGCGTCAACCGACTGTTTTTTCGCCAGTTCAGCAATCGCATCGGTAAGCTGGATGCGGCCCCAGGCGCCCGGTTCGGTTCTTTCCAGTTCCGCCCAGATGTCGGCTGAAAGTACATAACGGCCTACCGCCATCAAATCGGAATCCAGCGTCTGCGGCTGATCCGGTTTTTCGATAAACTCCACAATCCGGCTGACTTTGCCTTCATTATCCAGAGGTTCTTTCGTCTGGATAACGGAATACTCCGATAAATCACCTTTCATGCGCTTTGCCAGCACCTAGCTGCGACCCGTTTCATTGAAACGCGCCACCATCGCCGCAAGGTTATAGCGCAGCGGATCGGCGGTAGCATCATCAATAATAATATCCGGGAGTACCACAATGAAAGGGTTATCGCCCACAACCGGACGCGCGCACAGAATAGAGTGCCCCAGTCCTAACGGCTGCGCCTGGCGAACGTTCATAATCGTCACGCCCGGTGGGCAGATAGATTGCACTTCCGCCAGAAGCTGACGCTTAACGCGCTGCTCAAGAAGCGATTCAAGTTCATAAGAGGTGTCGAAGTGGTTCTCAACGGCATTTTTAGACGCGTGAGTCACCAGCACGATTTCTTTGATCCCTGCAGCCACAATCTCATCGACAATGTACTGAATCATCGGTTTGTCGACGATCGGTAGCATCTCTTTTGGGATTGCCTTGGTGGCAGGCAACATATGCATACCCAAACCCGCTACCGGTATAACTGCTTTCAAATTCATCATTGTTTCTTCCACCTGTAAAATGGTTGCTGAATTATAGCTCTTTAGCTTGTTTTCGCCAGCATGAATTACTCTGCTGCCAGGGATAATGATGGCACGCTCTACATTACGTCTTAGTCGGCACCATAACATTAAGTATGAACAACTTTTTCCCAGGAATTTTCGTAAAAATAGCGGTACTTACCCTCCCCGCTTCGGCAGCGAAAAATTCACTGCTTCGACATTCACGGTTTGGTGATTAATCCTGTCGATATCCACGGAACTCTGCCCGTTTTCATTGATGGCATGAACATTAGCGAGGGAAAGCAGCGTGTCCTGGCGGGCCATAAATTGACCACGGACATCTTTACGCAAATCAAAATGCATTTTTAACGCCGGGCCAATCGCTGAAGTTTGCATCACGTTGATATTACGCAAAAAGAGGTGCTGCGGTTGATTATGCAGTTCCAGCGTAGCACGCGTCATCCGTACATTGGTGATGGCAACAAATGAGGGGGCGTTACCGGAGGAAATTTGAATGCCGCGTAATTTATAAGCAACCTGGCGATTATCCAACCGAATAGCGTTTAATTTAAAGTTTTGCGGAATTGACAGGTATTTTCCTTTAACGACGCCATAGCCGATGAGCATCCCGGCACTATTCGTCATATCAATATTATCAATGACGAAATTATCACAGCCATAAATGGCGATCGTTGCGTTATCAATACCCGCATTTTTACTGAAATCGGGCGTGATGTTTTTGGCTTTGACATTGCGAATGACGAAATGTTTGCCATTTTCTACGTGTACCAGTTGTCGGCAATCAGATCCGGTAATATTGGCCACCACAAAGTTTTTTACTGCCTGGTCTTCAGGATAACTATTGTCATAGGTGCTACCCGCCAGCCCGATGCCGATCCCCCAGTTGATTTTGCCATTGGTACAATCAATGCGTTCGATGACATGATCGGAAATCAGGATGTCGCGGTCATGAATCGCGACATTCCACTCAATGGCGTCCCCCTGCAAATCGCTAAAGCGACTATGCGTAATCCGCGCGCCGTCCATTTGGTTATGAAATCCCTGGCGGAGAATGGCGTAGTTGGCGTGGGTAACGGTGATGTCATCGATAATGAGATTACGCATCACCTGCGGTTCCTTACCGCCGATGAAAATTTGCGCGACGGGGCCAAAGCCGCTCATCGTCACGCCTTTAATCACACAGTCCGACCCGCGAACATCCAGCGTCACATTGTGCAGACTGCCGCCCTGCTCCCCCACCACCTGACACCCGTCCAGCAAAATAAACCGTCCCCGGCCATTCCCACGCACCGCGCCCTGTATCCGCAGCGTTTTTCCCGCCGGAATCGTTATCGCCGCATTGATATTTTCACACACCCATCCTGACGGCACGACCACAGTCTGCCCGTCGGCGAAGGCCTGTTTGAACGAGGCGATACCGTCATCCGCCGGATAATCCTTAATATCGACGGTCTGGCGAGGTTCACGCGCCTGTACCGGCAAGGCGCGCAGAAAAGGAAGAACAGCAAGCGCGGAACCTGCCGTCAGGAGGGTACGTCGGGAGAATTTAGTCGCGGGCATACCACCTCGTTTATATGGTTTGTAGCAGGCTGGCTAACTGGCGATTAATCGCCTGCTGATTAAAATCTTGCGCCACTTTTTCACGGGCGCGCGTGATCACCGACCCCAGCGTATCGTGGTCAATCCGGCTGAACTCAGCGAGTCGGGCCGCCAGCGCCTGCGCATCGTTTTCCGGCACCAGCCAGCCGGATTTGCCGGCCTCCACCAGTTCCGGAATACCACTATGCACGGTAGACACCACGGGAATCCCCACCGCCATCGCCTCCATCAGCGCTACCGGAATACCTTCCATATCGCCATCCGTACCGGTAATCGACGGCAGCAAAAAAACATCGGCGTCATCCAGCATCGCCTTCACTTCATGGCTCGGTTTAAACCCCGGCATCTCAATGACATCCTCTAACTGATACTGCTCAATGAGCGTGCGCAGCCGACGTTCCCACGGGCCAATCCCCAGAATGCGGTAGCGAAACGCCACGCCCTGCGCTTTCAGTTGCCGACAGGCTTCAATCGCCACATGCAGGCCTTTTTTTTCTGTCAGGCGCGAAACGGCAATCTTTTCCGGCGGACAGCCCATACTTTTCAGGCGACCGGCCCACAGGTCGCTGATGGGCAGCATCAGATCGCCACGACGAAACAACTGCTGATACTCCGGCGTGTAACGACTGAGCACCTCGCGGCTGGAAATATCAATCCCGTGGAAAATAGTCGCAATTTTGCCGCGAAGCACGCCCAGCTCGCGTAGTTTGGCCGCCGTCACGCCCGCCGGACCAAAGTGCGCGATGAACACATCCGCCACAAAAGGTTGGCCCGCCTGCGCGCAAATCGCGGAAAGGATCAAATTGCGTGATTCATCGCCGTAGCGGGTAAAGTTGAGCGCTTTCCAGGTCGCCGCCCGATGCAGACCCGGCAGCGTTTTACATGCCCGGTAGCGCAGTTTCGCCAGCAGTCCCTGGGGCTCATCCTGTAACCAGCGGGTTTTCGCCGCCAGGCCATACTTCTCCCAGGCGGCGTGAGTATGTTGGGTATCGCCTTTTTGTAACGCGACAATCTCCACCTCATGGCCCATATCAATAAACGCAGTAATCTGATTCAGCACAAAGGTTTCCGATGAGAGTGGAAATTTCAGCAGAAAAAAGCTGACTTTCATTGTTCCTCCCGAATTCTGTCGAGAACGGATTTGATCATCGTGAACCCTTTCGCCCGCTCCTCGGTGACGGCGTTAGCCACTTTTGCCTTTAGCGCAGGCAATTGATTGAGCGTATCGGCCACCACGCTTTGTAATGAACCGTTCAGCAAGTGACGGATATCGATAGCCAATTCCGCCAGGCCTAGCTGCTGCATAATCCCGGCGGATTTATGTTCATAATTAATGGCGATAGCGGGCGTGCCAAAATTCATGGAGATAATAGCGGAATGCAGGCGCGTCCCGATGGTAAGTACGCAGGATGCGAGGATCTTTCCGATTTCCACGTCATTGAGTTCGTCCATCGCGATATGGAAATGCTCTGAGTCATTCACATACTTCGCCATCCGCAATGCAACCATCCGGTCATCGCGGTTATAGCGATCGATACTGGTGCAGGTCGACAGCGCCAGTACCTAATAACCGTCCGCAATCAGGCGATTCACGACCTGGGCAAAAGCCTGCTCATAGGCCTGCTGAGTGGTGCCCAGGCGTTTATCAAACGGCTCCAGATCGCGCAACGTAATCGCGACGGTTTTGCGGCGCGCGGTGACGTCCAGCCAGTGCTGGACAGCATAACTGGCGACAAACTCGTCGTGACGGCGTTCGACTAACCAGGCGGTATCCACCCCCTGCTCCACTTTCCGGGTATCGATCTGCGCGGCGGTCACCAGATCGCGGCTGACGGTTTCACGCAGGATCAGCGCACTGGTGCGGCCAAAAACATAATTGGCGAGCTGGTTAAAGTCAGGGTTCTGGAAAGGGCCGACGCTATGTCCCACCATATAAATTGGTTTGTTCGCCATAAACGCGCACAGCGGATATTCAAAGTGAGTCAAACCATATAAGTCGACATAGTTTGAACCACCCACCTGAATGACGGCGTCATACTGCGCAATAAATTGCGCGAATTCGGCAAATTCCGGCGCGATAGCAAAATTACGCAGCGATCCTTCCTGGGCGACTTTAGACAATAAAATTTTATGCTGAAAACGACGGCGTAATACTTTTTTCACCCGACCGTTAAGCCCTGCCGCCGCCTGCTGTTTCTGGCTTAACTGATACAGCGGGTCGGCAATAATCGGGCGCCCCTGCAACCAGGCGGAACTCACCGGGAAACGGCTCATCACATCCATCTCCGCCTCTGGCGCCTGTTGACGGATGGCATCAAGCAAACCGCGCATAATGGCGCTATCACCACGGTTGCCGCATGTGTGGTTGCCTAAAATTAATAATTTCATAAATAGCCTCTTATATCCCCGTCATCCGACACGTAATAACTTTTTCAGTTTTGCACTGCCAACAAGCTGATTTTTTATTTCCATCACCAGCGCATTGCGTGAAAAAATAATCATTAAAATAAAACTCAAAATACCGACCATAACCTGTAGTGCGAATACCCCTGACAACGGTAAATAGCCGTCGACCAACTTTCCTGCGCCGTAGCTGGTAATAAATGTTGGCAATGAGAGATAAAACGGTAGCCACAGGCTGAGAATATACTGACGATAGCTGGAGCCGAGTACCGGCTTAATCATCACGAAATAGCTCAGAATGGTGTTGATGATTTGCACCACCAGGAACCCCAGCGTCACGCCAATCGCCCCCGCCAGATGGCCGCCAATGAGAATTGCCGGGATAAACAGAAACGTTTTAAAGACGTTGAACTTAAAGCTGATATCCACGCGCGCTTTCGCCATCAGCAGCGAACCAATCGGGTTGCCGACCGAGCGCAACAGCCCCACCACGCACAGCAATTGCAGGATCGGGATAATGCTGTTCCACTTCTCGCCAAACACTAACGGCACAAAATTGTTCGCCACTACCATCAGGCCCAACAGCGCGGGAAAATTGATAATTCCCACCACGGAAAGCAACTTATAGAAGTTGACGCGCAGCTTCTCGGTATCGTCCTGGATTTTGGCGAATGCCGGAAATAGCACGCGAGTAATGATGGGGTTAAGCTTCGCCGGCGGCACAACAGCCACGTTGTACGCGAGGTTATATCCCCCGGCGACGCTTGCGCCGAGAATTCTCGCCAGTACCAGCGTCGATAAATTCGTGTTGATGTAATTGACGATACTGTCCGCCGTCAGCCACGCGCCAAAACGCAGGTTCGTGGACACCGATGCCAGCGAAAAATGCAGCCCCGGACGGTAAATCTTGCGGCCAAAGTAACCAAAGAGCAGCGTCCGCACTGCACTGTTCACCAGATAGCCGAGAATCGCGGTTAGCGCCAGCGGCCAGTAATGGGCGCTAATCACCGTAAAGGTGAACCCCGCCAGCACGGAGGTCGTTTCGATCATGCCGATCTTATTGAACGCCAGCGACAACGTTTTGATTAACGGCGCAAGATCCGGGTTATGCAAAACATGGGCAATCGCATCGCTCAGCCAAAAGACCACCGCAAATACCACAATCCCAAGCCCAACGTTTAGCCAGTAGAGCGTGGTCAGCTCCAGATGCCCAATCGTTTTACGCTGGATAATCGAGTTCGCGATGCCAAAGTCCGAGATCGTGTCGGCCAGCGCGATAATCACCAGCGAGACGGTCAACAGGCCAAACTGGTGGTTGTCGATGATCCGCGCCAGCACCGTCATCTGAATTAACCCCAGACCGATAATCACTATCGTGGCGATAGCCGACCATTTAGCGCCGCTGATCGTTTTTTGTCGTAAACTCATTCTTTTCTCCAGAACCTGTTCACAAGGCGTCATTGGCGCAGCCAGATTGAGCACTGCCCTGGTTCAATATGGCAAGTAAAATAGCCTTGTGGGTCAGGCTCTTAATACGCCGCTTTATTAACAAACCCTTTAAAAATCGTCAGAAAAACAATTTTGATATCAAACCAAATACTCCATTCGCGGATGTATTCTAGGTCGAATTCCACGCGTTTTTCCATTTTCTCCAGCGTATCGGTCTCACCGCGCCAGCCATTAATTTGCGCTCAGCCGGTGATGCCCGGCTTCATCTTGTGGCGTAGCATGTAACCTTCAATCAACTGACGATACTGTTCGTTATGCGCCACCGCGTGCGGGCGAGGACCGACGATGGACATCCCGCCAGTTAATACGTTGATAAACTGCGGCAATTCATCCAGCGAGGTACGACGCAAAAAGTTACCTACCCGGGTGACGCGCGGATCGTTTTGCGTCGCCTGGGTAACGACCTTATCGTTCTCCATCACCTTCATTGAGCGGAACTTCCAGACCTTGATCGGCTTGCCGTCCATCCCGTAGCGCGTCTGACGGAAAATCACCGGCCCGGGCGAGCTCAATTTGACCGCCAGCGCAATGCAGCACAGTACCGGTGAGATGAGCAGCAGAATCAGCGATGCCAGCACGATATCTTCTGCCCGTTTAAGCAGACGGTTAATCCCTGATAGCGGCGTGTCATACAGCGGAACGACCGGAACGCCGCTCATCTCCTCCACGCGCGAGTGGAGAATATTAAAGGTGAACACATCGGGAATAAGGATCACCGAGCAGGTGGTGTCGGCCAGCTCGCGCACCAGTTTTTTCACCATGGCGCCGTCGCTCATTGACATGGCGATATAAACATTGTGAATTCGCGAGGCTTTCGCATCGTCAATTAACTGTTCGAAGTTCCCGGCCCAGTCAGCAGAGACGCCGCCCGGTTTAGGATCGTGATAGACGCCCACCACCTCAAAACCCAGCCACGGCTCATTACGGAAGCTATCCAGCAACGCCTGGCCCGCAGGCAAATCCCCGGCGACGGCGACCCGGCGAGTGTTATAACCACGATTGCGTAGCCAGCCCGCGCCGAAACGAATAAATGAACGGCATAACACTAAGCCCAGGCTGGACAGCGCATACCAGGCCAGCCAGGTGGCGAGGCGGTTGTCAAAGTCATCATTAAACGCCACCAGACCGGCGCTGAAGATCAGGCTCAGCGTCCAGTTTTGCAGTAACAGCGTTAACTCTGTCGACATTTTGACGCCGCGCCAGGAGCGATAAAAATCGGTCATCCCGCCCAGCATTTGAAAAACAACCAGCGTAATCAGCGCCATCAACAGGTGCATGTACAGGAATGGCAGTCCACTGACTTCACAGATGAACCACAGCCCGCCAAACATGATGGTGATATCTGAAAAGCGTTGCACCATAGAGATTAACGATGCATTGGTTTTGGCTCGTTCGCGCTTTTTTAGATTTGTCATCGTTGTTCCTGTGATTGGCCCCTTACCCGCAGGCGGTAAGGGGAGATCTGACGTTACTGATTCAGCAGCGCCAGCAGAGTGCGTGTTCGCGCTTCCATCAGCGGAATATCGCCGCGTGATTCCACATTCAGGCGCACCACCGGTTCGGTGTTCGACGAGCGCAGGCTGAAACGCCAGTCGGCGAACGACATGCTGAGGCCGTCCGTGCGGTCCACTGCCTGCGCCTCTTCCGCGAAGTGCGCTTCCACCCGCGCGATGGCCGCCGCCGGCTCCGCCAGTCTGCTGTTGATTTCCCCGCTCGCCGGGAACGCCGCCATCCGGTCGCGAACCAGTTCACCCAGCGACTGCCCCTTCAGGCATACCAGCTCCGCCACCAGCAGCCACGGGATCATCCCGCTGTCGCAGTAGGCAAAATCACGGAAATAGTGATGCGCGCTCATTTCCCCGCCATAAATGGCATCCTCCGTACGCATCCGCTCCTTGATAAAGGCGTGCCCGGTTTTTGACATCACCGGCGTCCCGCCCGCCGCCGTCACCACTGCCTCGGTGTTCCAGGTCAGGCGCGGGTCGTGGATAATCTTCGCCCCCGGGTGTTTTTCCAGAAACGCTTCCGCCAGCAGCCCGACGATGTAGTACCCCTCGATAAACTTCCCTTTCTCATCGAACAGGAAGCAGCGGTCGAAGTCGCCGTCAAAGGCGATGCCCATGTCCGCCCCGTGTTCAATAACGGCCTTGCGGGTGTCGTCGCGACACTCCGGCAGCAACGGGTTGGGAATGCCGTTCGGGAAGGTGCCGTCCGGGGTGTTGTGGATTTTGATGAACTCCACCGGCGCGCCCAGCGCCTTCAGGCGCGCTTCAATGGCGTCAATGACCGGCCCCGCCGCGCCGTTGCCGGCGTTAAACACCAGCTTCAGCGGGGTGAGATTGTTAACACTGATGTAGCCGAGCAGGTGGTCGATGTAGGCGTCGCGCAGGCTGATTTGTCTGTAGCTGCCGCGCGTGGCGTCGTTGACCGGCGGGAAGTCGCCCGCTTCCGCCAGGCGCTGAACGTCGCGCAGACCGGTGTCGCCGCTTATCGGGCGGGCGCCCTCGCGCACCAGCTTCATACCGTTGTAGTCCATCGGGTTATGGCTGGCGGTCACTTCAATACCGCCGTCCACGCCGAGGTGGAAGGTGGCGAAGTAAATCTCTTCGGTGCCGGACATACCGATATCCAGCACGTCGACGCCCGCGTCCTGTAACCCTTTTGCCAGCGCCATCTTCAGCGCCTCGCTGGTCAGGCGCACGTCGCCGCCCAGCACGATGGTTTTCGGTTTTAAATATTCGCCGTAGGCGCGGCCAATCCGCCACGCGATATCTTCATTGAGTTCTTCGCCCAGCCTGCCGCGAATGTCGTAGGCCTTGAAACAGGTTAATTTTGTCATGTTCTTACCCTTCTTCAGGCAACAGTTAGCCCTGACCGTAAATGGCCAACATCGTTATTGTTATTCATTGCCGGATGGCGCGTTGCGCTTACCGGGCACCGTTGCAGGCGTCAGACCCGCCCGTAACGATCCTCGAACCGCACCACGTCGTCCTCTTCGAGATACGAGCCGGAACGCACTTCAATTAAATCGAGCGGTATTTTTCCCGGATTTTCCAGGCAGTGGGTCGCCCCCAGCGGAATATAGATGGACTCGTTTTCACCGAGCAGCTTAACCTCGCCGTTGATGGTGACTCTGGCGGTCCCCGCCACCACCACCCAGTGCTCGGCGCGGTGATGGTGCATCTGCACCGACAGTCCTTCCCCCGGCTTGACGGTAATACGCTTCACCTGATAGCGCTCGCCCGCGTCGATGGAGTCGTATTTGCCCCACGGACGGTAAACCTCGCGGTGCATGTGGTGCTCATGGCGTCCGTCGGCCTTGATCTTCTCCACCACCTTTTTCACGTCCTGCACCGCGTGGCGATCGGCAATCAGCACGGCGTCTTTGGTCTGCACTACCACCAGATCCTTCACGCCGACGGTGGTCACCAGGCCGGATTCGGCGTAAACGTAGCTGTTTTCCGTTTTATGGCTGATGACGTCGCCGTGGTGGACGTTTCCCTCCGGGGTGTGGGCGCTGATTTCCCACAGCGAGGACCACGAGCCGACATCGCTCCAGCCCGCGTCCATCGGCATCACCACCGCGTCCGCCGTTCGCTCCATCACCGCGTAGTCAATGGACTCTTCCGGACAGGCGAGGAAGGCCTCTTCATCCACGCGAATGAAGTCAAGATCCGGATCGACGCCGCGCATCGCCTGTTCACAGGCGGCCAGAATATCGGGGCGGAACTTTTTCAGCTCTTCCAGATAGCGTCCGGCGCGGAACAGAAACATGCCGCTGTTCCAGTAGTAATCGCCGCTGGCGACGTAGGCCTGAGCGGTTTCCAGCCCCGGCTTCTCAACGAACTGCGCCACCTCAAAAGCCACCGCATCCGTCGCGCCCGGCACGACATCACCGCGCCGGATATAGCCATAGCCGGTTTCCGGCAGATCCGGCACGATACCGAAGGTCACCAGTTTGCCCGCGTCGGCATAGGGCATGGCGCCGCGCACCGCGTCGCGGAAGGCCTCTTCATTGGCGATCGAATGATCCGCCGCCAGTACCAGCATCAGCGGATCGCAGTCCGTATGCTGGCGCGTCGCCGCCAGCGCCGCCAACGCAATCGCCGGCGCGGTATTGCGCCCGGCGGGCTCAAGAATAATGTTCTCCGTCAGCTTATTGAGCTGGCGGAGCTGCTCGGCAACGATAAAACGGTGCTGTTCGTTGCAGATAACCACCGGGCTTTCGCACTCCACGCCGTTCAGACGGCAAATGGTGGTTTGCAGCATGGTGAGATCGCCTTTCAGGCACAGAAACTGTTTTGGATAAAGCACGCGAGAAAGCGGCCACAATCGGCTACCGGAGCCACCGGCCATCACAACCGGGTAAAGTTTTGTCTGACGCATTATCATCCCCGAATATCTGCAATAAATTGGCGTAGCACGTTCTCTTTATTGAGCGTGCGTTCGGCGTATTCACGTGCCGTCATGTTGTTTTTCGGCATGGCGAGCGCCTGGCTAATCCCGTCGACCAGCGCGTCGGTCGATTCCGGTTCCACGCAAACGGCGATGCCCGGATAGCGCGCGCAAAGTTGTCCTAATTCGGTGTGCGGCTCAGCGGTAATCACCGCATTACCGCCGACCGCCAGAATGTTAGTCAGCTTGGAGGGCAGTACCGCATCCGCTGCGCCGCGCTTTTGCACCACCAGATGGCAGTCGCCCATTTTCAGCAGCGCGGGTAAGGCGTCGTAAGGCTGCAGCGGGAGGAATTTAATATTTGCCAGGCCGCGTTCGCGGGCCATGTTCTCCATCCGCGCCTTGCCGCCCCCCTGGCCGACAATCGCGAAAATCAACGGTCGATCGCGTAATCGTTCCGCGGCGTCAATTACCTTTTCCAGCCCTTGTTTTTCGCCGATATTGCCGGAATAAAGCACAATTTTTTTGCCCTCTGGCAAGCCAAGCTGCTGACGCAAAGCCGTCACGTCAGCGTCATTAACGTCCTGAAAGCGCGCCACCTCCGACCAGTTCGGAAAAAAGAGGATTTTTTCCGCCGCGACGCCCTTTTCCCGCGCTTTATTCATCATGGAGCGAGAAATGGTCGAAACATTATCAACGTTACGCAGCGCGCTACGTTCAAAGGCCGTTGCTAACCGCGCTACGCTGCCGCGCTTACCTTTTCCCGCCATTCCTAAGCCAAGCATGGCATCCACTTCGTAATCCTGAATATGCAGTACGGTACGCGCGCCGGAGAGTGTCGCCAGCAGACGCATTCCCGGCGTACAAAAGAGCGTCGGTACAACGCCGATAATCCGATCCGGCTTCCAGCGACGCTGCGCCATCAGTGGGAAAAAACTGCTCAATGCAAAGCTCCCCAAATGAAGCAACCGTTTTAAGGTGGAGGGCTGTTTCGGCACATACAGCGGGCAGCGCCAGACGGTAGCCTCGCCCT
The DNA here is from genome assembly GCF_017572645.1 of Salmonella sp. 32100201201700099SM. NCBI lineage: Bacteria > Pseudomonadati > Pseudomonadota > Gammaproteobacteria > Enterobacterales > Enterobacteriaceae > Salmonella > Salmonella sp. 32100201201700099SM. Next base: position 150,062 of record NZ_JAGERQ010000012.1, on the reverse strand, counting down.
CTTCCCAGCGATAGCGCCAGGCGGAATAGCGCTCGCCGACCTTCCACTGCGGGTAGTACGGCGGCGCGGTAATGACCCGCACCTCATGGCCTTCCTGCGCCATCCACGCCACCATTTCGCCGGTATATTTGCCGATACCGGTCAGTTCCGGCGAATAGTTAATGCCATAGACCAGGATCTTCATAGGCCCACCGCCGGCGCGTCAGGAAGGAAGTAGGCCCGACTGTTCTCATGAACATTGTCGCTTGCCAGAAGCTGTTCCGGCGTCAGCCAGCGGTAACTGCCATGCTGCGCGTCAGGCAGGCGTAAATCGCTCTCCGTCACGCGCAGACGAAAGCCGAGCACGATGTAGTGAGTTGAAAAATCCTCACCGGAAAAGTTGTCGTCATAGAAGTGCTGCCAGACGCCATAAAACGTCCCTGCCGCCAGCGGCAGGCGCACGCCCAGTTCCGCCTGCGTCAGGCGTGCAAAGGCGGCCTCCAGCGTTTCGTCTTTGCGCACCCGTCCCCCCGGCACAAACCAGTAGCCCTGCGCCGGACGGTTGAGACGCTGGCCCAGAAAAATTTCCCCTTGGCCGTTTTCCACGATGAAATCGAGGGAGATGAGGGGCGTGGCCCGCACCACGGCGGCGAAATCTTCCTGACGTAAAAACATTGTCACCCCCGGAACCGTTGCTGATTCTCAAGGAACCACTGGTAAGTACCGGCAAGCCCTGCCTCCAGTGAAATTTCGTGATACCAGCCAAGCTGATGCAGGCGTGTGACGTCGAGCAATTTACGCGGCGTGCCGTCCGGCTTCGCGGCGTCGAACACCACCCGGCCCTGGTAACCCACCACCTTTGCGATAGTCTGCGCCAGTTCGCGGATAGTGCAGTCCACGCCAGTGCCGACGTTAATGTGCGACAGCATCGGGGCGGTGTTCTCCTGCCACACTTCGCGCGCCAGCTCCATCACGTGAATACTGGCCGCCGCCATATCGTCAACGTGCAGAAATTCGCGCATCGGCGTGCCGCTGCCCCACACTACCACCTCCGGCGCGTGGCTCTGCGCAGCCTCATGAAAGCGGCGCAGCAGCGCCGGGATCACATGTGAATTGTCCGGATGGAAATTGTCATGCGGGCCGTACAGGTTGGTTGGCATCACCGAACGGTAGTCGCGACCGTACTGCCGGTTGTAGGACTCGCACAGTTTAATCCCGGCGATCTTGGCGATGGCATACGGCTCGTTGGTCGGCTCCAGCGTTCCCTGCAGCAGCTCGCTTTCCGCCATCGGCTGCCTTGCCAGTTTCGGATAGATACAGGACGAACCGAGAAACAGCAGTTTGTTCACGTTGTGCAGGTGCGCGGCGTGAATAATGTTGCTCTCTATCATCATGTTTTCATAAATAAAATCCGCCGGATACGTGTTGTTGGCGACAATGCCGCCCACTTTCGCCGCCGCCAGATAAACCTGGTCGATACCCGCCCTGGCAAAGAATGCCTGTACCGCACGCCCGTCGAGCAGATCCAGCTCATCGCGGGTGCGCAGTACCAGTTCCACGTCGCCGCGCTGCGCAAGCTGCCGTACAATGGCGGAGCCCACCATCCCGCGATGGCCCGCCACAAAAATTCGTTGCTTATTCATTCTCAGGACTCCAGCGCGATAGCCACCTCGTAACCGTGAGATTTCAGCAGTGAGTGTTTTTTCGCGGCTTCCAGATCGTTCGCCACCATCTCGGAGACCATCTCCGACAGGGTGATTTCCGGTTTCCAGCCCAGTTTCTCATGCGCTTTGGACGGGTCGCCCAGCAGGGTTTCCACTTCCGCCGGACGGAAATAACGCGGATCAACGGCCACAATCACATCCCCCGGTTTCACGCCCGGCGCATCGTGTCCGGTAACGGATACCACGATCCCTTTCTCATTAATGCCTTCGCCTTCAAAGCGCAGTTTTATCCCCAGTTGCACCGCCGCCAGCTCCACAAACTGGCGTACGGAATACTGCACGCCGGTGGCAATCACGAAATCTTCCGGCTGCTCCTGCTGTAACATCATCCACTGCATCCGCACGTAATCTTTCGCATGACCCCAGTCGCGCAGCGAGTCCATGTTGCCGAGATACAGGCAGGACTCCAGTCCCTGGGCGATATTGGCGATGGCGCGGGTGATCTTACGGGTGACGAAGGTTTCGCCGCGACGCGGGGACTCGTGGTTAAACAGAATGCCGTTACAGGCGTAAATACCGTAGGATTCACGGTAGTTGACGGTGATCCAGTAGGCGTACAGTTTCGCCACCGCATAGGGGGAACGCGGGTAGAACGGCGTGGTCTCTTTCTGCGGAATTTCCTGCACCAGCCCGTACAGTTCAGAGGTGGAGGCCTGGTAGAAACGCGTTTTCTTTTCAAGACCGAGGAAGCGAATCGCCTCCAGCAGGCGCAGCGTGCCCATCGCATCCACATCGGCGGTATATTCCGGCGACTCAAACGACACCGCCACGTGGCTCATTGCGCCCAGGTTGTAGACCTCGTCCGGCTGCACTTCCTGTAAAATGCGGGTCAGGTTGGAGGCGTCGGTCAGGTCGCCATAATGCAGATGAAATTTCGGGTTGCAGCTGTGCGGGTCCTGATAAATATGGTCCACGCGCTCGGTATTAAACGATGACGCGCGGCGCTTGATACCATGCACCTCATACCCTTTTTCCAGCAGAAATTCTGCCAGGTAAGACCCATCCTGTCCGGTTACGCCAGTAATGAGAGCGACTTTTGACATTTTCATTTCCTCAAATAGTCCCGTTAGGGAGTAACTTTCTGAACGCGCTGGCGCGTTACCACTGCGGGATTGCCCCGACAAATCGCATTTGCCGGTAATGATTTAAATACGCTGCTGCGCGCGCCGACGACGGAGCCATGACCTATCGTCACGCCGGGCGCGACAAAAACATCGGTTGCCAGCCAACATTTTTCGCCAATAACAATCGGCGCAGCGTTAATATCGAAATGGGCGCTGGTATAATCATGGCTACCGGTACACAAATACCCTTTTTGTGAAATGACCGCATGTGCGCCAATATTAATTTCACCCAACGTATATAACACAGCGTCGTCGCCTACCCAGGCATAATCGCCGACGGTTAATTTCCACGGATAGGTAATTTTTACTGACGGTCGAATAACCACATTCTTTCCAATTTTGGCGCCAAACAGACGCAGCAAAAAGGCTCGCCAGCGATACAATATTTGCGGCGACCCGGCGAATAATGTCGCCTGTACCGCCCACCATAATTGTACTTTTAGCGCATTAGCGCCGCGGAACCCCTTCGGCACCGTAAAGCCGCTAAGATCCTGCATAATAACTCCCGGTGATTAGACTTTGTTATACCGCGCTTTTGTTTTACCCGTCGTTTTCAGGCGTAATAAATAGGATAATTGCGCCCAAAACCCTGGCACACGTAATATTTTTCGCTGTACGTTTTTTGCATCCTGACATAATTCCAGATTATTCGAGGTTGACACGCCGCCCATCGAAAATTCAGATACCAGTCCGTTAATTCGCCGAAAAGGATAGCCTGCTTTATAGAGACGGGCCGCCAGCGCATAATCTGAAGAGACATGATATTGCAGATCATAAGGATACTTTTTTAACGCTGCCGTCGGGAAAAATATCGCCTGATGGCTGGCTGGCAAACTATGGTAGATATAATACCCGGGTTTAGCCTTCCGGCGTATTTTATGCCCGCCGCCGAAATCCAGCAGCGCGTCGCCAATATACATCGCCTCGCCCTTTTGTCGCGCCAGTTGGCGGACAAACAGCGCGGCATCATCATGGAACGCATCACCGGAATTAAGAAACAGGGTATAGCGCCCCTGCGCCAGCGCAATGCCTTTGTTCATGGCATCATAAATACCGCGATCCTTTTCACTGATAAAACGCAGGTTAAACTCACCGTGACGTTTTTGCAGAAATTCGCGCGTGCCGTCCTCCGAACCGCCGTCCACTACGATCCATTCAAATGACAGACCCGGATCGCGTGCCAGATTGCGCAGCGAGCGCCAGGTTTTTACCACCCCTTCGTAATTGCGAAAGGCGACGGTAACGACGCTTAAAAACATGCCACCACCCCGTTATGAAATTTTTAACGCCTTGCGCAAAATGAACGGACAGACGATTAAAAAAGCATATTCCGGGCTAAATATTGAACCGGTAAAAAACAGCGACACCGGCGTAAAAAGATAGAGCTGCACCCGAAAATTACGATTATCGCCAAACGCATTTAGCGCCATTTTTAAAACTTTCCCCATATACCACAGCGTCATTAGCACTGCGAACCAGGAAAAATAAATAATCAGCAGATACAATCCATTGTCTATGGTTTTCCCGACATCCGCACCGTTAAAGATTCCGAATGATGCAACATATTCATAAAGTGAGCCAAATCTGACTACGCCATCAATATGGGTCAAGGAATATCCGACCATGACTAACGGGCCCACAATACGATAATAAGAAGATGAGCCTTCCGTCCCTAAATCGCCAAGTCGTGTCGCGATATAAGGAAATGCAATAATTACCCCAACCAAAAACAGAGTTAATGAGACCAGCGCCAGTGGAAGTTTTTTCTTTATCGCATCCTTATTCAAATATTGGAACGCCCACTCCAGAAGGTAAAACAGGATAAAGGTCATTACCCCTGAAAATGATCCTGATAATATTATCCCTGCCAGAATCATAGCATCGCTTTTCGGTGTTTTGATACCAAACTGTTTGATGCTCAGCCAAATTGAGATTAGTGCCAAAGCGAAAAATGCCGGTTCAAAATAAAGCGCAGTGGTACGCTTACCGCCAAATTTTATGAAGTTCAGTACGTAGCTATTACTGTAAATGAGATATTTCGAAATTCCTTCCATAATACTGCTGCCGCCGGTAAGGATAATTTGCGCCATCTCAACCGCGGCGAGCGCGACCACTATACCCACCACCAGATAAAAAAAACGCAAAATCTTTCGGTGGTTATGCGCGGAAATGGTTTTGAATCGGATACTCCAGACCATCCCGATAATGACCACAATATAGACAAACAGCATCGTGGACGTGACATATTTACCGGCATTCAGCGACTGGCCGAACAGGAAGTTAAATGCCGTAAGCCCCGCGCCGATGCCTAAGGCGATCATCAATTTTTTTACGCTAATGCGTTCCACAAATAACAGCAGCAACAGCGGTAAAAAAGTGACGATGGTAATGGGAAAGCTTTCCCCCAGTTGGGCAATCTTGACATTGACCAGTAGGTAGATCAGCGGCAGCAGCAGATAGCTACAGATTCTGATAGAACGAGACATACTCCTCCAGCATCTGTTGACCGCTGTACGCGACGCGGCTACGCATACGAAAGGCGTCCAGCGTGGCGCCAAATACCGCCTGAGCAATCTCTGGCTTACGCCGCTGCGCCAGGCGCAGTACATCTGTAGCGGCAAAGGTCTGGCCGCCGGATTTCGCCAGCACCTCCTGCGCCGCCTCGCTGTGGGTAGCGAGCACCGGTACGCCGATCGAGAGCGCTTCACACAAGATCAGCGGATAGTTATCGACCCGCGAGCTAAAGACCAGCGCATCCATCTCATTGAGCGCGCTCATTAATTTGCGCTTATCGGTTTCAAAACCGTGATTAACGACGTTTTGGCCGGTAAAAGGCGAAAATTTACCGAAGGTATGCAGTTCAATTTTTTCGCCCAGCGCCATCATGTCGTGTACCAGACGCTGGTCAGTTTTGCCGTCGTAACGCAAGTCATGCGCCACAATGGCGATCCGCGGTTTGCCCGGATTCAGCGGCACAGGTGATAGTTGCGCGAGAATCGCCTCGGTCGCCAGATCGATACCGTTGTTAATCACCCGGCAGAGTCCCGCGCCATAAACGCTGTTAAAGGCCTCGGCCACATGCTGGCTCGGCGAAATAAACTGGCAGCCCAGCCGCAGCATGTCCCGAAAGCGCTGACGTTTGCCGTCAATAAGCTGGTGCGCCCGATCCACCCTGACTGGCGGATAATTGCTTAGGGTCGGGCATTTTTGGCAGCCGCTTTTCCAGCCCTCGCAACCGTCGGTGAAGGCGCAACGCCCGGTGACGCTCCAGTGATCGTGCAGCGTCCAGACCAGCGTGACGTCTGGTTTTTGCGCTTTGACTTTTTCGCAAAACGTCACGATATCCGCCAGGTTTAGCCAGTAACTGTGGAGAACATGAAAATGCAGCACCAGCGGGCCGGATGTCTGGATAACCGTGCGGTAAAGATTGTCGAGATTGCCAAACAGATCGCGATTCAGGAAACGAAATAGCGCGATATTGGCGATTGCCGTGCCGCGCGGCGTCTGTTTTATCACCTGCGGATAACGGTGGTGGCTGACGCTTTTTTTTCCGCCTTTGCCATAACCATAGACAAAACGTGACGTCAGCCCTTTTTGCTGCGCCCGCAGATGGAGATCCAACGCCACTCCCGCCGCGCCGCCTTCCGCCAGCCGTACATTAAATTGCAGAATATTCATGTGCTGACCTTCACCCGTGCTTTTTCTCCCACCACCAGCGCATGATCCGGAATACTGTCAAGCACCACGCTACCCGCGCCAATCGTGACGTGATTACCGATAGTAATATCGCCAAGCAGGATGACATTCGCCCCCAGCTCAACGCCGTGACCAATCACCGGACAAGCCAGGCTGTCCGCGCCGCGATTGCCAATGGTGACGCCGTGGCGAATGGTAAAATCGTCGCCGGCGACGACATGTTTGTTGATCACTGCCGCGTAACCATGATGGATAGTGAACCGCCGACCAATGGTCGCGGCGGCCTGGATTTCATACCCGAACAGGCATTCCGTGATTACGCGATACAGCACCAGCACCGGCGCAGCCCACAGATTATTCAGCACATTCTTTTTGCGCCAGACGGAACAAAAATGAGCGATACGGTAGGCCAGCACCATGCAACAGGGGCGTAAGCTCCAGCTATTCGCGCGTAAGTCTTCCAGCATCGTTATCGCCCCCGCAGCCCGGCCGCCAGGCGTTTGCTATTACGCACGGAGAGCAACGTCAGCAACGTGCGCCAGGTCATTCGCTTATTGCGAATTTGGTACAGCGTAAAAAGCTGGTATTTTTTACTGGCGCGATCGAATTTATCTTTGTGCTTACGATAAAAATGGAAATAGCCGGAGAACTTTTTCGGCGAAGAGGTAATCTGCATCTCGCCGTGGTTGATATGTAAAATTTGCGTCGCCTCTTCGACTTTCCACGGTTCGCCATACTCCACCACCATGCGCAGAAAAATGTCGTAATCCTGCGCCGCCTTGAGTTCGGTATCGAACAAACTCGCTTTAAAACGCCAGGCCCAGGTAAAAACCTGATTGCCAATAATATTGCGCTTGTAGAACAAGCGGCGCGAATAAGGGGATTTCGGATACAGCGGCAGGCTGGCAGGCTGAGAGTAGACCTCGCCCTCGCACACATAGTCGTTGGCATACAAAAAGGCGTGCGTAGTCAACTGGTGTTTATGGGCCAGAAACACGCTCAGACGGTTTGGCGTCCATTCATCGTCATCATCAATACCGGTAATGTAGTGCCCTTGCGCCTGCATAATGGCCTGGTTGCGAACCGCGCAGGCGCCGGTATTCCTGGCGTTATGGGTATAACGGACGCGCGGGTCGTTCAGCTCCTCAACAAATTGTTGTAGCTGCTGATAAGATGAAGAGCAATCATCCACGATGATCATCTCCCAGTGACGGTAGTCCTGACGTAGTACTGATTTAATCGCCCGGATAGCCAACTGCTGCCTGTTCCAGGTTGGCATATAAATTGAGATCAGCGGATTGTCTGTTGTCATGCTTATTCCCCAGATAGTTTTGCCGCATGGCGCTACGCTTGTCCGGCCTACAGTCACAGGCCGCGCCATCCGGCACGCCTTATTTTTTATTTGGAATCTGACTGGTATTCATACTCGTAATAGCCATAATCCTGGTAGCCCGTCGCCCGGCGGAAAATGGAGTTGAGAATGACGCCTTTGACCTGAATGCCATTCTGGTCAAAACGGCTCAGACTGGTTTCCACCTCTTTTAAAGTGTTGACGGCATAACGCGCCACCATCAGCGTCGTCCCGACGTGACGCCCCACAATCGCGGCGTCCGTCACGGCCAGAATCGGCGGCGTATCGATTAATACCAGGTCGTAGCGGCTGCTTACCCAGGCGATTAGCTCGCCGAAGCGCTCGCTCATCAGCAATTCCGATGGATTAGGCGGCACCTGACCGCGCGGAATAAGATCAAAATTAGCGATCGCCGTGGGTTTCGCGCAGGAGGCTATCTCGCCTTTGCCCGCCAGAATGTCAGATAAGCCGTCCACGTTATTGGTGCCGAGCAGTTCATGGGTGTAGCCCTTGCGCATATCGCAGTCGATCAGTAATACCCGTTTATGCGTCTGGCTGATGACGGCCGCCAGGTTGGCGCAAACAAAGGTTTTGCCGATAGAGGGGCTGACGCCTGTGAGCATGAGTACATTATTTTGCGCCTGCATCATGGCGAAATGCAGGCTGGTGCGCAGGCTGCGAATCGCCTCAATCGCCAGATCGGTCGGATTGCCCACCGCCAGCAGTTGGCTCTGCTTGTAACGCTTAATCCCTTTAATGGTTTTGACGCTATCGCGCGCTTTTTGCCATTCCGACAGCGGAATACTGGCATAGACGCTGATCCCGTGCTCCTCCAGCGCCTGCGGGCTTTCAATACCGCGATTAAACAGCGAGCGCAGGAGCACGCCGACAATCGATAACATTAATCCCAGAATAATGCTGCCGAGAATAATCAACGCCTTTTTCGGCTTCAGCACGCCCGGCTGGGTAATCGCCAGGTCAACGATGCGCACGTCGCCAACGGTGCTGGCTTCGGTGATTTTCAGCTCCTGCTGTTTATTAAGCAGTTGCATATAGACCTGCTGGCCGGACTCCACATCGCGGGTCAAACGCACAATCTCCTGCTGGGTTTTCGGCATCGCCGTCACCCGCCCGTTCAGTTTGGCTTTTTCATCTTCCAGCGCTTTACGTTTTTCCAGCAGGGTGCGGTAAGCCGGATGCGCTTTGGTAAAGAGCTTGGAAATTTCCGCTTCTTTAAACGTCAACTCATTCAACTGGGCGTCGATATTAACCATCGAATCGAGCACCGCCTTCGCCTCCAGCGGTAAATCCACCGAGTCTTTATCCTGGCGGAAAGCGTTTAGCTTGTTTTCCGCCACATCCAGACGGCTGCGGACTTCCGGCAGTTGTTTTGCCAGAAACGCCAGGCTCTTCCCCGCCTCTTCAGATTTCCGCGCAATATCCTGTTGCAGATAGTTACGGGTAATACTGTTGAGAATGTCGCGGATCTGGTCGCGATCCTCTCCCGTGAACGTCAGGCTCAGAACGCCGGTATCTTTGCCGGTTTCCGTTACGGTGAGGTTATTTTGCAGGTTATTAATCATACCAAGCGTTGAGAATTTACTCACCGTAAATTCCGTATCAGGACGGGCGTCAATCGCCTCTACCCGCATCGTCACGCCGTCTTTATTGAGTGGCTGGCCCACAACGCCCTGCGCGCTAAATCCGCCGTCGCTGACCAACTGATAACGTTTGTCGCCCAGCACTTTGAGGGTGAAGATCTGTCCGCTCATCGTCTCTGGTCGGGTGAATGTCGTGACTTTCACCATTTCATTGTGACGTCCCATCAGCCGCTCCCACCCGGCGCCGAACAGCGGAAAGGTGTTTTTGGTGACGGCAATATCCAGATCCAGATCGTCAACGGTCTTCCCCAGCACCAGGCGCGATCGAATGAGCTGAATTTCCGCATCGGAAGCCGGCGGCTTATTCGCTAATGCGCTGTTGATATCCTGTACCAGCGAATTACCGGCGTTTTGTTCAATCTGCACCAGCGCATCGGCGCTATAGATGGGCGTGGCGAAGAACGTATAAATTACCGCGCACAGCGCAAATATGGCCGTCGTCCCCAACACCCACCAACGCGCTTCAATCACCGTTCCGACCAGACACCCGATATCGATTTCATCGCTACCTGTAACCGCCGCAGATTGTTTTACTTTTTCTGTCATGGTTTTCCCTGCTCTGCATTCAGTGCCTGCGCCCACTGGCGGGCAGACCTTTCCAGTAATGTGTACACCGCCTCAAACGCATCGCGGCTTTTGCGATACGGGTCCGGTATTTCACGCTCGCTGTCCCAGTGACCAAACAGCATTACCTTGCCGCGCATTTCCGGCGCAATGTCGCACAGGGCGGCGATGTGGCGTTTCTCCATCGTCAGAATCAGGTCATATTCCCGGCACAGACGCGCGGAAATTTGCCTTGCGCAGTGATTTTCCAAAGACAGATCATGAGCGCTGGCCACGCTCGCCGCCGCAGGATCGGCGCCTTTGCCGACCAGCGCTCCTAACCCGGCGGACGCTACCGTCAGCGAAGGATGAAAGCGCTTTAGCAAACGCTCTGCCGTCGGGGAACGGCAAACATTCCCCACACAGACCACTAAGATTTTGTTAAACATAACGATTACCAGGAATGAATGTCGCTGGCCGTATCCGTCATATAACGGACACCGCTAATGGTCGGCAGCAACTGATTGATCAGGCGGTTCCAGCGAGCAACCGGCGCGGTCGTGACGTACACCACATCGTAAGGCTGAAGTCGGAATTCCGTCGCCATCACCAATGACGTGGCGTCAGACATATCAAGCTGGTAGATATTGGCGATCTTGCCGCCGCGTCCCCCCTCGCCTTTCAACGGACGAATCACAAAAATGCCGCTGGCGTTGGAGGTGGTCAGATCGATGCCTTCCGCATTGCCCAATGCTTCGGTGAGCGTCATGCCGCTGAAATCCATTTTGAGGGTGCTCTGTTTTTTCACTTCGCCCATGACAAAGACTTTCAGATCGTCATTGCGCGGCACATACAGGATGTCACCAGGGTAGAGCAAGCGGTTCTGGCTAAGATCGCCATTTTGCATCAGCGCCTGTAGCGAAATGCGCTGTTCTTTGCCGTTGTGCGTCAACACGACGTTGCGCCAGTCCGCCATATCGGTCAGGCCGCCCGCAGCGTTAATCGCATCCAGGACGGTTAGCGGTACGTTAGTAATGGCCTGCTGACCGGATTTATTCACCTGGCCGGAGATGTACGCTTTTTGCGAGCGGAAAGCGGCGATATTGACATCCACCTGCGGGTCCGCGATGTACTTCGCTAAACGCCCGGTAATATCGCTGCGAATCTCTGACAAAGTTTTACCGACGACGCTAACCTTGCCAATGTAGGGATAAAACATGGTACCGTCCGGCTGTACCCAGTTGCCGGTATCGCTTGAGCTACGGTACTGGCCTGCTGGCGTGGTCAATTCCGGGTGATCCCAGACGGTGACATTCAGCACATCGCCAGGCCCGACGCGATACTGATAGCTGGCGATCTCCTGGTCCAGCGACATATTCGGTTGCGCGACATTGGGCCGCGGGCGTAATTGCTCAACCAGCCGTGGCGTCAGCGGATACACATTGACCATCCGGTCGAGATCAAAGTCAGCGTCTTGCTGTTTGATCACATCTTTCCCCATCGTAGACATATTGCTGCCCGGAAGTACTGTGCAACCACTTATCAAGCTGAGCGACGCCAATAATGGCATCAATTTCATTTTGGATTTCATCATTGATTATTTATCACTTTGGCAGAGTCATTATCCTGTGCAATTTAAATAGCGGCTTCGTCCGTGCACATTTACCTTGCAGTTAATGGCAGAGAAAATTAACTGGCATCATTCTGAAAAAAAATCAATTCATCCGCAGGCTATTGACAGAATAATAAAGGCTTATATTCAGGCTTTCAGGCACGCTACCGCCCCTGGCTTCTTAGCTACCAATACACTGATTATTCTAAATTTTCGCATTCCCCTCCGATTTCATCCTCGTTCAGATAAAAATCTTCAGCGAAATAAAGGTTACGTATTAATAGTTTTCTCGATGTCGTGACAGGATATTTAAGAGCGCTATCTTAATCCTGCAAGAATTGTTGCAGCTAACCTAATGACAGGCAAGGTAACAAACCCGCCATCCTATATTTTTAAGATTAATATTAAATGAATTCACAGATGATTTTAGGATTTTATTGAGGTTGACAATATTTATTTACTCCACTCCACCTGCGATATTTCCTAAATATATTCTTGACATTATTTAGTTTCCGACAGAAACATTACGGCTATTTTAAAGTTATTTTATAGCCGCGTAACAAAGATAAATTGCTCTGCGGCATTGCATTTTTCCGCCGTATTATCCATGATCGAATTGTGACAATTGTCATATTACAGAAGGTATTGCTCTTACTATGGAATGGATTGCCGATCCGTCAATCTGGGCCGGACTGGTAACGTTAATCGTTATCGAACTTGTTCTCGGCATTGATAACCTGGTCTTTATTGCCATCCTCGCTGAAAAACTACCGCCGGGGCAGCGCGACCGCGCGCGCATTACCGGCCTGATACTGGCGATGATCATGCGCCTGCTGCTGCTGGCGTCAATCTCGTGGCTGGTCACCTTGACTAAGCCGCTCTTTAGCGTACAGGCGTTAAGCTTCAGCGCCCGCGATCTGATTATGCTGTTCGGCGGCTTCTTCCTGCTCTTTAAAGCCACCATGGAGCTCAACGAACGGCTGGAAGGGAAAGATAGCGCCAACCCTACCCAGCGTAAGGGGGCGAAATTCTGGGCGGTGGTCGCGCAAATCGTGGTGCTGGACGCTATCTTTTCTCTCGACTCCGTGATTACCGCCGTGGGGATGGTCGATCACCTGGCGGTCATGATGGCGGCAGTGATAATCGCCATTAGCCTGATGCTGCTCGCCAGCAAGTCACTGACCCGATTTGTGAACAATCATCCCACCATTGTCATTTTGTGCCTTAGCTTCCTGCTAATGATCGGCTTTAGCCTGGTGGCGGAAGGGTTTGGTTTCCACATTCCGAAAGGGTATCTGTACGCGGCTATCGGCTTCTCGGTGATGATCGAGTCGCTCAACCAACTGGCTATTTTTAACCGCCGCCGTTTTCTTTCCGCTAACCATACGCTGCGCCAGCGCACAACAGAGGCCGTGATGCGGCTGATTAGCGGTAAAAAAGAGGATGCCGAAACCGCCGCGATGCTGGCAGACCATGACGACAGCCAGATTTTTAATCCGCAGGAGCGCAGGATGATTGAGCGGGTGCTGAATCTCAACCAGCGCACCGTAAGTAGCATCATGACGTCGCGTCACGATATCGAGCATATCGATCTCAACGCGCCGGAAGCGGAAATCCGCGCTCTGCTGGAAAAGAACCAGCATACGCGTCTGGTCGTGACGGGTGAAAATGAACAGGAAGATTTACTCGGCGTCGTCCACGTCATCGATCTGTTGCAACAATCGCTGCGCGGCGAACCGCTCAACCTGCGGGCGCTAATTCGCCAACCGCTGGTTTTCCCGGAAACATTGCCGCTGCTGCCTGCCCTGGAGCAGTTCCGTAACGCCAGAACCCATTTTGCCTTTGTCGTAGATGAGTTTGGCTCGGTTGAAGGTATTGTGACATTAAGCGATGTCATGGAGACTATTGCCGGTAATCTGCCGAATGAAGTCGAGGAAATTGACGCCCGCCACGATATTCAGAAGAACCCGGACGGTTCCTGGACAGCAAACGGCCATATGCCGCTGGAGGATTTGGTGCAGTACGTGCCGCTACCGCTGGATGAAAAACGGGAATACCATACGATTGCCGGATTATTGATGGAATATTTGCAGCGCATACCGCAAACCGGTGAAGAGGTTCAGGTGGGCGATTATTTGCTGAAAACATTGCAGGTAGAAAGCCATCGAGTGCAGAAAGTGCAGTTAATTCCGCTGCATAACGGCGAGCCAGACTAGGAGATGTAACGCCTGTTCGCCTGCCCCGGCCTGCTTACCAGACAGGCCGGAGGCGCGTTAGCCTCACCATCCGGCTCTGCCCTTTGGCCAAAAACTACAGCTTATCCAGCAGTTTCTTCACATCTTTACCATTGCGGGTATCTTTATTGCGCTCCGCCCAGTCGTTGAGCCGACGCTTCGCCTCATCCTGTAAATGCTTACGCAATAACTGATCCACTTGCAGGGTATAGTTCAGCTCCTGCCACTTGCCATAGACGCGCAGCGGCACCGGCGTCTCTTTCAGGAAGGTGATCAGGTTGCTATCGCCGTTCCAGCCGCCCAGCACACGCAGATTAAATTGTGTATCACAGCTCTGCTTAACCAGGTCCAGCGTTCCGCTGCCGGTTAACGCCAGCATAGAAGATTGCCCGACCATGTCGTCGAGCGTCAGCGTGCCCTTATTTAGCGTCAGATCGGTCGTGAAGCGATCCAGTCGGGTCGCGTTGTCCATATTTTCCTGCGACTGCTGCGCGTCGCCGCCGCTTCGCTCTACGGCCTGCTGCACCAGTTGCTGGAAATTCATCCCTTCGAGGCGCGTATTGCTCATGTCAACATGCGCTTTTCCTTTCCAGCTGTGGCGAAATGCCTCCGCGTCAATATCCGCCCCGGAGAAATCGCCAACCAGCGACATCTTACCGGTCAGGCTAATCGGATAATTGAAGGCTTTCAGGATAGTCCCAATCTCAACATGGTTGAGGCGAGGGTGGAATTCGATGCGTGGACTGGCGGTGCGGGCGTCCAGCGTGCCGGGCAGCGACATCTCTCCGTCGGCCAGTTTCCCCTGCAACTCGGTGATATCCAGCAATCCGGCCTGATTAGACATCTTCGTCGAAACCTGGGTAAAGTCCATTCCCCGCCAGCGAACTGAATCCGCCTGTAAAGCAATCTCCGCCGTAAAGCTTTGCAGCCCCTGATAAGGCGGCGCACCAACACGCGACGCGATAACTGGCCTGGTCAGGGGGAGCGTATTTTGCCCCTGCGACACCGCGCCGCCCGTCTGAGCCACTGTGCTATGATGCGGCAACAGGTTGTCCAGATTAAGCTTGCTGGACTGGAGGTCAATTTGCCATTCCGGCTGCTCCGCCAGCGTTACCTGAACATGCCCGGTCAGAGAACTGTCATTCGCCGTTAAATTTAAGTGGTTAAATGAAAGACGTTTTTGCGCCTCCTGCCACTGCGCCTGCAATTGTCCCTGCCCCTCAATCCCCTGCGCCGGTAGATCCGCGCCCTGCAATTGCCAGCGCAGTTGCTCAATACCCGCGGTTAAATTATGCGGATAATCGGAAGCATCCACCGTTCCGCTAAACGATAAAGCAAGATCCCGCTGATCGCGGTTCACGCGTCCCGAAAAATCAAACGTGCCGCGATGCTCGGCATCTTGTTCCATATTCAGACGAATATCGCGCACCGTGACCTGATCATCATTTTCATGTTGGAAAAGCAGCACGCCGTCGGCAACGCGCAGGCTACGAATATCAAACGACCAGCCGCGATCTTCCGCTACGTCCGGCAAGGTATTATCTTTCGGCGCGACCGGCGCATCATCACTGCGTACCGCTTCCGTTTGCGGCGTCAATTGAATCACCCCGCCTTTCAGCATCACCTGCTTAACATGAAGCTGATGACTCAACAGCGGCCATAAAGCGACATCCAGGCGCATATTGTCAGCCCGCACCAGCGGTTCGCTGGCGCCTCGCGCCGTTAGCGTCATTCGCCCGGAAAGGATGCTGAGTTGCGGCCATACGTGCCAGCGCAGCGGCCCGTCCAGTTGCAACTGATATTCACTACGCGCGGCAACCTGCTGCACCATATAGGCGCGGAAGTCATTTGGATTGACCAACAATACCAACGCAGAGAATCCGGCCACCAGCACGACCAGGAGAATCATCAGCGTCGTCAGAAATCGTCTCATGCTACCCTCAATGGACCGGCAGTATTGCGCCGAATGGCTCAGTCTTTATCAATCCGGCTGGCAACAGCGCCCTGCTGATCGCGATATTTGGCATCCTGACGGCGGTTATAAGGCCGCGCCGCCGGGCCGGACAGCGGCTCAAAGCTCAGCGCGCCGATGAGCATACCCGGACGCAACGCCAGCGGCAGCTTCCCGGAGTTGTAAAACTCAAGCACAATGCAGCCCGACCAGCCGGGATCGATACGGTGCGCCGTCACATGCACCATCAGCCCCAGACGCGCCAGCGAGGAGCGACCATCCAGCCAGCCCACTAAATCCGGCGGCAGGGTAACGGATTCAAAGGTAACGGCCAGCGCCAACTCGCCCGGATGCAGATAAAATGCCTCGCCGTCCGGCAAAACGATTTCATCGCTCATCACGCGATCCAGCGCTGCGCTGACCTCATCTTTCGGCCCGCTCAGATCGATAAACGCCGCCGTATGGCCACGGAAGGTTCGAAATTTATTGCCAAGACGTACATCGACCGTCGCGCCGTTAATGCGCTCTACGGGAGGTCGCGGGGTGATAGACAAACGGCCTTCATCCAGCCAGGCTTCAATATCTCGGTCGCATAAACGCATGGCACTTTCTCCTTTCGCGCATCAAGCCCTTAAATCAAGCACATCAAGGGCTAACCAGGTTATCACTGAACGGTACACAATTCGCCAGATTTATTCAAAGAACTGGCTGATTTTCGCTTTCAGAATATCAATAGCGATGCGGTTTTTACCGCCGCACGGCACGATAATATCCGCATATTGTTTGGAAGGCTCAATAAATTGCAGGAACATCGGACGCACCGTTTTCTGATATTGCGCCATCACCGAATCCATTGAGCGACCACGCTCGTTCACATCGCGTTTGATACGGCGCATCAAACAGATATCCAGCGGCGTATCGACAAAAATAGAGAAGTTCATCTCTTCACGCAAACGCGCGTCGGTCAGTAACAGAATACCTTCAAGAATAATCACTTTCTTCGGTTCTACGCGAACCGTTTCCTGCATACGGGTATGCTCAACATAACTGTATACCGGTAATTCAATCGCCGAACCGCGCTTGAGCGCCTGAAGATGCTGAAATAGCAGGCTGTGATCCATCGCATTCGGATGGTCATAGTTAGTTTTTACGCGTTCTTCCATCGACAGATGGCTTTGATCTTTGTAATAACTGTCTTCGGGAATAACGCCAATATGTTCGTCACCCACTTGTTCACGCAATTCGCGGTAAAGGGTACTGGCAATAAGACTCTTGCCGGAAGCCGATGCGCCAGCGATACCGATAATGACGCACTGATGAGACTGATCAGTCATAAATTTAGCGACCTGATTAACCTGGATGTAAGGAAGGGGGGCGCCGAAACACCAAACGCGGCAATTATAGGGATTTCAGCAGCGCGATACCAGTCCGGCGCTATGCCACGGTGAATTTGTTGGCGGCGCATTCGACGTCGCGACGTAAAAGCGTTCAGTTTTAACGCGGACAGCGGATTTATCGACCCGTCTGGAGGAGGAATACGCCGGGAGCCACAATTTATATTCAGCCAGCGTATAAATCATTACGCGTTTATACTAGCATAATCACAGAGTAAACTGACGCGTCCGGTATTCCGCGACGTTACCGGCGATTCGGATAGAGTGGTAATGAGTAAACCATCCCAACATGTTTTCGTTACCGTCCCCCACCCGCTATTGCGTCTGGTCAGTTTAGGCCTGGTCGCGTTTGTCTTTACGCTCTTTTCGCTCGTATTATCGCGTGTCGGCACCCAACTCGCGCCGCTGTGGTTCCCCACCTCCATTATGATGGTCGCGTTTTACCGCCATGCGGGCCGTCTGTGGCCTGGGATCGCGGTCGCCTGCTCGCTCGGCAGCATCGGCGCCTCACTGACTTTATTTCCTGCCGCCTCGCTTAACTTTAGCTGGACGGCAATAAATATTATCGAGGCGGCCACTGGCGCGATACTGCTGCGAAAACTGCTCCCCAGCTACAACCCCTTACAAAATTTGAATGACTGGTTTCGTCTGGCTATCGGCAGCGCCGTGATTCCGCCGCTACTCGGCGGCCTGTTATTTTGGCTGATAGCGCCGGAAGCGGTCGCCTCGAAAGCGTTTCTGATTTGGGTATTATCGGAAGCCATCGGCGCGCTGACGCTGGTGCCGTTAGGTTTACTGTTTAAACCACACTATCTGTTGCGTCATCGCGACCCGCATCTGTTGCTGGAAACGCTATTGACGCTGGTCATTACGCTGGCGCTAAGCTGGCTCGCTATGCGCTATATTCCGTGGCCGTTTACGTGCGTTATCGTCCTGTTGATGTGGAGTGCGGTGCGCCTGCCGCGAATGGAGGCGTTTTTAATTTTTTTAGCTACCGTTATCGTGGTCTCGCTCATGCTGGCCAATGACCCCACGCTGCTCGCCACGCCGAAAACCGACGTGATGGTCAATATGCCGTGGCTGCCTTTTTTAATGATCCTGCTGCCTGCCAATATGATGACGATGGTGATGTACGCGTTTCGCACGGAACGTAAACATATCACCGAGAGCGAATCCCGCTTTCGCAACGCGATGGAGTATTCCGCCATTGGTATGGCGCTGGTCGGTACGGAGGGTCAGTGGCTACAGGTCAATAAATCTCTGAGCCATTTTCTTGGCTATAGCCAGGATGAATTACGCACGATGACATTTCAGCAATTGACCTGGCCGGAAGACCTGAATAACGACCTTGAACAGCTAAACATGCTGGTGCGCGGCGACATCAATAGCTATTCCATGGAAAAACGCTACTACACCCGCAACGGCGATGTCGTCTGGGCGCTGCTGGCCGTCTCGCTAGTTCGTCATAAAGACAATAAACCTCTCTATTTTATTGCTCAGATTGAAGATATTAACGATCTCAAGCAAAGCGAGCAGGAAAACCAGCGGTTGATGGAGCGTATTACACAGGCGAACGACGCGCTGTTTCAGGAAAAAGAACGGTTGCACATCACGCTTGACTCTATCGGAGAAGCGGTGGTGTGTATTGATGTCGCGATGAATATCACCTTTATGAACCCGATCGCCGAGAAGATGAGCGGCTGGCGGCAAGAGGATGCTTTAGGCGCGCCATTATTAACGGTTCTGCGCATTACGTCAGGTGATAAGGGGCCGCTGCTGGAGGATATTTATCGCGCCGACAGGTCGCGATCGGACATGGAACAGGAGATAGTGCTCCATTGTCATAACGGCGGTAGCTACGATATTCATTACAGTATCACGCCGCTCAGTACGCTTGACGGCGATAAGATTGGTTCGGTTCTGGTTATCCAGGACGTTACCGAATCACGAAAAATGTTACGCCAGCTCAGCTACAGCGCAACGCATGACGCCCTCACCCATCTTGCCAACCGCGCCAGTTTTGAAAAGCAGCTTCAACAGCGCCTGCAAACAATACAGGAATCGCCTCAACATCATGCGCTGGTGTTTATCGATCTGGACCGTTTTAAAGCGGTTAACGACAGCGCGGGACATGCCGCCGGCGATGCCTTATTGCGCGAGCTCGCGTCACTGATGCTCAGTATGCTTCGCTCCGGCGATCTCCTGGCCCGTCTGGGTGGCGATGAGTTTGGCCTGTTGCTGCCGGATTGTAATAGTGACAGCGCGCGCTTT
This sequence comes from Salmonella sp. 32100201201700099SM, assembly GCF_017572645.1. NCBI lineage: Bacteria > Pseudomonadati > Pseudomonadota > Gammaproteobacteria > Enterobacterales > Enterobacteriaceae > Salmonella > Salmonella sp. 32100201201700099SM. The sequence continues at coordinate 130,522 of NZ_JAGERQ010000012.1, read as the reverse complement.
ATCGTGACGCGGCTTATCAACGCCGTTAATGAGTATCACTTTATGTGGGAAGGACGCCTGCATCGGATCGGCGCCAGCGCCGGGATCACAATGATAAATGAACATAACTGCCAGCTCACAGAGGTCGTGTCTCAGGCCGATATTGCCTGCTACGCCGCGAAAAATAGCGGTCGAGGCCGTCTGACCGTGTACGAACCGCAGCACGCATTAACCTCCTCAAAGGGAATGATGCCGCTGGAAGAACAGTGGCATATGATTAAAAATAACCACCTGCTAATGCTTGCCAGAAACGTCGCGCCGCCGCGTACGCCGGAGGCCACCAGCTTTTGGCTGGTCTCACTCAGGCTGTGGACCAGCGAAGGGGAAGTGATGGAAGAGCGCGCGTTCCGGGCAGGGTTAGCCGACTCCGCGCTGCATCACGCGCTTGACCGACGGGTATTCCATGAGTTTTTCCGCCATGCGGCGACCGCCGTCGCCAGCAAGGGATTAAGCGTTGCGCTGCCGCTGTCCGCCGCGGGATTATACAGCGCGACCCTTATTGATGAGCTGCTGGAACAACTGGAGCATAGCCCACTGCCGCCACGGTTATTACACCTGATTATCCCGGCTGACGTTATCGTTAAGCAGGCGCAGACCGCCGCTGCGACTCTGCGAAAACTGCGGCAACGCGGCTGCCAGGTGATTCTCAGCCATGTCGGGCGCGATTTACAGCTGTTTAATTTACTGACCCCGCATATCGCTGATTATTTACTGCTGGATAGCGACCTTATCGCCAACGTTCATGAGAATTTAATGGATGAAATGCTGACCTCGATCATCCAGGGACACGCCCAGCATCTGGACATCAAAACGCTCGCCGGGCCGGTACAAAACCCACAGGTGCTGGATACGCTCTCCCGTATTGGCGTGGATCTGATTTATGGCGACACTATCGCCGAAGCGCAACCGCTGGATTTGTTACTGAATACCAGCTATTTCGCTATCCATTGACGGTTGCCAGCCGTGGGTATACCAGATATGCAGTAGCGCGTAGGAACGCCACGGTTTCCAGCGCTCCGCGTAGCGACGGATCTGCGCGGGCGTCATCCCGGCGAAGCGCTGCTTAATTAAGTAATCATCGGGCAAAAAGATATCTTTTGCCTGCCAACCGCGCAGGGCGAAATAGTTCGCCGTCCAGCGGCCAATTCCCGGAAACGTTTGTAAATTTTTAACGCTCTGCTCAATATCCGGCGGCGCGGTGAGCGCCAGTTTTCCCGCCAGCGTCGCCTGCGCCAGATGAATCAGCACTTCGGCGCGCCGCAGCGGCATCCCCAGAGCTTTAAGCGCCAGCGGATCGGCCAACGCCAGCGTTTCTGGACCGGGAAAACAGACATAATCGGGCGCATCCGGCAACGCCTCGCCATAGCGGCGCGCCACTTTCGCCGTCAACCTTGCCGCCATCGCGACACTCACCAGTTGCCCCAGTATCGCCCGCACGCCCTGTTCAAACGTATCAACCGATCCCGGTAAACGCAGCCCCGGTCTGTCCTCGCCCAGTGGCCCCAGCACGGCGGCAACCTGCGCGGGCTGGCAGTCAAGATCAAACAGACGCGAAACCTTCGCCAGACACGCCGGCGCGACGGGAAGTAATCCGGCGCTCACGCTAACCTGCACAGTGTGGGTGGGCAGATGGGGCCTCACGCTGACCAGTCCGCGATGCTCGCCCACCACCAGGCTGCGCGCATAAAAGCCCTCGCCTACTGTTTCCACGCCGTCCACCGCACGCGCGGCAAGAAAGCCCAACATCCACGACCAGTCGTAAGGCGGCTGCCAGCTCAGGGTAAACATACTTTTCTCCTTTATTTGACCTTTCAGCATAAACGCTAATCGCACGTAACGCCTTGCTTTCATATTCCAGTTGTCGCCGCGACGACATTTCGCTAAAGTCACGCCCCTTCTTCACTGGCATGGGGATTTTAAGGTGTTTATCGGATTTGATTACGGTACGGCAAACTGCTCGGTCGCCATTATGCGCGACGGGCATCCACAGTTGCTGACAATGGAGAATAACAGCGCATTACTGCCGTCTATGCTGTGCGCGCCGACGCGCGAAGCGGTGAGCGAGTGGCTGTATCGCCATCATGATGTGCCGGCAACGGACGAAGAAACCCAGGCGCTGCTACGCCGCGCGATACGCTACAACCGCGAGGAAGATATTGAGGTTGGCGCGCAAAGCGTACAGTTTGGTCTGGCGTCGCTGGCGCACTATATTGACGATCCCCAGGAGGTCTGGTTTGTCAAATCGCCGAAATCCTTTTTAGGCGCCAGCGGCCTGAAACCGCAGCAGGTCGCGCTGTTTGAAGATTTAGTCTGCGCCATGATGGTACATATTCGTCATACGGCGCACAGCCAATTGCCGGAGGCCATTACCCAGGCGGTGATCGGTCGCCCGATCAACTTTCAGGGACTGGGCGGCGATGACGCGAACCGCCAGGCGCAGGGTATTCTGGAGCGGGCGGCAAAACGCGCCGGTTTTCAGGAGGTGGTATTCCAGTACGAACCGGTTGCGGCGGGCCTGGACTACGAGGCTACGCTGCGGGAAGAGAAGCGTGTGCTGGTCGTGGATATTGGCGGCGGCACCACCGACTGCTCCATGCTGCTGATGGGGCCGCAGTGGCGTCAGCGCGCCGATCGTGAAAACAGCCTGTTGGGGCACAGCGGTTGCCGCGTGGGCGGAAACGATCTGGATATCGCGCTGGCCTTTAAAAATCTGATGCCTTTGCTGGGCATGGGCGGCGAAACCGAAAAAGGTATCGCCCTGCCGGTGCTGCCGTGGTGGAACGCCGTCGCGATTAACGACGTCCCGGCGCAAAGCGATTTTTACAGTAGCGCGAATGGTCGTCTGTTGAACGATTTGGTTCGCAACGCGCGTGAAGCAGACAAGGTCGCGTTGCTGCTCAAGATCTGGCGTCAGCGGCTTAGTTACCGCCTGGTACGCTGCGCGGAAGAGAGCAAAATCGCCCTTTCCGGCCAGGCGGATGTTACGGCGAGGCTGCCATTTATCAGCGACGACCTGGCGGTCGCTATCAGCCAGCAAGGACTGGAAGCGGCGCTGGATCAACCGCTGGCGCGTATTCTGGAACAGGTGCAACTGGCGCTGGACAGTGCGCAGGAAAAACCGGATGTCATCTATCTGACCGGCGGCAGCGCCCGTTCGCCATTGATTAAAAAAGCGCTTTCCGAACAGCTACCGGGCATACCCGTCGCTGGCGGCGATGATTTCGGCTCCGTCACCGCAGGACTGGCGCGCTGGGCGGAGGTCGTTTTCCGCTAAGCGCCTCGCAAGCCCAGCGCTGATGGATTGACATTATTCTTGATGTGGCTTAACGTCAGGAGTGAGGGTAAGGGAGGATTCCTCCTCCCCCTGGTGTCTTAGTAAGCTGGTAGGCTAATCACTAAGAGTATCACCAGTATGATGACTACCTTCATCATAACCCTTTCCTTATTTTGGCCCCTTCCTCGGGAGGGGCTTTCCCGTTTCAGCGTCCTGCTGAAATCGGTGGCTTACCTTCATTGCCGTGCCGCCACTTTACCGCACTCCGGCGCGTTAACGATTTTCACCGATGAGAGTTGCGTAGCGCCTCGCAAAGCGAGTCGCCATTCAGAATAATCCCGACCGTGTTCCATAATTCCTCCATTTTTCTCCCTTCCCTGCTGACTACAATAGAGGAAGCAACATTCCGCAAAACGTTTCAGGATGAGAAACTTATACCGATGAAAGGCAGTAATACTTTCCGCTGGGCAATAGCGATTGGGGTTGTAGTAGCCGCCGCCGCATTCTGGTTCTGGCATAGCCGGGCGTCGCCGCGCAAGCGCCGCATACCGCCGCCGCAGGTCGCCGCGGTATGCGCGACGGCCCTCTGGCGCCGGTACAGGCCGCGACCGCGACCACGCAGGCCGTACCGCGCTATCTGAGCGGGCTGGGTACCGTGACCGCCGCGAATACCGTTACGGTGCGTAGCCGCGTGGATGGTCAACTCATCGCCCTGCACTTTCAGGAAGGTCAGCAGGTCAACGCAGGCGATCTGCTGGCGCAAATCGATCCCAGCCAGTTTAAGGTCGCCCTGGCGCAGGCGCAGGGACAGTTGGCGAAAGATAACGCTACGCTGGCGAATGCGCGTCGTGATCTGGCGCGCTATCAACAACTGGCAAAAACCAATTTGGTTTCCCGTCAGGAACTGGATGCGCAACAGGCGCTGGTCAACGAAACCCAGGGAACCATTAAAGCGGATGAAGCCAATGTCGCCAGCGCGCAGTTACAGCTCGACTGGAGTCGTATCACGGCCCCGGTCTCGGGACGCGTGGGTCTGAAACAGGTGGATGTCGGCAACCAGATTTCCAGCAGCGATACCGCCGGTATTGTCGTCATTACGCAAACGCACCCGATTGATCTCATTTTTACTCTGCCGGAAAGCGATATCGCGACCGTGGTTCAGGCGCAAAAAGCGGGGAAAACGCTGGTCGTAGAAGCCTGGGATCGGACTAACTCGCACAAATTGAGCGAAGGTGTGTTGCTCAGTCTGGACAACCAGATTGATCCCACGACGGGAACGATCAAAATTAAAGCGCGCTTTACCAATCAGGACGATACGCTGTTCCCCAATCAATTTGTGAACGCCCGGATGCTGGTCGATACCGAACAAAATGCCGTTGTGGTGCCTGCCGCGGCGGTGCAAATGGGCAATGAGGGCCACTTTGTGTGGGTGCTGAACGACGAAAATAACGTCAGCAAGAAGCGGGTAAAAATCGGTATTCAGGATAACCGAAACGTGGTGATCAGCGCAGGATTGTCGGCAGGCGATCGCGTCGTTACCGATGGTATTGATCGGCTGACGGAAGGCGCAAAAGTCGAGGTCGTTGAGCCGCAAACCACCATGGCGGATGAAAAATCCCCTTCCCGCCATGAAGGTCAAAAAGGAGCGCGCGCCTGATGCAGGTATTACCTCCGGGCAGCACGGGCGGCCCTTCGCGTCTGTTTATTCTGCGCCCCGTGGCCACCACTCTGCTGATGGCGGCGATTTTACTCGCCGGGATTATCGGCTATCGCTTCCTGCCCGTCGCCGCTTTGCCGGAGGTCGACTACCCCACTATTCAGGTGGTTACGCTCTACCCTGGCGCCAGCCCGGATGTCATGACCTCCTCCGTCACCGCGCCGCTTGAGCGCCAGTTCGGCCAGATGTCAGGACTTAAGCAGATGTCGTCGCAAAGCTCCGGCGGCGCATCGGTGGTGACGCTACAGTTTCAGTTAACGCTGCCGCTGGACGTTGCCGAGCAGGAAGTACAGGCGGCGATTAACGCAGCCACCAATTTATTGCCTTCCGACCTGCCGAATCCGCCGATTTATAGCAAAGTCAATCCGGCGGACCCGCCGATTATGACGCTTGCCGTCACCTCAAACGCGATGCCGATGACCCAGGTAGAGGACATGGTAGAAACCCGCGTGGCGCAGAAGATCTCACAGGTCTCCGGCGTCGGGCTGGTGACGCTTGCCGGCGGGCAGCGCCCTGCGATACGCGTAAAACTGAATGCTCAGGCTATCGCCGCGCTCGGTCTGACCAGCGAAACAGTCCGTACCGCAATTACCGGCGCCAACGTCAACTCGGCGAAAGGCAGTCTGGATGGCCCCGAACGGGCGGTGACGCTTTCTGCTAACGATCAGATGCAGTCTGCCGACGAATACCGCAAGCTTATCATCGCGTATCAAAACGGCGCGCCGGTACGGCTGGGCGATGTCGCCACCGTCGAACAGGGGGCGGAAAATAGCTGGCTCGGCGCATGGGCGAATCAAGCTCCGGCTATCGTGATGAACGTTCAACGCCAGCCCGGCGCCAATATCATTGCGACAGCGGACAGCATTCGCCAGATGCTGCCCCAGCTTACCGAAAGCCTGCCGAAATCGGTGAAGGTCACGGTCCTGTCCGATCGCACCACCAATATTCGCGCTTCCGTGCGCGATACCCAGTTTGAACTGATGCTGGCGATCGCGCTGGTCGTCATGATTATCTATCTGTTTTTACGTAATATTCCCGCCACAATTATTCCCGGCGTCGCCGTACCGCTGTCGCTTATCGGCACCTTTGCGGTGATGGTGTTTTTGGATTTTTCCATTAATAACCTGACGCTGATGGCGCTCACTATCGCCACGGGTTTCGTGGTGGACGATGCGATTGTGGTGATCGAGAACATCTCGCGCTACATCGAAAAAGGAGAAAAACCGCTGGCGGCGGCGCTCAAAGGCGCGGGCGAAATCGGCTTTACCATTATTTCCCTCACCTTTTCACTGATTGCGGTGCTGATCCCGTTGCTCTTTATGGGCGATATTGTTGGTCGACTGTTCCGCGAATTTGCGGTGACGTTGGCGGTAGCGATTTTAATCTCCGCCGTCGTCTCTTTGACGCTCACGCCCATGATGTGCGCGTGTATGCTCAGCCAGCAATCTCTGCGTAAACAAAACCGCTTTTCCCGCGCCTGCGAGCGGATGTTTGACCGCGTGATCGCCAGCTACGGACGCGGATTAGCGAAAGTGCTCAACCATCCGTGGCTTACATTGAGCGTGGCATTCGCCACGCTCCTGCTCAGCGTTATGCTGTGGATAGTCATCCCGAAAGGGTTCTTTCCGGTACAGGATAACGGCATTATCCAGGGGACGCTGCAGGCGCCGCAATCGTCATCGTATGCCAGTATGGCGCAACGTCAGCGCCAGGTGGCGGAGCGGATATTACAGGACCCGGCGGTGCAAAGTCTGACGACTTTTGTTGGCGTAGACGGCGCTAACCCCACGCTCAATAGCGCGCGCCTGCAAATTAACCTCAAGCCGCTGGATGCGCGTGATGACCGCGTGCAGCAGGTGATCTCCCGGCTGCAAACCGCCGTGGCGACGATTCCCGTCGTGGCGCTGTATCTCCAGCCGACGCAGGATTTAACCATCGACACGCAGGTCAGCCGCACGCAGTATCAGTTTACCCTGCAGGCCACGACGCTCGATGCGCTCAGCCACTGGGTGCCAAAACTGCAGAACGCGCTACAGTCGTTACCACAGCTCTCTGAGGTAAGCAGCGACTGGCAAGATCGAGGATTAGCGGCCTGGGTGAATGTCGACCGCGACAGCGCCAGCCGTCTGGGTATCAGCATAGCGGATGTGGATAACGCGCTCTACAACGCGTTCGGACAACGCCTGATTTCAACGATTTATACCCAGGCGAACCAGTACCGCGTCGTGCTGGAGCATAATACCGCCAGCACGCCGGGCCTGGCGGCGCTGGAGACGATTCGCCTGACGAGTCGCGACGGCGGCACCGTATCGCTCAGCGCGATTGCCCGCATTGAGCAGCGCTTCGCTCCGCTCTCCATCAATCATTTAGATCAGTTCCCGGTTACGACATTTTCGTTTAACGTGCCGGAGGGCTATTCGCTCGGCGATGCGGTGCAGGCGATTCTCGATACGGAAAAAACGCTCGCCCTGCCAGCGGATATTACAACGCAGTTTCAGGGCAGTACGCTCGCCTTCCAGGCGGCGCTGGGCAGCACCGTCTGGCTTATTGTCGCCGCCGTGGTGGCGATGTATATCGTGCTCGGCGTGCTGTATGAGAGTTTTATCCATCCGATCACGATTCTCTCAACGCTGCCTACGGCGGGCGTCGGCGCGCTGCTGGCGCTGATCATCGCTGGTAGCGAGCTCGATATTATCGCCATTATCGGCATTATTTTGCTGATCGGCATCGTGAAGAAAAACGCCATCATGATGATTGACTTCGCCCTCGCCGCTGAACGCGAACAGGGGATGAGTCCGCGCGACGCTATCTTCCAGGCCTGTCTGCTGCGTTTTCGACCGATTCTGATGACCACGCTGGCGGCGTTGCTCGGGGCATTGCCATTAATGTTGAGTACCGGCGTTGGCGCGGAATTACGTCGCCCGTTGGGGATCGCGATGGTGGGCGGCCTACTGGTCAGCCAGGTATTAACTCTGTTTACCACACCGGTGATTTATCTCCTGTTTGACCGCCTGTCGCTGTACGTGAAAAGTCGCTTTCCGCGCCATAAAGAGGAGGCGTAGATGCGCTTTTTCGCCCTTTTCATCTACCGCCCGGTCGCCACCATTTTGATTGCCGCCGCCATTACGCTGTGCGGCATTCTGGGCTTTCGTCTGCTGCCGGTCGCCCCGCTGCCGCAGGTCGATTTCCCGGTGATTATGGTTAGCGCCTCGCTGCCGGGCGCCTCGCCGGAAACCATGGCTTCGTCGGTGGCGACGCCGTTGGAACGTTCTTTGGGACGCATTGCAGGCGTCAATGAAATGACTTCCAGCAGCTCGCTCGGCAGTACGCGCATTATTCTCGAATTTAATTTCGATCGTGATATTAACGGCGCGGCGCGCGATGTGCAGGCCGCCATTAACGCCGCGCAAAGCTTGTTGCCAGGCGGAATGCCCAGCCGCCCGACTTATCGCAAGGCCAACCCGTCCGACGCGCCGATTATGATTTTAACGCTCACCTCGGAGAGCTGGTCACAAGGCAAACTGTATGATTTCGCCTCTACTCAACTGGCGCAAACCATCGCGCAAATTGACGGCGTCGGCGATGTTGACGTCGGCGGCAGCTCCCTGCCCGCAGTACGTGTAGGCTTAAACCCGCAGGCGCTCTTTAACCAGGGCGTCTCGCTGGATGAGGTCCGCGAAGCGATCGACAGCGCCAACGTACGCCGACCGCAAGGCGCAATTGAAGATAGCGTCCACCGCTGGCAAATCCAGACCAACGACGAACTGAAAACCGCCGCCGAATACCAGCCGCTGATTATTCACTATAACAACGGCGCGGCGGTACGCCTGGGCGACGTCGCCAGCGTCACCGACTCGGTGCAGGATGTCCGTAACGCCGGGATGACGAACGCTAAACCCGCTATTTTGTTGATGATCCGCAAGTTGCCGGAGGCCAACATTATTCAGACGGTCGACGGCATCCGGGCAAAACTGCCGGAACTGCGGGCAATGATCCCCGCCGCTATCGATTTACAAATCGCCCAGGATCGTTCGCCGACAATTCGCGCATCGCTGCAAGAGGTAGAAGAGACGCTGGCTATCTCTGTCGCGCTGGTGATCCTGGTGGTGTTTTTATTCCTGCGTTCCGGGCGCGCCACGCTAATCCCCGCCGTCGCCGTTCCCGTTTCGCTCATCGGCACCTTCGCCGCCATGTATCTGTGCGGCTTCAGCCTCAACAATCTGTCGCTGATGGCGCTGACTATCGCGACCGGATTTGTCGTTGATGATGCCATTGTGGTGCTGGAAAATATCGCCCGCCATCTGGAGGCGGGAATGAAACCTTTGCAGGCGGCATTACAGGGTACGCGGGAAGTCGGGTTTACGGTCATCTCCATGAGTCTGTCGCTGGTGGCGGTATTTCTGCCGCTGCTGTTAATGGGCGGCCTGCCAGGACGATTATTACGGGAATTCGCCGTTACCCTCTCGGTGGCGATTGGCATTTCGCTGGTGGTCTCGCTCACACTGACGCCGATGATGTGCGGCTGGATGCTTAAATCAAGCAAACCGCGCACCCAACCGCGTAAACGGGGCGTTGGCCGTTTGCTGGTCGCCTTGCAACAGGGTTACGGCACGTCGTTAAAATGGGTGCTTAACCATACGCGTCTTGTCGGTGTGGTTTTTCTTGGCACCGTTGCGCTGAACATCTGGCTTTATATCGCCATCCCTAAAACATTCTTTCCGGAGCAGGACACTGGCGTGTTGATGGGCGGTATTCAGGCTGACCAGAGCATCTCTTTCCAGGCCATGCGCGGCAAGCTGCAGGATTTTATGAAAATTATTCGCGACGATCCGGCGGTGAATAATGTCACTGGTTTTACCGGCGGCTCGCGGGTGAATAGCGGCATGATGTTTATTACGCTGAAGCCGCGCGGCGAACGCAAAGAGACGGCGCAGCAAATCATTGATCGACTGCGGGTCAAACTGGCAAAAGAACCCGGCGCCAGGCTGTTTCTGATGGCGGTACAGGATATTCGCGTCGGCGGGCGGCAGGCTAACGCCAGTTACCAATATACATTGCTGTCTGACTCCCTGCCGGCGCTGCGCGAGTGGGAGCCGAAAATACGCAAAGCGCTCTCGGCCCTGCCGCAACTGGCGGACGTAAACTCCGACCAGCAGGATAACGGCGCGGAGATGAACCTTATCTACGACCGCGACACCATGTCACGGCTGGGCATTGATGTTCAGGCCGCAAACAGTCTGTTAAATAATACTTTCGGCCAGCGGCAAATTTCCACCATTTATCAGCCGATGAACCAGTATAAAGTGGTGATGGAAGTCGATCCGCGCTATACCCAGGATATCAGCGCGCTGGAGAAAATGTTCGTTATCAACCGTGACGGAAAAGCGATCCCCCTCTCTTATTTCGCCCAATGGCGGCCCGCCAATGCGCCGCTGTCGGTGAACCATCAGGGACTTTCCGCGGCGTCCACGATTGCCTTTAACCTGCCGACCGGCACATCGTTATCGCAGGCGACGGAGGCCATTAATCGCACCATGACGCAGCTTGGCGTCCCCTCGACGGTACGCGGCAGTTTTTCCGGAACGGCGCAAGTCTTCCAGCAGACCATGAATTCACAGCTTATTTTGATAGTAGCGGCGATCGCTACCGTCTACATTGTGCTGGAGATACTGTACGAAAGCTACGTCCATCCGCTGACCATTCTCTCTACTCTGCCATCGGCGGGCGTTGGGGCGCTTCTGGCGCTGGAACTCTTCAATGCCCCTTTCAGCCTAATCGCCCTGATAGGGATCATGCTATTAATTGGCATTGTGAAGAAAAACGCCATTATGATGGTCGATTTTGCGCTTGAAGCGCAACGAAGCGGCGGCCTGACGCCGGAACAAGCCATTTTCCAGGCCTGCTTGTTACGCTTCCGTCCAATAATGATGACCACGCTGGCGGCGCTGTTCGGCGCACTGCCATTGGTGTTATCTGGCGGAGACGGTTCGGAATTACGGCAGCCGCTGGGGATAACCATTGTCGGCGGTTTGGTCATGAGCCAGCTCCTGACGCTCTATACCACGCCGGTGGTGTACCTCTTTTTCGACCGCCTGCGGCTGCGTTTTTCGCGTAAAAATAGCAAACCGGTAGTAGAGATATGACAGAACTTCCTGACAACACCCGCTGGCAACTCTGGATTGTGGCATTCGGCTTTTTTATGCAGTCGCTGGATACCACCATCGTCAACACTGCGCTGCCCTCCATGGCGAAAAGCCTGGGGGAAAGCCCGCTGCATATGCACATGGTAGTGGTGTCATATGTTCTCACCGTCGCCGTGATGCTCCCCGCCAGCGGCTGGCTGGCAGACAAAATCGGCGTGCGTAATATTTTCTTTGCCGCCATCGTGCTGTTCACGCTGGGTTCGCTGTTTTGCGCCCTCTCCGGTACGCTTAATCAACTGGTATTAGCGCGAGTTTTACAAGGCGTAGGCGGCGCGATGATGGTGCCGGTCGGACGCCTGACGGTCATGAAAATCGTGCCGCGCGCGCAATATATGGCGGCGATGACCTTCGTCACCCTACCGGGACAGATCGGGCCGTTACTCGGCCCCGCGCTGGGCGGGGTGCTGGTGGAATATGCTTCATGGCACTGGATCTTTCTGATCAATATCCCGGTGGGAATTGTCGGCGCTATGGCGACCTTTATGCTGATGCCAAACTACACCATAGAGACCCGGCGCTTTGATCTGCCGGGGTTCCTGCTGTTAGCTATCGGCATGGCGGTACTCACGCTGGCGCTGGACGGTAGTAAAAGCATGGGGATTTCGCCCTGGACATTAGCCGGACTTGCTGCGGGTGGCGCGGCAGCCATTCTGCTCTATCTCTTCCATGCCAAAAAAAGCTCAGGTGCGTTATTCAGCCTGCGATTGTTCCGCACGCCCACGTTTTCACTGGGGTTGCTGGGCAGTTTTGCCGGGCGTATCGGCAGCGGTATGCTGCCGTTTATGACGCCGGTCTTTTTACAAATTGGTCTTGGTTTTTCACCGTTTCATGCCGGTTTGATGATGATCCCCATGGTGCTGGGCAGCATGGGAATGAAGCGGATTGTGGTGCAGATAGTTAACCGTTTTGGCTATCGTCGGGTTCTGGTAGCGACCACGCTCGGACTGGCATTGGTTAGCCTGTTGTTTATGTCGGTCGCGCTGCTCGGCTGGTATTATCTCCTGCCGCTGGTACTGCTTTTGCAGGGAATGGTGAACTCGGCGCGCTTTTCTTCCATGAATACCTTAACGCTAAAAGACCTTCCCGATACGCTGGCCAGCAGCGGCAATAGCTTATTATCGATGATTATGCAGCTCTCGATGAGTATCGGCGTCACTATTGCCGGGATGCTGCTGGGTATGTTTGGCCAACAGCATATCGGGATAGACAGTAGCGCCACACATCACGTCTTTATGTACACCTGGTTATGTATGGCGGTTATTATCGCGCTACCGGCGATAATTTTTGCCCGCGTGCCGAACGATACACAGCAAAACATGGTCATTTCACGGCGTAAAAGGAGCCTGTAATGAAAGTCTGGCGGCCCGGAATCACCGGCAAGCTGTTTCTGGCGATTTTCGCCACCTGCATCGTGCTGCTGATCAGTATGCATTGGGCCGTGCGCGTCAGTTTTGAACGCGGATTTATTGACTATATCAAACACGGCAACGAGCAGCGGCTACAAATGCTGGGCGATGCGCTGGGCGACCAGTACCAGCAACACGGCAACTGGCGTTTTTTACGTAACAATGATCGCTTCGTTTTCCAGATTCTGCGTTCATTTGAGCATGACAACGACCGCGATAAACCCGGCCCCGGTATGCCGCCGCACGGTTGGCGCACCCAATTCTGGGTCGTCGATCAAAATGGCCGGGTGCTGGTCGGCCCACGCGGTCCGGTGCCGCATGACGGTACTCGCCGCCCCATTCTGGTCAATGACGTCGAAGTCGGCGCGATTATCGCCTCGCCTGTCGAGCGGCTGACGCGCAATACGGATATTAATTTTGATATGCAGCAGCGGCGCGCCAGTTGGATGATCGTGGCGTTATCAACCTTGCTGGCCGCGCTGGCGACATTTTTGCTGGCGCGTGGCCTGCTCGCCCCGGTCAAACGGTTGGTCGAGGGTACGCACAGACTGGCGGCGGGGGATTTTACCACGCGCGTGACCCCAACCAGCGCTGATGAACTGGGAAAACTGGCGCAGGACTTTAACCAGCTTGCCAGCACGCTGGAAAAAAACCAGCAGATGCGCCGCGACTTTATGGCGGATATTTCCCACGAACTGCGCACGCCGCTGGCGGTATTGCGCGGCGAACTGGAAGCCATTCAGGATGGCGTTCGCCAGTTCACGCCAGAATCGGTTACCTCGCTACAGGCGGAAGTCGGTACGCTTACCAAACTGGTTGACGACCTGCATCAGCTTTCGTTGTCTGACGAGGGCGCGCTGGCTTACCAAAAAACGACCGTCGATCTTGTCCCCCTGTTGGAAGTCGCTGGCGGCGCGTTCAGAGAGCGCTTTACCAGCCGGGGGCTAACGCTACATTACGCGTTGCCGGATAGCATGACCGTCTTCGGCGACCCGGATCGCTTGATGCAACTGTTTAATAATCTGCTGGAAAACAGTCTGCGCTACACCGACAGCGGCGGCGGCCTGCATATTTCCGCTGAACAACGCGACAAATCATTATTCCTGACCTTTGCCGATTCTGCACCGGGCGTCAGCGATGAGCAGTTACAAAAGCTTTTTGACCGTTTTTACCGCACGGAAGTGTCCCGTAACCGCGCCAGCGGCGGTTCTGGACTGGGGCTGGCGATATGCGTCAATATTGTACACGCGCATAACGGTCATCTTCACGCCGCTCATTCGCCTTTTGGCGGGGTTAGCATTACAGTAGAGTTACCGCTGGATCGCGATTTACAGAGAGAAGTATGACTGAATTACCCATTGATGAAAACACGCCGCGCATTTTGATTGTTGAAGATGAACCCAAGCTGGGACAGCTGCTTATTGACTACTTACGCGCGGCGAGTTACGCCCCCACGCTCATCAATCATGGCGACAAGGTACTGCCGTATGTGCGTCAAACGCCGCCGGATCTGATCCTGCTGGATCTGATGCTGCCGGGTACCGATGGTCTGACGCTATGCCGGGAGATTCGCCGTTTTTCCGACATCCCCATTGTGATGGTCACGGCCAAAATCGAAGAGATCGACCGGCTGCTTGGGCTGGAAATCGGCGCCGATGATTATATCTGTAAGCCTTACAGCCCGCGCGAAGTCGTGGCCCGCGTGAAAACCATTTTGCGCCGCTGTAAACCGCAGCGCGAACTCCAGCAGCAGGATGCCGAAAGCCCGTTAATGATTGATGAAAGCCGCTTTCAGGCCTCCTGGTGTGGTAAAGCGCTGGATTTAACCCCCGCTGAATTCCGCCTGCTAAAAACCTTATCGCTTGAACCGGGTAAAGTTTTTTCCCGCGAGCAGTTGCTAAACCACCTCTACGACGACTACCGTGTGGTGACCGACCGTACCATCGACAGCCATATTAAAAACCTGCGCCGTAAACTGGAATCGCTGGATGCCGAACAGTCATTTATCCGCGCGGTCTACGGGGTGGGATATCGCTGGGAAGCGGATGCGTGTCGCCTGGTATAATCATTATTGGCATAACAATAACAAGGTCGTAAGACGATATTTTCCGCCAACGCTATTCTGGCGGAATTAACACACTGTCCTCTTTCCTTTGGCCGGGCGGTATCCCAAAAACCACGACGAACGCGATCGGGGACAATAAATTATTTGGCCGCTCTTTTTAGTTTACCGATATACTGTGAGTAGTTTTTTAAACTTATTGCGCATTAATTCATTAAGTGAATCTAAAAATACATAAACATAATACCAGCTTAATTATACATGGATTTTTATGACAGAAACGTCATCTCACCGCTATAAACCACGCAATATAATAAATGCGCCAAATGTAAAATCGTCTATTTTTTCCCGGAGCCAACAACGCGGCGACAGCGAAATTATCCAGCGCTGGTTAAGCAACCATTTTTATCGTTGGATCATTGGTGACTTTCCTCACGTTTATCCTGTGCGCTCCGTCGCCGATTATGCCGTTTATTTTAGCGCTGATGCAGAAATCCCCGCCTGGCTGGCGCCAAAGCTGGGTGGCGATGAGCGCTTTTACTACCTTAACGTTCAGCACCCGCAACTTGTGGCAATGGAAAGAGATTTAGTGGAATTTCTTTCGCGGCAGGAAGGAACGCGGCTGGAAACTAAACTACAGCGCATCAACTGCTTTACCGTGCTGGCAATGCGCGAAGCGGAGCATCAAAAAATGCAGCGCCTGCGTGAACAAGGTTGGTATCCCTCCAACAGCGAGGCGCTAAAACCGGTGATGGCGGTGAATAACGGTGTACTGGTTGAGCTTGATGCAACAAACCCCGGCCTGCGCAGTGAGATGGCGTATGAATCCTGGCATATGCAACACTGCGTCGGAGATTTTGATAATAAAGGCGAGCTTTCCGGCGGCTACGGCGATTACTACGCCCGGCAAATGGAACAACAAAAACTTCGCCTGTTCAGCCTGCGCGACGACAATAATATTCCCCACGTCACAATAAGCCTGGTGGTTGGTAATAACGGCCTGAGTATTGATCAGATTAAAGGTAAGCAAAATCGCCATCCTATTAAGAAATATGCTAACGATGTTTTATCTCTATTACGCCATCTGCAACCACTTCCTGAGCGCCACGCCGATTGTGAAGGGATGGGAATAGTTTATGAATCGACGCCGGAATATTCAGATTGGAAATTTATTACTCATATTCATGACCTCAATTTTCTGCTCAATGTGTTGCATGACAATTTTCATTTAATGGAGCACTTCCCCACTCCCCCGGTAGCTTTACAGTGGCTGCTGCTGCACAGCGCCCCGGAGGCACTGCGCTACCTTCAGGTTGTTGATCCTAACGTGGCGACGGCTGCGGAAATGCTGTTTCCACGACATGAATGGCACCCTACGCTTGCCGGGAAAAACACCAGTAGCGAACCTTTCGAAATTGAAAGCCTGACGCTACAAACCACGCGTTACCTTCCTGTCATCAAGGAGGTGCAATAATGTTCTGGATTGTTCTTATTATTGCCGCCCTATTTTTTAGCTGGCGCAACTACAAAAAAAAACAAACCGCTGATTGCGGCCCGTATCGCCGAGGAGAAAGAAAAAGATCGTCTGAAGGATCTGCGTCGCGATACCCGACGGCGGCAATGGGCGCTGGCGCTAGCTGATATCCTCGCCCGGCGCAACGGGCTACCGATCAAAGGCGTTGAGCTGGTCTTCAAACTTGACGATGACAAACGCCGCTATCTGGCGCAGCAAGTAAAAAAAGAGCTGGGCTTGAGCGAAAACCTCGACGGCGCGGCGTTACGCCACAAGGTTGAGGATATCTTACGCCGCTGGCCTGCGGGCATCGGCAGCTCGCCGCGCACGTTTTATCATCATCTGGCGGCCCAGGGCCAGGTCCGCGACGCGCTGGCCTTCGACTGTATGCGCACCGCCTTTCTGACCCGCTGTATCGCCGGGCTCGACTGGTGCGACGTACATCAGGCCTGGCTGGTGTTATTACTTAACGCCCAGCGCGCTCAGGACTGTTTTGATTCCTGGGAGGATTACGCCACCGCCTACGTTCGCGCCCGCCGGGTATGGCTCACGCTACGTGACACGCCAACAGCGCTTGCCGGACGGGATTTACAGGAAGCCACCCATTATTTGCAAGACCCGGTCAGCCGCTGGCGACAACTGCCGTGGAATGAATTCAAAATTTTCGAGCCGATTTAAAGGACTATTTATGGAACAGGATGATCGTCTGCTCAACGCTATGTTTGAGATGTGCAACCACAAAAATCCCCTCAATGACGGGCAACGCGAATGGCATATCGCCGATATTCCCGGCCTGCTGCGCGAAGAACGCTATGACGAACTGGACGAACGCTACAACCAGGCGCTGACGGAGAGCCTTACCAGCCGCGAAGCGGAAAAGCGCTATTTCTTCGCCTGGAATCAAATGGACAACCCTTTTTACGATATGGACACGCTGGTTGAGGCTGGGCCGCAAGGATTAGCGCTGATCAAAAAGTGGCAGCGCGCTCGTCCCCGCTCCACTCACGCCTGGCTTGCCGAGGCGCAATACTGGAATCACCGTGCGTGGCTTTACCGCAGCTATGGCTGGGCGAGAGAAACCACCCGAGCGATGTGGATCTGCGCCGCCGCCTGCAACGAACGGATGGTCATCGCCGCGCTCAATGCTATCGACTGTGAACCGCGCCAGTGGATGGCGGCGGCCCTGACCAGCACCAACTCAAAAGTCTTCGGCCAGCCCGACTGGCTGGTTGAGTTCCTCGTGGGCGCGGATGTTGCCGGGCAGCCATTAATGGAAGATCTGGCTGAATATCATCGCCATTCACCGCAGGAGGTGGACGCGCTGATGGCCCATTCCGGGCTGTCGTTTGCCGATGCGGTTTGCCCAAATTTGCCGCGCCCGTCCGTGCTGCCGGAGTGCAATGACGATGCCGGGCAAAAATACTGGCTCGCCGTCTGCCTGGCTATTTTCCCGACGGCATTTTACGTGCTGGATGAATATATCCCGTTTCGTATGCCACGCTGGAGAGGGTCTCACGAGGAAATCCGCGAATTTCTGGAATCAAGCGTATGCGATCACCTTTCTGCCGCAGAACGTGAACATCTGGAGCTATTGATCTGGTGGGACGATCACCGCGATCTGCGCATCAAAGAGGTTGACTCCCCGGCAGAACAGGAACGTATTATCGCCAAAGCCGAAGAGATTAGCCTGCGAGCGCATATTCAGGAATCTCGCCACAACGCGCTGGAGTGGCTGCGGGTCTGCTATAGCGATCTGGACGATAATGACGCGCTCTGGCGAACCCTTCAGCGTTCGATCGTGGAAAAAGTTAAGCTCAACAATTACTTCTTTGATGACACGATAAAGTTCGCCCTGCGCGATTTTCCTGACACCTGGTGGATGTATAATTTTCTCTGTCAGAATGCGCAGCAAACGGAATTCACAGTGCCGAAAATCCGTCGTGGCTACTTTCAGTACGCCGGGTTATTGGGTTTCGAAAAGGATGAGGCGCAAGGCCTCGCCTGGCTCGATAGCGTCGCCGACATTCAATATAACCATAACTGGCGGGCGGCGATTAAAAATTTCAACTGGTTCGGGCTCCCGGAACATTTCGTGCCGCTGGCAGAGCTGGGCGCACAAAGAAATATACCCGCCGCGCTAAACCTGCTGGGCCTTGAACACAATAATAAAGAGAACAACGGCCTACTACCTTACGATCCTGCCATCGCGTTAGGGTATTTTCAGCGCGCGGCGGAGATTTTGCACCGGCAGTTAGCGCTGCGCGAGAGCACCCCGTACAAATTAATAGATAACGGAGGCTATACCGACTATGAAAATGACCTGCAAAATATTCATTTCAGCATCGGCATCTGCAACCAGCGTCTGAGTAAACAAGAACTTGATACCGAAAATCGTTCCGCTTATGAAAAAGAACTGCTCGATAATCTCTGGTTGGCGCATCAGTACGGGCATAAAGAGGCCTGGGGCTTGTTCCTGCTGAATATTTTTGAAGTGAAGGATATTACGCTGGCGCATAAGCATCTGGAACTGGTGCAACAAGAGGCCAACAAAGGCACGCTACATGCTATGGTGACCCTATCGCGCCTGCACGGTAATAAACACGATCGAACGCTGTTTAATATGAAGCTAAGCGCACGCTGGGCGCATTTTGCCTTCACGCTTTACCCGGATAATGAAATCGTTATGGACTGCCTGGACCACCTGCATTTCGATTCTTTCTGGAAACGCTTTCGTTTCGCCTGGTATACCGTCCGCATCCCGAATTCAGAGCTGCCGGGACAGGTCAACTCAATGGTGTAATGGACTGATAATACAAAAAAATCTCTATTTCTTTGCGCCCTGCTTCTACTCTGCGCCACCGCCAGGGCTGAAATTACGGAGCAGCAGTTCGAGGCCGACTGCGCAAAAATTCCAGTTTTTGCCAGCCAGGGCGAACAGCTTTACAAGACCCAAAAGTATGCCAAAGCGCGCGACGCTTTTGAACAGCAGGCCGCATGGAGCGAAAGCTGCGCCCTTGACGACAACGCCATCGCGACGGCCTACAACAACGTGGCGCTAACCTGGATACGTGAAGGCGAATGGCGTAAAGCCCGCGCCTGGCTGATGCTAAGGCCGAATGATAGCAAGTCGATCTACAACCTGAAACTTATCAAAGATAAGCTATCGGCCCTGCCGCCACCGGTTTTTGCGGCGGGTGAATACTGGCGCTATGCCGGGCGCGCCTCCTGGAACGTGCTTAGCGTGAAGGCATTACCCACCCCATCGCGCTATCAGGTTAATTTTCAGGGTTACTGGTTCGGTTTAATGGGGATCTACTTCGGCCCCAATATCGGCGAGTTCTTCGCAGCGGTAACGCTGGAAAACGATAAAACCATCGTGGCGCTTCGGGAAGGCGATGACATTCACTGTGACATTTCACTGGCTTTTTCTTCTGAAACCATTGATGCCAGTACCGATACGTTTGTGGACTGCGGTTTTGGCGCAAATGTCCGCGCCGACGGGCACTATCTGCGCGTTGAATAAATCTGGCGCGGAAACTGAAATTTTATGATTAACCTAAGCTCAGTTGAAATTAACAATTTATTTATAATTCTCATAACGTTCCTCATTCTTTCCTGATATCCATATTACCTTAACACCTCCATTACAATTATTAATGTCGTAAGCATGGTATATTTAACGCTCGCTTCTTTTTTTCACCCTGTGATACTTCATTTCTGGATATCAATTTGAACCGACCATTTTCCATTTGATATTGTTCCTTTATATAAATCTGAGGCGCCTGAGCTTTAAACTTTATAGTTACAAGATGACCATCTTTGCTGTCCTCATACCACCTATATATAACATAACTATCAATGCTTATTGTGTAATCCTGACGAATGACAAAATCAGAAAAACGCACGATATCTTCATAAGCAAAAAAGCTACTAAGCAATAAAGCATCCACCAGGTTTCCTTTTACATCGTAACTATTTATTTGCACATTAAGCAATGACGTATCAGACTCTCCAATTTTATTATAAATTATCAATTTGTAAGTATTACCATCATGTTCAAAGTACCCTAATTCATAATAAAGGACACCATCACCAATATACGGAGAAAGAAAATTCTCACCTTTTACCGGCACCTTAATTTCCTGTTGATTAAATAAGTTAGTTTTCTCTTTATATTCACTTGGTAATTTTAACTCCATTATATTATCATCGGAATTAATATCTTTATAATAACAAGCCAATTGTGCAAACTGCGTAGAATCAACAGGTAGAAGCAACGCCTTACTCTTTTGATTATTACAACCAACACTTGTTAAAATAATGCCAAACAATATGGCCGAACGCAGTAAACATAAAGAAAAAGTTAATCTATAACTATTCATAGTCGGCAGTAATATTGGGTTATATGTAGAAAACTATATAATAAAATATTGTCATCATGCATTATTGTATTTTTCAATTAAAAAACTCATGATATGATTGCTAAATAAGCGTCAATTATTAAGATATTGATACTGAGAAGACATGTACGGTAAAATATAAACAGCTGCATCGTGCAGCTTCTTACATAGATCTTTACTATCAATGTGGCAATGAGATGCTGAATAATCCCTCACTATTTCAACATCTTTCACATCGAGTATTTCTCCAATATGATCAACAACATAATCGCCAAGGGCTGGCTTTCTTTTGACAAGCGCAGATAACTCATTCAATTCTCCCCATCTATCCACTAACAATCTGATAATTTTTTCTGACGTGCCTTCCCGGAGGTAGCCCACATCACATTGACTATGTCGGGAATAAAAGTCATCGACAGCTTTCCATGATGCAAGAGAGTCTAACGCCATATCCGCTTTATCAAAGTCTTGTTGTGAACAGTCTTCAGCATAAACATTAGAAAAAGAAAAAACTAAAACCATAATTATCCACTTCATCTAAAGTACATTCTCATCGATTGATTAATTCCATATCCAGTCTGCTCATTATGAAGCATCACATAGCCGTAATTAATGAAAAACATTCACCCAACCCCAATCAATTAATCACATGCCATTTAACCTTGAATGAGCGATATATTTCTTTATAATTATTAAATAAGGATGAATCGCCTCTACCAATGAAAACAAACATTATTTTTGTTGGCAATACTATCGCTGCCTGAAAGCACTGGTCTATATGATACCCAGCATCATCTTTGTACCTACATGAAACGATTGCACTCATGCCAGTAAATTTTGGCGTAATATTTACATCAGCTAAAACAGGGACGCCATCAGTAACGGCCTCCCATTCTCCATCATCATTCTTTGTAAAAAAAGAATTTTTATTCGTTGCCACATCTGTGCATACATAAAGATAACTGAACAAATTTATATGATTTTTACTAATCAATAAACAATCATCTTTTTTATTAGCTACCCATCTGGCAGGAATATTTATCGTTGCGTTTTTAAAATGAATATTTTTATAATTTTCTTCACCATAAGTAGAACTAACCAATAAGCATCCCAAAAAGAATAAAATAACTCTCAATTAATCATCTCCTGAAATAAAAGACCACCACTTGTCACTTTAATTTATTCTCGTCAACAAAAACATTAGTAATACATCTCTGCGCCTCATTATGAGAATAATACAGACTAATAAGCTCTCTTTTCTTCTTATTCAGATTTAGATTTATAAAATCATCGCCACACGATGGTTTTATTTCTTTAAAGTCAGCCACTTTCTCAGAATAGAGAAAAACCCTATATATATCATAAATTCCCATACCATCATCTGTATACCAAATCACAAAATCTTCTTTACCATCAAAATTATAATCACTATATTTAACATGGATATTATTTTCCGTATCGACATCATAATATCCTCTCTTTGCCACACGATCACTACCTGTAATTTCATACTCAACTTTTTTATTATCCACCCAAGTGATTGATGCTTTTATTCCCTTTGTAACATTAAATTCAAGAGAAGTAGCCAAAAATATAAATGGAGAAGAAATTCCAAAAAGGATTAGAAAAAAATGCTTCATATGTTTCAATTACCCCCTCCCATATCAGACAGGATTATTAAATCCTCTGCTACATGCTGCAAAAGCGACATTAAACGACTCATCATCCATGGTGTTAAAAAGCTTTCGTAAGGTCTCACTAATTACTTTGGCTATCGTTAAAACAAGAATGTGTAGATGGATGCATTCTGTGCCAATCCCCTTTTTTATTAACTTGATATCCATAAGGCACAAACATAATACCATGCTCAGTAACTTTCCGTAATAATTCCACCTCATAAGATATTTCATTATAAGTAAAAAAGAACAAAAAATAGTCATCAGTAGGTTCCAGTGTATCTTCATTGAATTTGGTTCTAAGATACTCGTTAGAAAGTTTATGCTGCATGAAATGAAAAAATTCTTTATTATCCATCTGGCTTAATTTTGATAACTCTGGAAATTTCTTTATCGCATCTCGAATTGCAAAGTGTAATATTACAATAATCCCCGCATCATTTATATTATTAACTGGATGATGCTTAAGATTTAAAAGATAAAAATCATCTATTTTAATATATTGTGATGTGCTGAGCCATCTACTGGCATCAAACCATTTACGTTTATTCGGATAGTCGAGGTCATTTTCACTATCAGAAATAACAAGGATTGCCATTTGTTGTTGTGATTTATGCATATACCACCCACCGCCGAAAAATATAATAATAAGCATAATCACTAATGTTACTACCTTTTTATACATCTGATATATCTCATTCATTTCGGGTGAAATAGAATAGATTTGAGACTTAATTAAACATTTTATTTAAGTTAATTATCCTCATTTCCAATATTTCTTTCAGAAATTATTTTGCGTAAAAACACACTCAATTCTTTTGAATGATAAAAATCGATACAGTCATATATAACCATGTTTACAGATGCCAAATCACCATAAGCCTGTCTGGGCTTATAAAAATCCCCCGTTTTATTTTCTATAAATAAAGCTAAGACATTATCTTTATTCCGATAAAAAGCAAGACCTATATCCAAATCGATAAATCCTCTTGTATTATCTTTTAAAGGTAGCTTAGTAAAAACAACGCCCATTTTTTCATAATTTTTTTCAATACACTCAGCAAGTGAAAATTTTTTATACTCACTAAGAAGTTCTTTAGAAATGCTTTTTTCTGAATTCGCATAACCTGACGACCATCCCAGAAAAAATAGCATGAGAAATAATATAAATCTAATTTTCATAGTTTCACTTCCCAGAGATATAACACATTTATCAACACAGTCATTATGCACCAATTATCCGAGAACTTCATTTACTCAAATCTAATCGATAAATTTTATAATTTTTAGTGTCAGGCAATTTATTAAATGTTTGAGCCTCATCTCCACGGCTATCATAGATAATATACTTACCACGCCATTCCCCAACACTATTATTATTTTTAATAATAATTAACGTATGATCTTCACCAAACCAGACAGACTCTGGAATATTTCTTTCCGCAAAACAAAAGCCATTGGGTTTATAGCTTCTCTCAGCACTGGCACTCAAACCCGTTATCAAACAGCCTTTCATATAAGGAGCGCCGTAATTCAGCGCAAAAATGAGGGAATGATGGATACATTTTGAGAGGATAATGTCCCCAGAATAGATACTACCATCAAGAAATGCGCTAACAATAACATTGTCAAAGATTAAGTATGGCGTACTACCATCAACAGTGCTCAATGAAATTAATTTAACTTTATTACCTTCCTCCAACTTACAATCTTTTATATTTTTAATATCCATAGGTAAGCAATAACAGGGAAAAAACATCAAAAAAAGCATAACCATTTTTAACATCAATCAGACCTTACAACAATTGTAAATTTATTGTCTTATTTCTATCAAACATAAATAACCTATCATCAGGCTATTAATCACAACATTCAAATGCCTGTCTCAATGCACTTCCAATTTTCTCTGGTTCGCTGGTAACAGGCAATCTAATTACATCTTTGTCATGTCCGGCCCAGCTCCACCCTTCAAGTTTAGTATGTCGAGTAGGTTGTATCTTAATAATATTATTCACGCATATAATTGAGCAATACTTCATGTTTTTAAATAATGCACGCCTGGTTCTATAATTATATTTTGCCATCAATACAGTGACCCACTCATCATACTCCACCTGTGTTTTCTCTAAAGAAAGATACTCTTCACTCTCTTCTGAGGTGTAAGTTCTGCTATTTTTTAATGCTTGTAATAATTCATGGCTGATACAAACATCATCCGAATCGATAGATAATAACTGACAAGGGCAATCAGGATCTGAAGAATAGCGACCCAATCCTGAATAAGTTTCTAAAGATAAAAACTTATCTGTCAGGTTAGCACCCGCGTGATACTCTTTATTTACATCAAATATAAATGTCATTTTCCTGCTCCTGTAACAACTACTGTCACACCTTTCGTTGAACCATAGTCAATAGCTCGCTGTACTTGTTCCATTTGCTCGGGGTAACACCAGAGAATATTCACTAATTACTCAACAATTTATATCATTTCATTTGCTATAATTTTTGTTTATTTTTTCAATTTTAAAATCTTTTTTTGAAATTATATAAATAATTTGCTCCATACCGCCACCACGGGTTTCTTCCAGATGAGATTTACAATAGAATGCGATTTTAATATTTTCATCATCATCCTGTATCATGGTATTAAATAAGCCCCAGTTTGTATGCTCTCTAAAATGTGAAAAAGCAACATTCATAGTTTTTGTTTGTACTTCATCTAAAAAAACAAGTTTTTCACTCATACATCTTAACGGAATTAGAAAAATAAATGCAAAAATAATATATTTCATTTCATTCCCTCAGTTTTTTCCAGTTCCAGGGGTAAACTTATAATATTTATTATCTGGAGTCCCCAAAAAGCCAGTATAATCAGGATTACCTATACCATCACTTGCAATCCCAGAAATTTCTTGCGGTGAAAAATGTAAAGAGTCATATGCCTCATATTGAGGTGATACTGGATTCCCCTTTAGATCAGAGTAAAAGCCATGTGTATGATAATCACCAACCTTAGTCGAGCCAAAAGGACAAGAGCTATTTGACGGAGAAAAACCAACCAAGCTTCCCTGCTTAGCTTCAGTTGCAATACATTTATTACTATAGGTTTTACAGACTAACCCGCCATATTCTCTATTCTTTATAATTGATGTGCTATTACACATTTTTATGGCAAAAAGCGCATATAGTGTGATTTATTTATCTTTAAAATACGCATATCTGCAAGACAAAAATTCACAAAAAAGCACAGAACAAAAGACAATATTGTTTTCTTTATATACTCCCCTAACCTTCAGTCCTACCAATTACTGCACAAACCATCAGCAAAAGAGAATCCGTGAATTTGTACTCGATTTTACATTATTGTCGATAGTCAGGAATTATTGATATATAATTCAGAAAAATTTGACAAATTCGTTTCAGAATGACCTTGCTTTTATGTGAACTTCATTCATTTTTCAAACCGTCTCATATAATGTTTTCATGCAAATTTTCTTGTCATACACATTGAAAACATATAACAAAAATATGTTCACGACATATCCAATTAATATTTCATACCATCATCAACTTCATCATCATAATTTATGAAATATAGAATTATTTTAGTGTGATACGTTTGAGTGGCAACCACTCACCAGGCTGAGAATATGAAAACATTTTCCCTTTTATATAATATGCTTTTCCTTTATTGCTTATCTCAAATTGCGGTGATGGATATGGACATGCATTTTCCTCGTCGCCGTTATAGTATAATGCCAAAACACCAGAATTGATTTTTAAAGAGTAGTCACCAATGCATGTTATCCCCGCATGCCAGGTTGTCATAGATAAAGAAGCACGATTATTTTTACTATCTATCTTTAAATTATATTGTAAAAAAACCTGACTCCCATCATTTAACTGCTCGCCAAGTTCCTCGACTCTAAAGTTACCATCCCATTGGGTTTGAGTCATCGCAAAAGAATTTGCGCTCCATAAGCAAGAAAAAATAAATAGATACTTTATAAAATCGCCCATACCACTAACCCCTGATTTAATATATAGAAGGTATCAATTCAGTATTCAGCATTGTCACACTATACACAAAATCACTCAAGTTGCATCAAGGCGGTAAGGATTTGCTATTGCGCAATGCGTAAAAAACATCAAGAAAAATATATTTTTCATAATAAAATCTACTAATAAGTATCTTCAATGGATTTCATCTTATCAATACGTATTTATCATTTTCTGTTCAACCTCAACCTGATTTCCTCTTAGTACTGAGTATCGTCTGCGATCGTTAATTCTACCTCTGATGTTATCTCGTTAAAAAATAACGCTACCGCCATACCCTGGTTTACAAACCTGCACACCCTAAGATTACTCTCTTATCTGCATTAAGAATATCACTGTGTTTTTTTCGGAATATATAAAGATTCCCCATAGTGGATACATAACGTGAGCCAAAGTTAGTCAAAGACGGGATCACTGACGCTATAATAAGTCAAATGACCTTTTGTATTTTCTTTAATGCATGTTGCCGAGGTGATTTCACCTTTATTTTTTAGTGAATTAGTTTCATATTCAGGAAATGCTTTATTTAAATTCTGAATATTGAGGGGTACCATAACATCCTGATAGCAGAAAGATATAAATAAGCAGCCATTTACCCTGATTAAACATATATGCCTCACGCACTACAATCTTCCGTGACCAAATCCAGCAGCGTTAAACTCCACCCTTTGCCCAAGCCATGAAGCTCGCTCAGATGAAAAATCAAACCATCACCCCATTTTTTCGGCACTGCCACCACTCGCTCTGATTGCAGCTCAAGCCGCCTGGCGTTTGCTATACGGGTATCAGACGCCTGATCCCCATTATCCGCTCCATTCACCATGCTAAACGTCAGCAGCGCATTATCAGAACCGGTATAGCTGACAAAAAAACCGGCGTGATCCCATCCCTTTTCACAAACGTACTCAACCTCCGTGTGGTGATCAAATTCCTTATCCACAGGAATATGCTCTGAAAACCAACCTACCTGCCCCAACAGGTAGTTAAAACCGGGTATCGGCTTATTAATATCAAAACTTTTCATCCACTCATAATCATGCCCAGCCCCAATTCGGTACAGCACATACATCCCAACTTTTTTATCAATCAGGGCATTAATTTTCGCGTTGTCTCGCTGCTGAAAAGCGATAATCACCTGTCTTGCCGTCTCTTCAAACGACGGAGCGGCACAAACGGGATGCGCGACCATTCCCAGCAGACTCAACGCGATGGCCGTGCGGCTCATTTTCATCATTGGCTCTCCATTAACATCCGGTGTTCTATTAGCGCCAATATACTCTCGCAATATTTACTCGGCCTGTCCGTAAGCGTACAATGCCCGCCCTTAAAGTGAGGACTCTCCTCCAGCCGCCTCATCAGGTGAAGCGGATCTGACCTGTCATCAGAACGAGAAAATGATGTTTAAACCAGAACTCCTTTCGCCGGCGGGAACGCTGAAAAATATGCGTTACGCTTTCGCTTACGGTGCCGATGCCGTCTATGCGGGCCAACCGCGCTACTCTTTACGCGTGCGTAATAACGAATTCAATCACGAAAATTTGCAGCTTGGCATCAACGAAGCCCACGCGCTCGGAAAAAAATTCTACGTGGTGGTGAACATCGCCCCGCATAACGCCAAGCTCAAAACCTTTATCCGTGACCTGAAACCCGTCGTCGAGATGGGCCCGGATGCGCTGATCATGTCCGATCCAGGGTTGATTATGCTGGTACGCGAGCACTTCCCGGCAATGCCGATTCACCTGTCGGTACAGGCTAATGCCGTAAACTGGGCGACGGTAAAATTCTGGCAGCAGATGGGGCTGACCCGTGTGATTCTCTCCCGCGAGCTGTCGCTGGAAGAGATTGAGGAAATTCGCCAGCAGGTGCCGGATATGGAAATAGAAATTTTCGTCCACGGCGCGCTATGCATGGCCTATTCCGGCCGCTGCCTGCTTTCCGGCTACATCAATAAACGCGATCCGAATCAGGGCACCTGCACCAATGCCTGCCGTTGGGAATATAACGTGCAGGAAGGAAAAGAAGACGTTGTCGGCAACATCGTGCATAAGCACGAACCGATTCCGGTACAGAACGTTGAGCCGACGCTCGGTATCGGCGCGCCGACGGATAAAGTGTTTATGATAGAAGAGGCCCAAAGACCGGGCGAATACATGACCGCGTTCGAAGACGAGCATGGCACCTATATCATGAACTCAAAAGATTTGCGCGCTATCGCCCACGTGGAGCGCCTGACAAAAATGGGCGTCCACTCGCTGAAAATCGAAGGCCGCACCAAATCCTTTTATTACTGCGCCCGTACCGCGCAGGTCTACCGTAAGGCCATCGACGACGCCGCCGCGGGTAAACCCTTCGACCCTACGCTGCTGGAAACGCTGGAAGGTCTGGCTCATCGCGGCTATACCGAAGGTTTCCTGCGTCGCCATACGCACGACGATTACCAGAATTACGAGTACGGGTACTCCGTTTCCGAACGCCAGCAATTTGTCGGCGAGTTCACCGGCGAGCGTAAAGGCCAACTGGCGGCCGTGACGGTGAAGAATAAATTCTCCGTTGGCGATAGTCTGGAGCTGATGACACCGCAGGGAAATATCAATTTCACCCTGGAACAGATGGAGAACGCCAAAGGCGACGCTATGCCGGTGGCGCCTGGCGATGGCTATACCGTCTGGATGCCCGTCCCGCAGGACGTTACGCTGGATTACGCACTATTGATGCGTAATTTCTCAGGCGAATCAACGCGTAACCCCCATGCTAAGTAGTTAATTGCGGTTATTTTTTCATGGCGGGAAGATTCTTAGAAATTGATCACATACCGCTTCGCTCAATGCGGGTATTATTCAACGCGCTGAAAAACATAACCCATAACCTCCTTGGCCTGCGTAATCTCCCTTACGCAGGCTTATTTTTTGCGTATAATCAATAAAAAAGTGGTACTTCCCGCCATATCCAAAATTGACCACACTAACCAAAGCGCAAATGGGCGCTTAGGTTTACAGACCTCCCCTATTCATGGCCAGCCAGCAAGTCACAATCCTCCCGCATCCGGTCAGACTCAGGACTTAGCATTCTGACGTTTACGTTTAACATCAGTGAATTAAATCAATAACTGCTTTGTAAGCACTTACACAAAAAGTTTCCAGGTTATTAAATTAAGGTTAAAAACTGATAATTTAAGCGTGTAAAAATATGGCACGTTTTAATGCCGCTTTTACAAGGATTAAAATAATGTTTTCCCGGATTAGAGGTTTGATTTCATGTCAAAGTAATACTCAAACCATCGCACCTACGCTCAGTCCACCTTCATCAGGCCATGTAAGTTTTGCTGGAGTTGATTATCCTCTATTACCACCAGATCACCAAACACCCTTCCCACCGTCACGTATAATCGGTATCCAGATTTATTCCTTTATCCTGTAAAATGTGATACAGATTCTCCATTGATCTAATAACCACCTCAATTTCACATTCAAGTTTCTCTACAGAACTTTCATTGAGTGAGAAATTTAGAGCCAGTAATAATGATTGTGAGTTATTATCATAACACAAATGTGGTCCATTATTCTCTGCAAACCATAAATTAGAATTGAGAAATTCAAAAGCAAGATTATTATTATCCGGAGGTCTTCCGCAAAAACCGTATATCATTATATACTCACTGTTAGTGCTTGTTAGTAAGATACGGTAACGGTTATCTATAATAAATGAGCATAATCTGTTTTCGTCAAAGGCAATTGAATCGGCATTTAATTTCAGTGAAAACTGTCTTAATAAGCGATCGGCTCTTGAATACATAACACCCCATACTCTATCTAAAGCGTTTCTATATAAGTCATAAGCCTCTGGTCTGGACGCTTAACACCCCGTGTCATCTCCGGAATTCATCTTTTCCCTATGACTTGCTGTGTTTGCTCATTTATGGCCAGGCTGGCCGGGTTCTGACGCCATTTGCGCTAAGGTATAGTCCGGCGCATATTCCCATCATACCAATTCCCCCCAAGCCAAACGATGCGCCTAAAACCGTCAGAGCGGTAGTATATGCAGCACCACTACTGACACTGGCGACAGCCCCTGAGCATACCCCACTGAAAACACCTGTAAACAATGCCGTGGTTCCCAGGCACATTAAACATCTGGGTTTATTGCCGTAAGCGTTAAACTCAACGATTTCAGCTACCGGTTTTTCGTCATCACCCCGTTCAGAAGGGGGGAGCAATGGCGTTTGCGCATTCACGCCTGAAGTGACATTCATATAAACCTCTTCATGCACATGCCTGTTTATGTTTATGAGAAAAGCGATACCTCAGGCAACGGTACGACTATAAGACACCGCGCTAAGTCATCATCTAAATAGGTTTTATTTGATAACAAGAATAGTGTACTGCTAATAGTGCGTCTTGTTCCTGCCAAAGCAGTCTAAAGAACATTTCGATTTTATGCTATTAAAAAATATGTTTGGTAATAAATATCAGGTTTTTATCTGATATTGTGGTGTTTGAAATTAATACTGATAACTGACGTATGTTCGTCTTGTTAATCCTCCGTTTCGTTATTAAAGGCGCTATATCGGAAAGCGTCTGACTACCCCTTGTGGTTTCCTTGCACTCTCACAAGCGCTACTCAATGCGCATACCGGCATCTCTCTTGTCGCCATTTGCCTTAAACCATGCTTCGCTTACCGCTGCGTACAGCAGGAAGAAAAACGGTAAAGCAATAAGTGCGCAACGTTTCAATTTTCATCCTGTTCTGACCTCGCTTTTTCATTTCTGCTATACACTTTCTGGAGATTGTTGTTCAACCTATTAAGGCATAACGGATGGCTAACTTTCCCGCCAGCTTACTGATCCTCAATGGCAAAAGCGCTGATAACCAGCCGCTACGTGAGGCCATTACGCTACTTCGCGACGAAGGCATACAGATTCACGTTCGGGTAACTTGGGAAAAAGGCGACGCGCAGCGTTACGTTGATGAAGCCCGTAGACTGGGCGTTGAAACGGTGATTGCCGGCGGCGGAGACGGTACCATTAATGAAGTGTCTACCGCGCTCATCCAGATCCGCGACGGCGTAGCCCCCGCACTGGGCCTTTTGCCGCTCGGCACCGCCAACGATTTTGCCACCAGCGCCGGTATTCCTGAAGCGCTGGACAAAGCGCTGAAACTGGCGATTGCCGGAAACGCGATGGAAATTGATATGGCCAGGGTCAATGATAAAACCTGTTTTATCAATATGGCGACGGGCGGTTTTGGCACCCGCATTACCACCGAAACGCCGGAGAAACTCAAGGCCGCGTTGGGCGGCGTCTCCTATCTTATTCACGGTCTGATGAGAATGGATACGCTGACCCCTGACCGCTGCGAAATACGTGGCGAAAACTTTCACTGGCAGGGAGATGCGCTGGTGATCGGCATCGGCAACGGTCGTCAGGCCGGCGGCGGGCAGCAATTATGTCCTACCGCGCTGGTTAACGACGGGCTGTTACAGCTACGGATTTTTACCGGCGAAGAGCTGCTGCCGGCGCTGTTTTCCACACTCACGCAGTCAGATGACAATCCGAATATTATTGACGGCGCCTCGGCGTGGTTTGATATTCATGCGCCGCATGAAATCACTTTTAATCTGGATGGCGAACCACTCAGCGGACAAGAATTCCATATTGAGGTGCTGCCTGGCGCATTACGCTGTCGACTGCCACCAGACTGCCCGTTGCTACGTTAATAACACCTGCCGCTGGCCGGATGCGTTCACATCCGGCTTTTCTTCGTTGAACTCAGGCGATGGTGACTTTGCTATCCAGATAGACATCCTGTACGGCGTTAATCAACTTCACGCCATCAGCCATCGATTTCTTAAAGGCTTTACGTCCCAGAATTAGCCCCATTCCACCGGCTCGTTTGTTGATCACCGCGGTACGAACCGCGTCGCCGAGATCAGTGTCGCCGCCGTCCGCGCCGCCGGAGTTGATAAGCCCGGCGCGTCCCATATAGCAGTTCGCCAACTGGTAACGTACCAAATCGATCGGGTTATCGCTGGTCAGTTTGCTGTACACGCGGTCGTCGGTATAGCCGAAGTTGACCGCTTTATAACCGCCATTATTCTCGGCCATTTTCTGTTTCACGATATCCGCGCCAATCGTAGCGGCCAGATGGTTGGCTTGCCCCGTCAGGTCAGCGGATACATGGTAATCGACGCCGTCTTTTTTAAAGGAAGAATTACGCAGGTAAGCCCACAATACGGTCACCATACCCAGCTCATGCGCACGCTCAAAAGCGGCGGAGATCTCTTCAATCTGGCGACGAGACTGTTCCGAACCGAAATAGATCGTCGCGCCTACCGCCACGGCGCCCATATTGAACGCCTGCTCAACGCTGGCATACAGGGTCTGATCGTACTCTGTCGGATAGCTCAATGTTTCGTTGTGATTCAGTTTGACCAAAAACGGAATACGGTGCGCATAGCGCCGTGAAACCGAGGCCAGTACGCCGTAGGTAGAGGCCACGCAGTTACAGCCGGCCTCAATCGCCAATTCAACAATGTTTTTTGGGTCAAAGTAGCGCGGGTTGGCCGCAAAAGAGGCGCCGGCGGAGTGCTCCACTCCCTGATCGACGGGCAGTATCGAAAGGTATCCTGTTCCCGCCAGGCGTCCAGTATTATAGAGCGTCTGCATATTACGCAGAACGGCTGGTGGACGATTATTGTCAATCATCACCCGGTCAACGTAATCCTTGCCGGGTAGATAAAGCTGATCGGAAGGAATGGTCATACAACGATGCTGTAAAAGGCTGTCGGCGTCTTTGCCAAGCAACTGCGCAATATCAGTCATAGCTATGCTCCCGTAAGTTCCGATAGGGTATCGGAAGGTGAATAGTCCTGCCCCGCAGATTGCGGGTCGCAATAAGCCTGGTACTGACCGACTATTTTTGCCAACTTTAGCGCATTTTTTCGGCGCTATCTGCTGACTCGATTCACGTCAGAAAAAGTGTTAGATCGGTCAAAATTAATGCTCAATGGTATTTAAAAGGTATTATTAAATGGTATTATCATGGCGTACCTTACCTGTCATGAAGGATTCAAAAATGAAAACGACCTTTAAACTGTCGTTCATGATGTTCGTGGAGTGGTTTATCTGGGGCGCCTGGTTCGTCCCCCTGTGGCTATGGCTAAATAAAAGCGGGTTTTCCGCCGGTGAAATAGGCTGGTCTTATGCCTGTACCGCCATTGCGGCGATCCTGTCGCCGATTCTGGTCGGCTCCGTTACCGACCGTTTTTTCTCGGCGCAAAAAGTCCTGGCAGTACTGATGTTTGCAGGCGCCGTGCTGATGTATTTCGCGGC
Source organism: Salmonella sp. 32100201201700099SM (assembly GCF_017572645.1). Taxonomy (NCBI): domain Bacteria; kingdom Pseudomonadati; phylum Pseudomonadota; class Gammaproteobacteria; order Enterobacterales; family Enterobacteriaceae; genus Salmonella; species Salmonella sp. 32100201201700099SM. The sequence goes on along the minus strand of NZ_JAGERQ010000012.1, from coordinate 96,845 downwards.
GCAGCAAACCACCTTTGCCGGATTCTTTCCGCTGCTTCTGGCCTATTCACTGACCTATATGCCGACCATCGCGCTGACAAACAGCATTGCCTTCGCTAACGTACCGGACGTTGAACGCGATTTTCCACGCATTCGCGTTATGGGTACCATTGGGTGGATAGCCTCCGGCCTCGCCTGTGGATTCCTGCCGCAAATGTTAGGCTATAACGATATTTCTCCCACCAACATTCCACTGCTAATAACCGCCGCAAGTTCAGCGTTGCTGGGCGTCTTTGCGTTCTGTCTGCCAGACACGCCGCCAAAAAGCACCGGCAAGATGGATATTAAAGTGATGCTGGGGCTGGATGCGCTGATCCTGCTGCGCGATAAAAACTTTCTCGTTTTCTTCTTCTGTTCCTTCCTGTTTGCGATGCCGCTGGCCTTCTACTACATCTTCGCTAACGGCTATCTGACGGAAGTGGGAATGAAGAACGCCACCGGCTGGATGACGCTCGGCCAGTTCTCTGAAATCTTCTTTATGCTGGCGCTGCCCTTTTTCACTAAGCGCTTTGGTATTAAAAAGGTATTATTGCTTGGTCTTGTTACCGCTGCGATCCGCTACGGCTTTTTTGTCTATGGCGGCGCGGAAACGTACTTCACTTACGCCCTGCTGTTCCTCGGTATTTTGCTGCACGGCGTAAGTTACGATTTCTACTACGTCACCGCCTACATTTATGTCGATAAAAAAGCGCCGGTTCATATGCGTACCGCTGCGCAAGGGCTTATCACCCTCTGCTGTCAGGGATTCGGCAGCCTGCTGGGCTATCGTCTCGGCGGCGTGATGATGGAAAAAATGTTTGCTTATCCGCAACCGGTTAACGGTCTGACATTCAACTGGGCGGGCATGTGGACGTTTGGCGCAGTGATGATTGCCGTCATCGCGCTACTGTTTATGATTTTCTTTCGCGAATCGGACAAAGAGATCACTGCTATTGACGATCGCGATATTGCGTCGACACAAGGGGAAGTAAAATGAAAGCAGAACGTATTCTCGGTGCTCTTTACGGGCAAGCGTTAGGGGATGCGATGGGAATGCCCTCTGAGCTGTGGCCGAGAACGCGCGTCAAAGCGCATTTCGGCTGGATTGACCGCTTTCTGCCCGGCCCAAAAGAAAATAATGCCGCCTGCTATTTTAACCGCGCGGAGTTTACGGACGATACCGCAATGGCGCTCTGCCTGGCCGACGCGCTACTCGAATGCGAAGGCAACATTGATCCCGAGATTATTGGACGTAACATCCTCGCCTGGGCGGAACGCTTTGATGCGTTCAATAAAAATGTACTCGGCCCGACGTCAAAAATTGCGCTGAATGCGATTCGCGACGGCAAACCCATCGCGGCGCTGGAAAATAACGGCGTGACTAACGGCGCGGCCATGCGCGTTTCGCCGTTGGGCTGCCTGTTGCCGCCAACTAACCTGACAGCCTTTATAGCAGAAGTAGCGTTAGCCTCCAGCCCGACGCATAAATCCGATCTGGCGGTGGCTGGCGCCGTGGTTGTCGCCTGGGCCGTCTCGCGAGCGGTTAACGGCGACACGTGGCAAAGTATTGCCGACTCGCTCCCCGCCATCGCCCATCAGGCGCAGACAGCGCGTATTACCACGTTTAGCGCCTCGCTATCGGCACGTCTGGAACTGGCGCTAAACATTGTCCGCCATGCCGACGGCGTCGAATCTGCCAGCGAACAGCTCTATCAGATCATCGGCGCGGGAACCAGCACCATTGAATCGGTTCCCTGCGCTATCGCCATGGTGGAACTGGCGAATACCGATCCTAACCGCTGTGCCGTGCTGTGCGCTAACCTCGGCGGCGATACCGACACTATCGGCGCGATGGCCACCGCCATTTGCGGCGCGTTGCACGGGGTAAGCGCCATTAACCCCCAGTTAAAGCAAACGCTGGACGAGGTTAATCAGCTGAATTTTGCGCGCTATGCTGTTGCGCTGGCGAGTTATCGTCAACGGCGGGAGGCACTATGAACGGCGCACGGTTGCTGACATTATTACCGACCCTGCATACCCGGCGTCCGCTCACCGTTATCGGCGCGGCAGTGATCGATATCATTGCCGACGCCTGGACGTTGCCGCGTCGCGGAGGCGATATTGAACTGCAACAACAGAGCGTCAATGTCGGCGGCTGTGCGCTGAATATTGCCGTGGCGTTGAAACAACTGGGGATTGACGCCAGCAATGCGCTGCCGCTGGGCCAGGGCGTGTGGGCGGAGAGGATTCGCCGCCGTCTGGCAAAAGAGGGATTATCCAGCGTGATTGACGCGGTTGAAGGAGATAACGGCTGGTGTCTGGCGTTAGTCGAACCGGATGGCGAACGCACGTTTATGTCTTTTAGCGGCGTGGAAAACCAGTGGAATGCAGACTGGTTGTCGCAGCTCAGGACACCGCGGGGCAGTCTTGTCTACCTGTCCGGCTATCAACTGGCCTCGTCCTGTGGCGAACCAATGATCCAGTGGCTGGAAACCGTCGACGATGTCACGCCTTTTATCGATTTTGGCCCACGAATCGGTGATATTACAGACGATGTAATGGCGCGCATTATGGCCTGCCGACCCATCGTCTCCCTCAATCGCCAGGAAGCCATCATCGCCGCGGAACGCGCCGGACTTGCGACCGATACGCGCACTTTCGGCGAAGCATGGGTAAAACGCTTTTCCGCGCCGCTGTTGGTGCGCCATGATAAAGACGGAGCGTGGTATTTTAGCGCGCAATCTTCCGGCGTTGTGCCAGCGTTTCCGGCAACCGTGGTGGATACCATCGGCGCGGGCGACAGCCATGCTGGCGGCGTGCTGGCAGGACTGGCGTCAGGCTGGCCGCTCGCGGATGCCGTACTGCTGGGAAATGCGGTGGCAAGCTGGGTGGTCGGGCATCGCGGCGGCGACTGCGCGCCCACGCGCGAGGCGCTACTCCTCGCACACAAAAACGTATAGGTCGCTACGACAATAACTGATGCTGTATTCAATAGGCCGCTGCTGCTGATCGAGCGCCACCTGCTTAATCACCAGCACCGGCACTTTACCATCCATTTGAATATGCGACTGAAACTCATCATCCGGCATCCGGGCGCTGACGCGGGATCGGGTACGCTGAGGGTAAATGTGCTGGCGACGAAAATAGTCATACAACGAAATGCCAATCGCGTCGACATCATGAATCAGATGCGCGGGCACCCAGGACTCTTCAATCGATACCGCGTCCTCATCAACATAACGAATGCGTTTGAGTAAAAAGACGTCGCTGCCTGCGGGGATCGCCAGGTGCTGCGCGACCTCATCCGGACAACTTACCACGCGTTTGTTAACCCATAGCGTATCCGGTTTTTTGCCGCGCAAGACAACCTGCTGAGAAAATCCCCGCGCCTCTTTCAGGGAATATTCAAAGATATTATTGATTTGCGTACCGTAGCCGCGGGCGCGCGTGACAACCCCCTCTTCTTCCAGCGCCTGCATCGCTTTCCGTACCGTGATGCGCGAGACGCCGGTAAGCTGGCTGAGATCGCGTTCGCCAGGCAAAATATTACCGTGCTCAAGAATACCGCTGCGCACGGCATCCTTTACCGTCTGGGCGAATTTCATGTATAGCGGCGTATTATCCGCCGCTGAAATTCGTTCATTCAGTTGCGCGATGAGCCGGGTATGCGCTTGTTCCATTTATCTTTCCTGACGACGGGTCTGTAGGCAGTATACTACCACCACGCGTGGAAATGATGTACCGGACCAACGCCCTTCCCCACTTCCAGCGTGTCCGCCTGCGCCAGCGCCGCCGAAAGCCATGCCTTCGCCTCGTTTACCGTCTCTCCCCAACAGCGATGCCGGGGCCGTAACGCCGCCAGCGCCGCCGACAGCGTACAGCCCGTCCCGTGCGTATTTTTGGTGTTCACACGCGGCGCGCTAAAACGCTGCTCGCCCTCACGGGTAAAGAGCCAGTCCGGGCTTTGCGCATCCTCTAAATGCCCGCCTTTCATCAATACCGCTTCACACCCCATCGCCAGTAACGCCCGCCCCTGCGCCAACATCTCCTGTTCCGTACACGCATGGGGCGCATCCAGCAATGCTGCGGCTTCCGGCAAATTAGGCGTAATCAGCGATACCTGCGGCAACAGCCGGACGCGTAATGTTTCTATCGCAGAGGGCGAGAGCAGCGGATCGCCGCTTTTCGCCAGCATCACCGTATCCAGCACCACATTACGTACATGGTGGCGCTGTAGTCGTTCCGCCACGGCCTCGACAATATCGGTTTCCGCCAGCATCCCGATTTTCGTGGTATCAATGCGCACATCGCTGAACACGGAATCAAGTTGAGCGGCGACAAAGTCCGGCTCTATCCGGTACACCGACTGTACGCCACAGGTATTTTGCGCCACCAGCGCGGTGATGACCGAACAGCCATACGCGCCCAGCGCGGAAAAGGTCTTGAGATCCGCCTGGATACCGGCCCCGCCGCTGGGATCGGTACCGGCAATCGTCAGCGCGTTAATTCGTTGCATTGGCCGCCTCCACATCCAGATGATAGAGCGCATCAAGAAAAGCCGGGATGAAGCTGCCCGGTCCTTCGCTACGCTCTGCCGCGGCCTGTCCAGCCAGTTTCATCCAGCAGCAGGCCGACGCGACATTGTCCAGCGCGGCGCCCGGTAACGCGCAACTGGCGGCGACAACTGCCGACAACGCGCAGCCGGTGCCTACAATGCGAGTCATTAACGGATCGCCGCCGGGAATGCTCAGCGTGCGCTGACTGTTAGTGACGTAATCTATCTCTCCGGTAACCACAACGATGCAGTCTATTTGACGCGCCAGCGCCTGCGCCGCAGGCAGTGCGGCCAACGCCGCCTCGGTGGTATCTACGCCGCGTCCGCCCAGCGCCATGCCGGCTAACGCCAGGATTTCCGAGGCATTGCCGCGTATTGCCGCCGGGCGCAGGGACAAGAGATCCAGGCAAAATCGCCGGCGAAATTCCAGCACGCCCACCGCGACAGGATCAAGCGTCCACGGCGTTTTGGCATCATAAGCGCTTTCTACCGCCGCACGCATCGCGTCAGCGCGTGAGGCGGTTAATGTTCCGACATTAATCAGCAAGGCGTTGGCGATGGCGGCAAACGGTCTGGCCTCGACAGGATCAATTACCATGGCGGGTGAAGCGCCCAGCGCCAGCAGCGTATTGGCGGTAAACGTTTGTACGACGTCATTCGTCATACAGTGCGTAAGTGGGGAGAGCGCGCGAAAGTGTTTTAACGTATGCGCCGCAAGCGTGCGGCAGTGCAGGTCAGGCTGCATGGTTCAGCTCCTGCCCGCGTGAAGAAGGGACACGAGCAGTGTCAGACTTCCCTACGCTGGCATTATCCAGATCAGGTGGTACGGGTATTTCTCAGCCTTCACAAAGAAGGGCACCCCGAGTCGTCAAGCCCCGCCGTGTTAAGCGGGGTTTCGCTATTAAGCATACTGTCTGTGCCAGACAATGTAAATTTACAGTCAGCGGCGGACGATAATTTCAGCGTTATCAGATAGTTCTCAAAACCTATTCGGTTCTGGCAAACTTGCTGGCGGATATGTTGCTGCACGACGCTTTCGTTTACACTTTTTACGAAAAGGGGCGTGAGATAACAAAATAGCGCTTGTCAGATACGCCACCAGCAGAAATGATACACACGATGTTAACTGACCCGCATATGTGGAGGGTAAAAGTATGAAAAGTAAGTTGCTGCCTTGCGCGCTGTTGCTTGCAACCAGTTTTGCATGGGCCGCCCCCGCGACAACGGGCATTGATCAATATGAGTTAAAAAGCTTTATCGCCGACTTCACCCACTTCAAGCCCGGCGATACCGTTCCGCAAATGTACCGCACCGATGAGTATAATATTAAACAGTGGAAATTACGTAATCTGCCCGCGCCAGATGCCGGTACTCACTGGACCTATATGGGCGGCGCGTATGTACTGATTAACGATACCGATGGAAAAATCATCAAAGCCTATGATGGCGAGATTTTTTATCATCGATAATGATATACGCACTCTTTCTATAAAGAGTGCGTACCGCATAAATTTAATTATAAGATACCACGATTAATGCTTTCGATTGTAATGGCCCTGCTTTAACTTTTGCAGGATCGAGAACATAATATGTGGCAAAGACAGGAATAGCTTCCACCGAATTCACTGCGCTGCCTTTGGCATAGGTTTTGAAAATACTATTTATCGCTACTCCTTTGTTTATTTTAAGCAGGCTCCGATTTGAATCTCTTAAGATAAACCCAACGCCATTATCATTATCCGGTTTCAGGACTGCTTCATTCTCATCCCAGACTAAATCACTACGTAGATTTACCGCTATTTGCCGTGATGTCAGCATCGCATTCCGCACCTGATTTTTGCAATCCAGAATAATATCACCCTGCTTAGAAAACTCACTAACCTCTCCTTTAGCACGGAGTTTAATCATAGGCACCGGGTCCAGCGTGATGGTGAGATTCTGGGGGGCGCAGGTAGTTTCTTTACGGTTGTAATTTATCGTTAAATTGGCTTTATAAACGCCTTTCCCATTCAGATCAGTGATAACGTTCGCAACACACTCTCTATTCCCCCAACAGCCAATATATCTTAAAATAAATAGCACCCAATCGTTACCGCTCCATTGATTCTTTGCACCCGACATCACCGTTATATTATCTATCGTAACCGAGTACCCCCCCCTGGCAGACACTGTCACCGCCTCCAGTGAGTTTATTTCTGAAATCGTTATCTTATAGGGGGCTTCGATTACACCGTTTTGATTGCGCATATTTATCGCACTACTGCTCTGCCATTCAACTTTTAATTTTAACTTAACACTGTCATTCGGCCCCATACCGATAATATGATCGGATGTCTCTAATTTAGTCACAACATCACTATTAGAACAATTAGCATCAGTGAAACCATTTGTAATAATGGCTGACTCCTCCCCCCCCAGCATTAAGCTGTCGGATTGAATCGTATAATCCTTCGTGTTGGTTAAGGTCGCATTACACGCCGCGTAACCCAACTGCGTAAACTGCATCATCATTAATAAAAATAGTAGTCTTTTCATAGCGTCACCTAAGGATTACCGACAAATATAAACGTTATTTTCATCAATCTGTTTATCAAAAGTGATCTTACAGAAAAGACCCTGTTGTTTATCTGTTGCGACTTTTACCGAAATGGGAACCTTTTCAGTACGAATAAATACCCGGCTCCCCTGACCTACCAGTCCTACATTATTTCCCTCGTCATCTTCCACTTCATAACCAAACGTTAAAGGCTCGCCATCTGCGCGCCGCGCCAGGAAATAAAAAGGTTTACTGGTCTCTGTTTCAAAATCAACCACCACTACGGCTCCACGATAAGGCACTGTAACTTTACGGTTTCCCAGCAGGGCGACATCACTTTCACTCCCGGAGACATCAAGAGAGATAAAATTTTGCCGGTATGGCGTCAATGCTTCAAATACGGCATAACCTTTTGCATTGGTACGTAAATAGGGACGCCCCTGCACCGCCGCGCCTTCCAGGTACGGCGCGTTAATAATCGCGATAGTATCATTAAGGCGAGAGGCTAAATGAACGCCATCGGCCCATGCAACCAGCCCTCCCTGAATATTTCCGCCAACCTGATGATATTTATTGGATTGGCTGTAACTACCGCCGACCGTCGCCAGCGGGGCGTTCCAGGTTACCGATCCCCCGAATGTCGTTTGGTGTTCCTGTCGCTGCTGGCTGAGGTTAGTCGTATAATTAAACTGATCGCGATTACCGAACGTGCCGCTAAGGCTGGTGTTATTCGCCTCATAACCTTGATCGTCAAAGGTGGTGGAATTCGATAAATGGATATCACGATTTCCCCCATTCTCCTTTACCCCCCATGTTAAGGGAATCGATAAATAGATATTAAAGCGCTTATCTTCACGGTTATCGCTGTCATAAGTCTGGGTTGCCGATAGCGTAAAACTGAGCCGCTGCCAGGTATTACTGTAGCTTAACTGATAATCCTTTCCTGTGCCGCTACGCCCCCAATAGTCGCGCCACAGAGCGCTGGCAGTAAAATATCCCCACCCATCGGGCAACGTCTGATTAATATTGAGAGTGAAGGTATTTTTACGCCCAAAGTCATTCTCATAATAATCTGCAATATCATAAATATCGTCATCATCGCGACGATAGTTGTCCCGATTATTAGCCCAGACATGATCGTTAAAAGTGCGATAATCACGTGATGAGTAGCGATACGCTGCCAGAGAAAAATGAGTGGCTGATTGTGGGAGATATTTATTCCAGGCAACCTGGTAGCTTTCCCCATCAAAAACATCGCCATTATCCTGCTTGCTATGAGACAACGTACCGTCGACAGATACTGCGCCAATCAGCGTGTTCCACCCGGTGCCAAGGGTAAATGAGCGATAATCGCTGGCTAACATGGTTCCGCCATACAACGTTAGCAGGTTATTGACCCCGTACTGATAGGTTCCCTGGAGAAAATCAGTTTGCTGAGAGGCTCCTTCAATTCTGCTTCGTCCGGCGGCGAAATCATATTTTGCTACGCCAGGCTGCACCATATTGGGAACGGAAGAATACGGAACAATAAACCGTGAAACAGTACCGTCAGCTTCTTTAACGCTCACGTCCAGATCGGCTCCCCCCCCGGCCAGCTGAAGATCTTCAAATACAAAGGGGCCAGGCGGAACTTCTTTTTGATAAACAATAAAGCCATTCTGCTCAACCGTCACCAGGGCGTTACTTTGCGCCACGTCACGCACAACCGGAGCGAAATTTTGCTTAGAGTGCGGCAGCATTTGCATATCACGCCAGAAGCGCACCCCGCGAAAGCGCACCGTATCAAACATATCCCCGCTGGTGTACTGTTCCCCCAGACGCATTGTCCCCAGTACCGCCGGGAAATCACGTTCCAGATACTGAGTATTGCTCTGCCATTTACCAGCTAAGTTTTCACTTTTGGAAAAGTTAGCATTAGAATGTAATTGCCATCCAAGCAGATTCAACCCGCTGACAAAATTTGCGTAAGTATTTTTCTCACTACCACCACTTTTATAATGGCTGTAATATTCACTAGCATAGTAGGAAGTATAAAAAGCGTTAATCCCGCGGTCCCATGTCTCTGGAGACGCATAGCCCGCTTCATATTCCAGCACATAAGCCTGAGGGACGCTCAGATAAAGGTTAAATGCGGCAGTGTCATAAGAAACGCTACCTCCATGGACCACCGTTTTCAGCGCAATACATTCATTTTCTACTGTTGTACTCTGCGGAGTAAATTTAATTCCCAGGCTGGCGATCAGGTCCGGAGAAATACAGGTGCTATCGGGGTCATCCTGAATATTAACCTCATAAGTTCCACGCCATTCTTTATTGACATAAACGTCCATTTCATAAACGCCAGCCATGGGTTTGGTGCTATCAATCTGATAACGAGACACCTTTTCACCTTTCAACCCACCGAACATAAAGTTAGTATCGAATGTTTCTTCTTCAGCCCAGGCGGGTGAAATAAGTAATGCTGCAAAAAGTGACAGCGTGATGGCGTTTAACTTTTCCATTATCTATCCTTAGGTGAATTCCCCGCTTTTAATTTTCTATTTTGATAGTCTCGTTTAAATAATTACCAGAATCATCAATTAACGTCACGGTATAGCTATTTACGACTACCGTTGTGGTGATACTCTGCGATGACCATGGAGCCAGTAACAATGTTTCTTTATTTACTTTACTTTTTGCTTTAACTTCTGGAATAGTGATCCAGTTTGCGGAATTATTTTTCACGCTAATACTCCCTGGCGCACGAAGCAACTGCAAGCGGGAAAATGTCGCTTTATCAACTTTCTGTATCCCCGGTGGGCGATAGATCAACTTTATCCGGTTTTGTAGCGCAAATTTAATGATATTTTTATCTTTGTTCTCGTCTGAATTTGGTGGAATATCCAATACATTGAGGTAGAAAAGACTTTCACGATCGCCAGGCAAGTTATTAGCGAGCTTCTTTATTTTTAATTGCTGACCTGAATTTGCCGCAACTCTAATTACAGGGGGGGTCATAATAAATGGAACCTGTAATTTTTCTGGCGGCAGGCTGGTATCACCGTTATCAATCCACGCCTGGATGAGTGAACTTCGTTTACCGTCATTCATTAATTGTACGGTAATATCTTTTTTCTGCGCCGGATAAATAATACGTGTACCGTATATATAAATGCCGCTCCACGCAGGCATAGCGGCACAAGCCAGGCATAATGCAATCATCCATTTCATGGCCGATAACCTTATAAAAGAGATACAAGCGGCTAAAAGCTTAGCCGCCAAAAAACGATTGTTAATCAGTTAATACCGTCATCGTCAGTACAGATTCAACAGAACCTGGTGTTACAGTATTTTCAACGGCGGCATAGCGGGCAGAAAAGTTCAGGGTATATACACCATTTTCAAACTTACTTGAATTCAGAGTGTAATTCCCCGCCTCATCCGGTTTCACCTGAGTACCATCAAGATAAACAGCAAAGCCCGCACCATTATTAGTAGCATTATTTTTGGTGATTTGCATATTATCCACAAATTGAGAACGGTTAAAACTAATTCGTGGATTAGCTGTATTCGAACATTTTACTTTTAAAATCGCTTCTGGGCTAGTGTATCCTGTATATATATCGCCAGGGTTTAAGTCAGTCAATCTATCAACACCTACCTGGGATAATTCAATAGTCGCGCTATTTGCACCTTCGAAAGTACAGGATGTTCCCACCACTTCTCCGTTTATTTTTAATTCCCCCATATCTTCATCAGCAGCAAAAACCCCAGCGCTCATAAATACAGCAGACAATACAGAAGCAACAATAAGTGAACGTTTCATAATCTCTTCCTTAATGAAGTAATTTCTATTTGTTAAGAGTTATTAACCCTTGCAACGAAAATTCTCATAGACAGGAGGTTATCGCAATGTAAACACGATGTTTTGTTGATTTAAAACAATTTACAGATTGCAATATAATTGCAACAAATAATCATTGCTTATCATTATTTTGTAAACTTATTAATTTCCGAAATTTACTGCCCTTATATATAAACACAGCAAATAAAAAAGCCCATATCATTGATATCAATGATATGGGCTTGCGGAATTAATAAGAATTAGTCGTAATGATTAACAATAATCTGTCGGGTGCTATCACCAGGCACCGTGTATAGCTGCGTTGTCACACCTCTCATCGGCGTAGCGGCGGGTGTTTGCAGAGTTGAAACGTGGATAGTGTTGCCGCAACGCTGCTGCAATTGTGCGTTTACCACTTCTGTACTGCACGTTGGCGCGGTCACTTTTCCACTGATGGTTAATGTTGCGGTGTCGGAGGCAAAAACAGGTACGCTTATCCCATAAGCCGAAACTATAATTCCCATCAGCAAATATTTTTTCATAGTGAGTAATTGTTCCTCTGGTGAACGTCAAACAGTATGCAGGCCGTCCTGATGAGCAGTATGAACGTATCGATACCTTAAAACCAATTGAAAAAATAAATCAGTAGGATAGGTATGATCAATTCAAATAATGTTTTTGCCGATTATTTCAGATAAACACCTGTCTGTTTAAGCAGGAATTAACAATGCGGGGGCTATTATTTTATTAATACATTCACTGCATCAATATATATTAATGCAGTGAATGTCATATTCTCTTTGGAATACGTCAGGAGGATTACACCGCGCGGAAGGCGATTTCTCCCGGAATCACTTCACCCTGCCAGTAAAGCTGTGCCGCAACGCGATCGGCCAGTTCGCGATAGATCGCGGTAAACTCGCTCTCCGGACGGCTAACCACCGTCGGCGTACCGCGATCGAGATCTTCACGCAGACTAATATGCAGCGGCATCTGACCCAGAAGCTGAGTATGGTATTTTTCCGCCAGCTTCTGCGCGCCGCCCGTGCCGAAGATCGGTTCGTGATGGCCGCAGTTGCTACAAATATGCATACTCATATTTTCCACAATGCCGAGCACCGGCACTTCCACCTTCTCGAACATCACGATACCTTTTTTGGCGTCGATTAGCGCGATATCCTGCGGCGTAGTCACCACCACCGCGCCGGTAACAGGAATGTTCTGCGCCAGCGTTAGCTGAATATCCCCGGTTCCCGGCGGCATATCCAGTACCAGATAATCCAGATCCGGCCACAGCGTCTCCTGCAACATCTGCATCAGCGCCTTACTGGCTATTGGGCCGCGCCATACCATCGCGTTATCGTCAGTCACCAGATAGCCGATCGAGTTGGTCGCCAGGCCGTGAGACATAATCGGCGCCATATGCGTACCGTCTGGCGATGTTGGGCGCTGATCTTCTGCGCCAAGCATGGTTGGGATCGACGGACCGTAAATATCGGCATCGAGAACCCCGACCTTTGCGCCTTCAGCCGCTAACGCCAGCGCCAGGTTTACCGTCGTGGACGATTTACCCACCCCGCCTTTACCGGAGCTCACGGCAATGATGTTTTTCACGCCATTAATGCCAGGCTGATTTTTGACGCGTTTCAGCGTCGCAATGTTGTACGACAGTTTCCAGTCGATCGCTTTTGCGCCCGTAATACGTAACAGATCGGCGCTGCATTGCTCTTTTAATACCTCAAACGCGCTGTTCCAGACGAACGGCATGACCAGCTCAACGTGCAGCGTACCATCCATCCAGGCGACGTGGTGCAACGCCTTAAGCGTGGTGAGGTTATGCTTCAGGGTTGGGTGCTGAAAATTCGCCAGCGTCCCGGCGACCATCGCTCGCAGGGTATCTGGTGATTTGGCCTGGGATTGTTCGTTCATCCCGACTCCTTTTGTAGTTCTGAAAAGTACGATTGTAACTTTGTAGTTTACTCCAGCGGTAACAATTATTCATTTACGGATAAATGCCCTTATCGATTGGCGCAGTAATTACCATTTTGGTACTATCAAAGCCCTTTTTTACAACAGAAGAAGTAATACCCACTATGACTCAAGTCGCGAAGAAAATTCTGGTAACGTGCGCGCTGCCGTACGCCAACGGCTCTATCCACCTCGGCCATATGCTGGAGCACATCCAGGCTGATGTCTGGGTCCGTTACCAGCGAATGCGCGGCCATGAGGTTAACTTCATCTGTGCCGATGACGCTCATGGCACGCCGATCATGCTGAAAGCGCAGCAGCTTGGTATTACACCGGAGCAAATGATCGGTGAAATGAGCCAGGAGCACCAGACCGATTTCGCCGGTTTTAATATTAGCTACGACAACTACCACTCAACGCACAGCGACGAGAATCGCGAGCTGTCCGAGCTGATTTATACGCGCCTGAAAGAGAACGGTTTTATTAAGAACCGCACCATCTCTCAACTCTACGATCCGGAAAAAGGCATGTTCCTGCCGGACCGATTTGTGAAAGGCACCTGCCCGAAATGTAAATCCGCAGACCAGTACGGCGATAACTGTGAAGTGTGCGGCGCGACCTACAGCCCGACCGAACTTATCGAACCGAAATCCGTGGTGTCCGGCGCGACGCCGGTAATGCGTGACTCCGAGCACTTTTTCTTTGACCTGCCGTCATTCAGCGAAATGTTGCAGGCGTGGACCCGCAGCGGCGCGCTGCAGGAGCAGGTGGCGAACAAAATGCAGGAGTGGTTTGAATCCGGCCTGCAACAGTGGGACATTTCCCGCGACGCGCCGTATTTTGGTTTCGAAATCCCGAACGCGCCGGGCAAATATTTCTACGTCTGGCTGGACGCGCCGATTGGCTATATGGGCTCCTTCAAAAATCTGTGCGATAAGCGCGGTGACACGACCAGTTTTGATGAGTACTGGAAAAAAGACTCCGACGCCGAGCTGTACCACTTTATCGGCAAAGACATCGTCTATTTCCACAGCCTGTTCTGGCCTGCCATGCTGGAAGGCAGCCACTTCCGTAAGCCGACCAACCTGTTCGTTCACGGTTACGTGACGGTGAACGGCGCGAAGATGTCTAAGTCTCGCGGCACCTTTATTAAGGCCAGCACCTGGCTGAAACACTTTGACGCCGACAGCCTGCGCTACTACTACACCGCGAAGCTTTCTTCACGTATTGATGACATCGACCTGAACCTGGAAGACTTTGTCCAGCGCGTCAATGCCGATATCGTCAATAAAGTAGTCAACCTGGCCTCGCGTAACGCCGGTTTTATCAATAAGCGTTTCGACGGCGTGCTGGCGGCTGAACTGGCCGATCCGCAATTGTATAAAACCTTTACTGACGCCGCTGCGGTGATTGGCGAAGCATGGGAAAGCCGTGAATTCGGCAAAGCTATCCGTGAAATTATGGCGCTGGCCGACGTCGCTAACCGTTATGTTGACGAGCAAGCGCCGTGGGTGGTGGCTAAACAGGAAGGCCGAGACGCTGACCTGCAGGCCATTTGCTCGATGGGCATCAACCTGTTCCGCGTGCTGATGACTTACCTGAAACCGGTACTGCCGACGCTTTCTGAACGCGTTGAAGCCTTCCTGAACAGTGAACTGAACTGGGATGCCATCGAACAGCCGCTGCTCGGTCACAAGGTCAACACCTTTAAGGCGCTCTACAATCGCATCGACATGAAGCAAGTTGAAGCGCTGGTTGAAGCGTCTAAAGAAGAGGTGAAAGCCGCAGCCGCGCCGGTTACCGGCCCGTTAGCCGACTTCCCGATTCAGGAAACCATCACCTTTGACGATTTTGCCAAAATTGACCTGCGCGTGGCATTGATTGAAAACGCTGAGTTCGTAGAAGGCTCCGACAAATTGCTGCGTCTGACGCTGGATCTGGGCGGCGAGAAGCGTAACGTCTTCTCCGGCATTCGTTCCGCCTACCCGGACCCGCAGGCGCTGATTGGCCGCCAGACGGTAATGGTCGCCAACCTCGCGCCGCGCAAAATGCGCTTTGGCGTCTCCGAGGGAATGGTGATGGCCGCAGGCCCTGGCGGGAAAGATATCTTCCTGTTAAGCCCTGATGACGGCGCGAAGCCTGGCCAGCAGGTAAAATAAGCAACAAGCCGGAGCATGCTCCGGCTTTTTTAACCGCTTAATCCTGACTGGCATATCGCCCCCTCCGCGCGTTTTAACTTTTTCCTTAATAAGCAATAGCGCCAAGACTCCATATCCGGACTGCTAAATAACGGCTAAAAGTCATATTCTATCCCTCCCTGATACATTGCTATTACTGGGTTAAATTAATTCATTGAAATTATTTTAAAAACCCAATCATTATATAAAATGGAGTTTTAGATGAAAATTTCTGGCAAGTTATTGTCCGCGGCTTTGGCTTCCGTACTGGTGTTCTCTCTTGCTGGCTGTGGCGATAAAGAAGAATCAAAGACCTTTAACGCAAACCTGGCGGGGACAGAAATTTCAATTACCTACACCTATAAAGGTGACAAAATCATTAAGCAGACGTCTGAAAGTAAAATCAGCTATGCCACTGTAGGCGCTAAAACGAAAGAAGATGCCGCCCAAATTCTCGATCCGCTGAGCGCGAAATATAAAAATATCGCCGGAGTGGAAGAAAAATTAACCTATGAAGATACCTATGCCCAGGAAAACGTCTCTGTGGATATGGAAAAAGTGGACTTTAAAGCGTTACAGCAAATCTCAGGGACAATGGTGTCCGGCGATACCAGTAAAGGTATCAGCATGAAACAAACCCAGACGCTGCTGGAAGCTGCTGGTTTTAAAGAAGCGAAATAACTGGCAGGCATAATGTATTGCATCGACTGGTAAAGTCGCTCAGGGCGCTGCTTCGGCAGCGTCTTTTCTTTATGAATTCCGAAAAAAGACAGCCTCGCTGTAAGTCCCCTCGCCAAAGCCTATAATCCCTGAATTCCTGGCCACACCAATACTTAACGACAAGGAATTGTTATGCGGGTTCTACGCCTTATGGCACTGCCACTATTCGCGCTCTCTCTATCGGTTAGCATAACTGGCTGCGATCAGAAAAACGATACTCTCCAGGGAAACCAAAATAACATGACAGCGTTTATCAAGAAGATAGCCGCTAGCAAAGAGTCAGAGGAAACACAACGCTATGTAGGTAATCTCAACGGTATTGAAATCAAGTTAACCTATTACTACAAAGGGGATATCGTTTTACGTCAAATATCTGAACATAAAATACTTTATAAAACCCTGAAAGCCAATAATAAAGAAGAAGCACAAAAAATGCTGAGCCAAGTCGGCGAAGCTTATCAGGGTATGCCGGGTTTGACTGAACGAATCGACTATTATGATAGCTATGCTACGGAATATGTGGATATTGATTTTACCCAGGCAAAAATAAGCGACCTCTGTAAATTGCCAGGATCATCAATTGACAACTGTTCCGCGTACTATCTGTCAATGATTCGCTCGCAGAAACTGTTGGAAGAGAGCGGGTATCATAGAATCAATTAGTATAATAATGCGTTTTCCCGGTCAGACAGGACGCTGCCGGGAACAATACCGCAGAATTACTTCGCCGCGTGTTCACGGGCCGCCAGACCGCGCAGAAAATAACGCATAAACTGATCGCCGCATTCGCGGAAGTTCTTATGATCCGGCGCGCGCATCATCGCGGTGATCTCTGGCATTGAGACACGAAACAACTGACCGGTAAGTATCGCCAGGATATCATCTGTTTTTAGCGAAAAGGCAATACGCAGCTTTTTCAGCACAATATTGTTGTTGATACGACGTTCCGCCGTCAATGCAGGCGCCGCCTCATCTTTGCCGCGTTTTTCATAAATGAGGCCATTGAGAAATGAGGACAACACGATATCCGGGCAACGCTGAAACCCCTCTTCCTCTTCTTTGCGCAACCAGATTGCAATCTGCTCCGGCGTAGCATCAACGTTACCCAGCGCCAGGATACGCGCCAGATCGGTATTATTAGCTTTTAAAATGTAGCGCACGCTACGCAGAATATCGTTACTCAGCATGAGGCCTTCGGTCGTTTCTATGGCAAAACGATATTCTAACAGTCTTTTACAGGCCAATCGCCTCTTTTAAACTTTTCAGATAGCGACGGCTTACCGGCACCGTCAGGCCGTTGCGTAAAATCAGCTCTGCCTGCCCATTATCCTCCAGCCGAATTTCCTGCAAATGGGCCATATTCACCAGAAACTGACGATGACAACGCAGTAGCGGCGTCCGGCTTTCCAGCGTGCGCAGCGTCAGCTCGGTAAACCCCTCTTTCCCTTCACTGCTGGTCACATAAACGCCGCTCATACGGCTACTGACAAAGGCGACATCATCCATTTGCAACAAATAGATCCGGCTGTGTCCGGTACAGGGAATGAATTTAAGCGCCTGCTGGTTTTCCGGCAGCAACGAAACATCCTGTTTACTGCGCTCCTGACGCAGACGATGTAACGTTTTTTCCAGCCGTTTCTCCTCTATCGGCTTGAGCAGATAATCAAAAGCGTGTTCTTCAAAGGCTTTGATGGCGTATTCGTCAAACGCGGTTAAAAAAACGATATACGGGCGGTGTTCCGGATCAAGCATTCCTACCATCTCCAGTCCACTGATACGCGGCATCTGAATATCCAGAAACAGCACATCAGGTCGCAACTTATGTACCGCGCCAATCGCTTCTACCGCGTTCGCGCACTCTCCCACAATCTCAATGTCATCCTGCCCCTGGAGCAAAATCCGCAGATTTTCCCGCGCTAACGGCTCATCATCCACAATCAGCACTTTAATCATGCGTCCTCCTCCAGTGGAAGTCGTAATGTAATTCGGGTAAAACAGTCCGGCTCGCAGGCCACGCTAATACCATAATCATCGCCAAAGTGTTCGCGCAGACGTTTATCCACCAGACTCATCCCCAGCCCGCTACTGCCGGCGGAAGGCTGATACAGTCCCGCATTATCTTCAATATCTAACATCAAATGCTGCCCTTCGCGTCGGGCGCGAATAGCGACGTTGCCGGTATCAAGCAGTTGCGACGTGCCATGTTTAATGGCGTTCTCAACAATCGGCTGTAATGTAAACGCAGGCAATTTCTGACGTGAAAGCGTCGATGGAACATCAAGCTGTACCTGCAGACGCGACTGAAAACGCGCTTTTTCAATTTGCAGATAAGCGTTCACGTGTTCAATTTCATCCGCCAGCGTGACGATTTCCGACGGGCGTTTTAAATTTTTGCGAAAAAAGGTCGACAAGTACTGCACCAGTTGGCTGGCCTGTTCGCTGTCGCGGCGAATCACCGCTTTAATGGTATTGAGTGCATTAAACAGAAAATGCGGATTCACCTGCGCGTGCAACAGCTTGATCTCTGACTGCGTCAGCAACGCCTTCTGCCGTTCATACTGCCCGGCCAGGATCTGCGCGGATAAAAGCTGCGCAATACCCTCTCCCAGGGTACGGTTAATTGAGCTGAACAGCCGGTTTTTCGCTTCGTACAATTTAATGGTGCCCATGACTCGCTGATTTTCGCCACGCAGCGGGATCACCAGCGTCGAGCCGAGTTTACACTGCGGGTGTAGCGAACAGCGGTACGGCACTTCGTTGCCATCGGCATAAACCACCTCTCCGGTTTCAATTGCTTTCAGCGTATAACCTGATGAAATGGGTTTGCCCGGTAGATGGTGATCGTCGCCAATACCGGTAAAAGCCAGCAGTTTTTCGCGATCGGTGATGGCAACGGCGCCGATATCCAACTCCTGATATAACACCTGCGCCACCTTCATACTGTTCACTTCGTTAAATCCCTGACGCAGAATCCCCTCCGTTGACGCGGCGACCTTCAGCGCGGTAGCAGAAAATGCCGAAGTATATTTTTCGAACATGGCGCGCTTATCGAGCAAAATACGCATGAACAGCGCGGCGCCAACGGTATTCGTCACCATCATCGGCGCGGCAATATTACTGACCAGATGCAGGGCATCGTCAAACGGCCTGGCTATCAATAAAATAATCAGCATCTGCACCAGTTCGGCAACACACGTAATTGCTCCCGCCGTCAGCGGGCTAAACACTTTGTCCGGGCGTCCGCGACGTATGAGAACGCTGTGTACCAACCCGCCCAGCAGCCCTTCGACGATGGTGGAAATCATACAGCTCAGCGCCGTCATGCCGCCCATAGAATACCGATGTAACCCACCGGTCAGGCCGACCAGCCCGCCGACGACCGGCCCGCCGAGTAGGCCACTCATCACCGCGCCAATCGCGCGGGTATTGGCAATCGAATCTTCGATATGTAGCCCAAAATAAGTGCCCATAATGCAGAAGATAGAAAACGTGACGTAACACAGAAGCTTGTGCGGCAGACGAACCGTGACCTGCATAAGCGGGATGAACAGGCGCGTTTTACTCATTAGCCACGCAATGACCAGAAACACGCACATCTGCTGAAGCAGCAGCAACACCAGATTAAACTCGTACATACCCGCAAACCACACTTCAATTAAAAGCGCGTAACATACATTGAGTACGATTAACTTTCTTTGAACTGTTGCATAAAAATATGAATTCGTGAATACGATCACTTAAACGCCGCGCCGCAACCCGCTACTTCGCGTTTTAATGCATAAAAAACAGGCAAAACTTCCTGGTTCCTAAAAGAGCGTCTAAAGTTAAACCGGGACCTCGCGAGCAAGGGTGAAACGATGGCGCTTTACACAATTGGTGAAGTGGCTTTGCTTTGTGATATCAATCCTGTCACGTTGCGCGCGTGGCAGAGACGTTATGGACTTTTAAAACCACAGCGAACGGATGGCGGTCATCGTCTGTTTAACGATGCCGATATCGACAGAATCCGCGAAATCAAGCGCTGGATAGATAACGGCGTCCAGGTCAGCAAAGTCAAAGTGCTGCTCAGTAGCGACAGTAGCGAACAACCTAACGGCTGGCGCGAACAGCAGGAGATCCTGCTGCACTATCTGCAAAGCAGTAATCTGCACAGTTTACGGTTATGGGTCAAAGAACGCGGTCAGGATTATCCAGCCCAAACATTGACCACTAACCTGTTCGTCCCGCTGCGGCGACGATTACAGTGCCAACAACCCGCCCTTCAGGCGCTGCTCGGCATTCTTGACGGTATCCTGATCAACTATATTGCACTCTGCCTGGCGTCTGCGCGTAAGAAACAGGGAAAAGATGCGTTGGTGATCGGCTGGAATATCCATGATACCACCCGCCTGTGGCTGGAAGGTTGGGTCGCCAGCCAACAGGGATGGCGAATCGACGTGTTGGCGCATTCGCTTAGCCAGTTCCGCCCGGAACTGTTTGACGGCAAGACGTTACTGGTATGGTGCGGAGAAAACCAGACGCTGGCGCAGCAGCAGCAACTCCTGGCATGGCGCGCCCAGGGACGCGACATTCATCCCCTTGGCGTTTAAACAGCAGCTAACAAATTCGCTTTAATGTATACTCCTTTTATTAACATAAGGAGTACATAATGCGCGTAGCGAAAATCGGGGTGATCGCCCTTTTCCTGCTGATGGCTATTGGCGGTATCGGCGGCGTGATGCTGGCAGGTTACAGTTTTATTTTGCGTGCCGGGTAAGCGCGCGCGTCAGCCTTTCGAACAGGCGATCGATGATGATCGCCGCCAGCGCCACCAGCAGTGCCCCCTGGATAACATAGGCCGTATTAAAGCCGCTAAGCCCGATAATGATCGGCGTGCCTAACGTACTGGCCCCCACCGTTGAAGCGATGGTCGCCGTACCAATATTGATAATCACCGAGGTTCGAATGCCCGCCAGAATCACCGGCGCGGCCAGCGGCAGCTCAACCTGATACAACTGTTGGCGACGGCTCATTCCCATACCGCTGGCAACGCTCATCACGCTGGCAGGCACTGCGCCCAGCCCGGCCAGGGTCGCCTGCAGGATGGGCAACACTCCATACAGGATCAAGGCGATAATGGCTGGTTGCTGACCAAAACCCATGACGGGTACCGCGATCGCCAGTACCGCCACCGGGGGAAAGGTCTGCCCGACGACGGCGATAGTCTCCACCAGGGGACGAAACTCTTTCCCACTTTCTCGCGTGACCGCAATCCCTGCGCCGACGCCCACCACGACGGCAAACAGACTTGAGATGCCCACCAACCAGAAATGGGCGAGCGCGAGGGCGGCAAAACTCTCCTGTTGGTAGACCGGGCGCGGCAAATCGGGAAACAGCGCGGCGAAGAACGGCTGGCTATAAGGCAATCCAAACAGCAGAAGCAAGAACAGAACAATAAGCCAGAGAAGCGGATCACACAGTCGTTTCACGGGGGGACGTCTCCGAAAGCAGATCGCGAAAATGGAGCGTACCACAGGGCTCGCCCTGCTGATTCGCCACCGGCAGGACGTCGCACCGGCGGGCGACAAACATCGATAGCGCATCGCGTAACGTCATCTCTTCCACCAGCGCGTCGCCGCTGAGCTGTTCATTCCGGCGTACATAATCGCCTACACTACGTAACGAAAGCAGCCTTACGCCCAGCTCGCTGCGGCCAAAAAACGCCTGCACGAAATCATTTTCCGGCGAGGTCAGCATCGAAAGCGGCGATCCCTGTTGGATAACGTGGCCCCCGTCCATCAGCACCAGATGGTCGGCGAGGCGTAACGCCTCGTCAATGTCATGCGTCACCAGTACGATGGTGCGTCCCAGTAGCTGATGAATGCGGGTCATCTCCTGCTGCAATGCGCCGCGCGTTACCGGATCAAGCGCGCCGAAAGGCTCGTCCATCAGCAATACCTGCGGATCGGCAGCCAGCGCCCGCGCAACGCCGACCCGCTGCTGTTGCCCGCCGGAAAGCTGATGCGGATAGCGATCGCGCAGCGCGCTTTCCAGACCCAATAATGCCATCAGTTCATCAATACGATCGTTAATCCGCGCACGCGACCACTTTTGTAGTTGCGGTACGGTGGCGATATTTTGCGCCACCGTCCAGTGGGGAAAAAGACCGATAGACTGAATGGCATAGCCCATGCGACGGCGCAGTTCAAGCACCGGCAGGCTGCGGATCTCTTCCCCGGCAAAACGGATCGTTCCGCTATCATGCTCTACCAGTCGGTTAATCATCTTCAGAGTGGTCGATTTTCCCGAACCGGAGGTACCAATTAACACCGAAAAGCTGCCTTCGCTAAAGTGCAAATTGAGGTCGCTAACAGCCTGTTGATCGCCGAAGGTTTTACTGACATGGTTAAATTCAATCATCGGTTGCTCCCTTCAAAAACGCGATCCATAAATCAAACAGCGCGTCGATCACTACCGCCAGCGCAATCACCGGAATGACGCCCAACAGGACTAAATCAATGGCGCTACTCAATAGCCCCTGAAACACCAGCGCGCCGAAACCTCCCGCGCCAATCAGCGCGGCGACGACGGCCATTCCCACTGTCTGGACCATGACTACCCTCAGGCTACGTAAAAAGACCGGCAGCGCCAGCGGCAGTTGCACATGCCTGAAGCGCTGGCCGCTACTCATTCCCATGGCTCTTGCGCTCTCCAGCACATCGCGCGGCACCTGATTGAGCCCGGCGACCACGCCGCGCACCAGCGGCAATAACGCATAGAGCACCAGCGCTATCAGCGCAGGCGTCATGCCGGTTCCCGCGACGCCGAATGCGGCAAGCCACGAAAACTGTTTCACCAGCCCGGCCAACGGCGCAATCAGCAGGCCAAACAACGCGACGGAAGGGATAGTCTGGATCACATTCAGTACGGTAAACACCGGCCCCTGGCGCGAGGCGGAAAAATAACACCAGACGCCCAACGGTAGTCCGATCGCCAGCGCCGGCAGCACCGTGCCCGCCAGTAACATCAAATGTTGCACCAACGCGGCATCGAAAACATCCTGCCGGTTGGTATACTCTTTCAGAAGCGAGAGGTTGTCGAACGTGCCTGAAAACAGCAGCGCCAGCGGGACAATGACAATTTGCGCGTGCAGCAACCAGCGCCACAGCGGCCCAACGGTAATACGGCGGATCGCATCGCTACAGGCCAGCAGCATCAGACCGAGGCCCAGCCACCATCCACTTCCCAGACTGGTACGCGCCAGCGGACTGCCCTCCTGCGCCAACTGGGTCGCCGCCCTGCCGACTCCCCACAGCATGACAATAAAAAGCGTCTGCGCCATCATCAGCGTCAGTACGCTACCGCGTTTACCGGGCACAAAGCACAGCGTAAACAGCGCGCATCCCGCGCCAGTCAGCATCCAGATGGTCGCCGGCCAGATCTCCCATAACTGGCGCCCCTCGCCGCTCACCAGACGATTCGGGGCGTAATTAATGAAAGGCAGCGCGACAGCAAGCAGGGCCAGAACAACCAACAGCAACAGCACACGATTAACCGTAATTTTTTTGGCAGCGTCACTCACAGATTACTTCACCCACCCTTTTTGTCGGAGGTAATCTGCGGCGACTTTTTTCGCATCCAGCCCTTCTACGGCGATTCTGGCGTTCAACTGTTGCAGCGTTTTCTCATCAAGGCTGGCGAAAACGGGCTGCAGCCAGTCGGCTATCTGCGGATAGGCCTGTAACACCGATTCACGCACTACCGGCGCGGGGGCATAGATAGGCTGGACGCCTTTCGGGTCGCTCAGGGTTTGCAGACCCAGCGCGGCGACCGGGCCGTCGGTACCATACGCCATCGCGGCGTTAACGCCGGATGTTTGTTGCGCGGCGGCTTTGATCGTGACAGCCGTATCGCCGCCCGCCAGCGACAAGAGCTGGTTCTGATTCAAGGTAAAATCATAGGCTTTTTCAAATGCCGGCAGCGCATCCGCCCGTTCGATAAATTCCGCAGACGCCGCCAGTTTAAAAGTGCCGCCCTCTTTCAGATAACGGCTGAGATCGGCAAGCGAGGAGAGTTTATTTTTTTCCGCGATGTCCTGGCGTACCGCGATGGTCCAGGTGTTATTTGCCGGCGCAGGCGTCAACCAGACCAGCTTATTCTGCTCCGCATCCAGTTTTTTGACTTTCTCAAAGCCTTGCTTTGCATTCTTCCATGCCGGATCGTTTTCATCTTTAAAAAAGAACGCCCCGTTACCGGTGTATTCCGGATAGATATCCAGCTCTCCGGCGGTAATCGCGCCACGAACGACTGGCGTCGTCCCGAGCTGAATTTTATTGACCGTTTTAACGCCGTGGCTTTCCAGTACCTGCAAAATCATGTTGCCGAGCAGCGCGCCTTCGGTATCAATCTTTGACCCGACCGTCACGGGCGATGCCGCCTGTAGAGGTAAACTCACCGTCGCCAGCAACGCCAGCGAACTTACCCATAGCTTTGAGATCGTCATGATGCTTTCCTCATCCTTTTACGGCCTTTTTCAGAGACTTGAGAAAAAAGCATAGTTGAAAAGTCTGCGTTTAACCTGGGATTTTCCGCCAGTGTAAGTGACGAGGCAGGCAATAAAAGGGTGGACAGGAAAAGCCATTGCCAGACAGGGCGCAGCTATCGCGCCCTGTTGACGGCAGGCTTACAGTAGTTCGAACGATCCTTGTTTAACGCGAGCGGAATCCACGCCGATAAAGACGTTGAACTTGCCGGGTTCCGCGTCATATTTCATCTGCTGATTCCAGAACTTCAACGCCTCGATATCAATCGGGAAACTCACGGTTTTACGTTCGCCGGGCTTGAGGGTGATTTTTTCAAAACCTTTTAATTGCTTCACCGGGCGGCTCATCGACGCCGTGACATCCTGTAAGTACATCTGAATGACCGTTGCCCCTTCGCGTTTACCGGTATTCGTGACCTCTACGCTGGCCGTGACTTTGCCGTCGCGTTGCATTGTCGGTGAGGAGAGCGTGACATCAGACACCGTAAATGTGGTGTAGCTCAGACCGTAACCAAACGGATAGAGCGGGCCATTTGCTTCGTCAAAATAACGTGAGGTGTATTTGTTTGGCTTTTCAGGATTATACGGGCGTCCCGTATTGAGATGGCTGTAATAGACCGGAATTTGTCCCACCGAACGCGGGAAGGAGATCGGCAGTTTGCCTGACGGGTTGTAATCGCCAAACAGCACATCGGCAATGGCGTTGCCGCCTTCCGTCCCGGCAAACCAGGTCTCCAGAATCGCATCGGCCTGTTGATCTTCTTTTACCAGCGCCAGCGGTCTGCCGTTCATTAATACCAGTACCAGCGGCTTACCGGTGGCTTTCAGAGCGGTGATTAAGTCGCGCTGACTCTGTGGAATAGTGATATCGGTACGGCTGGAGGCTTCATGCGCCATCCCCTGCGACTCGCCTACCACTGCGACCACCACATCGGCCTGTTTCGCCGCCTGCACCGCCTCATCAATCATCGCCTGCGGTGAGCGCGGATCGATTTTCACCGCCTCTTCATACAGGTTTAAGAAATCGACGATGCCTTTATCATTAGTGATATTCGCCCCTTTGGCATAGAGGATCTTCGCCCCGTCGCCGACGGCATTTTGAATACCCGCTAGCACCGTCACCGACTGATTCGCGACCCCAGCAGCAGACCAGCTTCCCATTACATCACGTTGACTGTCGGCCAGCGGCCCAACAACGGCAATGGTGCCCGATTTTTTCAGCGGCAACGTTTCCAGCCGGTTTTTCAGCAGTACCACACTTTCCCGCGCCACTTCCCGCGCCTCTTTACGATGCAGGCGGCTTTCGGCATTGGTGTCCACCGGGTCGCTCTCTTTCGGCCCCAGATGGCTATAGGGGTCGTTAAACAATCCCATGTCATATTTTACGTTGAGCACATGGCGCGTCGCGTCGTCCAGTTCCGCCATCGTCACTTTGCCCGACTTAATCAGACCCGGCAGATATTTGCTGTAATACTCATCCGCCATGCTCATATCCACCCCTGCCTTTAGCGCCACGCGCACCGCATCTTCCGGGTCGGCCGCGGTACCGTGTTTAATCAGTTCCTTAATAGCGCCGTGGTCGGAAACGGTAATTCCCTTAAAGCCCCACTCATCGCGCAGGACATCTTTCAATAGCCAGGAATCTGACGTCGCAGGCGTGCCGTTCAGCGAGTTCAGCGAGTTCAGCGCCACCATCACCGCGCCGCTCCCCG
Organism: Salmonella sp. 32100201201700099SM; assembly: GCF_017572645.1. Classification (NCBI taxonomy): domain Bacteria; kingdom Pseudomonadati; phylum Pseudomonadota; class Gammaproteobacteria; order Enterobacterales; family Enterobacteriaceae; genus Salmonella; species Salmonella sp. 32100201201700099SM. Next base: position 70,815 of record NZ_JAGERQ010000012.1, on the reverse strand, counting down.
CATCCAGCCCCGCTTTGTACGGCGGCATATAGTCATTAAACAGACGCTGGGAACTCATATCCACGGTGTTGTATTCTTTACCGCCTTCAACGGCGCCATAGGCGGCAAAATGTTTCACGCTGGTCATCACCGAATAGCGGTCCGCCGGGCTTTTGCCCTGCATCGCTTTCACCATGGTTTCGCCCATGATGGAGGTTAAATATGTATCTTCGCCAAAGCCTTCGGAGGCGCGTCCCCAACGCGGATCGCGGGAGACATCCACCATCGGCGCCCAGGTCATATTCAGGCCGTCGTCCGCCGCTTCATACGCCGATACGCGTCCTACGGTTCTTACCGCATCCAGATTAAAAGAAGAAGCCAGACCGAGGCTTATCGGGAAGACGGTTCGCTGGCCGTGTACCACGTCATAAGCAAAAAAGAGAGGAATTTTCAGGCGGCTCAACGCCATCACCTGATCCTGCATTTGACGGATATCCTGGCGGGTGACGGTATTGAAAATCGCCCCTACCTGCCCGTCTTTGATCATCTCGCGGCTCGCTTCTTTCGGGTTATCAGGGCCGACGCTAATCAGACGTAACTGACCAATTTTTTCATCGACAGTCATTTTCTTGAGTAAATCGGTGACGAACGCGTCGCGCGCTTCGGGCGTCAGCGGGTGATTGCCAAACAGGTTTTCCGCCAATGCTGGCTGCATCGCCAGACTCACAGCAACACCTACTGAACATAACCATTTCATGTTGAGTCTCTCTTTATCTTTATCCCGACGAGGCGGTAAAAACAGAATAAAAACCGCAGTTTGCCATAAGCCTAAACGCGAGAGGAGAAGAAAGCGAAGGTTATTCTCCTAATTTTCCGCACAGTCGAATACGCAGCCGCCAGCAAATGGTATCAAGGCGGCAAATGAATACCACCAACACAGAAACAATTTGAATGAGAAAGCGTATTGTCATACAAAGCGCTATGCTTAACGCTGATATTTTGTCCCACCACAAGGAGTGGAGAATGTCTTCCATAACAATGACTGATAATAAAACGTTCCTGAATGAGCTGGCCCGCCTGGTAGGCCATTCTCACCTGCTGACAGACCCCGCCAAAACCGCCCGCTATCGCAAGGGTTTCCGTTCCGGTCAGGGCGACGCGCTGGCCGTTGTTTTCCCGGGTTCATTACTGGAACTGTGGCGTGTGCTCAACGCCTGCGTTAACGCTGACAAAATTATTCTGATGCAGGCCGCCAACACCGGTCTGACGGAAGGCTCCACGCCGAACGGCAACGACTACGATCGCGATATTGTGATTATCAGCACCCAGCGGCTGGATAAGCTGCACTTACTGGATAACGGCCAACAGGTTCTGGCCTGGCCCGGTACGACGCTCTATGCGCTGGAAAAAGCGCTTAAACCGCTGGGCCGTGAACCGCACTCGGTGATTGGTTCGTCGTGTATCGGCGCGTCGGTCATCGGCGGCATCTGTAATAACTCCGGCGGCTCGCTGGTGCAGCGCGGCCCGGCCTATACCGAGATGTCGCTCTTTGCCCGTATTGACGAGCAAGGCAAACTGCAACTGGTCAATCATCTGGGTATCGATCTTGGGCATACCCCGGAGCAGATCCTGAGCAAGCTGGATGACGAACGGATTAAAGATGAGGATGTGCGCCACGATGGTCGTCATGCGCACGATCACGACTATGTGACGCGAGTACGAGATATCAACGCCGATACGCCCGCCCGCTATAACGCCGACCCGGACCGTTTGTTTGAATCTTCCGGCTGCGCCGGAAAACTGGCGGTTTTTGCCGTTCGCCTTGATACCTTTGCAGCGGAAAAAAATCAGCAGGTTTTTTATATCGGCACCAATCAGCCCGCGGTACTGACTGAAATCCGTCGGCATATTCTGGTGAACTTCGACAATCTGCCAGTGGCGGGAGAATATATGCATCGCGATATCTACGATATTGCGGAGCAGTACGGTAAAGATACCTTTCTGATGATCGATAAACTCGGCACCGACAAGATGCCATTCTTTTTCACGCTAAAAGGCCGAACCGATGCGATGCTGGAAAAAGTAAAATTTTTCCGTCCGCATTTCACCGACCGCGCGATGCAGAAATTCGGCCATCTGTTTCCCAGCCATATGCCGCAGCGAATGAAAAACTGGCGCGATAAATATGAGCATCATCTGCTGTTAAAAATGGCGGGAGACGGCGTCGCAGAAGCGCAGCGCTGGCTGAATGAATTTTTTAAATCCGCTGAGGGCGGTTTCTTTACCTGTACGCCGGAAGAAGGCAGCAAAGCCTTCCTGCACCGCTTCGCCGCTGCTGGCGCGGCGATTCGTTATCAGGCCGTACACGCTGATGAAGTGGAAGATATCCTGGCGCTGGATATCGCTCTGCGCCGCAACGATACCGACTGGTTCGAGCATCTGCCGCCGGAAATCAACAGCCAACTGGTACATAAACTCTATTACGGTCACTTTATGTGCCACGTTTTTCATCAGGACTATATCGTGAAGAAAGGCGTCGACGTCCATGCGCTGAAAGCGCAAATGCTGGAGCTGTTGCAGGCGCGCGGGGCACAATACCCGGCGGAGCACAACGTTGGACATCTGTATAAAGCGCCGGAAACGCTGACGCGTTTTTATCGGCAAAATGACCCGACCAACAGTATGAACCCCGGTATCGGCAAAACGAGTAAGCGGAAATTCTGGCAGGAAAATACGCCCGACGAAACGCATTAACACCGTGCGGTTTACCGTGAATACCCGGCGGCGCGATGCCTGCCGGGCCTGCGGCGACTTAATCGTTCTGTGCGGTTTGCGCTCCGGCACTGGCGCTGGCTGCCGCCATTTGCGCGGCTTTTTGCTTTTTATAGCTCAGCGCGGCAGCCGGAACGGGCATGACTTTACCGGTTTCAATCCATGTACGCAGGCGACTGGCGTCCGCAAAGTGGGTATATTTGCCGAACGCGTCCATGACCACCAGCGCGACCGGTTTGTTATTGATCACGGTACGCATCACCAGGCAATGCCCCGCCGCATTGGTAAAGCCGGTTTTCGTTAACTGGATATTCCAGTTATCACGGTAGACCAAATGGTTGGTATTGCGAAACGGCAGCGTATACGCCGGATGCGAGAATGTCGCCATATCTTCGCGCGTGGTGCTTAGCTGGCCAATCAGCGGGTATTGCTTCGTGGCAATCAGCAGTTTTGTTAAATCCCGCGCGGTCGAGACGTTATGAATCGACAGCCCCGTCGGCTCAACGAAGCGGGTATGCGTCATGCCCAGCGCTTTCGCCTTCGCATTCATTGCTTTAATAAACGCGTTATAACCGCCAGGATAATAGTGCGCCAGGCTTGCCGCCGCACGGTTTTCGGATGACATCAACGCCAGCAGCAACATATTTTTGCGACTAATTTCGCTGTTCAGGCGTACGCGGGAGTAAACCCCTTTCATTTCCGGCGTCTGGCTGATATCGACCTTCAGTATTTCATCCAGCGGCAATCGCGCGTCGAGCACGACCATCGCCGTCATTAATTTGGTTATCGAGGCAATCGGACGCACCAGATCCGGGTGGTTCGAATAGATCACTTTATTGGTGTTGAGATCAACAATCATTGCGCTACCGGAGGCAATCTCAGGTTGAGACGCCGCGGTTGTCGCTGCCGTTTTCGCCACGGCCTGCGGGGCAAAAGGAACGGCCAACATCAGAGCAAAGCTCAGGAATGAAGCTCGGAATTTCAGCATGATGAGATTTCTGATAATGATTCACGCGCGTCGTAACGCACACCGCCTGAGCTAAGATTATACTCAAGCTAGCAGTGGCATCATAGCGGCACGCCAGCGTTGCCGCTACAGAAGAATCGTCAGCAAATGCTGCATTGCTGGCTTTTGCGCCAGCCCTTTTTCGCATCAGAACAGGCGGTAGCCGTATCCCCACAGGATCACAGTGATCGCCAGTAGCACCTCCAGGACCAGCACGCCGATAGCGAGCGTCGAACTGGAGAAGCTTAATCCTTCCTCTCTATTAATGTTAAGGAAAGTCGGAATACCCAAATACAGCAAATAGCCGGTGTAAAAGAGCGCGACAGCGCCGACCAGTGCGCATAGCCATACCAGGGGATAGAGCGCCACCAGACCACTTAAAAAAAGCGGCGTCGCGACATAGCCGGCAAAAACCATACAGCGCGCAAGCGATGGCCGTTGCGGATAGTTTCGCGCCATCCACCAGATGACGCGTCCCATCACCGCGACGCCCGCCAGCATCACGCCGTAGAACAAAACCGCCAGCGCAAAAGCGGTAAACAGCGAGAGTTGTAACACGTTGCCGTCGCCAAAATTCCAGCCGATTTGCATCGTGCCGATAAAGGCGCAGACGACAGGAATCGCCGCCATCAGCAAAACATGGTGCGTATAGTGATGCGAAACGGTTTCGTTTTCGCTTTTGATCACCTGCATTTCCCGATCGGGATGGGAAAAAAGCCCCCATACATGGTTCATACTGCCCCCTTCTGCTGCCTCAGATGCCAGTATGTTCAAGTATAATTCAGTTTCTGGTTATTTTATGAGCAATAGCAAAATAGTCTCCGGCAAAACGTCGGCTTTGCCGCGCACGCCTCTTGCCAGGGTGTATGCTTAATGCCGGAGGTGGTTTACGCATGGATATCAACACGCTTATTACGCATTATGGCTATGCGGCGCTGGTTATCGGCAGTATGGCCGAAGGTGAAACCGTTACCCTGTTGGGGGGCGTCGCGGCGCATCAGGGATTGCTCAAGTTTCCGCTGGTGGCGGCGGCCGTCGCGCTGGGAGGGATGATGGGCGATCAGCTACTTTATCTGTTAGGACGATGCTATGGCGGGAAGATCCTGCGTCGTTTCCCGCGTTATCATACGAAGATTCGTCGCGCGCAGAAAATGATCCAACGCCATCCGTATCTGTTTGTGATCGGCACGCGTTTTATGTATGGCTTCCGGGTGGTTGGCCCGCTGCTGATTGGCGCCAGCCGCCTGCCGCCTAAAATTTTTCTGCCGCTGAATATTGTAGGCGCGCTGATCTGGGCGCTGCTGTTTACCACGCTGGGATATCTTGGCGGCGAGGTGATCGCGCCATGGCTGCACGACCTCGATCAGCATCTCAGGCACGGGGTCTGGCTGATTCTGGCCATCGTCCTGGTGGTGGGCGTGCGCTGGTGGCTGAAAAGACGCGGCAAAGCGGAGGCCCGTTAAACCCGATGGTATCCGGATGGCATAACGCCGCCATCCGGCACCCGGCGTTTATTTTGCGTTGAATTGCGGATTCACCAGCATAAATCCGCCGTCGACAATCAGCGACTGATCGGTGGTATAGCTTGCTCCTTCCGAACACAGCCAGGCGACGAGGCTGGCTATTTCATGCGTAGAACCCGGTCGGGCAATAGGGATCGAGGGTTCCGATCCCGGCTCAATGTCGCTGTCATCCATATCATTCATCGGCGTGGCGATAGCGCCTGGCGCGACGGCGTTGACCAAAATATGATATTCAATCAGTTCCAGCGCCATGGATTTAGTCAATCCGCCCAGCGCATGTTTCGCCGCGGTATAGGCGCTGGCTTGCGGAAGCGGCGTATGCTCATGGACGGAGGTGATGTTGATAATGCGCCCTCCCTCTCCTTGTTTAATCATATGCCGGGCGGCGATCTGCGCGCAGAGAAACGCGCCATCGACGTCCACGGTAAAAATTTGCCGCCACTGCGTAAACGGCATATCAATAAACGCGGATTTGGTCATCGCCCCGGCATTATTGACCAGCACGTCAACGCGCCCCAGGCGCTGAATAAGATGTTCAATGGCCTGCGCGCCCTCGGGCAACTGGCTCAGGTCAAGATGAATGGTCTCAGCCCGCACACCAAATTGCGCCGCTTTTTTCGCCGTTTCCTGCGCGCCGCGTTCATCGGAATGCCAGGTGATACCAATATCAAAACCGTTTTGTGCTAATAACAACGCACACGCTTTGCCAATTCCCGAATCTGATGCCGTTACAATTGCGACTTTGGTCATATTCCTCTCCGGATGAATCATACACAGCCTAAGTATAGGAACCCTGTCTGAATCATCCGGAAAAATCAGGAATGATAACCGCCGCCCAGCGCGCTGGTAAGCTGAATAGAGGCATCCAGCCACTGGCCCTGCAACAGCAAGCCGTTACACTGCTCGCGCAGTGCCGGGATTTTGGCCTCGCTCACGCGGGAACCCGCAATAATACCGGCATTAAAGCGCGCTTGCGCCAGACCGACCACACGCTGCGAGTCATGCTCAATCTGCTGCTGATGCTGGTTTTTCTGCGCCAGCGTCTCTACCTGACTGGCGGCACGCGCCACATCATTAACCGCATCTACCACCGCTTTGTTGTAATTGGCGATAGAAAGGTTGCTTTGCGCTTTGGCGATATCGAGGTTGGCATTCAGCCTGCCGCTGTCGAAAATCGGCAGCGTCAACCCGCCGGTAATGCCATATTGCTGTGCGGAATGGCGGAACAGATCGCTCAGATGTAACGCATCCTGCTGTAAAAAAGCCATCAGATTGATATCGGGATAAAACGCGGCCTTCGCGGCGTCAATGCTGCTCAACGAGGATTCAATGTACCAGTGCGCGGCCTGTAGATCCGCCCGGCGCGCCAGCAACGAATACCCCAGTTGCGATGGTAACTGGCTTTCAACGGCGGGGAGACTCACCTGACGCAGCTTGAGCGCCGCCGATTGCGTATTGGTTAACGCGCTGAGCCGCGCTTCAATCACCTTCATTTTACCGTTAACGTCATTCAACTGCTGCTGGGTTTTGCTGGCGTCGATATCGGTCTCGACCCCTTCAACAGAAGAAGTAATGCCGTGTTGATACAGCTCCCGGTTTACCGTCACCACGTTTTGCTGCTCATGCTCGATTTGCATCAGCACATTTTTCAGCGCCGCCTGCGTCTGCCACACCCAGTAGAGTCGCGCCACGCCGCTTGCCAGCAATTGTCGGGTCTGCTCCTGCTCCGCTTCGCGCGCTTTGACCGCCCCGATCCGCGCAGTAACTTCAGCGCGGTTTTTCCCCCATAAATCCAGATCCCAGCCCGCCGTCAGGTCGAATGTACCGTTGGTATACCACGGCCCGGTCGTTCCCGCCGCGGGGTCGGTAATCGCGAATGGCCCCATCAGCCCTTCCGCGGACATTCGCTGGCGCTCAATGTCGGCAGAAAAGTCGAGCTGCGGGCCGTCCTGCGCCTCAACCGCTTTCGCCTGCGCTTCCGCCAGTTGAATACGCTGTTCAGCCACCTGCATATCCGGCGAATGCTGTATGGCATTATCAATCAGCGCGTCAAGCTGCGCATCGTGATACGCCTTCCACCACTGGCTATCCGGCCAACCGTTTTTCAATGCCGCCGGCAGGCTGGAATCAACATGAGAAGAGGGCGTCTGCTGGGTCAGCGACTGGCGGGTATCGTGCATAGGGGCGCAGCCCGCCAGCAAAATAAAAAGCGGTAAGCTCGCTGTCGCGGCAAGGAAAGAATTACGATTCATGGAGGTGTTCTGATAAAAAAAGGTGCGCAGAGAGTACGTCTTACGGCGATCTATTTTTTAGTTACGCGTGGCAATACATCATCAGACAACAAAAGACATATTTTGAAATTTATATGATTAGTAAATAATTTCATCTGATACATTTTTTTGATGTAATACTTCAATGTAAAGTCCCACTAACCCGTTAATAAATGAACGATTTTGCTGCAATACGCGCCAGCAGCCTTCATGAGTTAAACGTCGCCGCGCCCAACAAGGCAGCAGATGGCTTAATACTTTCCTATACTTTGTTTGTATTTACCAATAAAGGGACAAAGAATGAAAATTCTTCTATGGGCAATCTTAATTATTTTTCTGATTGGGCTGTTAGTAGTAACGGGCGTGTTTAAGATGATTTTCTGATTCCTGCGCCGGGCAGCGATAGTATCTGCCCGGCACACGTTCTGGACGCTGTAGAGATTAGATTTTAATAGCCTGAATCGCCCGCGCAATCTCGGACGAACGGTTTAACGCCCGAATCGACTGAAAGAGTTCCGTCGCCTCAATATATTCCTTACGTAAATATCCCAACCACTGTTTAATACGCGCGACATGGTATAAACCGGTATCGCCCTGCTTTTCCAGCCGGGTATATTTTTGTAATAACGTCACTACTTCCGGCCACGACATACGCGGCTCGTTATACTTCACCACCCGACTCAGGTTAGGAATATTTAACGCCCCACGGCCAATCATCACCGCATCGCAGCCGCTGATCGCCATACATGCCTGCGCGCTCTGCCAGTCCCAGATTTCGCCATTAGCGATAACCGGAATAGTCAGACGCTGGCGTATTTCGCCGATCGCCTGCCAGTCGATATGCTCGGCGCGGTAGCCCTGCGCTTTGGTACGGCCATGCACCACCAGTTCACTGGCGCCGGCCTGCTGCACCGCATCGGCGATTTCAAATTTTCTATCGCCGCTATCCCAGCCGAGACGCACTTTTACCGTCACCGGCAGATGCGACGGTACCGCGGCCCGCATCGCTTTCGCGCCCTGATAGATGAGTTCGGGATCTTTGAGCAATGTCGCACCGCCGCCGCTGCCGTTCACCACTTTTGACGGACAGCCGCAGTTCAGGTCCACGCCATACGATCCCAACGCCGTCGCCCGCGCGGCGTTTTCCGCCAGCCACTGCGGATGCTGGCCCAGAAGCTGAATACGCACCGGCGTGCCGGACGGCGTGCGGCTGGCGTGATGCAACTCCGGGCAGATGCGATGAAACACTTTTACCGGCAGCAGCTGATCCACCACGCGCACAAATTCGGTGATGCAGAGATCGTAATCATTCACTTCGGTCAGCAGCTCGCGCACTAACGCGTCGAGCACGCCTTCCATCGGCGCCAGTAAAACACGCATATCGGTATCCACAGCAAAAAAAGAGGCGCTATCATAACGCCTCTCTGCGATGAGCAAAACTTTTTGCCGGGTGGCGGCGCAAACGCTACGCTACGTCACGTAAGGCGCTCAACGCGGCTCAAGACAGTTATCTTCTTTCCAGCCGTACAGCCATTCGATACCGCGATAAAACGCCTCCTGCGATTTCCCTTTCCACAGCAGATTACGCACCTGACGCTCCACCCCGGCGGCGTGATAGAGACGCCCCATCTCGCGGGTAGACCAGACGATACGCGCCGTGCGGGGAATACGCACCGACTCATACAGCGCAAATGCCTGCTGCGCGTCGCCGTCGCAGCGTTCCAGCGCTTTGCCCAGCGTGACGGCGTCTTCCAGCGCCATACAGGCGCCCTGGGCCATATATTGCGCCACCGGATGCGCGGCGTCGCCCACCAGAGTGATACGCTCGGTTCCCCATTTCGCGACCGGCTCGCGATCGGCGGTCGACCAGCGGCGCCAGGAGGTCGGCTTATCCAGCATCTGGCGCGGGCGGGGATGAATACCGGCAAAATAAGAGAGCACCTCTTCTTTACTGCCGTCTTTCACGCCCCACTCTTCTTGCTGGCGGCTGTGGAATGTCACCACCAGATTGTACTGTTGGCCTCCGCGCAGCGGATAATGGACCAGGTGACAATGCGGGCCTGCCCACAGCACCGGCGCATTAATACGTAAATCGTCCGGCATATCGTCGCAATCAATCACCGCCCGATAGACTACATGCCCCGTTACGCGCGGCGCGTCGCCGAGTAAACTTTGCCGCACGACCGATTTAACGCCGTCGCAGCCCACGAGAATATCCGCCGTCCAGCTATTTCCCTGCTCATCAAACACCGTAACGTCATCCGGCGTCTGGCGGATATCGACAATATGGGTCGAGGTACGATACTCCACGCCAGGGTGCGTCAGCACCGCTCCCCATACCGTTGCATGAATATCTACCCGGTGAATTACCGCATACGGCCCGCCAAAATGGTCGCGGAACGCCTGTCCGGTTTCAATGCATACCACTTCTTCGGCATTCACGGCATCCATCATGGTAATGTGATCGGTAAACACCGCACGCTGGCGGGCAACATCGCCCACACCGAGACTATCCAGCGCCGAAAAAGCGTTCGGCCCAAGCTGAATACCCGCGCCAATCTCGCCAATTTCGTGCGCTTTTTCCAACAGCATGACTTTTATTCCCTGGCGCGCCAGCGACAGCGCGGTCGCCGCGCCGCCGATTCCGCCACCTACAATAATTGCGCTTGTCACGTGAGTCATGGTCATTCTCCTTTTCAGGCCGGGATTTTATCTTGTTGATTTTCCGGCGCGGCGGCAATAAACGCCGGTAGCTGTACGCAGGCGTCATAAACGGCTTTACAGCGCGGATAGCCTGATAAATCGCAGCCCATCCTGAGCGCATTCGCCCACTGCGGAATCAGGCAGCAGTCCGCAAGGCCTGGCGCGTCGCCCACGCAGAATCGTCCGGACTGACTTTTACGCAATAGCTGCTCTACCGCGCTTAACCCTTGCTGTATCCAGTGGGCGTACCAGCGTTTTTTATCCTCTTCGCTAACCTTCAGCTCATCGGTCAGGTAGCGCAACACGCGCATGTTATTGATTGGGTGTATATCGCAGGCGATAGCGTAGACAATTTCCAGCGCCTGGCTGCGCGCCGGGTCGCTCGTCGGCAGCAGCGGCGTTTGCGGAAAATGTCGGTCCAGCCAGTCGACGATGGCCAGCGATTGCCCCAACGATTCGCCGTCATCAGTGACCAGCGTCGGCACCAGGCCTACCGGATTCATCCGTCGGTAGGCCAGCTCATTCTGCTGGCCGATACGAATATTGACGCCCACCGTCTGGTAATCAATCCCCTTTAACGCCAGCGCAATACGTACACGATAAGACGCCGAACTATTAAAGAAACTGTACAGCTTCATCGTTCACCTCAGACAATTTTCACAGCAATCGGCGTCAGACCTTCTACGTTCCCGGTGATGACATCCCCTTTCACCACGGCGCCCACCCCCTCTGGCGTACCGGTGAAAATCAAATCGCCTGGCTGCAATTCAAAAAAGCCGGACAAATAGCTGATGGTTTCATTCACCGACCAAATCAGATGACGAATATCGCTGCGCTGATGGTCTTCGCCGTTAACCTGTAGCCAAATAGGGGCGTTATCCACATTATGCGTTTCAGCAGCTTTGTGTAATGGCGCAATGGGCGCGGAGAGATCGAACGCTTTGCCAATTTCCCACGGGCGTCCCATCTGACGCATTTCCATCTGACGATCGCGACGCGTCATGTCCAGACCGGTGGCGTATCCCCAGACATATTCATGGGCTTTTTCCAGCGGAATATCGCTCCCCTTTTTACCAATCGCCACCACCAGCTCAATTTCATAATGGTAGTTATCGGTCTGCGCCGGATACGGCAGTTCCAGGGTATCCCCCGCCGCTACCGGGACGACAGCGTCCGCTGGTTTACAAAAGAAGAACGGCGGTTCGCGATCGGGATCAAAACCCATTTCACGGGCATGGGCGGCATAGTTGCGACCCACGCAGTAAACGCGACGTACCGGAAACTGCTCATCACTGCCCGCCACGGGTACTGTCACCGGGGCCTGCGGCTGGAATACATATTTGGTCATGTTCTCTCTCCCTAATTAATAACGTGCTTCGCGGAACAGCCCCAGGGCTTCCTGAACCGGCTTGTCCGAAAAGCTGAATAATACCGTGTCTTCGCTGCTGCGAAACGACACCTCATGCCAGGTCGGCGCCACAAAAATGTCTTTTGCGGAAAAATGAAAAGTTTCGTTGCCGATAGTGACCTGCCCAGCCCCTTCAACGACGTGGTAGATAGTGCTGTCGGTGCTCCGCGCCACACGCGAGGCAAAGCCTTTTGGCAGCAATTGCAGGAACGCGCCCATCGACGGCATCGGATAACCGCCGGTGACGGGATTAACGTAACGCAGCTTGTAACCTTCCCACTCATCCGGATCGCCCATACGGGTCAGATCGTGCAGCGCCTCGCGACTGCGGTCGTAACGGTAGTTGAAAATCGGCGACGAGTTCCCGCGCTGGTGGCGCAGCGGCAGCATATTCGCTGCATAGCGCGGCAGATAATCGCCCTCTTTTCGCGTCACCGGCTGCTGATCTTCGGGATAGTCTTCCACAAAACCACAGCCCAGGAGATTGACTAACGGCAGATCCAGACCATCCAGCCATACCACCGGCTCTGATCCCGGATTACCATGATCGTGCCAGCGCCACTGCGGCGTCAGGATAAAATCGCCGGTATGCATTGGCGTGCGCTCGCCGTCCACCGCGGTAAATGCGCCTTTACCTTCGACGATAAAACGCAGCGCCGACTGGTTATGGCGATGACTCGGCGCGACTTCGCCGGGCAGGATCAGCTGTAAACCAGCGTATAAGGTCGCCGTGATCGACGACTGACCGCGCAATGCCGGATTTTCCAGCACCAGCACCCGGCGGATCGCCTCTTTCGCGCCAATGACATTGCCGCTTTCCATCAGTAGCGGACGAATTTCCTGATAATTCCAGTAGGCCGGCGCGCAGTTGGCGTTTGGCGTCTGCGGTACCAGGTGATGTAACGATTCCCACAGCGGCGTCAGATTCTGCCCGGAAATATGCTGGTAATACTGCTGACGGCTATCTTTTACGTTCTGATTTATTTCAGACATGGAGATTCTCCTTATTCGTTTACGACGCTGGCACGCGGCAGGTCGTCAGGTACAGAAATCGAAAGGCGGACAACCACCGTCAGCAGGGTAAGCATTACCGCGCTGATAGCCGCCGGAATAGCAATGACAAAAAACAACGTATCGAAAGAGAAATTGAGGGTCATCATCATGCCGCCGGAGAGCGAACCGACAATCGCCCCGCAGCGTCCAATGGCGTTCGACCAGCTCACGCCCGTCGCCCGGCTTTGGGTGGGGTACAGCGTCGCCGTCAGAGCATTAAGCCCTACCTGGGAACCGCTAATACCGATGCCGGTACCAAAAATCGCCAGCGCCATCAGCCAAAGGCCGTTTTCGCTCAGGCCTATCATGACAATGCAAACCGCGCCCAGCGCATAGCTCACCGCCAGTACCCGGAACGGGTTAAGCCGGTCCATCAACACACCGAGTAACAGCGCGCCAAGCGTGCCGCCAACCTGGAATGCGGCAGTCACCCACGACGCCTGTTGCAGATCAATACCGCGATGGTTAAGTAACGTCGGCATCCAGCTGGAAAGCAGATAGATAATGAGCAGGCTCATAAAGAACACCACCCATAACATCAGGGTAATGACAAGCTGTCGCCCGGCAAAAAGCTGGCGAATACTGCCTTTGGCGACGGCTGCCACCTCATGCAGAAAGAATTGCGTATCGTGATAGCGCTCGCCGGTAATGGCGCTGACCGTCCGGGCGACAACGGCTTGCGGTAGTTGGCGACGTACCTGCCAGCGGGGAGATTCCGGCAGCGCGAACAGCAGGCCGAAAAACAGCATCAAAGGCAAGATGCCGCCTAGCGCCAGAATTCCGTGCCAGCCAATCAGCGGCACCAGTTGCGCGCTCACAATCCCGCCCATCGCCGACCCCAGGGTAAAACCGCAGAACATCAGCGTGACCAGCGCTCCGCGTCGACGAGCGGGAAGGTATTCCGACGTCATGGTGATGGTATTCGGCATCGCTCCGCCCAGTCCCAGACCGGTTAAGAAGCGCAGCAACACCAGGGTTTCTATATCCGGCGAGAAAGCGGAAAGCAGGCTCAATGCGCCGAATAGCGCCACGCAAAGCTCAATGACCCGCTTGCGGCCAAAGCGATCCGCCAGCGGCCCGCATAGCAGCGCGCCGGCCGTAAGCCCCAGCAGCCCTGCGCCAAACAGCGGCGCAAGTTCGCTGGCGCTTAGCTGCCAGTGGGTACGAATATCCGGGGCGATGAAGCCAATCGCGGCGGTGTCGAAACCATCGAGCATAACCACCAGAAAACAGCAGATGATAACGCGCCACTGCATTTTGCCGACGGGCGCGGCATCAATAAGGGCTTGTAGATCACGTCGTTGAGTCATAGCTAATGCCTCAGTGCAGGGAGATAGATGTTGTTTTTATGTTTGCTATGTTACGAGTTTGTAGAGTGAGCGATAAAATGTACAATGGCTTTTCAGGCAGAGACATAACCTGGAGGTTATAGCGAATGGCGAACTGGGCGCAGAAATTGAAATTACATCACCTGCAAACGCTGGTTGCGCTGGGCGAACAGGGCAACCTGACGCACGTCGCCCGGATGATGAATATCTCCCAGCCGGCGCTATCGAAGTGGCTATCTCAACTCGAAGATGAGATAGGCATCACGCTTTTTGAGCGCCACAGTAAAGGGCTACGGCCCTCGGAAGGCGGTAAATTACTGATCCAGCACGCCCAGCGCCTAATTAACGATCTGGAGCGTTCACAGTATGAAATCGCCCGTTTCAAGCAGGGCGGCCTGGTTGGCAGCCTGAAGATCGGCTGTTCGCCCGTGGCGACTGACTGCGTATCACAGGCGATTCTGAGCCTGCTTAACGAAATGCCGACGCTGCATCTGAATATTGAAGAGAAGGTAATGACGCCGCTGCTGCACGATTTGCTTGCCGGTCAGGTGGATGTGGTGGTAGGGCGTGTCGGCGGCCGCGCCCTGCAACTGCCGCTTAATTATCAGGTACTTTATACCGAGCCGGTCTGCTTTGTGGCGCGTCCGCACCATCCGCTGGCCGCGCGAGCGCAGATCGCCTGGAGCGATCTGGCGCACTGGCGGTGGATAGTCTGGCCAACCGGCACCCCTATTCGCATCAGTATTGATAACGCCCTCGTCGATAATGGCGTCATGCTCCCGGAAAACACCATTGAATCGGCGTCAATGAACGTCAGCACCAATTTGCTGCAAAGCAGCGATATGATCTCTATTCTTTCTTTACGGCTGGCGCAACGCTATGCCAGCCAGGGGCAACTGGCGATTTTAAACTTGCCAAGAATTGAGCAAAAAGGCAGCGTAGGGATGTTCTGGCGTAAGAATGAGACGCCGTCTTTGGCCCTGAGTCGCTTTTTGTATTTTTTAGCCCAGGTTTAACGCCGCCGACCAGGGGCATTGCCCGATGTTCCTGCTGTCTATACCCACTATGCTAAGAATTCATGATGTGATCGGTAGCACGTTTTAACGTTTAATTGTATGATGAATCCATCTCATCAAGGGCTTTAAACATGAGTAAGTCACTGAATATTATCTGGCAATATATACGCGCTTTTGTATTGATTTATGCCTGTTTGTACGCAGGCATTTTTCTTGCATCACTGCTTCCTATCACTATTCCCGGCAGCATTATCGGGATGTTAATTCTGTTTGTATTGCTGGCGCTGCAAATTCTGCCGGCAAAGTGGGTTAACCCCGGCTGTTATGTGCTGATTCGTTATATGGCGTTGCTGTTTGTGCCGATTGGCGTTGGGGTCATGCAATATTTTGACTTACTGCGCGCGCAATTCGGCCCGGTGGTGGTCTCTTGCGCTATCAGTACGCTGGTCGTTTTTGTGGTCGTAAGCTGGAGTTCACATCTGATACACGGTGAGCGTAAAGTGGTTGGGCAGAAGGGAACGAAAAAATGATGACATATATCTGGTGGTCGTTACCGCTGACGCTGGCGGTATTTTTCGCCGCCCGCCGACTGGCGGCGCATTTTAAAATGCCGTTGCTGAATCCGCTGCTGGTGGCAATGGTAGTCATTATTCCTTTTCTGTTGCTGACCGGTATTCCCTACGAGCACTACTTCAAAGGCAGCGAAGTACTTAACGATCTGCTGCAACCGGCGGTAGTGGCACTGGCCTATCCCCTTTATGAACAATTGCACCAGATTCGCGCGCGTTGGAAATCCATTATTAGCATCTGTTTTGTCGGCAGTCTGGTAGCGATGATTACCGGGACATCCGTTGCCTTGCTGATGGGCGCAACGCCTGAAATCGCGGCATCGGTACTGCCTAAATCCGTGACTACGCCTATCGCGATGGCGGTGGGCGGCAGCATCGGCGGCATCCCCGCGATCAGCGCGGTATGCGTAATTTTTGTCGGTATTCTGGGCGCGGTGTTTGGCCACACGCTGTTAAACGCGATGCACATCCGTACTAAAGCCGCACGCGGGCTGGCAATGGGGACCACCTCACATGCGCTCGGTACTGCGCGCTGCGCCGAGCTGGATTACCAGGAAGGCGCGTTTAGCTCCCTGGCGCTGGTGATCTGCGGCATTATTACCTCGCTGGTAGCGCCCTTTTTGTTTCCGCTCATTCTGGCGGTAATGCGCTAACGACGGGACAAAAGACCGGGTTAAAATTTGCGATACGTCGCGCATTTTTCATTTAAGTTTCACAAGTTGCATAAGCAATGAGATTTAGATCACATATTAAGACATAGCAGGCCCGTAAACTACGGTTCCATTACATTGTTATGAGGCAACGCCATGCATCCACGTTTTCAAACTGCTTTTGCCCAGCTTGCGGATAATTTGCAATCAGCGCTGGCCCCTATCCTGGCGGACCACCATTTTCCCGCCATGCTGACCGCAGAGCAGGTCTCGACGCTTAAAAATACGGCGAGACTGGACGAAGACGCGCTGGCTTTCGCACTGTTACCTCTGGCGGCGGCCTGCGCCCGTACCGATTTGTCCCATTTTAACGTCGGCGCGATTGCGCGCGGCGTTAGCGGCAACTGGTATTTCGGCGCGAATATGGAGTTCCTGGGCGCCACCATGCAACAAACTGTGCATGCTGAACAAAGCGCGATTAGCCACGCCTGGCTACGCGGCGAAAAAGGGCTCGCCGCCGTCACCGTTAACTACACCCCTTGCGGCCACTGTCGCCAGTTTATGAACGAGCTGAACAGCGGTCTGGATCTGCGCATTCATCTGCCGGGCCGCGCGCCGCATACGTTACGCGATTATCTGCCTGACGCTTTCGGGCCAAAAGATCTGGAGATCAAAACGCTGCTGATGGACGAGCAGGATCATGGCTTTACGTTAACGGGCGATACGCTAACGCAAGCGGCGATTACGGCAGCCAATAAGAGCCATATGCCTTATAGCCACTCGCCGAGCGGCGTGGCGCTGGAATGTAAAGATGGCCGTATTTTCACCGGCAGCTATGCGGAAAACGCCGCCTTTAACCCTACGCTTCCCCCGCTGCAAGGCGCGCTAAACCTGCTGAGTCTCAATGGTTATGACTATGCGGATATTCAGCGCGCGATTCTGGCGGAAAAAGGCGATGCAGCATTAATTCAATGGGATGCCACCGCCGCAACGCTGAAAGCGTTAGGTTGCCATAATATTGACCGCGTGCTTCTCGGCTAAGCAAATGTGCCGGATAGCGGCGCACTGGCGTCTTATCCGGCCTGACTCTCCTCTCCCGCGACTCGATACAAGGGAAATCATGCTGAAAATCTCCGCAATCAGACGGCGGTTTCTTGCGCTACGTCTTCGGGTACAGTAGCCTGATCGTACTTTCATCCTGGTATCGAGTTTCCTGCATGTTAAAGCGCGTGTTTTACAGCCTGTTGGTCCTGGTAGGCTTGCTGCTGTTGACGGTGCTTGGCCTCGATCGGTGGATGAGCTGGAAAACAGCGCCCTATATCTATGACGAGCTACAGGATCTCCCCTACCGCCAGGTTGGCGTCGTGTTAGGGACAGCCAAATACTATCGCAAGGGTGTCATTAATCAGTACTATCGTTATCGTATCCAGGGCGCGTTAAACGCTTACAATAGCGGTAAAGTCAATTACCTGCTGCTCAGCGGCGACAATGCCCTGCAAAGCTATAACGAACCGATGACCATGCGCAAAGACCTTATCGCGGCGGGCGTCGATCCTGCGGACATTGTGCTTGATTACGCTGGCTTCCGTACGCTTGACTCCATTGTGCGTACCCGCAAAGTGTTTGATACCAACGACTTTATTATCATCACTCAGCGCTTCCACTGCGAACGCGCCTTGTTTATTGCGTTGCATATGGGCATTCAGGCGCAGTGTTACGCGGTACCTTCGCCCAAAAATATGCTGACAGTGCGCCTGCGCGAATTTGGCGCCCGCTTTAGCGCGCTGGCGGATCTCTATATTTTTAAACGCGAACCGCGTTTTTTAGGCCCGCTGGTACCTATTCCCACGCAGCATCAGGTGCCGAATGACGCCCAGGGATATCCGGCCGTTACGCCGGAACAATTGCTTGAACTGGAAAAGAAAAAAGGGAAATGATCATGGATGTACAGACGATATTTGTCATATTAGCCTTTCTGCTACTCCCGCTTTTTTGCTTCTGTGAGGCCTGGAAAGGCTGGCGAACCGGCGCGGTAGATAAAGTTGTCAAAAATGCGCGAAAACCGGTTTATGTCTATCGCCATGCCGATCCCGTACAATATTGGTCTTATCTTTTTCTTTATACCGGTTGCGGTTTTTTATTTACTGGAATGATTATTTATCTTCTTTTTTATCGTTAATCTATTTATTATCCCTTTAAAATTGAGAATAGTTATTATTATGATATAAGGAACAAATGCTGTTTTGCATTCTGGTTTCATTTTTTTGTGAATTCTTTCACAGAATACCCTTCTTTCAATGCTTAGGCTGGCGGTAGATTTTGGATCATTAAAACGCGTTATTTGCGTTTCGCCTTAATTTATTCAAGCATTAAGGAAGATTATATGCCGCAGCAAAATTATCTGGATGAACTCACGCCTGGTTTTACGCCATTACTGGCAATAAAAGAGGCTTCACGTTGTTTATTATGTCACGATGCGCCCTGTAGTCAGGATTGCCCGGCGCAAACCGATCCGGGGAAATTTATTCGTTCTATTTACTTTCGCAATTTTAAAGGCGCAGCGGAAACTATCCGGGAAAATAATGCGCTTGGAGCCGTCTGCGCCAGAGTCTGTCCGACGGAAAAATTATGCCAGCGCGGATGTACACGTTCCGGAATAGATAAACCTATTGATATTGCACGCCTGCAACGTTTTATTACCGATTTTGAACAGCAGACTGCCATGCAGATTTATCAGCCCGGGAGTAAAACACGCGGGAAAGTCGCGATTATTGGCGCGGGTCCGGCAGGTTTGCAGGCAAGCGTGACGCTCACGCATTTAGGCTATGACGTCACCATTTACGAAAAACAGCCGCAGCCCGGCGGATGGCTGCGTCACGGCATCCCGGCATTTCGTCTGCCACAAAGCGTACTCGATCAGGAAATTGCCCGCATTGTAGAAATGGGCGTCAATATTAAATGTAATTGTGAGGTGGGCGGGTCGCTATCGCTTGCGCAACTCAAAGCCGAATATCGCGCCGTGCTGATGACCGTCGGGATGTCCTGTGGCTCTGATTTACCGTTATTTGAGCAAGCCAGTCACGTAGAGATTGCCGTTGATTTTTTACAGCGCGCCCGTCAGGCCGACGGCGATATTAGCGTTCCGCGTAGCGCATTAATTATTGGCGGCGGCGACGTAGCGATGGATGTCGCCAGTACGTTAAAAATTCTCGGCTGTCCTTCCGTCACCTGCGTGGCGCGGGAAGAATTAGCCCAATTCCCCGCCAGCGAAAAAGAATTTACCAGCACGCAGGCATTAGGCGTATCGATTATTGATGGCTTTACGCCTGTCGCCGTCAGCGGAAATAAAGTGACCTTCCACCATGTACGCCACTCAGGAGAACTGACGCTGGAAGCGGAAAATATTATTTTGGCCGTGGGGCAGCACGCGCGACTGGATAACTTTGCGGAGATAAAAGCGCAGCATAATATTATCGACACGCACAATTATCAAACCGACGACCCGGCGATCTTTGCCGCTGGCGATATTGTTAAAGGTGATAAGACCGTCGTTTATGCGGTAAAAACCGGAAAAGAAGCCGCTCAGGCTATTCATCATTATTTAGAGGAGGCCTGCTCATGTTAACAAAAGATTTGTCTGTTACCTTTTGCGGCGTTAAGTTTCCCAATCCGTTTTGCCTTTCTTCTTCTCCGGTAGGCAATTGTTATGAGATGTGCGCCAAAGCCTATGATACCGGCTGGGGCGGGATCGTTTTTAAAACCATTGGTTTTTTTATTGCCAACGAAGTCTCTCCACGTTTTGACCACCTGACGAAAGAAGATACCGGTTTTATTGGTTTCAAAAACATGGAGCAAATTGCTGAGCATCCGCTGGAAGAGAATCTGGCCGCCATTCGACGGCTAAAACAGGATTATCCGGATAAGGTGCTGATTGCTTCCATCATGGGGGAAAATGAACAGCAGTGGCAGGAACTGGCGCGTCTGGTTGAAGAAGCCGGCGCGGATATGATTGAGTGTAACTTCTCTTGCCCGCAGATGACCTCGCACGCCATGGGAAGCGATGTAGGGCAAAGCCCGGAACTGGTTGAAAAATACTGCCGCGCCGTAAAACGCGGTTCATCTTTGCCAATGCTGGCGAAAATGACGCCGAATATTGGCGATATGTGCGAAGTCGCGCTGGCCGCTAAACGCGGTGGAGCCGACGGTATCGCCACCATCAACACCGTGAAATCCATTACTAACATCGACCTGAACCGCAAAATCGGGATGCCGGTGGTTAACGGTAAATCCAGCATCTCCGGTTATTCAAGAAAAGCGGTGAAACCCATTGCGCTGCGTTTTATCCAGCAGTTGCGAATGCACCCTGAACTGCGCGATTTCCCGATTAGCGGTATCGGCGGCATTGAAACCTGGGAAGACGCTGCCGAATTTCTGCTGCTGGGCGCGGCGACCCTACAGGTGACGACAGGCATTATGCAATACGGTTACCGCATTGTAGAAGATATGGCGAGCGGCCTCAGCCACTATCTGGCCGATCAGGGATTTGCCTCATTACAGGAGATGATCGGGCTGGCGAATGGCAATATTATCCCGGCGGAAGATCTGGATCGCAGCTATATCGTCTATCCGCGGATTAATCAGGAGAAATGCGTCGGCTGCGGACGTTGCTATATCTCCTGCTATGACGGCGGCCATCAGGCGATGGAGTGGGATGAACACAGCCGCACGCCGCATTGCAATACGGAAAAATGCGTCGGTTGTCTGCTGTGCGGTCATGTCTGCCCGGTCGCCTGTATTGATTTAGGCGAGGTCAAATTTAAAAAAGGCGAAAAAGAGCACGCGTTAACGCTGTAGCTCGCGGTATGAAGCCCGGCGCGCAGTTTCGCTGCGCCGGGTTATCTGATAAGCAAAGTAATAGGTCTGGATAACTACTTCTTACGCGCGTATTTCAGCGAGTCCAGCGCCACGGCGAAAATGATAATGCCGCCTTTGATAATGTACTGCCAGTACGGGTTTACCCCGATATAGGTCAGGCCATAGTTGATGACGGTAAAGATAATGACGCCGGTCACCACGCCGAAGACCGTCCCCACTCCGCCGCTAAACGATACGCCCCCGACAACGCACGCGGCAATCGCATCCAGTTCATACATAAAGCCGAGGTTGTTGGTGGCAGAACCAATACGCCCTGCTTCCAGTAAGCTGCCGAAGGCATAAAACACGCCGGAGAGCGCATAAATCATCAGCAGGTTCAGCGCCACGTTTACGCCAGAAACTTTCGCCGCCTCCGGGTTGCCGCCAATAGCAAAAATGTTTTTACCAAAACGGGTCTTATTCCACAGCACCCAGACAAACGCTACCGCAATCAGAGCGTAAAAGGTGATGTATGAGAGCCGGAAACTGCCCATCGCCACAAAGCCCTGTGCAAAGGTGGAAAAGCCGCTGTCAAAGCC
This sequence comes from Salmonella sp. 32100201201700099SM, assembly GCF_017572645.1. NCBI lineage: Bacteria > Pseudomonadati > Pseudomonadota > Gammaproteobacteria > Enterobacterales > Enterobacteriaceae > Salmonella > Salmonella sp. 32100201201700099SM. The sequence goes on along the minus strand of NZ_JAGERQ010000012.1, from coordinate 49,085 downwards.
GGAAATGGGCGAAGCGCCGACAAAATCATAGTAAAGGGAGTTGATCCCATAAACGATAATCATCGTGCCAAGCGTGGTAATAAACGGCGTCACGTTCAGGTAAGCAATGATGATGCCGTTCACCAGGCCAATCACCGCGCCAATCGCGCAGACAATCAGGATGACCAGCGCAATCGGCATGGTCGCCATTTCCGGAAACACTTTATTGGCGTTTTCCATTGATTGCAGTAATGTTGCCGCCACGACCGCCGCCAGCCCTACCTGACGCCCCGCCGACAGGTCTGTCCCCTGGGTGACGATGAGTCCCGCCACGCCCAGCGCGATAATAATACGTACCGAAGATTGCGTCAGAATATTACTTAAATTCAGCAAACTTAAAAAAGTCGGGTCCTGGAAAATAATAATCGCCAGCAACACTAAAAGAACGACGTAAATTCCGCCCTCTTTCAGCCAGGTCAAAAAGCTTTTCTTGTTTAACGCACTCATAAGGAGCTCCTGATCTTAAAGGTGCAAAGAAGCAAGACGCAAAATTTCGTTTTGCGTTGTTGTTTTAGTATCGACAATGCCGGAAACGAGACCGTTACTCATCACCAGGATACGATCGGTAATCCCTAACAGCTCCGGCATTTCAGAAGAGATAATGATGATCCCCTTGCCTTTTTTCGCCAGTTCCGCAATAAGCTGATAAATTTCAAATTTTGCGCCGATATCAATACCGCGGGTCGGTTCGTCCAGCATTAATATTTCCGGCTGCGTTAATAGCCAACGTCCAATGATCACCTTTTGCTGATTGCCGCCGGAAAGTGAGTCAATTTGCGTGCGATGCCCCGGCGTTTTTACCCGCATGGAATCAATGACCCATTGGGTGTCGCTTTTCATACGGGAATTATCCAGTAAGCCCACTTTATTTTTATAATTACGGATATTCGAAATTAATGAGTTAAATCCGATATCCAGATAGGCGTAAATTCCGGTGGAACGACGCTCTTCCGTCACCAACGCAAAACCGTGGTTAATCGCTTCGTTCGCAGTGTGATTATTAATTTTCTTGCCATGTAAAGTGATTGTCCCGGACGACTTCTCACGAATGCCAAACAGCGTTTCGACGATATCGGTACGCTTTGCCCCAACCAGACCGGCAATGCCCAGAATTTCGCCCTTGTGCAAATCAAAGGAGACATCGCGAATGGAAGGCTGGCGCAGCGAGGTCAGGTGACGTACCTCCAGAATCACGTCGCCCGGCTTATTTTCTTTATCCGGGAAGCGCTGGTTCAGGGAACGCCCGACCATCATCGCAATGATCTTATCCATATCCAGCCCTTCCAGCGGCTGGGTGGCAATCCACTGACCGTCGCGCAAGATAGTAATTTCATCGCACAATTGAAAAATTTCTTCTATTTTATGCGAGATATAAACAATACCGCAGCCGCGTTCTTTCAGCTTGCGAATAATGGTGAACAGATGATTAACCTCTTTCTCAGTTAACGATGAGGTCGGTTCATCCATAATAACGATCTTAGCATTATAGGAAAACGCCTTCGCAATTTCGATCATCTGCATTTACGAAACGGATAACGTTCCTACGCGCGCGCGCGGGTCAATATCGATATCCAGCTCATCAAATATCGCTTTGGTATCCTGGTACATTTTATCCTGGTCGACAAACATACCTTTGGTGGGATAACGTCCCAACCACATGTTATCCATGACCGAACGTTGTAATACCAGATTTAACTCCTGGTGTACCATCGAAATCCCATTCTCCAGCGCTTCTTTCGCCGAATGGAAGTCCACTTCTTTTCCCTGAAATACAATGCTGCCGGAGTCTTTTTGATAAATACCGAAAAGACATTTTAATAATGTTGATTTGCCTGCGCCGTTTTCACCCATTAATGCATGAATAGAGTGCGGACGAACGTTTAAGTTGACATTATCAAGCGCTTTCACGCCGGGAAATGATTTGTTAATGCCACGCATTTCCAACAAATATTCACCCGACGACGGAGAGATCGTGCTGCCCATAATGATACCCTGTCGGCCTTTTTAATTATGACTATCCGCGCCGGATGGCAAAAGAAATACGTTATCCGGTCTGCGGCGCGTCACCCTTCCACGGTTTCAGGGCGCAACAAAATTGCGCCCACAGACGGAAAAGTTATTTTTGGGTAAATTCGCTCAGATTGTCTTTGCCCACGCCGACATAAGGCACGCGCACGATTTTGTTCTCAATCTTCCAGCTGGTGCCGTCAGCCGCGCCCTTGCCTTCGGCGAGGTTTTTCGCCAGATCGAATGTCGCTTTCGCCTGATTGTTGGCGTCATTCAGTACCGTACCGGCCATCGCGCCCGATTTCACCAGCGCCAGGGCTTCCGGTAACGCATCGACGCCAAAGACCGGAATCGACGATTTATTATGCGCTTTCAGCGCCTCTACCGCGCCCATCGCCATCGCATCGTTATTCGCGATAACCACTTCAATCTTGTTAGCGTTCGGGCCAGACAGCCAGGCATCCATCTTATCTTTTGCCTGCGCGGTATCCCACATGGCGGTGTCTAACGCCAGTTGCTCGGTCTGAATACCTTTAGCATTTAACTCTTTCACCACATACGTCGTACGGGCTTCCGCATCCGGGTGCCCCGGCTCGCCTTTCAGCAGAACATACTGAATTTTACCGTCTTTATTCAGATCCCAACCCTGATTCGCCTGCCAGTGTTTGGCAATCAAGTCGCCCTGAATCACACCGGATTCTTTAGAGTCAGTCCCGACATAATACGCCTTGTCATAGCTGTCCAGCGCTTTGCGGGAAGGCTCTTTGTTAAAGAACACCACCGGCACATTTTGCCCGCGCGCTTTCTCAATCACCGTACCGGCGGCTGCCGGGTCGACCAGGTTAATCGCCAGAGCTTTAACCCCTTTCGCCAATAAAACGTCAATTTGATCATTCTGTTTGGACTGATCGTTTTGCGAGTCATTCATCAGTAGCTGAACATCCGGCGCGGATTTGCCATCTTTTTCAATAGCCTTACGCACCACGGACATAAAGTTATCGTCATATTTATAAATCGTCACGCCAATACGAGTATCAGCCGCGTGTGCGTGCGCGCCGAATAACAGACTTGCCATCACGGCAGAAAGGGTCAGTACCTTCTTATTCATGGTAGCTCCGGTTTTATTATGTAGGGTATAGCGTAAAAAAATGCCCGGCTGTTCAGCACGTTAACACATGTTACTGAACGCCGAAGCGTATTTAGAGCCTATCCCACCAAGCGTTATTGGCGCAGCCAGTTTGGACACGGACAGCGCGCAAAAACCGGAGCGTACACGTAGTACGTGAGGTTTGACTCGCTACGCTCGCCCTTCGGGCCGCCGCTAGCGGCGTTCAAAACGCTAACGCGTTTTGGCGAGCACTGCCCAGGACCAAAATGGCAAGTAAAATAGCCCTAATGGGATAGGCTCTTATTCAACTCTTTATTTTTGTCCGGTAGTCGCGGGATATTGTGATAACGGTTTTTATAAGCGAAATACCCCAGCAAAACTGACAACTAACTGTTACACATTAGTTACAGTGCGACAAACGTTGTCATCATAGCTATCACAATGTTAATAAACTGTGAATTTACTCACAGATTGAAAACGGTTACATGCGGGGCGTAATCAGTTAGTGATCAGTACCGCATTCTGTCGCCACGCCACCGAATGGCGCCGCACCAGGGTCGGCATAAAGCAGTGCGTCGCCGTGATATCCAGCGTGCCTGCGGCCCCATGTAACGCCAGCTCGGTCGCGATTTTCGCCATAGAAGCAATAGGATAGCGCACGGTAGTCAACTGAGGATCGGTATAACGAGCAATAGGGATATCATCGAAACCGATGACAGACAGATGCAAGGGAATGGCGATGCCGTTATCTTTTAACGCCGTCAGCGCGCCCGCCGCCATGTTATCGTTATAGGCAAATACCGCCGTCAGTTGCAGATTGCGTCCCAGCAACTCAACCATTGCCGACTCGCCGCCCTGCATATCCGGCGTGCCGGTGCCAATCCAGCTCTCCGACGCAGCAACCCCCTGCTCTTGCAGCGCGTGTAACCACCCTTCTCTGCGCATCGCGTCATCTTCAATACGGTGGCTGGAGGCCAGGTAGCCGATGCGTTGATGTCCATTATTCAGCAACATTCGGGTCGCCATTCTGGCGCCGCTCACATTGTCGAGACAGACACAACGATGCGCATAACCCGGCACGATACGGTTAATCAGCACCATACCGGGGATCTGATCCATAAAGTCGCTCAGCTCGCGATCGGTTAAGGCTTTTGAGTGAACAATCAATGCGTTACAACGCTGACGGATCAAGACTTCAATCGCATGGCGCTCTTTTTCCGCCTCATGATAACTGTTGCCAATGAGAACATATTTCTGGTGCTGCTGCGCGACCAGATCTACGGCTTTCACCAGAGCGCCGAAAAAGGCATCGGAAACATCCATGACCACGACGCCGATGGTGTCGCTCACCTGGGTGGCCAGCGCTTGCGCATTCGCATTTGGCCGATATCCCAGCAGGGTGACGGCCTGCATAACGGCGTCACGGGTGTCGGGACTGACCAACGCGCTGTTATTCAGTACGCGGGAAACGGTCGCTACAGACACGCCAGCCTGGCGCGCTACATCACGAATGGTGATCATATTCACTGCCCTGTTTGAGTTCAAAAATGCTCACAAATGCCCCGTTAACAGGCGGCTATTTTGTCAGCACCCTGCACAGGACTACGTGAGAAACATCACAGGGATGGAAACGGTTACAGCGATTTTGTTAATGAATGTGATTCAGATCGTTATCTGAGCGATCCTGACGCGCGCAACGTGAGTTGACGCCATAACCACTCGACCGGTCCCTGTCGCCAGAAACGTAGCCAGATGACGGAAAAGAGAAGGTTTATTGCCCATACCGGAACGACAAAGAACAAGAGTTCCAGCCGATTGAATTCCATAAATAAGCCAAACTGATAAAACAGTGTGGTACAGATGATCGTCTGCAGCAAATAATTGGTCAGCGCCATTCGCCCTACGCAGGCAATGGCAAGCGTCAGTCTGCATCGGCTAAGCTGCGGCCAGAAGCCAAACATCAGCGCGGCATAGCCCAGCGTTTGCAACGGCGCGCTCAGTTCGCGCGGCGCCTGCAATAAGAAGGCGCACCAGCGGTACGCCCAGTCCAGCCGCCATTGTAAAATGACCGCAGGCAGGTTGATCATTAGCCCTAACGCCACCAGCAGAGCCCCGGTACGGCGATAGTGCCGCAGACTGTACTGACCTTTCAGCCAGCCGCTACGCATTAGCGCGGCGCCCAACAGCATCATACCCGCCAGTTGCCAGCCATACTGCGCGCCGAGCGCCAGTAAACTATTCGACAGCATCTCTGCCCGGTTGCTGATAGCCTCCATGCCGCCGTTCAGCTTCCAGTATTTTTCATACAATATTGCCGACGCATCCGGCGTCCAGGCGCGGCTGGTTTCGCTACTCGATACCACGCCCAGCAGCAGTAGCACGCCAATCCCGACCAGATAAAGGAGTATGCCGGTATTGAACAGGCTTTTTACCGAAGGCGCGTCGCGTACCAGTCGCCAGCAAATTAACCCGACCAGACCGTAGGCCAGCAGAATGTCGCCGTCCCAAAAGAATAACGCATGGATAAAACCTAACAGTACCAATAGCGTTAAGCGCGACTGAATCCACTGTTTACCACGCAGAAGCAGCATTTGTAGCCCCGCGCCAAACAACAACGCGAACAGCGTAAGAAACTTAGCCTGCGCCACAATATCGAGAATCGCCCAGGACCAGGCGTCTTCGGGAACGATCGCGCCGTACCAGGCGGGATTGAGATAAGCCGCCTTCGGCAATCCAAAGGCGCTAATGTTAAGAAGCAGGATACCGAGGATAGCGACGCCACGTACAAAATCCAGCGTGACATTACGCTCCATCGTCTCCGCCTTAATCATGGATGATGGCGAACGGCACGCAGAAACTCCTGGCGCGTATTCTGGCTGGACTTAAACAATCCGCCCAGCGACGTCGTCGTCGTGGCGCTGGTTGCGTCACGAATACCGCGCGCTTTCACGCAGTAATGCACCGCATCAATCGATACCGCTACATTATTGGTGCCGAGCAAGGTTTGCAGCGCCGTCAGAATTTGTTGGGTCAAACGTTCCTGAACCTGCGGACGCTGGGCGAAGAATTGCACGATGCGGTTAATTTTTGACAGGCCGATCACGGAATCTTTGGGGATATACGCGACGGTCGCTTTGCCATCAATGGTCACGAAGTGATGTTCACAGGTGCTGGTCAGCGTGATATCGCGGACGGTGACCATTTCATCCACCTTCATTTTATTTTCAATGAGGGTAATTTTCGGGAAATTGGCATAGTCGAGGCCAGCGAAAATCTCGTCAACGTACATCTTAGCGATACGATGCGGCGTTTCCATCAGACTGTCATCGCTCAAATCGAGATTCAGCAACTGCATAATCTCAGTCATATGCCCTGCGATAAGGCTTTTTCGCGTTTCATTATCCAGTTCATCCATAGGCGGGCGCAGCGGCGTTTCCAGCCCCCGGGCAACCAGCGCGTCATGAACCAGGGCCGCTTCTTTACTGAGTGATGGCATTAATCGTGTTCTCCTGCAGGTGTGGCGCCTCTGCCCTGCATGGGGCAAAGTTTGTCAATATTGTGACAGTGTGATTATTGTGCGTGAGGTAGCGCACATAATCCAGTATTCACGCCCATAATTGTTGAAATTGTCGCTGCCTTTCATGACATCTTTTCCGGTGCGAGAATGCTGGCAGGACAAAGGGCATATTTGTTAACGCAACGTTATTTAAATGATGAAGCATGTTTATGTATTACGGAAGTGAAAGTTACTCACAACGCGGTGAATAATCTGTATTATGAAGAATCTGCATACCTTATCAGGTTCACCATAAAAGGAGCCCCCGCATGGAAATGCTCGAAGAGCACCGATGTTTTGGCGGCTGGCAGCAGCGCTGGCGTCATCATGCCGCCACGCTAAACTGCGCCATGACATTCAGCATTTTTCTTCCGCCGACTCAGGATAATGAACCGCCTCCGGTACTGTACTGGTTGTCCGGGTTGACCTGCAATGATGAGAACTTTACCACCAAAGCAGGCGCGCAGCGTATCGCAGCAGAACTGGGCATTGTATTGGTGATGCCGGATACCAGTCCACGCGGTGAACAGGTCGCCGACGATAGCGGATACGATTTAGGCCACGGCGCCGGGTTTTATCTCAATGCCACACAGCCGCCCTGGGCCAGCCATTATCGCATGTACGATTACCTGCGCGATGAGCTTCCGGCGCTTATCCAGACACAGTTTAACGTCAGCGACCATTGCGCCATCAGCGGGCACTCGATGGGCGGCCACGGCGCGTTAATCATGGCGCTGAAAAATCCGGGAAAATACACCAGCGTCTCTGCTTTTGCGCCCATCGTCAACCCCAGCCGCGTGCCGTGGGGAATCAAAGCGCTTACCGCTTATCTCGGCGAAGATGAATCAGCCTGGACTGAGTGGGATAGCTGCGAATTAATGCTGGCCAGCCAGCCGCAGGACGCCATTCCTGTGCTCATCGATCAGGGTGACAGCGATCAATTCCTCGCCGATCAGCTTCAGCCCGCCGTACTGGCGGAAGCCGCGCGGCAAACCGCCTGGCCGATGACGCTACGAATCCAGCCCGGCTACGATCATAGCTATTATTTTATTGCGTCCTTCATTGAGGACCATCTGCGCTTTCATGCCCGGTATTTACGGGACGAGCGTGAGACGTCACCAACATAATGAATTTTCCAGCGCCGCGCTGTAATTCACCTCCTCTGACTGCGGCGCGGAAGATTTATTATTTAAGTCTGCGGCCTGCTGGCGTACCTGAAGGCGGCCGCTGCCCTCTCCGCCTTCATAACTTTCGTGAAAATTACGCAGCTCGGATTCAAACAGCACCGCATCAAGATTATGCAACTTATCCAGCGCCCGCAGGAGAGAAATTAACGTATCAAGATTGAGCCCTCCCCCCCTCTCGATACGCTTGATGGTGGCGATGCCAACGTGCGCGCGATCGGCAAGCTGCTGCTGGGTCATCGAAAGAGACAGACGCGTCTCCTTTAAGCGGGCGCACAACGACAGGATAATCTCATCGTTATTCATCGTATTGTATTTCACGCTGTTACCCTCTCTTGCGCGGCTGAATTTTCCCCAGCGAACCATGATACGTTTCACGGTATTTAGCGCTCATGTCTTTACCGGTCTCGTACATCGCAGCAATGATCTCATCGAGCGAAATACAGGGTTCGCTTACGCGACTCATCGCCATCGTCGCCGCGTTTATCGCTTTCACGGCAGAGATGGCGTTTCTCTCTATGCAGGGAATTTGTACCTGTCCGCCCAGCGGATCGCAGGTCAATCCCAGATGATGTTCCATGGCAATTTCAGCGGCGCTCAGCGTTTGCTCCACGGATGCGCCCATTAGTTCAGCCAGGCCCGCCGCCGCCATTGAGCACGCCACGCCGATTTCCCCCTGACAGCCAACTTCAGATCCCAGAATAGAGGCGTTTTGTTTAAACAACATCGCGATAGCGGCGGCGGTCAGGAAGAAACGGGTCAGAGCACCGGGCTCCAGCGGCGTGACAAATTTATCATACCAGCAAAGCGCTGCCGGAATGATGCCGCACGCGCCATTGGTTGGCGCGGTAACAATCTGTCCGCCGCTGGCATTTTCTTCGCTTACCGCAATCGCGAAGGCATTGACCCAGTTCAGCGCGGTTAAAAAATCGCTGGCGGAACGGTTCGCCTGTAACGTCTTATGTAACGCACAGGCGCGCCGCGGTACCTGATAGGGACCGGGTAATACCCCCTCAGTATGCAGGCCGCGATAAACCGCCTGCTACATCACGTCCCATATTTGCGCCAGATAATTCTGCAACGTCTGTGGCGAGTGGCGGCACAGCTCATTTTTCATCATCAGCGCCGCCACGGACAGGCCGTTACGCCGACACAGCGCCAGCAACTGCGCGGCATGACTAAATTCAAAGGGCGACACTGTACGCAAAGGAAGCGATGGCGTCAGCGGCTCGCCATGTTTACGAACCTGCCCGGCGCCGGTAGAAAACCAGGTCTCTTCATACACCGTAAAATAATCATCCCTGGCGCGAAACGTCATGGCATAAGGATGGCCTGGATGCGCCTGGTGATTGGCGATAATCTTGACTTTTATCGTGATTCCGCCCGCGTCGGAGAGCGGGAGTTCGATTTTGTTTTCATTTTCCGCACGCTTAATCACCGCCATATGCGAACGGAGATCGACATTCTCCGGCTGGCAACCCAGTAGCCCAAGATAAAGGGCGGTATCCACATTGTGGCACTTGCGGCTTAACGATAACGCGCCATACAGCTCGATTTCAATTTCCCGAATTAGCGGCAACGTCTCTTGTTCTCTGAGCAATGAAATAAAGTGACAGGCGGCGCGCATCGGCCCTACGGTACGTGAGCTGGATGGACCTATTACTATTTTGAATATATCAAGGCAACTCTCCATCGTTATATCAATCCTTTCAGTCTCATTCGCGTTCAGTAATAAATAACATCCTCGCACAGTTGGCATATCAAAAGTGATACCTTTTGTGTCTGAACTTTACCTGGTATCAAAAACAACGCTTTTTTAGCCCTTTTCTGGCTGTGATATCTGTGATAGCACGAGAATCTTCGCCGCAAAAGAGCCATTATAATACCCGTAAATTAAGGGAGTTATCATATGAGCATTATTTATTTTATTACTACACAGGATATCGATACGTTTCAGAAAAAATTACAGGAAACGTTATTAAATGCCGTCACCATGCCGTTTCCGCTATTATTTGATAAACGTTATGCCGCGCTTATCAATACTGCTTATTTAAAACTTACGCTGCCAGCGGAATGTCTGACGCCTGAATTTTATCGCTATTTACGCGAACTCTCATTGCAATGGCAGTTTGATTTTTTTATTAAGCCGCAGCCACTGCCTGCTAACGGTATTATCGCGTTTGATATGGACTCCACATTTATTGCGGAAGAAGGCGTGGATGAAATTGCCCGCGAGCTTGGCATGTCGACGCAAATCACCGCCATTACCCAACAGGCGATGGAGGGCAAGCTTGATTTTAACGCCAGTTTTACCCGACGTATCGGAATGTTGAAAGGCACGCCGAAAGCAGTGCTGAACGCCGTATGCGATCGCATGACCCTTTCGCCAAGCCTGTTAACTATTCTGCCAGTCATCAAGGCCAAAGGATTTAAAACCGCGATTATCTCCGGGGGACTGGATATATTCACCCAGCGTCTAAAAGAACGGTATCAACTGGATTATGCCTTTTCGAATACGGTTGAAATACGCGATAACGTTCTGACGGATAACATTACTTTGCCGATTATGAATGCCGCAAACAAAAAACAGACGCTGGTTGACCTGGCTGCCCGGTTAAATATTACCACGGAGAATATTATTGCCTGCGGTGATGGCGCCAACGATCTGCCGATGTTAGAACATGCTGGCACCGGTATTGCCTGGAAAGCGAAGCCGGTTGTACGGGAAAAAATCCACCATCAGATTAATTATCACGGTTTCGAATTGCTTCTTTTTCTTATTGAAGATGAATTATAACGCGACTCACCTCGCCGGAAGGGAATTTTAAAATGAGTATAAAAACATTTATTTTCAGCCAGCCCGATAAGCCGATTGTAAAAGAGAAAAAAGAGATAGACCAGACCTATAAAAAATTTCGTTTTGAGATTATCGCCTCGGTCTTTATCTCTTATGCCGTCTTTTATCTTACCCGTAAAAACTTCTCCGCCGCGATGCCGGCCATGCTGACGGAAACGTCGCTGACCGCAGAAGACTTCGCCATTATGTCTTCTATTTTTTACATTCTTTATGGTGCGATGAAGTTTGTCGGCGGGATGCTGGTCGATAAAATTAACCCGAAAGCCATGACCGGCCCGGTGCTGATTGGCGTGGGGATTGTAAATATTCTGTTCGGCTTTTCCGATAGCGTGGCGGCAGTCTACGTACTGTACAGCCTCAACGCGATATTACAGGGCACCAGCTTTCCGCCGATGGCGAAAATTATGGCCTCGTGGTTTTCGAAAAACGAACGGGGACGCTGGTGGGCTATCGTTGAAGCGGCGCACAATATCGGCGGCAGCCTCGCGCCGCTGCTGACCAGCTTTGCTATCGCCTTTAGCGGTAGCTGGAAAATGGGGTTTTATGTTCCCGGCGCCATTTCACTGCTGATGGGGATAGTGGCGCTATTTACCATTAAAGATCGTCCCGGTACGTTAGGTTTGCCCAACGTGGGGCAGTGGCGTAACGACCCGACGGAACTGGCCCAGGTCAAGGCCAGCCCGGTCAACCTGAGCTTCTGGCAGATTTTTGTGAAATATATCCTGACCAATCCACTGGTATGGATCATTATTATCGGTGATATGTCGGTTTATATTGCGCGCACTATTCTTAACGACTGGCCGCAGATTTACTATTCGCAGGTTCACGGCTGGAGCCTGATAAAAGCGAACTCGATTATTTCCTGGTTTGAGGCGGGCGGACTGGCAGGTGGGTTGCTGGCAGGCTACTTGTCTGACTTTATGTTCAAAAGTAACCGCTGGATGACCGGATTAATCTTCGCGTTAGCGCTGTGCATATGCATCGTGCTGGTGCCGCTAGTTCAGGATACCTCTTACACCCTCACCGCGATTCTGTTCACCATCATGGGCTTCGCCTTATACGGACCGCATATGCTTTTTGCCGTCGGCTGTCTGGATGTGACCCATAAGGATGCGGCGGGATCGATTACCGGCTTTCGGGGATTGTTCAGCTATGTCGGCGCGGCAATGGCCGGTGTGCCGGTAATTATGGTGAAAAATAGCTGGGCGTGGTCGGGCGTTTATATCTATGCGGTGATCGCCATTCTGCTAACGACTCTGTCGCTGGCGCTGCTCTCCAGGCTGCATCGGTTATAACATTCTGGCGACAGCGGCAAAACGCGGCTGTCGCCAGTCTCTGTCAGAAACGGTAATCCACCGCCATAAAGTAACGGCGTCCGTCTTCGGTATAACCGTAGTCGTCGCGTTTGAGATCTTTATCGCCCACGTTCAGAACGCCCGCACGCAGTTTAACGTTTTTCGTCGCCTGCCATGCCGCGCCGGTATCCCAGACCACGTACCCGCCCGGCGTTTTCGCCGTTGCGCTGTCGGCCCGCTTACGCCCGGTATAATTCCCTGATACGTAGAATGACCAGTCTTCGAGCTGCGCCGGTTTCCAGTCAAGCGTACCATTCGCGGTGTGGAACGGCAGATCGGAAAGCGGCTTGTTCCCGCCATTACTGACGTCGCGTCCGTCGTTATAGGTGTAATTCAACGACAGTTTCCACGCCTCGTTAAACGGAACTTTCAACTCGGTTTCCACGCCCTGAATACGCGCTTTATTCACGTTGTAATAACGGAAGACCGGAACGCGCTGTCCCCGACTGTTGGTTTCGAAACCGACAAAGTTGGAATAGCCGGGCGCAGCGTTAACGTCAGGGGTACGGCTAATGCTGATGCGATTGTCCACATCGTTACGGAACGTGGTAACGCTCGCTTCCACGCCCTCCAGTATGCCTTCTTCGCCCCGGTAATAAAGGCCGAGCTCCCAGCTTTCACTGGTTTCAGGTTTCAGATCCGGGCTACCGACAATGCGGCATCCGCCACGGCAGGAGTTGGTCGCCCAGTCCGGACTTAATTGCAATAGCGACGGCGCTTTAAAGGCCGTAGCCCACCCACCTTTCACCGTCAGGGTATCCGTTGCGTTATAAACCAGATAAGCACGCGGGCTCCAGTGATCGCCATAGGTTTCATGGTCATCCATACGAATACCGGTGGTCAGCGCCAGCGGTTCGAAGATGCGCCACTCATCTTCAAGGAACAGAGCATACTGGCTGGCGGAGGTTTTAGTACTGGAACCGCCGGTCAGGTTCACCGCATCGCTCAGTTTATCGTGACGCCATTCGCCGCCGAAGGTGAGGAACTGGTTGACAGACGCTAACGGCAGAACGTATTTCCCGTCAATCGAATTGCTTTCTGACGTGATAGGGCTACTGTTGCCGGGGTTTTTGTTTTCCACTTTTTCGCCATAGAACTTGAGCTCGCTGTTGCCGAGATCCCAACGTCCGTTATGGCTCAACGCGTAGTTTTGCCGTTCCAGACGATTTTTATCCAGCGAGTCGGAGTCCCGGTCCTGGCGATCAAAACCATAGCCTGCGGTAACGTCATGATTTTCGTTTGGTGTCCAGGCAAACTCGACGTTTCCATCCCGGCTGGTAAATCCTTCAATGCGCGGCGTTTCACCCGTAGCGGTGGTGGCGGAACTCTGCTGCTCGTCTTTTTCGCGTTTCGCCAGGCTACCGTAGGCTTTCATTCCCAGCACGCCGTCGATCAGCGGACCGCTGGTAAAGAACTGACCGTTATAGGTATCGCCACGGTCGCGATGTTCCTGAATAGTGGAGTCAACCGTGACGCTGCCGTGCCATTTCTGACCAATTTTTTTGGTGATAATGTTGACCACGCCGCCCAGCGCATCGGAGCCATACAGCGAGGACATGGGGCCACGCACCACTTCAATACGTTCGATAGCGTCAACCGGTATCCAGTTCAGATCAAAATCATTATGGCGGAAGACCGCGTTACGGGAGTTAACGCGCTTACCGTCGATCAGGATCAGCGTATAACTGCTGTCCAGACCACGAATACTCACGCCTTTACGGTTATCCCCTTCGTTAGTGAGCTGTACGCCCGGCACCTCTTTCAGGACATCTTTCAGGTTTTGCACGGGCCTGCGCTGTAAATCTTGTTGGGTAATGACGCTGATACTTGCTGGCGCATCTTTCAGATTTTGTTCGATGGCGGACGCGGTAACGACCATGGTTTCACCATCATCCGTTGCCGCGGCAACCGGCCAGGCCAACGTAACTGCGGACATACAAAGCCCTACCCGAACGAAAGGGTTAAACCTAAACATTCCATTTCTCCATGAGGTAAATACGACAAAAAAATCGGTTATCGCTCACAACGCATTACGTTTCGCCTGCGATAACGGTTATCACGGCGAACTCTTTTTATGCAGGCGAGTCGGGCTCATTAGTGACGGTCGCGCCCGAATCTTCATCCTTTCTGATTTCGAGCGTAACGATAAAGCAAACGATAATAATTATCAATTTAATTGTTAATAATTATGTCATTTGAACCAATCATAAAGAAAAAACAAAAAACCCTCTCGAATGAGAGGGTTAGAAGGGTCAGGTTCAGGCTGTCCGTGCCGGATAGCGGCATAAAGCCTATCCGGCCTATGACGAGAATACCGCGTTACTTTTTAACGCGTTCCGGGAAGTGCATTTCGCTATAGCGCACGAAATGCGTACCTTTTATCAGCTTGTAGCCGAACCAGATAAGCAGGAACAGCGGAATACCGATATAGGTCGCCGCGACGCCGCCCCAGTCGATGGTATCTTTCAGGAACGCTTCATAGTTCTGCCCCAACGTAATAATCAGGCACAGTACAAAGGCGAAAATCGGCCCCAGCGGGAAGAACCCGGAACGGTACGGCAAATCATTCACATCATACCCTTGTAACACGTAACCGCGACGGAAGCGATAATGGCTAATGGCAATCCCCAGCCAGGCGATGAAGCCCGTCATACCGGAGGTGTTCAACAGCCACAGATAGACCGTCTGGTTGCCGAACATTGAGGTCAAAAAGCAAAGACCGGCAATCACGGTGGTGGCATAAAGCGCATTGCGCGGTACGCCGCCGCGGGACAATTTCGCAAAAATACGCGGGGCCTTACCGTCACAGGCCAGGGTGTAGAGCATACGGGTCGAGGCATACATCCCGGAGTTACCCGCAGACAGTACCGCCGTCAGGATAACCGCATTCATTATCGCCGCCGCAGACAACAAGCCCGCATGCTGGAACACTAAGGTAAACGGACTGACGCTAATGTCTTTGACGTCGTTACGCAGCAGATTTGGATCGGTATAAGGAATGATCAGGCTGATAATCAAAATCGCGAAAACATAAAACAGCAGAATACGCCAGAACACCTGACGCACCGCGCGTGGAATATTCTTCTCCGGGTTTTCAGATTCCCCGGCGGCAATACCAATCAGCTCAGTTCCCTGGAAAGAGAAGCCCACGATCATCGCGACGCCAATCATTGCCGCAAAACCGCCAGCGAAAGGCGCATCGCCGGTCGTCCAGTTGCTCCAGCCGACCGGCTCGACACCTTTAAAGATACCGATAATCATCGCTACGCCAACGATGATGAAGATAATAACGGTCGCGACTTTAATTAACGAGAACCAGTACTCCGCCTCGCCAAAACCACGTACAGAAATGTAGTTCAGCAAGAAAATGACGCAGAGGAATAGCGCGCTCCAGATCCAGCCCGGCGTGTCCGGGAACCACCAGCCCATCACCAATTGTGCGGCAACCAGGTCAACAGCGATAGTCACCGCCCAGTTGTACCAGTAGTTCCAGCCCAGCGCGAAACCAAAGCCTTCTTCCACATAGTTCTGACCATATGTCGCAAACGAGCCAGATACCGGCATATAGGCCGCCAGCTCGCCAAGACTGGTCATCAGGAAGTAGACCATCAAACCAATCAGAATATAAGAAAACAGCGCGCCGCCTGGCCCCGCCTGAGAAATTGTCGCACCAGATGCAACGAAAAGACCTGTCCCGATGGAGCCGCCAATGGCAATCATCGTCAGGTGACGCGCCTTTAATTCGCGACGTAGCGCGGGCGCTTCTGTGGTTTTAGTTTTGGAACCCATGTGGAAATGCTATCCATCCAAAAAATGAGGCGCGATTGTAACAGACGAAATACTATCCTTCCGACACAAATGCGCGGTTATAAGAGACCTTCATGACCGGCCACGGATTATAAGTAAAGCAGAGAATAACGTATACGTAAGCGGATACTAAAAATGGCGATGCCGCCCGGGCAGCCCTCCTCTTCACCTTTATTCACAGTAACTCAAAAAACGCTGCAACGCGTTAGAAAGATGTTTCTGCCGATGATGAACACGCCACAACGTGCGCACCAGGCGCGGTAACGGCACCGCGACTTCGCCCAGGGTTCCCGCCTGGAGTTGTTCAGCAATCACCCGGCGCGATAAACAGCTTATCCCCAGTCCATGACGCACCGCATGTTTGATCGCTTCTGAATTCCCCAACTCCATCGCCATATGAAAGCGCGGCAAATGCGACAACAGCAAATAATCGACAATTTCCCGCGTACCGGAACCGCGCTCGCGTAAAATCCATGGGGATGCCGCAAGCTGTTCCAGCGTCACCGGCCCCTGCGTCAGCGGCGAGGACGGCGCGGCAAAGACCACCAGCTCATCTTCCAGCCACGGCTCAGAGATAATCTCTGTACTGTGACATGGTCCTTCAATCAGGCCGATATCAACCCGAAAATCCAGCACCGCGTTAATCACGTCCTGGCTGTTTCCCACGCTGAGCTCCAGCGGCAAGGCCGGATAATGCTGGCGATAGCGGGCAATCATGGCGGGTAAAATGTAATTGCCGATGGTGCTACTGGCATAAACCCGTATCGCGCCGTTATCTTCACGAAATAGCTGCTCAATTTCTACCGCTTGCTCCAGCAATGCCAGCGCGCGCGGATATAACAAGCGCCCATGTTCGTTGACCACCAGCCGTTTCCCCACCCGATCAAACAACTGTACGCCGAGCTGACCTTCCAGATCGGTGAGCGCGGCGCTAACGGCGGACTGCGATAATGACAGCATGACCGACGCCTGGGTTGTTGAACCGCTTTTCAGTACTTCAGCAAACACTTCAAGTTGTCGTAGCGTAATATGCATAGTCGTATCCCACCGATAGCGTTTCACTTACCACTTATAAAGATTAATTATAAATATATAATCAATTTTATTTTTAAACCAGATCACCGTAACCTTATTGTCCATATACAGGAGAAGGTTATGACAGAACTCACCTTGCAGAATCATCGTCGTACAATGTGGCATTTTATACCGGGGCTCGCTCTGAGCGCCGTCATTACAGGAGTCGCCCTGTGGGGCGGCGCTATCCCTGCCGTTGCAGGCGCGGGGTTCAGCGCCCTGACCCTGGCTATCCTGCTGGGTATGGTTATCGGGAATACCGTCTATCCACAAATATGGAAACAATGCGACGGCGGCGTGCTGTTTGCAAAACAACATTTACTGCGTTTAGGGATTATCCTTTACGGCTTCCGCCTTACCTTTTCACAAATCGCCGACGTGGGTATTAGCGGTATTGTGATTGACGTATTAACGCTTTCCAGCACGTTCATGCTGGCCTGCTTCTTAGGCCAAAAAGTCTTTGGTCTGGACAGGCATACCAGCTGGCTGATTGGCGCCGGTAGCAGTATCTGCGGCGCGGCGGCGGTACTGGCGACAGAACCGGTGGTAAAAGCGGAAGCCAGTAAGGTTACTGTAGCCGTCGCGACTGTCGTTATTTTCGGCACCATCGCTATTTTCCTTTACCCGGCAATGTATCCGCTGCTGGCGCACTGGTTCAGCCCGGAAACTTACGGCATCTATATCGGCTCAACCATGCATGAAGTCGCGCAAGTGGTCGCAGCGGGTCACGCTGTTAGTCCGGATGCGGAAAATGCGGCAGTTATCGCTAAGATGCTGCGTGTCATGATGCTGGCTCCGTTCCTGATCATTCTGGCGGCGCGCGTTAAACAGCTTTCACCAGCGACCGGCGCGGAAAAAAGCAAAATTACCATTCCGTGGTTTGCTATTTTCTTCATCGTAGTGGCGATCTTCAACTCTTTCCACCTGCTGCCGAAAGCCGTGGTGGATATGCTGGTGACGCTGGACACGGTGCTGCTGGCGATGGCAATGGCGGCGCTGGGTCTGACCACTCACGTTAGCGCATTGAAAAAAGCGGGGGCGAAACCGCTGCTGATGGCGCTGGCATTATTCGCCTGGCTGATTATTGGCGGTGGCGCCATTAACGTCCTAATCCATAGCCTTATCGCATAAATTATTACGTTTCACGCCTGTTAACCCGTTATCATAGCGTTCGTAATGAACCGTTAGCGGGTTTAACAGGAGTCTTTTATGAAATACATCGGAGCGCACGTCAGCGCTGCTGGCGGTCTGGCTAACGCCCCTGCCCGCGCGGCTGAAATTGGCGCAACGGCCTTTGCGCTTTTCACAAAAAACCAGCGTCAGTGGCGTGCCGCCCCCCTTACTCCCCAGGTCATTGATGACTTTAAAATCGCCTGTGAAAAGTATCATTTTTCGGCGGCGCAAATCCTTCCCCACGATAGTTACCTGATTAATCTGGGCCATCCGGTCAGTGAAGCGCTGGAAAAATCACGCGATGCCTTTCTCGATGAAATGCAGCGCTGTGAACAACTCGGCTTAACCTTGCTTAATTTTCATCCCGGTAGCCATCTGATGCAGATTGCACAGGAGGATTGCCTGGCGCGGATCGCGGAATCTATCAATATCGCCCTCGCGCAGACCGAGGGCGTTACGGCGGTTATCGAAAATACAGCCGGTCAGGGCAGTAATCTGGGGTTTGAGTTTGAACAGTTAGCCGCCATCATCGATGGCGTGGAAGATAAGTCGCGCGTTGGCGTCTGTATCGATACCTGCCATGCCTTTGCCGCCGGATACGATCTGCGTACGCCAGAGGCGTGCGAAAAAACATTCGCCGAATTCGGGAAAATTGTCGGATTTCAGTATTTGCGCGGAATGCACCTTAACGACGCCAAAAGCGCATTCGGTAGCCGCGTTGACCGCCATCACAGTCTGGGTGAAGGCAATATCGGCCACGATGCGTTTCGTTGGATTATGCAGGATGCGCGTTTTGACGGTATTCCGCTGATACTGGAGACCATTAATCCTGATATCTGGGCGGAAGAGATTGCGTGGTTAAAAGCCCAGCAAATTGCCGAAGTGATGGCCTGACGCTCAGGCAATAAAAAAGGCAGAGCGCGCTCTGCCTTTTTTAGCGTGTTTCTCTTACGCCGCTTTTGCCGCGACTTCCGTCTCCGGACGTTTCAGGACGGCATAAGCCAGCCCTGCCACCAGCGTACCGGCCACAATTGCCAGCAGGTATCCCAATACCGGCGTAATTGCGCCTGGGATAAGCAGAACAAACAGACCGCCATGCGGCGCCATCAATTTTGCGCCTACCGCCATAGAAATGGCCCCGGTCAACGCGCCGCCAACGATACAGCACGGCAGTACACGCATCGGGTCGCGCGCCGCAAACGGAATAGCGCCTTCAGTGATAAAGCACAGCCCCAGCACCAACGCCGCTTTACCGCCTTCCTGCTGCGCTTTGTCGAACTTACGGCGCGCCACCATCGTCGCCAGACCCAGCGCTAACGGCGGTACCATACCTGCGGCCATGATCGCCGCCATCGGCGCGTAAGTTTGCGTACTCAGCAGACCAACGCCAAACGCATACGCCGCTTTGTTCACCGGGCCGCCCATGTCGGTACACATCATCCCGCCGAGAATCGCGCCCAACAGCACTGCGTTTGCGGTTCCCATGGTTTGCAGCCAGTGGGTGAGCCCTTCCAGAATCCCGGCAACCGGTTTACCGATCAGGTAAATCATCGCCAGCCCCACCACCAGACTGGAAATTAACGGGATGATCAGGATTGGCTTCAGCGCTTCCATACTTTGCGGAAGTTTCAGTTTGGTACTGATAAGCTTCGCCATATACCCGGCAAGGAAGCCGGCAATGATCCCGCCGATAAAACCGGAACCGGTGCTAACCGCCAGCATACCGCCAATCAGACCCGGCGTAAGGCCTGGGCGATCCGCGATGGAGAAAGCGATATAACCCGCCAGTACCGGCACCATCAGCGCAAACGCCGAACCGCCGCCAATCTGCATCAGCGCCGCCGCCAGCGTGTCCGGCACCTTAAAGGCTTCAATACCAAAGGCGAAGGAAAGTGCAATACACAGTCCCCCGGCAACCACCATAGGCAGCATGTAAGAAACGCCCGTCAATAGATGCCGGTATGCGCCAGCGCTCTCTTTCTTCCCTTCGGTCGCCGCTTGCGATGCCTTACCCGCCGGTTGATACGGCGTTGCTTCCGCTACGGCTTTATCCAGCTCCTGCGCCGTCTTTTTCAGCGCCAGGCCGGTCGACGTGCGGTACATCGGGAGACCGGCAAACTTCGCCAGATCCACTTCGATATCCGCCGCCACAATCACTAAATCCGCTTCCGCCACCTCTTCCGGGGTGATGGCATTGCCGGCCCCCACGGAGCCGCGCGTTTCGACTTTTACCCACCAGCCGCGTTTTTTCGCTTCTGTTTCAATGGCTTCAGCCGCCATAAAAGTATGGGCGACGCCGGTCGGGCAGGCCGTTACCGCGACCACGCGTTTCGGACCGCCGCTCGCCGCAGGAGCAGCCGCAGCAGGGGCGCTGTAAGGGGTCGCATGGCTTTTGGCTTCACTCAGAAACAGTTCCGGATGCGCGACGGCGCGACCAATATCCCCCAGCCAAACCTTTTTGCCGTTCAGAGCATTGTCGTTCGGCAGAGATTCGCCCAACACGATCGCCAGCTCAGCATCATTTGGATTATCGATAATTTCCAGATTTGCTTTATGCGCCGCCGCTCCAAGCAGGGTTTTCGCCATGTAAGCGCGAGCCTGGCCGAGATTAGCGTCAATTATCAGCAGCGTTTTCATTATGCCTCTCCTGCTGTCAGTTAAACGGTTGTAAGTCGACACGCGCCATCATTGCGGCCAACTGAGGACGATCGGTAATACCCACATTGCTCTGGCTGACCGCCAGCGCGGCAACCGCCGTCGCCAGACGCAGCGTATGTTCGCTGGACTCGCGCATCAGCAGGCCGTAAATCAATCCGCCAACCATGGAATCGCCTGCGCCGACGGTACTTACCACGTCAACCGCCGGTGGTTTAGCGATCCATTCTCCTGAGGCGTTAACCCACAGCGCGCCTTCCGCCCCCAGCGAAATCACCACATGGGCGATACCCTGTTCGCGTAACGCGTGCGCCGCATCAATCACATCTTTCATTTCCGGGAGCTTACGACCCGCCCAAATTTCCAGTTCGCGGCGATTCGGTTTCACCAGCCACGGCGCAGCTTTAAGACCGGCGACTAACGCTTCACGGCTACTATCAAAGATAATGCATGGACACTGGCTGCGCAGACGCGTCATCCAGTCGGTGAACGCTTCCGGACTCACGCCAGCCGGTAAGCTACCGCTGACGCAGACCATATCGAACTGACCCAGCCAGCTCAGGGAGTCGTTAACAAAGCGTTCCCAGTCTGCGGGAGTCACGTCAAAGCCGGAAAAGTTGAAGTCGGTCACTTCGCCATCTTTTTCCGTCAGCTTCACGTTGATGCGGGTCCGGCCCTGAACCACCTGAAAGCGGTTAGCGATACCCAGTTCGCTGAACAATTGCTGAAAACCGTCCTGGTTATCTTTACCGAGAAAACCGCCGACGGTGACGTCGATGCCTAAGTCTTTCAGCACTTTGGCAACGTTAATGCCTTTGCCCGCCGCGTGCAGACCCGTGGTTTTCACCAGGTTCACTTCGCCGCGTTCGATTTCAGGGCAAAACCCAACCAGATCATAAGCCGGATTAAGGGTAATGGTGGCGACACGCCTGCTCATTATGCGCCCTCCCCGAGACCGGCGGCGATCGCATCGCCAATTGCTTTCAGCGCCTGTTCAGCATCTTCACCCTGCGCGGTAAAGCGCAGACGATGGCCTTTCTTCACGCCCAATGCCACCACTTTCATCAGACTACGTCCGTTTGCCGGTTTGCCGGTTCCATCAAGGTTTGTCACGGTAATTTCACTGTTAAATTGTTTAATCGTATTCACCAGCATGGTGCCCGGACGGGCATGGAGACCATGCTCATTACGCACTACAAATTCCGCGCTCAGTACGTCATCCGTCAGCGCATCATCACTGGTCAGCAACGCCAGCAGCGTCGCGGCGTCAGCGCTCAGCAGACGATCGGCTTTATTGTTCAGCAACAGGTCGCCGAGGCGTTTTAGCACGGCAATCGGCTGCTCGTCGTTCATCGCGACAGTGACTAATAAGGCTGCTTTTTCACCCTCCACGTCAAACGCCTGGGTCGCGCGGCTTACCGCAACAGCGCTGCGCAAATTGCCTTCCGCGCTGTCGTTCAGCCAGATGCCTTGTCCCAGATTCATCGGACTATCGTTAATCGTTTTTGCGACGAACGCCGCATCAACCGCTCCCGCCTCTTTCAGACGCGCCGCATTTAGCGCCTGCAATGTGACCAGCGAGCTGGCGATGACATCCAGCGTCATCGTCTCGTTATCAAGTTTTAATTGTTCACTTTGCTTCTCGCCCATCAGCAATGCGCGCAGCTCTTCCGCCGTTGTCGCGGATTTCAGCTGCTCAGCCACGGAGTCATCGCTTAGCACATGCGTCAGCTGACGCAGCAGGCCGAGGTGTTCGTCCGAACTGGCGGCAATACCAATCGCCACGTAGGCGACCTGGCCTTCTCCCCAGATAACGCCCTGCGGAAATTGAAAGACCTGGACGCCGGTTTTCAGCACCTGATCGCGCGTGTCTGTTGTGCCATGGGGAATCGCAATACCATTGCCAAGAAAGGTCGAGGTTTGCTGTTCGCGCGCCAGCATACCGTCAACATAGCCGCCCGCCACATTCCCCGCCTGCGCTAACGCGGCGGCGATTTGCCGGATGGCCTCTTCTTTATTTCCGGCCTGCTCGCCCGGATGAATGTCCTGAACCGATAACTGGAACATGTGTCTCCTCTCCTGCTGAATTGAAACGATTCAGCCACTATGAGAAAAAAAGCGCCAATCTGAGTTGTCAAAAAAACCAGATCGCGCTGAAACGTTTCAAGAAGTCTGGATCTTTCTGCTTCAGCACGCAAGAAAAGTTACCGGTTTTGTAGCAATTTTTTGAGGTAAAGCACATTTTTTCTCCAACAGCCCCTCAATAGCTGACGCATAAAAGGCTTCAGCTTTTTTCTTTCAGCTTGCGTTAGCACGCCCTGGTAACAAACTGGAATGCTATTTTGATTTTTCGTGTCGATTTTGATTCAGACGCCTGTTTATTTTCTGACGGGCAGCGTAAACTCCGCCTCTCTTCACACCACTGATATAGAAACATGCACAACAGTCCCGCCGCCGCTGCGCCCAAATCGTTTGACCTGACGTCTACCGCCTTTTTGATCGTCGCTTTTCTCACCGGTATTGCCGGTGCGCTACAGACGCCGACGCTCAGTATTTTTCTGACGGATGAGGTTCACGCCCGCCCCGGCATGGTGGGATTCTTTTTTACCGGCAGCGCGGTTATCGGCATTATCGTGAGCCAGTTTCTGGCGGGTCGCTCAGATAAAAAAGACGATCGCAAGAAACTGATCGTTTTCTGTTGCGTGCTGGGCATGTTGGCCTGCGTGTTGTTTGCCTGGAACCGCAACTACTTTATTTTGCTGTTTATCGGCGTCTTTCTCAGTAGCTTCGGCTCTACCGCCAACCCGCAGATGTTTGCGCTTGCCCGTGAACATGCCGATCGTACAGGTCGTGAAGCGGTGATGTTCAGCTCAATCCTCCGCGCCCAGGTCTCATTGGCCTGGGTCATTGGGCCGCCGCTGGCCTATGCGCTGGCGATGGGTTTTAGCTTTACGGTGATGTATTTGAGCGCGGCGGTAGCTTTTATCGTCTGCGGCGTCATGGTGTGGTTCTTTTTACCGTCAATGCGCAAAGACGCGCCGCTGGCGACCGGCACGCTGGAAGCACCGCGTCGTAATCGCCGCGATACGCTGTTGCTGTTTGTCATCTGTACGTTAATGTGGGGAACTAACAGCCTGTATATCATTAATATGCCGCTGTTTATCATCAATGAGCTACATCTTCCGGAAAAACTTGCAGGCGTGATGATGGGCACCGCCGCCGGGCTGGAGATTCCCACAATGCTGATTGCAGGTTACTTCGCCAAACGGTTGGGAAAACGCCTGTTAATGTGCATCGCCGTTGTCGCCGGACTGTGCTTTTATGCGGGGATGTTGCTGGCGCACACGCCGGCAACGTTGCTCGGCTTGCAGTTGCTGAACGCGATTTACATCGGCATTCTTGGCGGGATTGGCATGCTCTATTTTCAGGATCTCATGCCAGGCCAGGCGGGTTCAGCCACCACGCTGTATACCAATACCATTCGCGTCGGCTGGATCATTGCCGGTTCGTTGGCGGGAATCGCCGCAGAAATCTGGAATTATCATGCGGTCTTCTGGTTTGCGTTAGTTATGATTGTCGCCACCATGTTCTGCCTGGCGCGTATTAAAGATGTTTAACTTGCAAGCCTGATACTTTTACTCTTCGACACATTTCAGCGCAGAGTTTATCTCTGCGCAATGTTCATGCACGGTCATTCATTGTCTTTTTCTCAATACGATATTCTGTAAGCGCCCTCCTACATAAAAGACCGGTTATTGAGAAAATTACGCCCATCAGCCCGCAAAGGACCAACACCAGCCGCATCTTATATTTTGGTGTTACAGCAACATCTATCACTTCAATGTTAGCATTATTTTTAACCGCCTCCGACAACAATGATAGCTTTGCATATGTTTCCGTTTGTAACATATTTTTATGCACACTATAACGTTTAATGTCACCATCATCGATATACCATGCTGCCATTTTATCGACACTATTTTTCAGGGTGGAAATAATATTATTGACCCTTTCTTCCCTCCCCTGCGCCTTAAAAAGAACAAGCTGTTTTTTCGCGTCAAAACTTATTTTATTTTTATAGTTCGCAGGCAAGAAACGGCTAAACTGGTTAAGGATAACCGTTGTTTTACATTGAATATCATTAGTATAGCCACATAACGCATAGGTAGCAGGCGTATCCAGATTAGGTTTGATCGTAATACTCACAACCTTTGTATCATGCTGCACGCTCACAAAAACATAGCCAATGGCGACAAAAATAAAGGTAGCGATCACGATACTTAGCCATTTTCTTATAAGGAATAAGGAAACGTCGACTAAATCAATTTCACTATTTTCTCCCCGCATTTCACATCCCTTTTAAAACGCTAATAGTCAACCCGAATACTGAAATAACAAAAAGCAACACCAGCGTAAAAATAAACGCCCTGGCTGCGAACGTATATTTCTTCATAAGATAAAACCCACACATAAGAATTCGAGTATTTTAAAGGAAAATAACAACACATTCACACTGGTTATATCGATCGGTAAATACATCAATGATAGATATAAACTATCAAATTCATGATATCGATCGTTATAAATAATTAAAATCGATCAAAATTCCTCTTTTTAATAGATAAAAACTATCATATAAATAAAATTGATCGTTTTTGTTTTATGTGACGGTTTGTTCGGTACACGTTCAGGCACCAACGGGGTTGAGCGGCGACATCTACCGCTTCAGAAGCCACGAAATAAGGGAAGCATGTATTACGCTATTTAATGGTAAAAGGAGGTAATTTGATGCGCAGCTTTTGCAGACTATTTCGGGATATAACGTAAGCCCCTGCACATTTATCAAAAGCGGCTGGCTTAGAGCCTATCGCATTAGGCTATTTTATTCGCCATTTTGAGACCGGGCAGTGCTCGAAATCCTCACGTACTACGTGTACGCTCCGGTTTCTGCGCGCTGGCCGACCCCAAACTGGCTTCAACAATTACGCCTACTGGGATAGGCTCTTAGCTCATGGTAAGGTTTTCTGTTCGAGTTCCAGCAAATAAATAATGGCCTCTTCCCGGGTCGTTAAACACATGTCCCCTGTCGGTTGCAAACCAGAGCACACTTTTGGGCGTAAAGGCGAGCCAAAGATAAGGCACAAGTTATCTTCCGAAAGCTGCACGCATCTGGTATTCATCGGCTTGCCATTCGGCATTCCGGGTATCGGCGACGAAATTGAAGGCGCAATACAGCAAGCGCCACAACCGCTACGACAGTCCATGCTCAGCCCCTCTATTTATAACCAAATGAAAGATAACAGAATTTGTCCAAAGAAAAATCCAGATTTAAAATGTGGACGTCATCATGATCAGGCCTGTCCTCAGACATTCCGAAGACAAGGCTGGAAACAGAAGGGACAACACAGCACACTTCCCCCCTCCAGGCGACATGCCATCGCCTATTCTCGTTGAACGCGGAGCGGAAAGCGGGCGAACAGTATCACCTTTTTTGCACCAGCAAAAGTGACAATTCCACTTGCCTGGACGGCCCGGCGCGAGTAGTTTTACGCGATATTTTAGATAATCTCTACAACAGGATCTCCTCGATGCCAAGAGCGAACGAAATCAAAAAAGGTATGGTACTGAACTACAACGGCAAATTGCTGATTGTGAAAGATATCGACATTCAGTCGCCTACCGCCCGTGGCGCCGCCACACTGTATAAAATGCGCTTTTCCGATGTCCGCACCGGTCTGAAAGTGGAAGAACGTTTCAAAGGCGACGATATCGTTGATACCGTCACCCTGAGCCGTCGCGGCGTTGACTTTTCTTATGTCGATGGCAACGAATATGTGTTCATGGATAAAGAAGACTATACGCCGTATACCTTCACCAAAGATCAGATTGAAGAAGAGTTGTTGTTTATGCCTGAAGGCGGAATGCCGGATATGCAGGTTCTGACCTGGGACGGCCAACTGCTGGCGCTAGAGCTTCCGCAGACCGTGGATCTGGAAATCGTCGAAACCGCGCCGGGTATTAAAGGAGCGTCCGCCAGCGCACGTAACAAACCCGCGACATTAAGCACCGGTCTGGTGATTCAGGTTCCCGAATACCTGAGCGCAGGTGAGAAAATCCGCATTCATATCGAAGAGCGCCGTTATATGGGGCGCGCGGATTAAGTTTCACATTTTTCGGCTGCGCCCCAGGGCGCAGTCTGCCCCTTTTATTTATTGACTGTTCTGCACCAGGCAAGAGAAACGTTAAAAATTTAACATTTTCTGCTCTTAAGATGGCAGAAGCACGACTTCGTCAACTCAGCGCTTCTCTTTTTCACGTTTATTCGCCAGGATTATTAAAGTTGTTATGTTGTATCAATATTCTGGAGCTGACGTGACCAAAACCAATCTTATTACTGGATTTCTCGGTAGCGGAAAAACCACCTCTATCCTTCATTTATTAGCTCATAAAGATCCGGCTGAAAAGTGGGCCGTCCTGGTTAATGAATTTGGTGAAGTGGGTATTGACGGCGCGCTGCTTGCCGACAGCGGCGCACTGCTAAAAGAGATTCCCGGCGGCTGCATGTGCTGCGTCAACGGATTGCCTATGCAGGTGGGGCTCAACACGCTGCTGCGCCAGGGCAAACCTGACCGGTTGCTGATTGAACCAACCGGACTGGGGCACCCAAAACAGATTCTGGATTTATTAACTGCGCCAGTTTATGAGCCGTGGATTGATTTACGCGCCACGCTCTGCATCCTGGACCCTCGCCTGCTACTGGACCAACAGAGCGTCGCCAATGAAAATTTCCGCGATCAGCTCGCCTCAGCCGATATTATCATCGCCAATAAAACCGACCGCGCCACGGCGCAGAGCGATGCCGCCCTGCAACAGTGGTGGCGACAGTACGACGGCGATCGTCAACTGATTCATGCCGAACATGGACAGATAGATGGTAAGCTTCTGGATTTACCGCGACAAAATCTGGCGGAACTGCCGGCCAGCGCCGCGCATTCTCACACTCATGCCAGTAAAAAAGGACTCGCCGCGCTAAATCTGCCCGCACAGCAGCGCTGGCGACGCAGCCTCAATAGCGGACAGGGTCATCAGGCCTGCGGCTGGATTTTCGATGCCGATACCGTGTTTGACACCATTGGCCTCCTCGAATGGGCTCGTCTGGCGCCGGTGGGCCGGGTGAAAGGCGTTATGCGCATACAAGAGGGGCTGGTACGCATCAATCGCCAGGGCGATGACCTGCACATCGAAACACAGAGTGTCGCGCCGCCGGATAGCCGGGTTGAACTTATCTCAAACACAGAAACCGACTGGAATACGTTACAGACGGCCTTGTTGAAGCTTCGTTTAGCGACGCACGCGTAAGGTTGCCACCGTTTAAAAACTATGGCGAAATGACGATGAAAACCCGCTATTCCTTGATAATTCTGCTTAATGCCGCCGGTCTGGCGCTGTTTTTGTCATGGTATCTTCCCGTCAATCACGGCTTCTGGTTCACCATTGATTTCGGCATATTCCACTTCTTTAACCAGAAACTGGTGGAAAGCCACGCGTTCCTCTGGTGGGTCGCTATTACCAATAATCGGGCGTTTGACGGCTGTTCGCTGCTGGCGATGGGCGGACTGATGCTCAGTTTCTGGCTAAAAGAAGACGCGTCGGGCCGGCGGCACATTGTGATAATCGGATTGGTCATGCTGCTAACAGCGGTGGTGCTTAACCAACTCGGTCAGGCGCTGATCCCCGTCAAGCGCGCCAGCCCAACGCTCTCTTTTGAGCATATTTATCGCGTCAGCGAGTTGCTGCACATCCCGACAAAAGACGCGTCAAAAGACAGTTTCCCAGGCGATCACGGTATGATGCTGCTGATATTTTCCGCCTTTATGCTGCGTTATTTCGGCAAAACGGCGGGGATCATCGCCCTTATTATATTTGTGGTTTTCTCGTTTCCGCGCGTTATGATTGGCGCTCACTGGTTCACCGATATTGTGGTCGGTTCGCTCACGGTTATTTTGATTGGCCTCCCCTGGTGGCTGATGACCCCGCTCAGCGACCGGGCGATAGCGCTTTTTGAGAATTATCTCCCGGGCGGAAATAAACAAATCTCAAACAAATAACCCATGCCATTAACATTACCTTCAGCGATAATTTTACATCGTTGAAGGTAATTTATGATGATATTCCCCCAGCCCATCATTTTTCGGTCATATTATTCCTCTACAAAATGAATAGGTTGCCCGATTTTTAAACGATTTGCGTTTAATTTGACCCGTGCTGATAGTTCACTTTTCGTATCATAAATTCTTATAAAAAATCACGCGAAATCGCTCGCAATGACAGCAACAATCGGGTAATCTCAAACTCGTTTTGCCTCGCCAGATAATTATTCTCATTGCGAATAAATTTGTGCGTTCCGCCACAGATTTGTGCACAAAGAATTGTCTCAAGCTGTGCAGGTAATTAGTCTCATCACGTTTGGCATTTTTATAACGATATTTATCGTTAAGGACTTCAAGGGAAAACAAACAACATGGTCAAATCTCAACCGATTTTGAGATATATTTTGCGCGGGATTCCTGCGATTGCAGTTGCGGTTCTGCTTTCTGCTTGTAGCACAACCACCAATACCGCAAAGAATATGCATTCTGAGACGCATGCTGTGGGCAATAGCGATAGCTCTTCACTGCAAGCCTCTCAGGATGAATTTGAAAATATGGTGCGTAACCTCGACGTTAAGTCGCGGATTATGGATCAGTATGCTGACTGGAAAGGCGTGCGTTACCGCCTGGGCGGCAGCACCAAGAAAGGCGTCGACTGTTCCAGCTTTGTACAGCGCACCTTCCGTGAACAGTTTGGTTTAGAGCTTCCGCGTTCAACCTATGAACAGCAGGAAATGGGCAAAGCGGTTTCACGCAATAACCTGCGTACGGGCGATCTGGTTCTGTTCCGCGCCGGTTCCACTGGTCGTCATGTCGGTATTTATATCGGCAATAACCAGTTTGTCCATGCGTCTACCAGTAGCGGCGTCATTATCTCCAGTATGAACGAACCGTACTGGAAAAAACGCTATAATGAAGCGCGTCGAGTTCTGAGCCGCAGTTAATCTTCATCAGGCAGCACCTCCCTTGGCTTACCTGATGAGACGACATAAAAAACACTGCTTCGGCAGTGTTTTTGCTTATTATCCCTTCTGAATCCGTTTTGCCGAATAGCGACGTGTGGCGTCTTATCCAGCCTACAACACACGAACGTAGGCCTGATAAACATAGCGCCATCAGACATTCAGGTCGTTTCCGCCAACGGCTACTGCGACAATACGCTTTCCTGCGCATCACAGAAAAGCATGACTATCCGGGGTAATCCAGGCTATAGTCTTATAAATCAACCAGTTTAACCGGCATCCGCCTTTTCAGGTCACACCAGGAATTATGCTAACACGCGACTCCTCTTCCGGTCGGAAAATCCTGCTTACCTGTATCATTACGGGGATAGCGGCAGCATTACTTATTGGTAGCCTGCAATTTTTCCTGTCGTGGCATAAACGGGATGTTAAATACAATACGCTCCTTTCTGATGTACAACATTACCTGGCCAGCTATTTCGCCGACCTGAAAGCCACCACCGATATTCTTCAACCGTTGACGATCAACACCTGTCAGCAGGTTGGCGCAGAACTCACCTCAAGAGCCGCTTTTAGCCTTAATGTCCGCGCCTTCTTATTGATTAAAGATAAAAAAGTGTTCTGCTCTTCCGCCACTGGCGCCATGAATATGCCGCTTCAGCAACTGGTACCGGATATAGATATCCGCAAAGACGTTGCTATGGCGATTCTGCCCGGCACGCCAATGATGCCCAACAAACCGACAATGGTGATTTGGTATCGAAACCCATTATTAAATGACAGCGGCGTATTCACATCGCTGAATATTAACCTGACGCCCTACTTACTCTATACCACGCGCCAGGATGATTTTAACGGCATCGCGCTGATTGTCGGCAATACCGCTCTGTCGACCTTTTCTTCGCGTCTACTGACTGTCGCGGAGCTGCCGGGCACGCCATCACGACTGGCAACTATCAACGGCCTGCCGCTTAAAATACGGCTTTATGCCGATAGCTGGACCTACAATGACTTGTGGTATGCGTTGATGCTGGGCTGCATTAGCGGCATCGTAGCAGGGTTTATCTGTTACTTTATCTATGTCCTCCGGACGCGACCGGGCAAAGAGATTTTAACGGCAATCAAACACGAGCAGTTTTATGTGGTTTATCAGCCCGTCGTCGATACTCGTACGCTGAGCGTCACCGGGCTTGAAGTCTTACTGCGCTGGCGTCACCCTACGGCAGGCGAGATTCCGCCGGATGCCTTTATCCACTATGCCGAAGCGCAGCAACTTATCGTACCGTTAACGCAGCATCTGTTCGAGCTGATCGCCCGCGACGCGCCCACGTTACAGAAGGTGATGCCCGTCGGTGCCAAATTTGGCATTAACATCGCGCCGGAACATCTGCACAGCGACAGTTTTAAAGAGGATATGCACCGGCTCAGGGACGCCCTGCCCGCGCACCATTTTCATATCGTGCTGGAAATCACTGAACGCGATATGCTCCAGCAGTATGAAGCGGCCAAACTGTTCGAATGGCTGCATTCCGCCGGGTTTGAAATCGCTATAGATGATTTCGGTACAGGCCATAGCGCCCTGATTTATCTGGAGCGATTTACTTTAGATTATCTGAAAATCGATCGCGGCTTTATCCAGGCGATCGGCACGGAAACCGTCACGTCTCCGGTTCTGGATACCGTGCTGACGCTCTCCAGACGCCTGAATATGCTGACGGTGGCCGAGGGCGTTGAAACGCCGGAGCAGGCCCGTTGGCTACGCGATCACGGTGTTAATTACTTGCAGGGGTACTGGATTAGCCGTCCTTTACCCCTAAAAGATTTCGTGCTGTGGATGTCGGCGCCTTCCGTGCCTGAATGGTAGTCCCCTTACGGTTTTAACGGATTCACATCAGACGCAACGTCACTTATTATTCAGCGAAACGCCTGCCGGTTTGCAGCGGGCAATACGATAAGGAAACCGCTTTCAGATGATTGCGCGCGTAATACTTCTGCTTGTCGCACTGGTTAGCGCTGGCGCCCAGGCCCAGGAAATCAAAGAAAGCTACGCTTTCGCCGTACTCGGCGAACCTAAGTATGCTTTTAACTTTGATCACTTTGATTATGTGAATCCTGCTGCGCCGAAAGGTGGTCAGATGACGCTTTCCGCCATTGGTACGTTCGATAATTTCAATCGCTATTCGCTGCGCGGCAATCCCGGCGTACGTACCGAAGCCCTTTACGATACGCTTTTTACCACCTCGGATGATGAGCCCGGAAGCTATTATCCGCTGATTGCCGACCATGCCCGCTATGCCGCCGACTATTCCTGGGTGGAAATCTCGATTAACCCCCGCGCTCGTTTTCACGATGGCACGCCCATTACCGCCCGCGATGTGGCCTTTACCTTTCATAAGTTTATGACCGAAGGCGTACCGCAGTTCCGTCTGGTCTATAAAGGTACTACCGTGAAGGCGATTGCGCCTTTAACCGTGCGAATTGAGCTGGCGAAGCCTGGTAAAGAAGACATGCTTAGTCTGTTTTCATTACCGATCATGCCCGAAAAATTCTGGAAAAATCATAAACTTAGCGATCCGCTTTCAACGCCGCCCTTAGCCAGCGGGCCATACCGGATTACTCAGTGGAAAATGGGCCAGTACATTGTCTATTCACGCGTCAAAAACTACTGGGCGGCTAATCTGCCGGTCAATCGTGGACGTTTTAACCTCGACACTATCCGCTACGATTACTACCTTGATGACAATGTCGCTTTCGAGGCGTTTAAAGCGGGCGCATTTGATCTACGGCTGGAAAACGACGCTAAAAACTGGGCAACGCGCTACATCGGTAAAAATTTCGATAATCATTACATCATTAAAGAAGAGCAGAAAAACGAGTCGGCGCAGGACACACGCTGGCTGGCCTTTAATATTCAGCGCCCGGTATTTAAAGACCGGCGGGTACGTGAAGCCGTCACCCTGGCCTTCGATTTTGAGTGGATGAATAAAGCGCTGTTCTATAATGCCTGGAGCCGAACCAACAGTTACTTCCAGAATACCGAGTACGCCGCCAGAAATTATCCTGACGCCGACGAACTGGTATTACTCGCGCCGATGAAAAAAGATCTTCCTCCTGAAGTCTTCACTCAGATCTATCAGCCGCCGGTCTCTAACGGCGACGGCTACGATCGCGAAAATCTTCTTAAAGCTGACGCCTTGTTGACGCAGGCCGGATGGGTGATCAACGGACAGCAACGGGTCAATAGCGTCACCGGTAAGCCTCTGACGTTTGAACTTCTCCTTCCTGCCAGCAGTAATAGCCAGTGGGTTCTGCCCTTCCAGCATAATCTTCAGCGTCTGGGCATTACGATGACTATCCGTCAGGTTGATAATTCTCAACTCACCAACCGGATGCGTAGCCGCGACTATGACATGATGCCGAGGCTATGGCGGGCGATGCCCTGGCCCAGCTCCGATCTACAAATCTCATGGGCGTCGGAATACATTGACTCCAGTTATAACGCTCCCGGCGTACAAAGCCCGGTGGTGGATAAACTGATCGCGCAAATTATCGCAGCGCAGGGTGATAAAGCGAAACTGGTGCCGCTGGGACGGGCGCTGGATCGCGTGCTGACCTGGAACTATTACATGCTGCCGATGTGGTATATGGCGCAAGACAGGCTCGCCTGGTGGGATAAATTCTCCCATCCGGCGATTCGCCCGGTATATACCATCGGGTTAGATACCTGGTGGTATGATGTCAACAAAGCCGCCAAACTACCGGCAGCCAGGAGGTAGTAAGAATCAATGGGCGCCTATCTTATCCGCCGTCTGTTACTGGTGATCCCCACGCTATGGGCCATTATTACCATTAACTTTTTTATCGTGCAGATCGCTCCCGGCGGCCCTGTCGATCAGGCTATTGCCGCGATTGAATTTGGTCAGGGCGGCGCGTTGCCCGGCGCCAGCGGCGAAGGCGTTCGCGCCAGTCATGCGCAAACCGGCGTCGGCAATATCAGCGACAGCCATTATCGCGGCGGCCGGGGACTCGATCCGGAGGTGATCGCGGAGATCACCCATCGCTACGGCTTCGACAAACCGCTGCATGAGCGTTATTTCAAGATGCTACGGGACTATCTCTCTTTTGACTTCGGCGACAGTCTGTTTCGCAGCGCATCCGTACTAACGCTGATCAAAGATAGCCTTCCCGTCTCCATTACCCTGGGATTATGGAGCACGCTGATTATTTATCTGGTGTCTATCCCGCTGGGGATTCGCAAAGCCGTCCATAACGGCAGTCGCTTTGATGTGTGGAGCAGCGCGTTTATCATTATTGGTTATGCGATCCCCGCCTTTCTGTTCGCTATTTTATTAATCGTCTTTTTTGCCGGCGGCAGCTACTACGATATCTTTCCGCTACGTGGCCTGGTCTCCGCCAACTTTGACACGTTACCGTGGTACCAGAAAATCACCGATTATTTGTGGCATATTACGCTGCCGGTGTTGGCGACCGT
Source organism: Salmonella sp. 32100201201700099SM (assembly GCF_017572645.1). Classification (NCBI taxonomy): domain Bacteria; kingdom Pseudomonadati; phylum Pseudomonadota; class Gammaproteobacteria; order Enterobacterales; family Enterobacteriaceae; genus Salmonella; species Salmonella sp. 32100201201700099SM. The sequence goes on along the minus strand of NZ_JAGERQ010000012.1, from coordinate 14,666 downwards.
CATCGGCGGTTTTGCCGCCCTGACGATGCTGACGAAAAATTCGTTTCTCGACGAGGTGCGTAAACAGTATGTCGTTACCGCTCGCGCTAAAGGCGTGAGTGAAAAAAACATTCTCTGGAAACATGTTTTTCGTAACGCCATGCTGCTGGTGATCGCCGGGTTTCCCGCCACTTTTATCAGTATGTTTTTCACCGGCTCGTTGCTAATTGAAGTCATGTTCTCGCTCAACGGCCTGGGGCTGCTGGGTTATGAAGCAACCGTTTCGCGCGACTATCCGGTGATGTTCGGCACGCTTTATATCTTTACCCTGATTGGCTTATTACTGAATATCCTGAGCGATATCAGCTATACGCTGGTCGATCCACGCATTGATTTTGAGGGACGATAATGCCGCGATTAAGCCCGGTCAATCAGGCCCGCTGGGCGCGTTTCCGCCATAATCGCCGGGGCTACTGGTCACTATGGATTTTCCTGGTCGTGTTCAGCCTGAGCTTATGCGCGGAACTGATTGCTAACGATAAGCCATTGCTGGTGCGCTATGAAGGCCAGTGGTATTTTCCGCTGGTAAAAAATTACAGCGAGCGCGATTTCGGCGGCCCGCTGGCGACAACGGCAGACTATCAGGCCCCCTGGCTACAACGGCAGCTTGAGAATCGGGGCTGGGTGTTGTGGGCCCCCGTACGCTTTGGCGCCAATACCATTAATTTTGCCACCACGCAGCCTTTCCCCTCCCCGCCTTCGGCGAAAAACTGGCTGGGCACCGATGCGAATGGCGGCGACGTTTTCGCCCGCATCCTGTACGGCACCCGCATTTCTATTTTATTTGGCCTGATGTTAACGATTTGCTCCAGCGTCATGGGCGTACTGGCGGGCGCGCTACAGGGCTATTATGGCGGCAAAGTCGATTTATGGGGGCAACGTCTCATCGAAGTCTGGTCGGGGATGCCGACCCTGTTTCTGATTATTTTACTTTCCAGCGTAGTGCAGCCTAACTTCTGGTGGCTGCTGGCCATAACCGTACTGTTTGGCTGGATGAGTCTGGTGGGCGTGGTGCGCGCCGAGTTTTTACGGACCCGCAATTTTGACTATATCCGCGCCGCGCAGGCGCTTGGCGTCAGCGATCGTGACATTATCCTGCGCCATATGTTGCCTAATGCGATGGTCGCTACCCTGACATTTTTACCGTTCATTTTATGTAGCTCCATCACCACCCTGACGTCGCTGGATTTTCTGGGATTCGGTCTGCCGCTTGGCTCCCCTTCTCTCGGCGAACTTCTTTTACAGGGGAAAAACAACTTACAGGCTCCCTGGCTGGGGATCGCCGCCTTTCTGTCTGTCGCCATTCTGCTATCGCTGCTGATTTTTATCGGCGAAGCGGTACGCGACGCCTTTGATCCTGCTAAGGCGGTATAAGATGACATCTCCATTGCTTGCGATTGAAAATTTATCGGTAGGTTTCCGTCAGCAACAGCACGTGCGCCCTGTCGTTAACGCCATTTCGTTACAGGTGAACGCCGGGGAAACGCTGGCGCTGGTCGGCGAGTCCGGGTCAGGAAAAAGCGTGACGGCGCTTTCCATTCTGCGTCTTTTGCCTACCCCTCCCGCCGTCTACCTCTCCGGCGATATTCGCTTTCACGGCGAATCATTGCTTCATGCCAGCGAGCAGACGCTACGCGGCGTGCACGGCAATAAAATCGCCATGATTTTTCAGGAACCGATGGTTTCACTTAACCCGCTGCATACGCTGGAAAAACAGCTCTATGAAGTGCTGTCGCTCCATCGGGGAATGCGTCGGGAGGCGGCAAGAGCGGAGATGATCGGTTGTCTGGATCGGGTCGGTATCCGCCAGGCGAGCCAGCGTCTGCGCGATTACCCTCATCAGCTTTCCGGCGGCGAACGCCAGCGCGTCATGATAGCCATGGCGCTGTTAACACGGCCGGAATTACTGATCGCCGATGAGCCGACCACCGCCCTCGACGTCTCCGTACAGGCGCAGATTTTATCTCTACTGCGGGAACTCCAGCGCGAGCTCAATATGGGATTGCTGTTTATCACCCATAACCTCAGCATTGTAAAAAAACTGGCGGATTCAGTGGCGGTAATGCAACACGGCAAGTGCGTAGAGAACCAACGCGCCGACACGCTGCTCTCCGCGCCGCCCCATCCGTACACGCAAAAACTACTCAACAGCGAACCCACTGGCGATCCGGTTCCGCTCCCCGCCGGGCAGACGCCGTTGCTGGAAGTGGACAGGCTGCGCGTCGCCTTCCCGATCCGCAAAGGCATTCTGAAGCGCGTCGTGGATCATAATGTGGTGGTTAACAATATCAGTTTCACCCTGCATCCAGGCGAAACGCTGGGTCTGGTCGGCGAGTCAGGATCGGGAAAAAGCACCACCGGTCTGGCGCTGTTACGGCTTATCCGCTCCGAAGGCCGCATCGTATTTGACGGTCAATCGCTGGATACGTTAAACCGCCGCCAGCTTTTACCTGTTCGCCACCGTATCCAGGTCGTATTCCAGGACCCGAACTCATCGCTAAACCCGCGTTTAAACGTGTTGCAAATTATCGAAGAAGGCCTGCGCGTCCACCAGCCTACGCTTTCAGGCGCGCAGCGCGAACAGCAGGTGAAAGCGGTCATGATGGAAGTCGGCCTGGACCCGGAAACACGGCATCGTTACCCCGCTGAGTTTTCCGGCGGCCAGCGTCAACGTATCGCCGTCGCCAGGGCGCTGATTTTAAAACCGTCGCTTATTATTCTGGATGAACCGACCTCATCGCTGGATAAAACCGTTCAGGCGCAGATTCTTGCCCTCCTGAAATCGCTCCAGCAAAAGCACCGTCTGGCCTATATCTTCATTAGCCACGATCTGCATGTAGTACGCACGCTGTGCCATCAGGTTATCGTGCTGCGGCAGGGGGAGGTGGTTGAACAGGGGCAATGCGAGCGCGTGTTTACCGCACCGCAACAGGCCTATACGCGTCAGCTACTCGCGTTAAGCTGACGCCTAAAAAGGATTATTGTTAGAAAAAGGTTCCGCTATCGCCACGCCGAAATTTTTCAGCCGACAGGTGGCGGCAAACTCATCCTGACGATTAACGAACAGGCACGGTTCCCCTTCGCATTCCAGCACGGAGCAAGGAACTTCAATATCGCTTAGCGCCTGGCTGAGCTTATGCATCACTGACCACGCGCTATCGCCTGCCGGACTCAACAGTTTAAGCGCCACCAGACTATTCTCGGTGCTCTGCCCGTTTTGCGGAATCGGTTCAACCTTTGACCCCGCAAAACCCGCCGACCAGCGATAGTTTTGCGGCAGACGGTGAACAATTGAGAGCTGTAATGTATTCACTTTCTTTCCCCGGAAGCACAATTACTTCACAATTTACTTACATTTATATTAACACATCATTGACAACCCGTCCTTAAACAGATTGCTAACGCCCTTCTCTCCGTCAGTGGCTCTACAGCAAGCGGGAGTTAAAATAGTTTTACCGACGCGGAGATAGCGGCGGGCTATATGTACCCGTTTCTGCGATCTAACTCAACCTTTTTAACTACAATGATGTGACTTTTTACATAAATGGATTTTACATAAAATAAACATAAAGGAGGAAAATGATGAATTGGTAATTGATATACATCAACTATGAAAGCCGTTTGGCTTTGCCATCGTGTAGCGGATAGCGCCCCCCAACGCCGCCTGCGCATTCTTCGGCGCCATTGAGGGACACCGCACCCTTCACCGTTTTTTGGGACGGCTGGCGTAGAGATAAAACAGAATGGAACAGGCGGCGCAAAGCGCAATCGACCAGATCATCGGCCACGCACTGTTAAAGGTAGCCAGCGACAGCAACGCGCCGACGATAGCGCCAATACCAAAGCGGAAAGTGCCCGCCAACGAAGACGCCGTTCCGGCCATATGCGGAAACTCATCCAAAATGACCGCCATCGCATTGGACGAAACCATCGACACACAGCCGACAAACGCCGCAACGCCAACCACCAGCGCCCAGAATCCAATGCCCATCAGCGCGCTGAAAACCATCCACACCGCCATCGCAAACTGAATCCATAGCCCGGCCCGAAACATGTTTAGCGCCCCTACCCGTCTGACAAAACGGCTGTTGATAATCGTCATCACAAACAGAAATACGATGTTCAACGCGAAGTAGTAGCCGAAATCCTGCGGCGGAACATGATTAATTTCGATATAAACAAACGGCCCCGCGCTCAAAAAAGAGAACATACCGGCAAAACTAAACCCGCTCGCCAGCATATAGCTCAGTACGCGTTTGTGGCGAAACAACGCGGCAAAGTTACCTATTGTGGTACGAATATGAAAAGGCTGACGCCGCTCAACGGGCAGCGTCTCTTTAATCAGAGCAAAGATCATGACTGACGCCAGAATCGCCGCAATGGCCAGTATCCAGAAGATATAGTGCCAGCTTAACCATACCAACACCCAGCCGCCAACAATGGGCGCCATTAACGGCGCTATCGTAGTGACCAGCATGACAAATGACATCATGCGCGAAAACTCTTCCTTTGGATAAATATCCCGCATCAGCGCATTGATGACGACGCTTGCCGCCGCGGCCGCCAAACCGTGGAAAAAACGCATCACGATCAGTTGATCGATAGTCTGCGCCAACGCACAGGCGACCGCCGCAGCGGCAAATACCAGCGTCCCGCCCAGGATGACCGGCTTACGCCCGAGGCTATCCGCCATCGGTCCATAGATAAGCTGACCCAGCGCAAACCCCAGAATATAGGTGCTGAGCGTCATCTGCGCGCTACCGGCAGGCACGCCGAATTGCGCAGAAATCACCGGCAGCGCTGGAAGATACATATCAATCGACAGCGGCATTAACATGGCCAACAGGCCAAGAATAAAGACAATAGCAAAGGAAGAGTGCTGCCGGGTGGTCACATCGAACTCCTGAATTTAACGAGATAGTTAGCCGACGCTGGCAATTTCTTCTTCAGTCAACGGGCGGTACTCGCCGGGAGCCAGATTCTCATCCAGCGTAATGGCGCCAATCCGTTCGCGGTGCAGTTCCACAACGTGATTGCCTACTGCGGCAAACATCCGCTTCACCTGATGATAACGGCCTTCGCTGATGGTCAGCCGGACCTGCACAGGCGTTATCACCTCCAGCGTAGCGGGTTTAGTGAGATCTTTTTCATTATGCAACTGCACGCCTTTCGCAAATTGCGCTGCCGTATCGTCGGCCACCGGCGACTCCAGGGTCACCAGATAGGTTTTTTCACAGTGATGGCGCGGCGACGTAATGCGGTGCGACCACTGACCGTCATCTGTCATTAACACCAGACCGGTAGTATCGATATCCAGACGTCCTGCGGCATGCAGCTTATACGCCACCGGCTCATCCAGGAAATACAGCACCGTTGGATGATCGGGATCATCGGTTGAACAAACGTATCCCTGCGGCTTGTTAAGCATAAAATAGCGTGGCCCGTGTTGCTGCGCTAAGGGATTGCCGTCATACGCAACCGCATGTTCCGGGAGCAGTTTGAAGGCCGCATTTTTAATGATGTCGCCATCGACGGTAACGCGGTTACCACGAATTTCACGCCCGGCAATAGCGCGGCTGACGCCAAGCTGCTGAGCGATAAATTTATCAAGTCGCATGTGTGTGATTTAGCCTGTAATAATACGGAAATCGGGCATTCTACCCGAAAAAAGGGAATTGCTATCCGCTCAGTATAGCGGGCTAACTATATCCCTCAAGGGAAATGATTCATGGCATACTATTCCCGGAAGCGTTTAACGTAGTGAGACCATGATTTTTACACTCCGCCCCTACCAGCAAGAAGCCGTAGACGCCACGCTCAGCCACTTTCGCCGCCACCGTACGCCCGCCGTGATTGTTCTGCCGACCGGCGCAGGTAAAAGCCTGGTGATCGCCGAACTGGCGCGCGTCGCCCGCGGACGGGTACTGGTGCTGGCGCATGTGAAAGAGCTGGTCGCGCAGAACCACGCCAAATATTGCGCGCTGGGGCTGGAAGCGGATATTTTCGCCGCCGGACTCAAACGTAAAGAGAGTCAGGGCAAAGTCGTGTTCGGCAGCGTACAGTCGGTGGCGCGTAATCTTGACGCCTTCCAGGAGGAGTTTTCGCTGTTGATTGTCGATGAATGCCACCGCATCGGTGACGATGAAGACAGTCAGTATCAGCAAATCCTCACTCACCTGAGTAAAGTTAATCCTCACTTACGTCTGCTTGGACTCACCGCCACGCCTTTTCGCCTCGGAAAAGGCTGGATTTATCAATTTCATTATCACGGTATGGTGCGCGGCAACGACAACGCTCTGTTTCGCGACTGTATTTATGAACTGCCGCTGCGCTATATGATTAAACACGGCTATCTGACGCCGCCTGAGCGGCTTGATATGCCAGTGGTCCAATACGATTTCAGTCGCCTGCAGGCCCAAAGCAATGGGCTGTTCAGCGAAGCCGACCTGAACCGCGAGCTGAAAAAGCAGCAGCGGATTACGCCGCACATCATCAGCCAGATTATGGAATTTGCGCAAACGCGCAAAGGCGTGATGATTTTCGCCGCCACGGTCGAACATGCGAAAGAGATTGTCGGTCTGCTTCCGGCGGAAGACGCGGCGCTGATTACCGGCGATACGCCAGGGCCCGAGCGCGATGCGCTGATTGATAATTTCAAGGCGCAGCGTTTTCGCTATCTGGTTAACGTCTCGGTGCTGACCACCGGCTTTGACGCCCCACACGTTGATCTCATCGCGATTCTACGTCCCACGGAGTCAGTTAGTCTTTACCAACAAATTGTCGGGCGTGGTCTGCGCCTTGCGCCGGGAAAGACCGATTGCCTGATTCTTGATTACGCAGGCAACCCGCACGACCTGTATGCCCCGGAGGTCGGTAGCCCGAAGGGAAAAAGCGATAACGTCCCTGTCCAGGTATTTTGCCCGGCCTGCGGCTTTGCCAACACCTTCTGGGGGAAAACCACTGCCGACGGCACGCTGATTGAACACTTTGGCCGTCGCTGCCAGGGCTGGTTTGAGGATGACGACGGCCATCGCGAGCAGTGCGATTTTCGCTTTCGCTTCAAAAACTGCCCGCAGTGTAATGCCGAAAACGATATTGCCGCCCGACGCTGCCGGGAATGTGACGCCATTCTGGTCGACCCGGACGATATGTTAAAAGCGGCGCTCAGGCTCAAGGATGCGTTAGTCCTGCGCTGTAGCGGAATGACGATGCAGCATGGGCAGGATGAGAAAGGCGAATGGCTGAAAATCACTTACTATGACGAGGACGGCGCGGATGTCAGTGAGCGCTTCCGCTTGCACACGCCCGCCCAGCGTACCGCTTTCGAACAGCTATTTATTCGCCCGCATACCTGTACGCCCGGCGTTCCTTTACGCTGGATCACGGCGGCGGATATTGTCGCGCAGCAGGCGCTGTTGCGGCATCCCGATTTTGTGGTCGCGCGGATGAAAGGCCAGTACTGGCAGGTGCGTGAAAAAGTGTTCGACTATGAAGGCCGCTTCCGCCGGGCGCACGAATTACGTGGTTAATTGTACTTTTCATTGATGTAACGGCGATTTGAGTATAGAATCCCGCCCGCCTTTGCATACGCAAAGCAGATCACTTACCTGTTGCTGGGTCGCCTGTAGCAGGAATTATTAAAGAGAGATTTAAATGTTTACTATCAACGCAGAAGTACGTAAAGAGCAGGGTAAGGGTGCGAGCCGCCGCCTGCGCGCCGCTAACAAGTTCCCGGCAATCATCTACGGCGGTTCTGAAGCCCCGATTGCTATCGAACTGGACCACGACCAGGTGATGAACATGCAAGCTAAAGCTGAATTCTACAGCGAAGTTCTGACCCTCGTTGTTGACGGTAAAGAAGTAAAAGTTAAAGCTCAGGCTGTACAGCGTCACGCTTACAAACCGAAGCTGACTCACATCGACTTCGTTCGCGCGTAATCGCCTGGAAGTTGAAGAAAAACCCCGCCCCGGCGGGGTTTTTTTATGCGTTTAATTGAATTTGACGACATGCAGAGCAACGAGAACCCACTTTACTTTTCTGCTTTCTTACACCTCGCCATATTCAATTAGCGCCTCCCCTAATCGAGGATCTGTAGTTTCCGCCGCGGTATTCATACCTTTAAGCCGATTGAATAATGCCCGTTGACGAACGCTGGCACTTTCTGGTTTCCATGGCAAAATTCGTATTGGTATCGTTTGCCCGCCATTCAACGCATCAAATACCTTTTCATTGGTCAGTAAGTCGCCGCAGCTCCATGTCTTGCTATCAAACTGAAAATCAAATAAGACATGGAGCTCCAGTTCATCTACACGCACTTGACGCTTTGCATTATCGATGCGTATTTCCACCTTCTCTTTATGCGTCAAAGTTGCATCAAGATTGAGTCCATACCGTTTCAACTGCCCCTTGTCGTAATAGTAACGTATGCTGGACCAGGTTGATTTAAAAGCAAATCCAGTAATGAATAAACCACTTAAGAAGAACAGCGGGCATATGAACAAGCTCAGTAACCAGTTGGCGCCATAAGTATAAAACAGTACCAACGAGAGAACGGTGAACACCATGCCGAGCACCAACATCATCAAAAATGCGACAATGTGCGCATACAAAACCTGCCGAAATAAACTGAAATTAACAGGCGGCTTCTGACGTATTCCTTTACTCACTACGGCGTCCTTTTATGTCGTATGCCTTTATTTCCCGCCCGACGTGCGTCGCTGCAACTGATCGCGCAGATTCGGCGGCGTCCCTTTGATAGTCAGGGTATCGGTCGCCGGGTCCCAGAAAATCCGCTCGCCCAGCAGCATCGCATCAAAGTTAATCGTTAACCCGCCGCCGCTGCCGGCATATTTGGTTAGCTGGCGCAGCGTACTGCGATCCGCCGGAAAGCTCTCTTCCAGCTCATAGCCTTTTTCGGCAGTAAATTCGCTGAAGCTGACTTCACTGACGCCGGAAAGCTCTTTAGACAGCGATTCCAGCTCAATCTCTTCCCCGGCTTGTAACTGCTCGTTGCAGTAGCTGTACACCTGCTGACGCACGTTCTGACGTTCTGCTTTATCCAACTGCGCTTCTGCGGTGAAATCATCCACTGCCTGCAACAGGCCGCGATTCTGCGCTTTGGCGTTCAACCCTTCGCTGGCGCCGAGGAAATCCATAAAGAAGTCAGCGACCTTGCGCCCTACCCGACCTTTGAGAAACGTCAGATAGCGGGTCGATTGCGGATTAGTTTCCCACTCGGTAAGATCGATACGCGCCACGATATCCGCATGGTTGATATCAAGATAATGCGTCGGGTTAATGTCCAGATTTTCATTGACCCGCATACTGCTCAGGTTGTTCAGTACCGTAACCAGCAGATACTCCACCGCCAGGTAACGATAATGGCAGAACAATACAATGCCGCCGTCCGCAAAGGGATATTTCGCCAGTTCGTCACGCAGGCGTCCGGTCGCCGCCCGGCTAAAGGCAAGAAAATCTTCTTCCCCCTGACGTTGCAACCGCAGCGCTTGCGCCAGTTCACTCTCTTCATTAAACAGGCCATACGCCTTATTCTTGGCGCTATAGACCCGATGCAGTTCAGCCACCATCTCGACAACGGTGGTTGTCGGCTCCAGCAATGAATCGCGCAAGACCAGCTCAAGATTTTGCTCATCGCGCTTGATAAGCTGGTGCAGGGCAATCTGGTTGATATCCAGACTCATGATAAACTCTCCTTTAAGACCGGGCGGTATTCAACCACCGCCTGCCGGAAGACGCAAGCAATCGCCCTGTCATTTCAGGCGTTATCCGTAACGCGAATGATTTAGGGGATAAAAATGCAGAAAAAAAACTGTTGCTACGGTAATATGTTGCCCTTTCATGAACAAACAGATTTTGATTTATGCCACAACTCTCCCGCTATAGTGATGAACATGTTGAACAACTGCTGAGCGAACTGCTCAGTGTACTGGAAAAACATAAGGCGCCGACCGATCTTTCCCTGATGGTGCTGGGAAATATGGTCACCAACCTTATCAACACCAGCGTTGCGCCGGCTCAACGCCAGGCGATTGCGAACTCTTTTGCCCGCGCCTTGCAGTCTTCGATTAGCGAAGACAACGCGCACTAAAAAGCCGACTCCGGAGAAACAAGCGACAGGTATGGTAACTCATCGTCAGCGCTACCGTGAAAAAGTCTCCCAGATGGTTAGCTGGGGGCACTGGTTCGCTCTGTTCAATATACTGTTGGCTACGTTGCTCGGCAGCCGTTACCTGTTTGTCGCCGACTGGCCGACAACGCTTGCGGGTCGCATATACTCCTACCTGAGCATTGTCGGGCACTTTAGCTTTCTGGTGTTCGCCACCTATTTGCTTATTCTTTTTCCGCTCACGTTTATCGTGATGTCCCAGCGGCTGATGCGGTTTTTATCAGCCATTCTGGCGACCGCGGGTATGACGTTGTTGCTTATCGACAGCGAAGTCTTTACCCGTTTTCACCTGCATCTTAATCCCATTGTCTGGGAGCTGGTCATCAACCCTGACCAGAACGAAATGGCGCGCGACTGGCAGCTTATGTTTATTAGCGTGCCGGTTATCTTATTGATTGAGATGCTATTTGCGACATGGAGTTGGCAAAAGCTGCGCAGTCTCACGCGCCGCCGCCATTTCGCAAGGCCGCTTGCGGCATTCTTTTTCGTCTCCTTTATCGCATCGCATCTTATCTACATCTGGGCAGACGCTAATTTTTACCGGCCGATTACCATGCAGCGGGCAAACCTGCCGCTCTCTTATCCGATGACGGCGCGACGTTTTCTTGAAAAACACGGTCTGCTGGATGCGCAGGAATATCAGCGCCGTCTGGTAGAGCAAGGCAATCCGGAAGCGGTCTCCGTACAGTACCCGCTCAGCAATTTGCACTATCGCGATATGGGCACCGGTCAGAATGTGCTGCTCATTACCGTAGACGGCCTGAACTATTCCCGCTTTGAGAAGCAGATGCCGGAGCTGGCTACATTTGCCGAGCAAAACATCGACTTCACCCGTCATATGAGTTCAGGGAATACCACTGATAACGGTATTTTCGGCCTGTTCTATGGCATATCGCCAGGCTATATGGATGGCGTGTTATCCACCAGAACCCCTGCGGCGCTCATTACCGCGTTGAATCAGCAAGGCTACCAACTGGGACTGTTTTCTTCGGATGGCTTCGCCAGCCCGCTTTACCGTCAGGCATTACTGTCCGATTTCTCGATGCCGGCAGCGCAGACGCAGTCTGATGCGCAAACGGCCAGCCAGTGGATAGACTGGCTTGGGCGCTACGCACAGGAAGATAACCGCTGGTTCTCATGGGTATCGTTTAACGGTACTAACATTGATGACAGTAATCAGAAGAATTTTGTTAAGCGTTACGCCAGCGCCGCCAGCGACGTGGATGCGCAAATCAATCGGGTTCTGAACGCGCTGCGAGAGGCCGGTAAATTCGACAATACCGTCGTGATCATTACCGCAGGACGCGGCATACCGTTGACGCCGGAAGAAAATCGCTTCGACTGGTCGCGAGGACATCTGCAAGTACCGCTGGTGATCCACTGGCCGGGGACGCCTGCGCAGCGTATTAATGTGCTTACCGATCATACTGATGTGATGACCACGTTGATGCAACGCCTGTTACATGTCAGCACGCCAGCGAACGAATATTCACAGGGCCAGGACATCTTTACCGTTCCACGTCGCCATAACTGGGTAACGGCGGCAGACGGCAGTACGCTGGCAATCACGACGCCGCAAATGACCCTGGTGCTCAATAATAACGGTCATTATCAGACCTATGACTTACACGGCGAGAAGATCAAAGATCAGAAGCCGCAGCTCAGTCTGCTGCTGCAAGTGCTAACAGAAGAGAAACGTTTTATCGCTAACTGATTAATTATAAATCAGTTAGCACCGTTTCCCCTTGCATTCGCGTTGGAAAGAGGTAGTATTAGCACCCACAAGTCGGCACGTAGCGCAGCCTGGTAGCGCACCGTCATGGGGTGTCGGGGGTCGGAGGTTCAAATCCTCTCGTGCCGACCAAAATTCCCCTTAAAAACCAGCCTCTCAGGGCTGGTTTTTTTATGCCTGCAATTAAAAAGTTAGCTGATGCCAGAGACGTTATTTTGCATGAACTGATTTTGCATAAACTGATCGGACACCTTTCCCGTGCAGTGGTCAACGTAAAGTCAATGCAGGCAAATAACGTAAACCATTTTTGTACTAAAACAGAAAAAGCGCATCTATACCCTATGCTGGAAGAAATGTTTGCAGTGGCAGGTAAATGAGTAAGCAATCTGTCGCAGTAATAATAAAACGTTCTGGTAAGGTAAACGGCCTACCACTTCTTTGTCACTAACAATTAGCCTCCCTGTCGCCATAGGGCCGATAATGATCGGCCAGCCACAACACGTTTTTGTAGACAACGTACGGTGATTAATTACTCCTTCAGCCAGCAACTCGCTAATTGTTATTCAACTTCAGAAATTATAACTAATTGAAGCACCTACAAAATTATGCCCTGAATTTTTATCCGTGAGTGATCCATTCGAGAAATGCCGGATATAAGCTTCTGTAGAAAAAGCCCCAAAGTTCCAGCCAAGAAACGCTTTTTCTCCAAAGGTAAATGCAAAATTGACACGCATATCATCTCGCGACTTAGATTTTATATAAGCCCCCAGACCAATACCGGTATAGATACCAGCGAAATGAACCAGCGCCACATCCTTCGAGATACCCAATACGCCCTGGTTATATTTATTGCAGGGAACGCTGCCAGAATGTTTACTACAATCATCGATACCCTTAGCCTTAAATCCTCCTAACTCCAGATTATTTCTTGCCTGTAAAAAGAAAAAATCGCTGGGTTCACTGTATGTCAGAAAAGCCGTATATAAGTGCTCAACCCCTCCTCTTCTTATACTTTCTCCCGCAGCAAAAGAGATCTGATGCTTATTGCCCTTGCCAAAAAAAACATTATCATTAGCAGAACATGCGAATGCACAAAGTAATAATATATATATATAAATATTCTCTTCATATACACTCCACCACCATTTCAATGTCAATAGTTTTTTAACCGGATAACATATTTAAAATTTTCTACCCCATGCTTACGCTCACAGAAACGGCTGATATAGCATCCACACTACGCTCTCCCCTTGAGCCGCCCCAACGGGTGCTCAAAACGCCGCGAGTGTTGTTCAGGCACATCCAGGATAAGTTATAAGTGAATGACTCTCATTCCTGACCACATTTTCATTTATGATAAGAATATCGTCAGAATCTCTTTATCGCATAAAAATACCTCTGCTATTGACTTAATATTTAATTTAACAGATGTCGCGGTTTATTCGTTCTGCTCAGATGTATTTCATTGGCATTAATAAAACCATAAATAAATTCAATTAAAATAATTTGTTAATAATGAAAATCTTTAGACGCTATGACTTTTAATAAGGAATTTCCTGCCAGTAAAGATAGTCTGGACTTACGGGCGCAAGGGCGCAGCTACATATGCCACACTTCTGTTATGTCACATTGTCCGAAAAAAGCGTCCAGACCAGTATTCAACTTCAGGGAGTATTCTGTTTTCTCTCACAACAGGTTGTTTTATCCTTTCTATCGTTCAGCTAATGACTCGCCTGTCACAGGTTTTACTACTTACCCATGCACTAATTAAGGTAAAATTTACGCGCTTGACAATGTGGCAAATCTGGACGATTTCCGCGCTGAAAACAATAATCATTCTAATAAAACTCAGGAGATATAGCATGCCTGAAGTAACACCTTTTCAGGTGCTTATTGTGGACGACCATCCACTTATGCGGCGAGGTATTCGTCAATTACTGGAACTGGACCCGGCTTTTTATGTCGTTGCCGAAGCGGGTGACGGGGCGAGTGCGATCGATCTGGCGAATCGCATTGAGCCCGATCTGATCCTGCTGGATCTGAATATGAAAGGTCTGAGCGGGTTAGATACCCTGAACGCGCTACGCCGGGATGGTGTGACGGCGCAAATTATTATTCTTACCGTCTCGGATTCCGCCAGCGACATCTACGCGCTGATCGACGCCGGCGCCGACGGTTATCTGCTCAAAGATAGCGATCCGGAAGTGCTGCTGGAGGCCATTCGCAAAGGCGCTAACGGCGGTAAAGTCTTTAGCGATCGGGTCAATGAATATCTGCGTGAGCGCGAACGGTTTGGCGCGCAGGAAGATCCCTTTAGTATCCTGACCGAACGAGAGTTAGATGTCTTGCATGAGCTGGCGCAGGGGCTTTCTAACAAACAGATTGCATCAGTACTGAATATTTCTGAGCAGACGGTTAAGGTGCACATTCGTAATCTACTTCGTAAGCTAAACGTGCGCTCGCGCGTCGCGGCGACCATTCTATTTTTACAAACACGCGGAATGCAGTAACAAGCCAGGCCCGGTGGCGCCACGCCACCGGGCCGTCAGGGTCTTATTTCTCCTGCGCCAGCCGGATACTACGCTCTATCACCGCCCGCCGGGCGTCACCCGCCGGCAGCAGCTTCAGCATCATCTCCCAGGCCGCCACCGCCTCGCCAAAGCGCTGCTGCTCAAAGGCGCTGAACGCATACAGGCTTAACACCCGGA
>NZ_JAGERQ010000011.1:0-176007 GCF_017572645.1 Salmonella sp. 32100201201700099SM | reverse complement strand
GAAGGAACGTTGAAGACGACGACGTTGATAGGCCGGGTGTGTAAGCGCAGCGATGCGTTGAGCTAACCGGTACTAATGAACCGTGAGGCTTAACCTTACAACGCCGAAGATGTTTTGGCGGATGAGAGACGATTTTCAGCACTGATTCAGATTACATCAGAACGTAAAAACGGTCTGATAACAGAATTTGCCTGGCGGCAGTAGCGCGGTGGTCCCACCTGACCCCATGCCGAACTCAGAAGTGAAACGCCGTAGCGCCGATGGTAGTGTGGGGTCTCCCCATGCGAGAGTAGGGAACTGCCAGGCATCAAATAAAACAAAAGACCCTGTCGGAAGACAGGGCCTTTTGTTTTATCTGTGGTCTGCCGATGAGCACTCTCCTGAGGAGGACAAATCCGCCGGGAGCGGATTTGAACGTTGCGCAGCAACGGCCCGGAGAGGGGCGGGCAGGACGCCCGCCATAAACTGCCAGGCATCAGACAAGTGAAGAAGCCCATCCTGACGGACGGGCTTTTTTGCGTGTGCGGTAACTGTAAAACCGTAGGCCTGATAAGCGCAGCGCCATCAGGCAACCGGCACCGCCGGATGGCAGCTTCGCCTTATCCGGCCTACAAGGAACGTGCTTTCTCTAACCACCGCAAAATGAAGGCAGAAATCTGCGATACATCATTAAGATCCAAAACGGGTACCGCTACGGCAAGTGGAATATCACTGGCAACCGCAATAACATGCTCATCAAGAATTAATTCTTCCTCGCTGTGCCCACATCCCTGACGAAAAAGTAAGATCTTCGCAACTGCTTCGTGTTTAAACCCTTCAACAAGCACCAGATCCAGTTTTGATGCATCCATCCGGCTCACCAGCCATGCCAGATCCAACTCTTCTTGCCCCGGCGTTTCCGTCATTAACGCCCAGCGCTGCTGACTGGCAACCAGCGTCTGTGCCGCCCCGGCTTTACGCAGCTCGTAGCTATCTTTACCCGGTTTATCGACATCCATATCATGATGGGTATGCTTAATCAGCCCTGGCCGAATACCGTGCGCACAAAGTGCTGGGATCAGTTTTTTCAGCAGTGTTGTTTTTCCCGTGCCGCTCCATGCGGCAATGGCGAGTAGCGGTATCATGGTCTCTTTTGCCATTGCGCGAGTTCCTCCGGCGTGTTGACGTTCACAAATGCCTCCTTACAATCGCTGAAATCAACGGCGTGTCCGCCTACCTGGCGCATAAAAATCATTACCCGCCGCTCGCCTGCTTGCAAATAAGCTGTCAACTGGGGCTCAACGGCACGATTAATCAACGCGATCGTTGGATGATCGCGTTCTCCATCATGAACCCAAACCACGGGTGCGCCATGACGATGCGCTGCTAAACGATCGACCAGGTTGTGGGGGATACAGGGATTGTCACAGGGACAAAACAGAAACCAGTCGCCTGCTACCTGCTGAAAAACGGAAAGCATACCCGCCAGCGGACCGGGAAAGTCAGCGATTGAATCCGGAATGACTTTCAGGCCGCTGGCCTGGTAGATATCCAGATGGCGATTAGCACTAATTACGACCGTAGCAAGTTGTGGCGCGAGCGCGTCGGCAACGTGTCGCCAGAGCGGTTTCCCGTTCAGTTCAAGCAGACCTTTATCCGCACCTCCCATCCGCCGGGCTTTACCGCCTGCCAGCACCACGCCGGTTATTACTTCATCCAGATTCACCGATATCGCCTCTTTTATTGTGGGATTGACCCTGCTACCGTGTCTGTATCAAGAATAAGGAGCACAGCTATGAAATGTAAACGCCTGAATGAAGTCATTGAACTCCTCCAGCCAGCCTGGCAGAAAGAGCCTGATCTTAATCTGACGCAATTTTTGCAGAAACTGGCGAAAGAGTCAGGTTTTGACGGCAAACTGGAAGATTTAACTGATGATATCCTGATCTACCATCTGAAAATGCGCGATTCCGCCAAAGACGCCGCCATTCCAGGGATTCAAAAAGACTATGAAGAGGACTTTAAAACGGCGCTTTTACGCGCCCGCGGCGTTATTAAAGAGTAAAACCTTGTAAGCGGCGCCACCGAAATCGCCACGAAATGATATCCTGAATCATTCGTAGTATTTTCCGGATGATGGGATGAACGACAACGCTTTTACTTTCCAGACGCTACACCCGGAAACCATCATGGATGCGCTGTTTGAACAGGGGATCAGGGTGGATTCCGGGCTGACTCCACTAAACAGTTATGAAAACCGCGTCTATCAGTTTCAGGATGAAGACCGTCGACGTTTTGTCGTTAAGTTTTATCGTCCTGAACGCTGGTCTGTTGATCAAATTCGGGAAGAACACCAATTCGCGCTTGAACTGGTGAAGGATGAGGTTCCGGTTGCTGCTCCGCTCGCGTTTAATGGCCAGACGCTGTTAGCGCATCAGGGCTATCATTATGCCATTTTCCCCAGCGTAGGCGGTCGTCAGTTTGAAGCAGACAATATCGATCAGATGGAGGCGGTAGGGCGTTATCTTGGCCGATTGCATCAGACGGGGCGAAAACGTCCTTTCACTTTCCGGCCTGACATTGGGCTTGCAGAGTATCTTTTTGAACCTCGCCAGGTATTCGAAGATGCCGCACTGATTCCCTCCGGGCAAAAAGCGGCTTTCCTGAAAGCCACTGATACTCTACTGTCTGCGGTTACCGAATGCTGGCGCACCGATTTCGCCACGCTGCGATTGCACGGCGATTGTCATGCCGGCAACATTCTATGGCGTGATGGACCGCTGTTTGTCGATTTAGATGATGCCCGTAACGGCCCGGCGATACAGGATTTATGGATGCTGCTGAACGGCAACAAAGCCGAACAGCGAATGCAGCTTGAAACCATTATTGAAGCTTATGAAGAAGTTAGTGAGTTCGATACGGCTGAAATTGGTCTCATTGAACCTTTACGCGCCATGCGTTTAGTTTATTATCTTGCCTGGTTGATTCGTCGTTGGGGCGATCCTGCGTTTCCAAAAAATTTTCCCTGGTTAACAGGGGAAGATTACTGGCAGCGACAGACAACGACTTTTATTGAGCAGACTAAAATTTTGCACGAACCCCCTTTACAATTAACGCCAATGTATTAATCGGAGAGAGTTGATCATGAAAAAGATTTGGCTGGCGCTGGCTGGTATGGTTTTAGCTTTTAGCGCCTCGGCAGCACAGATCAGCGACGGTAAACAGTATATCACGCTGGATAAACCGGTCGCTGGCGAACCCCAGGTACTGGAGTTTTTCTCATTCTACTGCCCACATTGTTATCAGTTTGAAGAAGTGCTTCATGTGTCTGACAATGTGAAGAAAAAGCTGCCGGAAGGCACCAAAATGACCAAGTACCACGTTGAGTTCCTGGGGCCGTTGGGCAAGGAGCTCACCCAGGCATGGGCGGTGGCGATGGCGTTGGGTGTAGAAGATAAAGTCACGGTCCCGCTGTTTGAAGCCGTACAGAAAACCCAGACAGTACAATCTGCCGCGGATATCCGTAAAGTGTTCGTTGATGCGGGCGTAAAAGGCGAAGATTACGATGCGGCATGGAACAGCTTCGTGGTGAAATCACTGGTTGCGCAACAGGAGAAAGCCGCGGCTGACCTGCAACTGCAGGGCGTTCCGGCGATGTTCGTCAATGGCAAATACCAGATTAACCCACAAGGCATGGATACCAGCAGCATGGATGTTTTTGTTCAGCAGTATGCTGATACCGTGAAATATTTGGTTGATAAAAAATAAAAAGAACGCCGGTCACTGACCGGCGTTTTTATAAGATGTTTTAATCTCTTCTATCTGTATATCTTTCTTATCCCACAGCGTATTAAGCCAACGTTGAAAACGGCGTTTGAATGTTTTGTCGTTCACGTAATCGCCGTGCAGTTCTTCATTTATGGGTTCCAGTTGCACCCGAACAACAATACGCGTCAGCCTACCGCTTAGCATATCGTAGAAGGGGTGGCGATCGTTGTTTGGGTAACACAACGTAATATTAAGCAGCTTATCGAACTGTGAGCCTAAAACATTAATCGCCATTGCAATACCGGCTGCTTTTGGCGGCAACAGATGTTGATAGGGTGAATGCGTTTGCTGACGTTTCTCATGCGTAAATCGCGAGCCTTCAACAAAGTTAACGATAGTGGTGGGATACCGACGAAACTTTTCGCAAGAGCGACGAGTTGTTTCAACATCTTTGCCGCGTCGATCGGGGTGGCGGAGCAGGTAGCTACGGGAGTAGCGCTTCATAAACGGCATATCTAATGCCCAGCACGCCAGGCCAATGAACGGTACCCAGGCCAATTGCTGTTTAAGAAAGTACTTATTCATTGGGATATGCTTGCGGAACAGAACGCAAAGCACAACGATATCGGCCCAGCTGCGATGATTACAAATCAGTAAATACCAATTTTTCTTGCTCAGCCCTTCTAACCCTTCTACATCCCATTGCAAGTGCGGATTAAGGCGTAACAGCGCTGCAAGACCAGCACACCAGCAATACATCATGAAATTGCAGAAAATGGAGACCTTGCGCCAGATACCGGGAACAGGCAAAAGAAGCTTTACCATACCGGCAACGATGATCGGTACTGAGCAAACAATAGTGACCAGGATGGTCAATACGATACTCAATGGTAGCGTGATAGCCGCGAGTATTCTCGTCATAATAAATTATTCAAAAGTTAGCCATAAACGGTGCGCGAAAAGGGCGCAAGAGGCTGATTCTATCAGAAAACGATGCTAATGATGGCGCTGAGTGAAATAGAAACACTCGTAACAACTATCCACATTATGATAACGGCATGAATCAGATAATCAGAAAAACGTGATGTTAACAACTCATTGAAAATAATGGTTAATTATTAAGATGAGAAGGCTATCGCGCTGATTTTAAAGTAATGGTAAGAATTTACACACAAAGTTATCCACAGGTTGTTTTGCGAGCGATCCTGAAGATCGACAAAACTTTTCCGCAAATGCGGCGAAAAACTCAAGTTTTCCTCCTGTATGTGGCATCCTTTAACCATAATCTGTTAAATAGGCACGGACATTATGGTTCAGATCCCAGAAAACCCACTTATTCTCGTAGATGGCTCATCCTATCTCTATCGCGCCTATCATGCGTTTCCGCCGTTAACCAACAGCGCGGGAGAACCTACGGGCGCAATGTATGGTGTCCTCAACATGTTGCGCAGCCTGATCATGCAGTATCAGCCGACGCATGCTGCGGTGGTGTTTGACGCCAAAGGAAAAACCTTCCGTGACGAGCTCTTTGAACACTACAAATCGCATCGTCCTCCGATGCCGGATGATCTGCGTGCGCAAATAGAGCCGTTACATGCCATGGTTAAAGCCATGGGGTTACCTCTGCTGGCGGTCTCTGGCGTAGAAGCGGATGACGTTATCGGTACACTGGCGCGAGAAGCGGAGAAGGTGGGGCGTCCGGTATTAATCAGCACCGGCGATAAAGATATGGCACAGTTGGTGACGCCGAATATTACGCTGATCAACACCATGACTAACACCATCCTCGGCCCGGATGAAGTCGTTAATAAGTACGGCGTGCCGCCTGAGCTGATTATCGACTTTCTGGCGCTGATGGGGGACTCCTCGGATAATATTCCAGGCGTACCAGGCGTGGGTGAGAAGACGGCGCAAGCTTTGCTTCAGGGATTGGGCGGCCTGGATACGCTGTACGCCGAGCCGGAAAAAATTGCCGGTCTCACTTTCCGCGGCGCCAAAACGATGGCCGGTAAATTAGCGCAGAATAAAGACGTAGCGTACCTGTCTTATAAACTCGCCACCATTAAAACGGATGTTGAACTGGAGCTGACCTGCGAACAGCTTGAAGTGCAGCAGCCGATTGCGGATGAACTGCTGGGCCTGTTTAAAAAATATGAGTTTAAGCGCTGGACGGCGGACGTTGAGTCAGGCAAGTGGCTACAGGCAAAGGGCGCGAAACCGGCGGCCAAACCGCAGGAAACGGTCGTTATTGATGAATCGCCCAGCGAACCGGCAGCGGCGCTCTCTTATGAAAATTATGTCACGATTCTGGACGACGTTACGCTGGAAAGCTGGATTGAAAAGCTGAAAAAAGCGCCAGTTTTTGCTTTCGACACGGAGACCGACAGTCTGGATAATATCGCCGCCAACCTGGTGGGCCTCTCGTTTGCTATCGAACCTGGCGTTGCCGCGTATGTACCTGTCGCGCATGATTATCTGGACGCTCCGGATCAAATCTCCCGCCAGCGTGCTCTGGAACTGCTGAAGCCGCTGCTGGAAGATGAAAAAGTGCGCAAAGTGGGGCAAAACCTCAAGTACGATCGCGGCGTCTTGCAAAATTACGGTATTGAGCTGCGCGGTATCGCCTTCGATACCATGCTTGAGTCTTACATTCTGAACAGCGTCGCCGGACGCCATGATATGGACAGTTTGTCCGATCGTTGGCTGAAGCACAAAACTATCACCTTTGAAGACATTGCCGGTAAAGGTAAAAACCAGCTCACCTTTAACCAGATCGCACTGGAGGAAGCGGGGCGCTATGCGGCAGAAGATGCGGATGTCACATTACAGTTGCATCTCAAAATGTGGCCAGAGCTCCAGCAGCACAAAGGCCCGCTGAATGTTTTCGAAAACATCGAAATGCCGCTGGTGCCGGTACTGTCACGCGTTGAGCGCAATGGCGTAAAAATCGATCCTGCCGTCCTGCACAAACATTCGGAAGAAATCACACTACGTCTGGCGGAACTGGAAAAGAAAGCGCATGACATTGCGGGCGAGGCGTTCAACCTGTCCTCGACGAAGCAGTTGCAGACCATCCTGTTTGAAAAGCAGGGTATTAAGCCGCTGAAGAAAACGCCTGGCGGCGCGCCGTCAACGTCGGAAGAGGTGCTGGAAGAGCTGGCGCTGGACTATCCGCTGCCGAAAGTGATTCTGGAGTATCGTGGTCTGGCGAAGCTAAAATCCACCTATACCGATAAGCTGCCGCTGATGATTAACCCGAAAACCGGGCGCGTCCATACGTCCTATCATCAGGCGGTAACGGCGACGGGACGTTTATCGTCCACCGATCCGAACCTGCAAAATATTCCGGTGCGCAATGAAGAGGGCCGCCGCATTCGTCAGGCATTTATTGCGCCTGAGGATTATCTCATCGTGTCTGCGGACTATTCACAGATTGAGCTGCGTATTATGGCGCATCTTTCCCGTGATAAAGGGCTGCTCACGGCGTTCGCCGAAGGGAAAGATATTCACCGCGCAACGGCGGCGGAAGTCTTTGGCTTGCCGCTGGATAGCGTGACCGGGGAACAGCGCCGAAGTGCGAAAGCCATTAACTTTGGCCTGATTTACGGGATGAGCGCCTTCGGTCTTTCTCGCCAGCTTAATATTCCGCGTAAAGAGGCGCAGAAGTATATGGATCTCTACTTCGAACGCTACCCTGGCGTGCTGGAATATATGGAGCGCACCCGCGCTCAGGCAAAAGAACAAGGCTATGTGGAAACTCTGGAGGGGCGCCGCCTTTACCTGCCGGATATTAAATCCAGCAACGCGGCGCGGCGCGCGGGGGCGGAACGCGCGGCGATCAATGCTCCCATGCAAGGAACGGCTGCCGATATCATCAAGCGCGCCATGATTGCCGTCGATGCCTGGCTACAGGCCGAGCAGCCGCGCGTGCGGATGATTATGCAGGTACACGATGAATTAGTGTTCGAGGTGCATAAAGACGACTTAGATGCGGTAGCAAAACGTATCCATCAGTTGATGGAAAACTGCACGCGTATTGATGTGCCGTTGCTGGTGGAAGTCGGTAGCGGAGAAAATTGGGATCAAGCGCACTAAGCATTTAAGGAATAACGCGCTTTTTTCGTAATTAAGCAACATAAGCACGGGGGTTTTGTGATGGGTATTAGAATTCCCTATGTAAAGAATGAAAAAAATTACGAAAAGGTCTTTCTGTGTTGCTCAAAAAAGAGTAAAGTTATTCACGTAGGGTACAGAGGTAAGATGTTCTATCTTTCAGACCTTTTACTTCACGTAATCGGATTTGGCTGAATATTTTAGCCGCCCCAGTCAGTTTATGACTGGGGCGTTTTTTATTGTGCGCAAGAAAAGTTTCGCTCACACCGTAGGCCGGATAAGACGCGCAGCGGCGCCATCCGGCATAGCGGGTGATTATTCCCCGTCCTGAATCTCTTCGACCGGTGCCAGTTCACTAAACCAGCTATCCAGTTTCTGACGTAACTTATCCACTCCCTGCTTTTTCAGCGAGGAAAACGCTTCTACCTGCACATCGCCATTAAAAGCCAGCACGGCTTCACGTACCATATTCAACTGCGCCTTGCGCGCGCCGCTGGCCAGTTTGTCCGCTTTGGTCAGCAGAACCAGAACCTGGATATTGCTCTCTACAGCCCACTGGATCATCTGTTGGTCGAGGTCTTTCAACGGATGGCGGATATCCATTAAAACGACTAAGCCCTGTAGGCTTTGACGTTTCTCCAGATATTCCCCTAGCGCGCGTTGCCACTTGCGTTTCATCTCTTCCGGGACTTCCGCGTAGCCATAGCCCGGCAGGTCGACCAACCGTTTGCCATCTACGACTTCAAACAGGTTAATCAATTGGGTACGGCCCGGCGTTTTAGAGGTGCGCGCCAGGCTTTTTTGGTTGGTCAATGTGTTCAGGGCGCTGGATTTGCCTGCATTGGAACGGCCAGCAAAAGCCACTTCAATTCCGCAATCGGAAGGTAAATGGCGAATATCAGGCGCACTCATCACAAAATGCGTCTGTTGATAATTCAGGTTAGTCAAAGCGGTCGTCTCCGTCAGTCAAAGCATTGTGGCGATTATACCTGAACGCCAGCAAAAGACGGATTTTTCGGCGCGTCGGTGCTGTAAGCAAAAGCCATACGCTTTGTGAGACATTGTCCATTGCACTTATGCGATATGACAGAGTCGTTGTCACGCTAAAAGCCAGTTAATATAGTTAAATCATGAATTTATAGAAAGGTAATTGTCTGAAAAAAAGGGATTTGCCGTGTCGGTATCTTGTGAGTTTACCCCAAAAGAGTAAAGTAATGCACATAGCGAGGACGCTAACAGGATCAACGACTCAGGATGAGGGTCAGGAGCGCCAGGAGGCGAAGACACAGGATTGTCAGGAAGACAAACGTCCGGAGACGTTAGTAAAAGGAAATGGAAACAACATGGAATGTTCCAGGCTAAGGGAAAAACAGGGCGTGTTGATAGCCAACAGGGATGGTGGAACCCGTTAAGGGTCGTGAGTCAAGAAAAAAGGCGGCAGATTACTCTGTCGCCTTTTTTCTTTGCTTGCTTTCTGCTAGATTCCGCCTCAATTCTATACTGAATAAAACGGCTTAAAGATCTGACATCATGAAAAAACC
Source organism: Salmonella sp. 32100201201700099SM (assembly GCF_017572645.1). Taxonomy (NCBI): domain Bacteria; kingdom Pseudomonadati; phylum Pseudomonadota; class Gammaproteobacteria; order Enterobacterales; family Enterobacteriaceae; genus Salmonella; species Salmonella sp. 32100201201700099SM. Next base: position 166,606 of record NZ_JAGERQ010000011.1, on the reverse strand, counting down.
AACCTCTGCACCGCGCAGTAAAGCCTTTGGCAAACAGCGTCGTAAAACGCGTGAAGAGTTAAACCAGGAGGCGCGCGACCGTAAACGCCTGAAAAAACATCGCGGTCATGCGCCGGGAAGTCGCGCGGCGGGCGGCAATTCCGCTTCGGGCGGCGGCAATCAGAATCAACAAAAAGATCCACGTATTGGCAGTAAAACACCTGTTCCATTGGGCGTGACTGAAAAAGTGACCCAACAGCATAAACCGAAAAGTGAGAAACCTATGCTTTCACCGCAGGCGGAGTTGGATTTACTGGAAACGGATGAGCGCCTGGATGCGCTGTTAGAACGTCTGGAAGCGGGCGAAACCCTGAGTGCGGAAGATCAAGCCTGGGTAGATGCCAAACTGGATCGTATTGATGAACTGATGCAGAAGCTTGGTCTGTCTTACGATGACGACGAAGAGGACGAGAAGCAGGAAGATATGATGCGCCTGCTAAGAGGCGGCAACTAACGGGTTTACACCGTGGGCTTGCCCGTCCTGCTTATAACCCTTCCGGTTATATGTTATCTGGTGTGGTTATTCGTTAAACTACAGCGATTGTCGCGGCGACAGAAATGGCTGCGCAGCCGGCTTGCCGCCCGTTATGGCGTGAAGCCGGTACGCCGTACCCGCCAGAGACGCCATCGGAAGGAGTGAGCATGTCTGAACAGCAAATAGACTGGGATCTGGCCCTGATCCAGAAATATAACTATTCCGGGCCACGATATACCTCGTACCCAACCGCGCTGGAGTTTTCTGAAGACTTCGAGGACGCCGCATTCTTGCAGGCTGTGGCGCGTTATCCTGAACGTCCGCTCTCGCTGTATGTGCATATCCCGTTTTGTCACAAGTTGTGTTATTTCTGCGGCTGCAACAAGATTGTCACCCGCCAACAGCATAAAGCTGACCAGTATCTTGACGCGCTTGAGCAGGAAATCCGTCATCGCGCGCCGCTGTTTGCAGACCGTCATGTCAGCCAGCTTCACTGGGGCGGCGGTACGCCTACTTACCTGAATAAAGCGCAAATCAGCCGCTTAATGACGCTGTTGCGCGAAAATTTCCACTTTAATACCGACGCGGAAATCTCGATCGAAGTCGATCCCCGTGAAATTGAGCTGGATGTGCTCGATCATTTACGTGCGGAAGGTTTTAACCGCCTGAGTATGGGTGTGCAGGACTTTAATAAAGAGGTGCAGCGCCTGGTTAACCGCGAGCAGGATGAAGAATTCATCTTTGCGTTGCTTAATCACGCCCGCGATATCGGCTTTACCTCGACCAATATCGATTTGATCTACGGTCTACCGAAACAGACGCCGGAAAGCTTCGCTTTCACGCTGAAGCGTGTGACGGAACTGAACCCCGATCGTTTGAGCGTCTTTAACTATGCGCATCTGCCAACGCTTTTTGCCGCCCAGCGTAAAATTAAAGATGCCGATTTACCCAGCGCGCAGCAGAAACTGGATATTTTGCAGGAGACGATCGTATCGCTTACTCAGGCCGGTTATCAGTTTATCGGGATGGACCATTTTGCCCGTCCGGACGACGAACTGGCCGTCGCGCAGTGCGAAGGCGTGCTGCACCGTAATTTTCAGGGCTATACGACCCAGGGCGATACCGATTTGCTGGGGATGGGGGTTTCTGCTATCAGCATGATTGGCGATGGCTACATGCAGAACCAGAAAGAGCTGAAGCGTTATTACCAGCAAGTGGATGAGCGGGGCAATGCGCTATGGCGTGGTATTACGCTGACCCGTGATGATTGCATTCGTCGCGATGTTATCAAGGCGCTGATTTGTAACTTCCGCCTGGATTTTAACGCTGTCGAACAGCAGTGGGGTTTGCATTTCGCTGAATATTTTGCCGAAGATTTGCTATTACTGTCGCCGCTGGCGAAAGATGGGCTGGTGGATATTAGCGAGAAGGGAATTCAGGTGACGGCGAAAGGTCGTTTGCTGATTCGCAATATCTGCATGTGCTTTGACGCGTATCTGCGCCAGAAAGCGCGGATGCAGCAGTTCTCACGCGTCATTTAGCCGGGTTGCCCGGTGGCGCTGCGCTTACCGGGCCTACACGTTGCGACAACCTGTAGGCCGGATAAGCATTAGCGCCATCCGGCACATTGTCAGCTGAACAGTCCCACCAGCGCGGCACACAACACGGCGGCTAGCGCAGTTTGTGGCGTGTGGCTGTCGACCGCTCCACTCGATACCAGATTAATAATAGATTCTAACATAATGAATCCCCCCGTTTGCCGGGCATGATCATACTGAACTCATCGGAACAGTAAAGCGCAAAATAGCAGCGTTTTGCGCTCAATTATTAATCTTTACACTCGCGGGTAATGTTTACTCCATTCCCAGCTCTTTCAACTTCCGCGTTAGGGTGTTTCGCCCCCAACCGAGCAGCCTGGCGGCTTCCTGTTTATGACCCTGCGTATGGCGTAACGCCGTGGTCAGTAGCGTTCTTTCCAGTTCTGGCTGCGCTTCAGAAAGCAGGTTTTGATGACCGGATCTCAAGGCACGGTCCGCCCATTGCGCCAGTAATGTGGCCCAGCTATCCGGCGGCAGGTGGGACGGGCTATCCGGCGTCGAGGCTTCAAACAGTTCGCCCGGTAAATCCTGGGTCAATACCTCCTGTCCGGCGGCCATGACGGTGAGCCAGCGGCAGGTATTTTCTAACTGACGCACGTTACCAGGCCATGCCAGGCGCGTTAACGCCGTTTCGGTTTCCGGATGTAATAATTTGGCTTCCACGCCTAATTCACGGGCGGCGACCTGCAAAAAATGGCGCGCCAGGCGCGGAATATCCTCACGGCGCTCGCGCAACGGCGGGAGATGGATACGAATCACGTTCAGGCGGTGGAACAGGTCTTCACGGAATTTCCCTTCCTGAACGCGTCGTTCGAGGTTCTGGTGGGTGGCGGCAATAATGCGCACATCCACTTTTACCGGCGCGTACCCGCCCACACGGTAGAACTGTCCGTCAGCCAGCACGCGTAACAGACGAGTCTGGACATCCAGCGGCATATCGCCAATTTCGTCCAGAAACAGCGTGCCGCCGTCAGCCTGCTCGAAACGGCCCTGCCGGATGGTATTCGCCCCGGTAAAAGCGCCTTTCTCATGGCCAAACAGTTCGGATTCAATCAAATCTTTCGGGATGGCCGCCATATTGAGCGCGATAAACGGCGCTTTGGCGCGTGGGCTATGGCGGTGAAGCGCATGGGCGACCAGTTCTTTACCGGTCCCTGATTCGCCGTTAATCAGCACGCTAATCGAAGAACGCGACAGCCGACCAATAATGCGAAACACATCCTGCATGGCGGGCGCTTCGCCTATCATGTCTGTTGTCGGGCCGTTAACCTCGATATTACGCGGCTGCTGCTGCTCCTGATAGTGGCTAATCGCGCGCTCGACCAGAGCGACGGCTTCATCAATATCAAACGGTTTAGGTAGATAATCAAACGCCCCCTGCTGATAGGCGCTCACGGCGGCATCTAAATCGGAATGCGCGGTCATAATGATGACCGGAAGCATCGGGTGACGCTGTTTAATCTGCTTTAATAGCGCCAGCCCGTCCATTCCCGGCATTCGGATATCCGACAGCAAGACGTCCGGCGTTTTACTGGCCAGCGCAGCCAGTACTTCATTACCATTCTCAAAGGTGGTACAGGTCAACCCTGCCCCGGCGAGAGCACGCTCAAGCACCCAACGGATGGAACTATCATCATCGACGACCCAGACTATTCCTCGTTGCATAAACACCTCTATTTCCGAATCGGCAGGTAAACCGAAAACTCGGTATGCCCCGGCCAACTGGTAAATTCAATTTTGCCGGCGTGTTGATCGATAAGATTGCGGGCGATAGATAACCCAAGCCCGGTGCCGCCTTCGCGACCGCTGACCATCGGGTAGAACAGCGTATCCTGTAAATGGGGAGGAATGCCCGGCCCATTGTCTTCAACGTCTATACGCGCCGCCAGGCGATAGCGTTCGCCATGCAGCGTTAACTGGAAGGCGGTACGGGTACGCAGCGTAATTTCGCCGCCTTCCGGCCCCAGCGCCTGCAAGGCATTGCGGACAATATTCAGCAGTACTTGCTCAATTTGTTCCGGGTCGTGCGGCAGTTCTGGCAGACTGGGGTCGTAATCGCGGATAAGCCGGACATTATCCGGCAGTTCCATCGACACCAGCGCCACCACGCGCTCCGCGACTTTATGTATGCTCTCGGTAATGTGCATTCCCGGGTGCTGCGGCCCCAGCAAACGATCGACAAGGTTGCGTAGCCTGTCGGCCTGTTCAATGATGACTTTGGTATATTCCGTTAGCGCCGGGTCGGGCAGCGCCTTGCTGAGTAGCTGCGCCGCGCCGCGCAGGCCGCCGAGCGGATTTTTGATTTCGTGCGCCAGACCGCGCACCAGATCGCGGGCGGCGATTTGCTGCGCGTGCTGCAACTGCTCCTGACTCAGACGACGCTGGTTATCCATCGGCGCCATTTCGAGCAGTATAAAATCGTCGGGCAGACGTTGGGCGGTCAAAGAGAGAATATGCGAGCGACTATCAATCACCAGCGTCACTTCGTTATCGGTAAAGCCTTGTCCTGCCGCTAAACTTTCGCGCATCAGGTCAATGTTTAACGAAAAATAGCTCAACAGTTCAGGTAACGGCGTCCCGAACAGTTTGCGTGAGCTTTGCGCGAGCAACTGCTGCGCGGCAGGGTTGGCGTAATGGATTGCCAGCGCGTCGTCGACCACCAGCACGCTGTTGATTAACGAATTGAGGATCTGCCCAGCATCGGGCTGTATGCCGCTTGCCATTCAGCAGTCTCCTGGAAAAGGTTGCACCATTTTAGTGCATTATAGCTTTTTACCACTAAAAAGCGCGTGAGATCAGATTGTTGGTGGAGAAAAAAGCCCATCCTGGGATGGGCTGAAAGTTTCCACGGCAACTCAAAAACTCCTGACGCCTTTCACGCTGCTGCTGCGTTGGCTGCCTTCGCTTACCCCGGTCACATCGCTATCTATGCTCCCGGGGATGTGCTCAGTTGCCGCCTTGCAGCAACGCGAAATTCGTCGGGTTTTTAATATACGATTAAACGCTGTAGTACAGCTCAAACTCTACCGGGTGCGGAGTCATACGCACGCGGTCATCTTCTTCGCGACGCAGCGCAATATACGCATCGATCGCTTCATCCGTGAACACGCCGCCTGCTTTCAGGAACTCGCGATCCAGGTCCAGCGCGTTCAGCGCTTCTTCCAGAGAACCCGCTACCTGTGGGATCTCTTTCGCTTCTTCCGGCGGCAGGTCATACAGGTTTTTGTCCATGGCTTCGCCCGGGTGAATCTTATTCTTAATCCCGTCCAGACCGGCCATCAGCAGGGCGGCAAAGCACAGATACGGGTTAGCCGCCGGGTCCGGGAAGCGAACTTCGATACGGCGCGCTTTCGGAGACGCCACCACCGGAATACGGATGGAGGCGGAACGGTTACGGGCGGAGTAGGCCAGCATCACCGGCGCTTCGTAACCCGGGACCAGACGCTTGTAGGAGTTGGTGGTCGGGTTCGCCAGGGCGTTGATGGCTTTGGCGTGTTTGATGACGCCGCCGATGTAGTACAGCGCCTGCTCAGACAGACCGGCATATTTGTCGCCAGAGAACAGGTTGGTGCCGTTCTTCGCCAGCGACATGTGGCAGTGCATACCGGAACCGTTATCGCCGAACATCGGTTTTGGCATAAAGGTCGCGGTCTTACCGAAGCGGTGAGCCACGTTATGCACGACATATTTGTAAATCTGAATTTCGTCGGCTTTTTTGGTCATGGTATTAAAGCGGGTCGCCACTTCGTTCTGACCTGCGGTCGCTACTTCGTGGTGGTGCGCTTCAACGACCAGGCCCATCTGCTCCATGACCAGACACATTTCAGAACGGATATCCTGCGCGGAGTCGACTGGCGGAACCGGGAAATAACCGCCTTTCACGCCCGGACGATGGCCTTTGTTGCCGCCTTCGTACTTGGTAGAGGAGTTCCAGGCGCCTTCAATATCGTCAATCGCCACATGTGAGCCGGAGATAGATGCGCCGAAGCGGATGTCGTCGAACAGGAAGAATTCAGGTTCCGGCCCAAACAGGACGGTATCGGCGATACCGGTCGCGCGCAGGTAGTCTTCCGCACGTTTTGCGATGGAACGTGGGTCACGGTCATAACCTTGCAGAGTGCCAGGCTCCAGGATGTCGCAACGGATAATCAGGGTAGAGTCCGCGAAGAACGGGTCGATAACCGCAGTGGATGCGTCTGGCATCAGCACCATGTCGGATTCGTTAATGCCTTTCCAGCCGCCGATAGAGGAGCCGTCAAACATTTTGCCTTCTTCAAAGAATTCGGCATTTACCTGATGAGCAGGAATCGTGACGTGCTGTTCTTTGCCTTTGGTATCGGTGAAGCGCAGATCGACAAACTTCACTTCGTGCTCGTTCAGCATCGTCAAAACGTGTTCAGCGGACATACTTGTACTCTCCCGGATTGGTCATGGTCGGTCGTCGTGGTAACGAGATCTTCAATTCTGCTGGCCGTGTCGCCGTAAAAATATAAAGCGAAATCTGTGCCAACTTTCACATTGCCCCCAAAAGGCGTTATCATGCGCACCATCGTGCAAAAGGGCTGCACCACGGTGACTATGTTGCACCAAAATAGTGCTTCAATGTGAACATTAAGCACCACATTGGTGCAATAGAACGCAAGCCACCCTTTTAACGCTCCGTGAAAGCGATCACAAAGAGACTCTGCAATACTTGTTTGCGGAGGATGTTTGTGATCCTGTTTTGTAGTGCGATTAATCCGTGTACAATAACGCGCTATTTCTAATGCCTGAGGCAAAGTTGTGATCGAAAATTTGCGTAACATCGCCATCATCGCGCACGTTGACCATGGTAAAACTACCCTGGTTGATAAGCTGCTCCAGCAATCCGGTACGTTCGACGCGCGTGCCGAAACTCAAGAGCGAGTGATGGACTCCAACGATTTGGAGAAAGAGCGTGGTATTACTATCCTCGCTAAAAACACCGCTATTAAATGGAATGATTATCGTATCAACATCGTTGATACTCCCGGGCACGCTGACTTCGGTGGTGAAGTAGAGCGCGTCATGTCCATGGTTGACTCTGTGCTGCTGGTGGTTGACGCATTTGACGGCCCGATGCCGCAAACGCGCTTCGTGACCAAAAAAGCCTTTGCTCATGGCCTGAAACCCATTGTGGTTATCAACAAGGTTGACCGTCCTGGCGCGCGCCCTGACTGGGTTGTCGACCAGGTATTCGACCTGTTTGTTAACCTCGACGCGACCGACGAACAGCTGGACTTCCCGATCATCTACGCTTCGGCGCTGAACGGTATCGCGGGTCTGGACCACGAAGATATGGCGGAAGACATGACCCCGCTGTATCAGGCGATCGTTGATCATGTTCCGGCGCCGGACGTTGACCTCGATGGTCCGTTGCAGATGCAGATCTCCCAGCTGGACTACAACAACTACGTTGGCGTTATCGGCATTGGCCGTATCAAACGCGGCAAAGTGAAGCCGAACCAGCAGGTCACTATCATCGATAGTGAAGGGAAAACCCGTAACGCGAAAGTAGGTAAGGTGCTGACGCATCTGGGTCTGGAGCGTATCGACAGCGATATCGCCGAAGCGGGCGATATCATTGCGATCACCGGTCTGGGCGAGCTGAACATTTCCGACACCATCTGCGACCCGCAGAACGTTGAAGCGCTGCCGGCGCTGTCCGTTGATGAGCCGACCGTGTCTATGTTCTTCTGCGTTAACACCTCGCCGTTCTGCGGTAAAGAAGGTAAGTTTGTGACTTCTCGTCAGATTCTTGACCGTCTGAACAAAGAGCTGGTGCATAACGTGGCGCTGCGCGTTGAAGAAACCGAAGATGCGGATGCGTTCCGTGTATCCGGTCGTGGCGAACTGCACCTGTCCGTGCTGATTGAAAACATGCGTCGTGAAGGTTTCGAACTGGCGGTTTCCCGTCCGAAAGTTATCTTCCGTGAAATCGACGGTCGTAAACAAGAGCCGTACGAAAACGTGACGCTGGACGTCGAAGAGCAGCACCAGGGGTCTGTCATGCAGGCGCTGGGCGAGCGTAAAGGCGATCTGAAAAACATGAATCCGGACGGTAAAGGCCGCGTACGTCTCGACTACGTGATCCCAAGCCGCGGGCTGATTGGTTTCCGTTCAGAATTCATGACCATGACTTCCGGTACGGGTCTGCTGTACTCCACCTTCAGCCATTACGACGATATTCGTCCGGGTGAAGTGGGCCAGCGTCAGAACGGCGTACTGATCTCCAACGGTCAGGGTAAAGCGGTGGCGTTTGCGCTGTTCGGTTTGCAGGATCGCGGTAAGCTGTTCCTGGGTCACGGCGCGGAAGTTTACGAAGGCCAGATTATTGGTATTCACAGTCGCTCCAACGACCTGACGGTAAACTGCCTGACCGGTAAGAAACTGACCAACATGCGTGCGTCCGGTACGGATGAAGCGGTGATTCTGGTTCCGCCAATTAAAATGAGTCTTGAGCAAGCGCTGGAGTTCATTGATGACGACGAACTGGTAGAAGTCACTCCAACCTCTATCCGTATCCGTAAACGTCACCTGACGGAAAACGATCGCCGCCGTGCGAACCGTGGTCAGAAAGAAGAGTAATTAACGTTCTTACGGATAAAAACCCTGCCGAAATGAAAACTCGGCGGGGTTTTTTTATTCACGTTGAGAAAGGGATAAAGTTGTCAAAAAATCAGCAATCGTTGGCGTATTATGCCGACCAATGACGCTATCCGCATACACCTTTGCCCGAGCGCTGGCATTCCCCATCGCGACACCCAATCCGGCTAAACGTAGCATTTCCGCATCGTTATCATTATCGCCAAACGCCATCACTTCGCGCATTGCGATATGCTGTTGCTGTGCATATCTGGCGAGACTTTGTCCTTTGCTACACCCCTTCTGGAGAATATCCAGTTGATGATGCCAGGACCAGGTACAGCTTAGCTGTAATTCATGCTGTATAAACTCAGCAATATGTTGTAGTTGTTTTATGTGCCGATGAACGACGCTGATTTGCCAAATATTCTCCCTACTGCTTAGCTCATCAGCCTGAAAGATTATTTTATCATCAGCACGAATTGTCGGTTTAAGCGGATATACCCGCGCCAGTATTTTTTCCGTTTGTAAGTGCGTCAGCGGCAGCGGATCAAGGATCTGCTGTTGAGCCGGTTGATAAATATAACTTCAGTTACAACAGATCATCGGTTCGGTGAGCGCCAGCGTTTGATAATACGCATAGGCTTCACGATGAGAGCGACCGGTGACAAGCATTATTCGGCAGCCCATGTCCTGCATCTGACGGATAGCGGTTAGCGACTCTGGCAGAATTTGTTTATTACGGTTTAGCAGCGTTCCATCAAGATCAAAAGCGATTAAACGATATCGCATGAGCGCCCGATCCTAAAACAGCGTGAGGCATCCAGGTGATTCAGCAATGGAATATCGAGACGGTGCTGATAAGCGAGAAAACAGTGGCATTGTTTTGCCTGGCAGGCAGGAGAATTGAGCCGTTGCTGATATAAATTACCCATTTTAATTTTGCTGATATGACAAGCAAAAAGATCGCCTTCTGCGTTCATAAAAATACTTTTTCTTCCTGCGGTACAGATATCCAGCTGCGCTGGCCACTGCTGCGTTTCAACCACATACAGCGGATCGAGTTCGCTGAAGGCGATGGTTTCCTCAACGGTATGCCGGGTATTGGCACACTCGTTGGCGTTAAACCAAAAATAATTCTGGTCAGGCAACCGCTGGCGTAGCCAACGAAACTGGTCGATATCTTTCATACTGGCGACAGCCCCCGCGCACCAGGTTATTCCGGCGGCAGAGAGCGCTAAACACTGCTGGAGAAAGCGTTCAGCGGTAATTTGTGAGGGATGAAAAGAACACCATAACCGAAGCTTTGAGATATCTCCGCCGCCAGCACGAAATGACTCCAGCAATGACATTAACGAAAAAGAGGCGTTAGTTTGTATGCCGACCGCCTGAACATGAGGATAGCGGCTAATGTCTGCCAGCGCCGCCATGTAATAACGCAAGCGTAGCGCCTCGCCATAAGGCGTAATCATCACATTCAACGGCGTACCTAAAAGAGGCAAATGGTCAACCATGCGCCATAGCGCGGCTTCGTCGCGTTTTTTATCGTTGCGGGCGTGTTTATGGAACGGGCAATAGCCGCAATGATAATTACACGACTTAAGATAGCCGCGATAAAACAGCGTATGAATATCGCGCAGGGCGGGGATGCTCATCTCTGCCGATTCTCCCGTAGCATCACCTCAGGCGAAACGAACACAGGAGCAAGGCAATCGGATAATGCCATACCGGTCTCCGTTAGCCGGAGGCGACTGCCATTCTGATAACAGTAGCCCTGCCGTATAAAGCGTTCCAGGTCGGGGAAATCCCTTAGCGCATCGCTGGTAAAATATTGCTGATAATCGCTAAGAGAAAGTCCTTGCCAGAAAAATAGATTTTTAATGATAAAGCGGCGTTTCATTTCATCAGGGGGGAGCAGATAACCGTGATTAATGACGGTTTTGTCCGGGCTGTCGATAAACGCCTGAATGATTTTTCGTGATGTTTGCAGGTTCGACGACCACGGTGAACAGTAATGCAGATTGCCAAGATAACTTCTGCCGCCCGCGCCGAGCGCCAGTGAGTTTTCAAATCCGCAGCTTTCCGCCGCGGCGGATGGCGCTGGATTAAGGACGAAACGGCGCATGGACGTTTGGGTGTAGCCCGCGTTGCGTAAAAGATCGCGGGCTAAAACGTAGTAGCTATGCATATTTTCCTGGCGAGGCATATTATAAAGCGGATAAAGAAACAGCTCTTCCGGTTGATAAACGAGCGCCTGATGTAACGATTCCGTCAGGCTTGCGTGAGTCTGGCCGGGAATGCCGTAAATAATATCAATATTGAGTGATGGAAAATGACCTGCCTTTAGCCATTCCAACGCCTGGTGCGCGCTGGCGGTATTGTGGCGGCGATGCAGCGTATGTAACTCGCTATCATGAAAACTTTGTACGCCAATACTGGCGCGATTAACGGAAAAGGCGTTTAATAGCGCTACTTTTTCTGCCGTGGTATCCGTAGGGGAAGTTTCAATTGTTTTATAAATATTCCAGTCAACATTGAGCACATCAAAGACGGAAAAAAATAACTTTTCTAATTGCGCAATGTTTAATAGCAGAGGTGTGCCGCCGCCTACGGTGAAGCTTGCCCAGTGGACGGGCGCCAGCGCCATTTGTCGGCCCTGGGTAATAATCGCGTCGATATAGCTATCAATGAACGTATTATCTGCGCCAGTGCAGGTAAATAAATTACAGAACCCGCAGCGACTTTGACAAAACGGCATATGAACATACAGATGTGTGTCGTGCTCGTAAATGCGCGGTTTTACTTTGCTAAAGCTGACGTTCTCCAGCTCCCGATAAGCCGTCTTATGCGGATAACTGTACATATACTGACGATAAATATCATTGTTATTCATATTAATGATTACCGCTCAATAAGAAATGCATATAAGGAACGGTATTAACGATCGGATGATTAAAACTATGGAAATATTTCCCGTCTTCGCCATAGCAGGTACCGTGATCGGAACAGACAATAACGAACGTTGCGCCGCCGGTTTGGCGGAAAATGTTCAGTAATCCGTCGATGCGGGCGTCGATATAGCGTAGCGCGGCGGCATGGGTCTCAACGGTATCGCCAGGGGCCGCGCCCTCAACGTAAAAATGGTTAGGGTAATGAATCGTGTCGATATTGATATACATCATGACCGGTTGGCTGCCAGCACGCTCGGCCATGATTTTCTGGATATAATGGATCTGGTTATCCATACTTTCTTTAACCGTACAGGCAAAGCGTGGATGCCAGTAACTCTCTTTAAACATCGACGGGAACACTTTTCCCATGCCGGAGCGGTTATTAAAGAAAGAGACGCCGCCAATACAGATGGTCTGGTAGCCTTTATTTTCCAGACTTTTTATCCATGTTGCGTCATCAAAGGCAAATGCATTTTTCGGCCCTTTACGACCAAGTCCGATATCTTTTGGGAAAAACAGCATGGTCTGATTAACGGTATCATCAATAGGTTTTGGCATAAAACCTGAAAACATGGCGTGATGCGAAGGCCAGGTAAAATTACCAGCCGCTTCGCATTTCGTCCATTGTCCATAATGATTAAGGTTGGGCGTATTTCCGGCGGTTTGTTCCTGAAGCGCAATGTCGTAGCGTAACGAGTCCAGCACAATAAAAAGAATATGAGCGTTATTACTAATTAGCGCATTCATATCGAATTCGCCATCGCCTGTGTCAATCGACGCGTGCAGCGAGACGGGGACTTCATCCATTGAATTATACATTTTGCTTCCTCATGGCCCGGATTTGCGCCTGATAAATTAGATTATTCTGCTGCGCATCCTGATAAATCAAATCACCCTGGCCATTAATTTCAATAATATACGGCGTCAGGCTGGTGGTAAGTAAAACATCAATACCCGCTAAGCGAATGCCAGGGAAAAGTCGCATGGCATTTTGACAGAGCGTATCGATCTCAGTCACTTTTGCGGCAGATAACTCCAGACTTTCGAAGCAGTAAGCCTGGTTTTGCAGATGTAAGTTAGTAATGGGCTGCGAGGAGGTTCTGACCACTCGCCAGATAATTTCGCCATCCAGGCAGACGATACGTAAATCATAGGTTTTATGCTTTACGCTGGCTTTGGGCAGCCACTGTTCGACGAGGTTTTCCTGCTGAAGAACGCCATCAATAATGAGCTGGATATCTTCTTTCTGACGATACTGTTGGATTTTTTTGCTGTTAAATAGCTGTTGTCCTGATATGGCAATCGCGCTGTAAAGCACCTGCTTTATGCCATCAGGCTGGCGGCGCAAAGCGATAACGCCCGCCGCGCCAGAACCCAGCGAGGGCTTAATGAACACGCTGGCGACCCTTTTTTCCTCCATGATGGCGGTGAGCTGTGCAAAACTTTTTACGTCTTCCGCTACCAACGGCGGCGTGGGGATGCCGTGTTCCAGTAAGCGCCGCTTGCAGCGTTTTTTATCCAACAGGTGAATGAGGCCCGCCGGATGGTTAAGCCAGGTGACGCCAGGACGCGCCGCCATGTTCTGCAAAAAATGGATATAGTCCAGACCGATCGCGTTTATTTTGCGGATGTCTGTTTCACTGTGTACTGGCGGGTCGATTTTAACGATGCCAGAGGTCAGCGAAGCGTCCAGCGCTTGCGGATGAGTCAGCGCCGTGACGGGTTCCCCAAGTACGGCGGCAGCCTGCATAAAATAATGCGTGCGCTTGCTCTGATGGGGGCCAATGAGCGTAATCACAATAAATCCCTTTATCGTTGAGTAGGGGAATGTGCACATTCCCCTACTCAATCACTCGGTGTACATCGCATTCATATAAATATCGCCATCGTAATCATCAGGCTCCAGAGCTTCTGAAAGATTCAGGTTTATCGGCAGTGCGGCTTTTAGCTTTTCCTGCATCTCCGGCGTCAAATAGTGGTGGTGGAGATCGAGTGTTTCCAGATGCGCAATTCGGTCTTTATGCTCCAGCAGCGCCTCTGCGCCGTTGTCCGTTAAGGTACCGCATGAGAGTTCCAGCACGTTAAGCTGCGGCAGGATATTACTTTCCAGCACCCGGCGGGCGATATCATCCTGCTCTTCGCTGTTCATCAACCCCAGATGGGTGAGCTGAGGGAAAAGATCTTTCGATGCCAGCGCCATCACGTCATCCAGCGAACCGTCAAAACCGTATCCCTCTACGCCCAGGAAGAGCTTCAGCGTTTTTAATGCAGGGAGCTGCGCATTTTGTAGTTCGGCAAGTACGTTAGAAGGGATGCCGCCGGAAATGATTTCCAGGTGCTCCAGTTTCTCATGATGTATAGCGCCCAGTCGCAGATCCGACGCGCCTTTAATAATCAGTTCTTTCAGATTGGGTAACGCCGCATAGAGCCTGGAATAGTCACCTTGTTTAATCCAGGAGATCTCGCAGTCTTCGCTCTCCATATCACCGATAAACAGTGATTCCAGGTGAGTAAAGCGGGGGGCGTTCTCCACAATCATATCAATAATAGGCTGGCAGGTTTCGTCTTCCCAACAATCACCCCAGTTACCAATGGTCAGTGAGCGAAGCTTTGGCAGATCTTCATCGGTTAAAATTAAATTAATGAGCTGTTCCTGGGTTAATTCATTGTCCCAATCAATATTAAATCGCTTATTCATTTGTTTCCCTTCTCTATAAGCATGAATATGGTAAAACGCTTTGCGAATATTATCATGGCGCTTAGAGGCGGGATATCGGGAGTCTGATTCAGGATGAATGAGCGGGCAGAACAACTACCCGCTGTGATGCAGATTCGGAAAATAGAGGCGATAATATCAGAAGAAATACTTCGCACCGATACGAATCTGGTTTTGCTCTCTATGGTAGGGGCCCACGTTACGATCTAACCAGCGTAATTCAAAATAGGGCAACCAGTGTTCATTGATACGATAACGGAAGGTATTGGTGATTTCCCAATGATGCTTCGTACCATTACTACTATTAAAATCATTAATATTATAAAAATAGTGTGGTTCAAAGGTATAAGAAAATTTATCGGTAATGATGAAATTCCAATAGTTACCGATTTCATAGCTGTCATTATTATCCAGTTCGCCATTCAAATCGGTTGAACTATAATTATTGTGATTATATCGGTTACGTACCGTAAGATTAAACCACGGGGTAAATTTATAGTTAACATCCAGATAGACGGCGCCGCCGGAACCAATGCTTTTGTCGTTTATTAACCCGCCAGGCTGGATGGTTAATTTATCTGTAGGTTTAAATAACGGATACCAGCCCTCAATCTCATTATAACCATGCTTTAATTCATCATCACGCTGTAGCGTATAGGTATTGGTCAACATAATTCCGGCCCCCATATCGGAGTTATAGCCGACGCGCAGCATAAACTCCATTTGGTCAGACGCCAGGTTATAGGCCTCACGGTTTTCTACATAAGCGCCAGCAAAAACAGAGGTGGATATTACTGAAGTTAATATCACTAGAGTATTCAGAGATTTCATAATAAATCCATTTTTCAAATATAGGGAAGCCGCCATCCATCGGGATGGATAAAGCGGCAAGCGTCGTTTAATTATTTACAGTAGAAATACTTTGTTTATTATTAGTCGCGACAATTTGATTACCTGTTTTCTTTCGTTGGGCAATTTCCTCGATAATAAAAGCGAAACGTTGTTCATTGAGCTTATAAAAAAAGCCCATCGTTAGTGCTGCGATAATGGCAAGACCGCAAGGCCATAAAAAAATGAGCTGACGCAAACCAAGCAACGTGGTGTCACTTTGAGCTATGTTGGGGATATAACCGATTTGCGTCAGCATAATACCTGGCAAAAAGCCAGCAAGCGCAGCGGAAATTTTTCGGGAAAAGGTATAACCCGTATACACCGAGCCTTCAGCGCGAATACCCGTTTTCCATTCACCATAGTCAACCGTATCCGGAACCAGCGCCCAGTTCAGGCTGTTGACGAAAGCGGTACCGAAGAAGGCGATACAAGAGAAAATAACAAACAGGAATGACGTTCCACCCCAGATAAAATTCAGGATATCGCCAACGGCCCACAATATCAGACCACCAAGATAAACCTGTTTTTTCCCGAAGCGTTTTACCGCAGCAGGTACTAATAAAACACCAATCAGGATACAGCCCATGCTGAAAAAACCCATCCATGACAACAAATGAATATCGTTCAGCACGTACTGAGTGTAATAAACCTGAATGGCCAGCTTGATATTAAAGGCGGCCAGCGTGCACAAATTGGCAACGCAGAGCACCAGCAGCGGCGGATTACGAAAAATCGCGCAGAAGGACTTCAATATGCTGGGTTTATGCGTGTCAGGTACGGTTTCGATATACCGTTCTTTCACCCCGCTAAAGCACCACCACATGCTGAACAGCCCGCAGACCGAAAAGATGACTGCTGCAATCAGATAACCCAGCGAAGGGGAACGGGTAAACAGCGCCTGAATGGGCATAAAACCTACGGTACAAAGAAGAAGGCCAATGGTAGCGCCGCCTTGTCGCCATGCGGCGAGCTGGGCGCGCTCATGCGGATTTTTGGTAATAGCGGGTACCATCGCGCCGTATGAGCAGTTCATCAGGCTGTAGAACAGACCGAACAACATAAACAGCACCGTCGCGAAGGCTGTTTTAACGGGTAAAGTAAAGTGAGTGGCAAAGAATTGCGCAGTAGCAACCAGAGCCACCGGAAATGACGCATACAGAATAAAAGGCCGAAACTTTCCTTTTGCGCCAATATTACGGCGTGAGTCCAGCAATACGCCGGTGAGCATATCGGTAAAAGCGGTGAAGAATTTCGCCACCAGAAAGATAATTCCACCGTAATATGCAGGCATCCCGAGTTCATCGGTATAAAACTTCAGTAGATACAGCGTACCGATACACAGCATCAGATTTGAGCCGAAATCGCCCACGCCATAGGCGCATTTTTCCCGCAGGCTCAACTTTAGCGTTAGCGGATCATGATTAGACATAATCGCCTCTCAAAACGCCCCGCAGGGCGTTATATTTTATTGTTGTTAAACCGTATGTTTCCGGGCCTCAATCTCTTCCACAATTCGTACGTACATCTTCTCGTTGAGGTTGTAGAAACAGCCCATCGCAATAATGGTGATGACCGCCAGCACGCAAGGATAAATAAAGATCAACTGGCGTAGGCCTTCGACGGTGCCTGCCGATTGCACCACATTCGGGATATAACCGATTTGCGTCAGCATCCAGCCGGGGAAGAACCCTGCCAGCGCCTGGGAGACCTTACGGAAGAACGTGAAGCCGGTGTAAACCGTCCCTTCCGAGCGGACGCCGGTGCGCCATTCACCGTACTCCACCGTGTCGGAAACCAGCGCCCAGTTCAGGCTGTTGACGAAGGCGGAACCGAAGAACGCCAGGCAGGAGAAGGCGACAAAACTGACCGAGCCGCCGCCAAAGAAGTAGTTGAGCAGATCGCCCGCCACCCATATTAACAGCCCGCCGATATAGACTTTCTTCTTGCCAAAACGCCTTACTGCGCCGGGCATCAAAAAGACGCCGATAAAAATACAGCCCATGCTAAAGAAGCCCATCCAGGAGAGGAGGATCGGGTCGTTAAGAACGTACTGGGTGTAATAAACCTGAATCGCCAGTTTGACGTTGAAGGCGCCGAGCGTACAAAGGTTGGCGATACACAAAATAAACAGCGGACGGTTACCGGCGATGGCGCGGAACGACTGCAATAATCCGGGCTTTTGCGCGTTATCGACAGGTTTCACTTCGACGTAGCGCTCTTTAACGCCGGCGTAGCACAGCCACATAAATAGCAGGCCAAACAATGAAAATAGCGTGGCGGCGAAAATATAGCTGAGTTGGGCATTGCCTTCGATCAGGTTCATGACCGGCACAAAGCCAACGGTACACAGCAGTAGGCCGAGAGTGGCACCGCCCTGGCGCCAGGCGGCAAGCGAGGCGCGTTCATCCGGGTTCTTGGTAATCGCCGGCACCATCGCGCCATACGAGCAGTTCATCATGCTGAAAACCAGCCCGTACAGCATAAACAGCATCGTTGCGACGACGGTTTTTCCCGTCACCTCAAACGGTGTGCCGACAAAGTTAGCAATCGCCAGTAGCGTTACCGGAAATGCCGCGTAAAGCACGAACGGGCGGAATTTGCCCTTCGGACCAATTTTACGCCGCGAGTCGAGCATAATGCCGGTACCCATATCGGTAAATGCAGTAAAAAATTTGGCGATCAGGAAAATGATCCCGCCGTAAGTCCCTGGTAAACCCAGCACATCGGTATAAAATTTGAGTAAATAGAGGGTCCCGATATCTAACAGGATATTGGAACCTAAATCCCCCAGTCCATAGGCAAGTTTTTCTTTAAACGGCAAGCGTAGGGTTGCCGGATTCGATGATGTTTGACTCATTATTCTTCTCCATCTGCCCGCAGGTTTCCCTGCGGGCGAGCCGTATTAGATATTCCGTAAAGAAGCAAAAAGTGAAGCCCACTCGCTCTTCGCGCGATAGAAGACCGGCGGTTTGCCAATGGGCGCATCCACGGTAATGTCACCGCCGTGGTGAACTTCGCCGGTCCAGATATTCACCCAGTGATCTTCCGGCAGGTACAGCGTCCAGTCGCAACGCCCCTGCTCGTGAACCGGCGCGACCAGCAGATCCTGACCGAGCAGATATTGATATTTCAGGGTGTAGGTTGCGGCATCGTTCTCGTAATGCAGGAATAGCGGACGCATGACCGGCAGACCGGTAGCCGCGTTTTGCGCCACCGCCTGCTTGAGATACGGTTTCAGCGTGGTAAAGACGGTGGTCATGCGGGCAAAGTGGGCAATAGTTTCCGCGTCGCCGTCGAACTGCCAGTTATCGCCGGGGCGGTTGCCTTCATGGGTGCGCATCATCGGCGTAAAGGCGCTGAAATCGCACCAGCGCAGCAGCAACTCTTTGCTGCGTTTCATGTCAAACAGGGTGGTGTAGCCGCCGATATCGCTGTGATGCAGACCATGGCCGGTCATTGCCAGCGACAATGCCGCAGGCACGACAGAGGCCAGACCATCATCAAGGCTCCAGTCAACGTTCTGGTCACCTGCCCACATCATGGTGGAATATTTCTGACTGCCGGTGTAACCCGCACGCATAAAGAACAGGATCTCGCCGAGCTTGCCGGTCTCCTGTAGCGCTTCGTAGTTACATTTCGCCCAGAGCGCAGGCCAGGCGTTATGCATGATCTCGGCGCTGACGCCGTTGTGCAGATACGTGTCGGTCGGCAGATATTCGCCGAAATCCGCCATCCAGCCGCTGCAGCCGAGCGCGATCATGTTCTTTTTGATGACGTCTTTGAACCAGTCGTAAGCTTCAGGATTGGTCAGATCGACCACGCCGCCATAGAATTCGCCAAACTCGACCAGATAGTCGCCGCCCGTGGCGTCTTTCGCCAGATAGCCGTGTTTCGCCGCCTCAGCGCAGAGGTCTTTATCACTGGCGACATATGGGTTGATATAAGAGAGGAACTGTACGCCTTCTTCTTTCCACTGTTTGATACGGCTATCCAGCTGTGGATAGTTGTCGCTATTCCACTTCCAGTTCCACATCACGCGCTTGCCAAAGGAGGTCATGCGGATACCGGACCAGTCCTGCGCCCAAATACCGTTCACTTTTACGCCTGCGTTACGCATGGTATCCAGTTTTTGCTGACAAACTTCCGTACCGCCCTGAATGCCTAGCGTGACGCCGTCATAAACCCAGTCCGGCAGCTCCGGCTGGCGACCTAACAGCGCAGTCAGTTTTTCCAGCAGGGCGATGTAGGTGTCGGCACACTCAAAACGCAGCGTAGTTTTATCTTCCCACAGCGCCAGTTCGTGATACTCCGGCGCGCTGAAGTCGAAATTCATATAGCAGCTATTATCGATGTGGCAGTAATACTTCTGCGTGCTGACAAAGGTTGGCTGGGGGAAGAAGGTCCAGTAATAGTCGCCGCCGGCGTTTTCTTTACAGTCTGCCTGCCAGGTGACATAGCTGGTTTTATTACGGCCAACGCCCTGTTCGCTGGTCCACAGCGGGAACGGCTTGCCGCGCAAATCGAAATAAGAGAACTGTTCGCCGCAGCCGTAGATATGGTCGTCTGGATTAGCCGCGAGGCGTAACCAGATACGGTTATGGTGCAGGCCGTCGTTTTGCAGATCCAGCTTCAGGCGTCCCGCCTCATCGGCGGAGATGCGAAGGGTGGCGCTAATTGTTGCGCCACGGCTGAATTGTACCAGCCAGCCGTCGGGTAGCTCGCTGACCGTGGCCTCTGTTAATGCAATCTTCTCATTGAGTTTGTCTTTGATGCTGAAGTTGCCGCGGAACATATCAATGTCGGCAACGCCCGCACCAATCCACAGACAGGGGTTTTCGGCGCTGTGGCGTAAAATCAGGCGCTGTTGCCAGCTAAGCGCAAAACCATCCTGTGATGTTGTCAGTTCAAAATCGGTTGACCGTTGTGGTAGAGAATTCATTGTAATCTCCGTGAATGTAGGGTAATTCGGTAATCCATTTGGGCTAGTCACAGCCGATGGAAAAATGCAGTTGATGGATCGCTTTTGGGGCAAGATGAATCAGCGCGATCCCGGAATTAAATGCATCGGGCGGGCAGCTCATAGGCTCTACCGCGAGACCTTTTCGGCTGAGTTTTTCGCCGGTATAGATCTGTAGCCAGGGTTGGTTGCTGCGTAAAAATGTAGACATGTTCTGCGTTGGGCTGGTAAGTCTGACCTCCCACTCAGCCGGGGTAGTCGCGGTCTTAACCGCATGATCAAGGCGCGTTTCGCCGAGCAGGCATGATGCGGAAAAATCTCTGTCTGCGGGCAACTCTTCGCTTGCAGGCAGTGTTAATACACAGCTATCGATGCTTTGCAGATTACAAGTCAAATAAGGATGTGCGCCCGCGCCATAAGGGGCTGATTCATCGCCAATGTTTTGCGTACGAATTGATACGTGCAGCCCATTGGCGGCATCTAACCGATAAATCACTTCCGATATCAACGCAAAGGGATAGCCGTAAGAGGGCGGCAGAAAAATCGTTAGCGACGCTTCCGCCGCCGACTGATAATTAATCTGCCAGTCTCGCCAGGCTAACAGACCGTGAATGGCGGTCTGCGAAACCGGGTCGTTAACGGCAAGCTGGAAAACCTTGCCGTTATAGGAGTAGCAGCCATTTGTCACGCGATTGGGCCAGGGAATCAATACTTTCCCCAGATGCGCCATGGGTATTTCTTCCGGTTTATGCGGGATGACCACATGGCGTCCATGATGGATCAGTTCCGCCAGACCTGCGCCAACCGTGACGATTTTCGCCTGGTAATGGCCCGCATTAAGCTGAATAGTTTTTCCACCGCTGTGCATGGCTGCCATCCTCATGACCTATTTCGCGTTGATATCCAGAAGACCCGCCGCGACCGCTGGAGCCAGGCCCGGCGCCAGTGGCAGACGAGGAATGACCAGACAGTGCAGCAGATGGTAAATATCTTGCTTGCCGTCCCACACTTTGGTGGTGACTTTGTTATCGGCGTCCAGCT
The DNA here is from genome assembly GCF_017572645.1 of Salmonella sp. 32100201201700099SM. Lineage (NCBI taxonomy): Bacteria > Pseudomonadati > Pseudomonadota > Gammaproteobacteria > Enterobacterales > Enterobacteriaceae > Salmonella > Salmonella sp. 32100201201700099SM. The sequence continues at coordinate 145,335 of NZ_JAGERQ010000011.1, read as the reverse complement.
CTTGCCACCAGGAACCATTTTCATAGTCCATCAGGTACTTAATGCAGTAGTCCCACCATTTCTGATACCACTCTTCATACTGGCTATCGCCCGTCAGGGTGTAGAGGGCGTAGGCCGTACCCATCGCTTCCACAATCGGCCAGCGCACGCGTTCACGTACGATAGGTTTACCGTCCCAGTCGACTGAGTAGACAAAACCGTCTGCGCCATCTGGCGCCCAAGCGTCGCGGATAGTGGCATGGAACAGACCTTTCGCGTCTTCCAGCAGCCAGGCGGGCGGCGTTTCGAAGCGGGCCTCCAGCGCAGCATGGAGATGGAGCATCAGACGGCCCCACTCAATCCAGTGACCTGGCGTACCGCCGTAGGCGCGAAAACGGTGGGCAGGATTATCTTTGTTGTAGTCGCGGATAGGGTTCCACTGTGAATCGAAGTGTTCATTGACGCGGTAATCACCGTTGCGCGCCACATCATGAATAATTACCGACGCGATACGCAGCGCGCGATCCAGCCATTTTTTGTCATGGGTAACGTCATAAACAATCAGGAACGCTTCGACGGCGTGCATATTGGCGTTACCGCCACGGTAATCTTCCGTCTGGCTAAAGGCTTCGTCCCAGGACTCAAGGCACATCTGCTCTTCTTCACTCCAGAAGTATTTCTCAATCACTTCTATGGTGTAATCCAGCAATTTTCTGGCTTCAGGATGCCCGGTCGTGACGGCGCTGGCCGCGCCCAGCAAGGCGAAGAAGTGTTGATAACCCTGTTTAGAGGCATCTACCACGCCCTGATCGTTAACGCAGGCATACCAGCCGCCGTATTTTTTATCGCGCAGCGCGCCGTTCATGGCTTTGATGCCATGATCGACCAGATCATAAGCGCCCGGTCGGCCCATCGACGCCGCCACGGAATAAACGTGCAACATACGCGCCGTGATCCAAAGATGGGTGCCCATCTCTTCTTTAATTTGCCCTTTATTTCCCAGCCAGCCGAAGCCTGTCGGCACCACGGCGTTTTTACCGAAATTAAAGATGCGGTCGGTTTCCTGCTCCAGCCAGCGGTTGTGGCTCAACGTGTTAAACCATTTCATTCTTTCATCCTCGTATTAACGACGTTTCACCATCATTTCATCGACGATCTCGCCCAGACGTTGCAATTTAGGCGCGGAAACATCACGTAGCATCAGCTCGGTATCCGGTAGACCAATCACTGATGACCAGACCGCGCGTCCCGCCAGGAACCCGGATGCGCCAGCTTCCATGGCGACCCTGACCGCGCGAGGGAACAGTTTTTCGTCCACACCGGAAGAGAGGATGACCCACGGCATATTGATATGCCCATTCAGGCGTTGTGAGGCGGTAAGAAGATCGGAACGCGCGCCTTTGCCGTAGAGCGGCATTTCAACTTTGTAAAGATCGGCGCCGCTGTCGCCCAGCTCTTTGGCCGCATCGATAATCGCCTGCTCGCGATCGAACTTGTCGCCGCAGCGCGGCGGACGTACAACCGGTTCGATAATGCTCAGCAAACCATTGGAGTGGCATAATTCATTGAATTCTTTGACCATATCCAGACGCTGCTGCGCGTCTTCATCGCTGCGCCACAGCACCAACAGTTTTAAGGCTTTCGCGCCATCCCGTTTTACCGCCTGCGCATTAATTTTTTTATCAATGACCACGTTATCAACGGGAATACCGTTGCCCGGGATGAAATCATCCGCCGCGACGATCATGGCGCAGCTTTTAGCGACCGCGTTTTGTTCTACGGCCTGGCGATAACAGAACTGCTGATCCAGCAGAACGGCAGAGGCATACGGGGAAAGAATTTTCGCCGCATTCACTTTGAAATCCGTCAGCACGCTATCGGCAACGGGTGTTTTCGCACCAGCAGCAGCAAACATTAAACGCATCGCCTCGCGCTGATCGACAGCCAGCATGGCAAACCCGCCGGACGCTCGCGTAATGTCTTTGATGGTGTAGTTGTTCATTCAATTTTCCTTTATACAGTCGTTACTTTTTTACGTTGGCGGTCAGCCCGGCGCTGATGCGCACCTGTTCCAGGATGGCGCTCCAGTCTTCCCGACCGCGGCCTGCGGCCCGCGCTAGGTTATAAACTTCACGGGAGGCGGCGCCGAGCGGCATCGGTACGTGCAGTTGATTGGCGACATCCAACGCGATGCCAAGATCTTTGTGCGCCAGATCGATCATGAAGGCGGGAGACAGATCCCCTTTCATCACTTTATTCGGCCAGGTGGTGGTGAAATGCCCTTTGCCTGCGGCAGTGCCGCTCATCACTTTTAAAGCCACGTCGAAGGAAAGCCCCAGCGCTTCACACAGCACGGCGGCTTCGGCGGAGAGCGCATTTAGCGCAATACTCATGTAGTTGTTGATCAGTTTTACGCGAATACCCATTCCCGGGCCGCCGGTGTTGACCAGCTCATTACCCATCGCCATCAGAACAGGGGTAGCGCGCTCTACTTGCTCCGTCGTACCGCCTGCCAGCAGCAACAATGTGCCGGTAATCGCGTTGTCGGATGTCCGGCCTACCGGCACATCCATCATGCTGAACCCTTTGCTCTGCATGTCGGCAATCAGCTTATCGGTTTGCAACGGATGAATAGTGGACATATCAATGACCAGCGCTTCACGGGAAAGGGTTTCACAAACGCCTTGCTCGCCAAACAAAACGGAACGAACCAGATCGCCGTTCGGGAGCATGGTGATAACAAATTCAGCGCCGATGGTTGCCTGAGCCGGGCTGCTTGCAGGTTGCGCGCCTTTGTCTACCAGACGCTGTACGGCGTCGGGATTAACATCGAAGACGCTGAGTTGATGGCCCTGCTTTAGCAGATTGCTCGCCATAGGGGAGCCCATCTGTCCCAACCCGATAAATGCTATAACTGCCATATCGTTCTCCTGAACACGGCGGTGTCATTTTTTGTCATTAATGAGCCTTTTTCTGATCGTATTTGTAATTTATAGTCAAAAAATTGACAGCCGTCACTTTTTAAACATTTCGTGAAATTAAAATGAGCACATCGAAAATGCTTGAGGAATGACCATGGTTCGTATTGCTTGTGTAGGTATTACCGTGATGGATCGCATCTATTACGTGGAAGGATTACCGACAGAAGGGGGTAAATATGTGGCGAAGCGCTATACGGAAGTGGGCGGCGGGCCTGCGGCGACCGCTGCCGTGGCTGCGGCGAAATTGGGCGCGCAGGTGGACTTTATTGGCCGTGTGGGCGATGACGACACCGGAAACAGCCTGCTGGCGGAACTGGAATCCCTGGGGGTAAATACCCGCTATACCCGCCGCTACACGCAGGCCATGTCGTCGCAGTCAGCGATTATGGTGGATGCCAAAGGAGAGCGGATTATCGTTAATTATCCCAGCCCGGATTTATTACCTGACGCCGACTGGCTTAACGACATCGATTTTTCGCAGTGGGATGTGGTGTTGGCGGATGTGCGCTGGCATGACGGCGCAAAACAGGCGTTTACGCTGGCGCGTCAGGCTGGCGTCATGACTGTTCTTGATGGCGATATTACGCCGCAGGATATTAGCGAGCTGGTGGCGTTAAGCGACCACGCCGCCTTCTCCGAGCCGGGGCTGGCACGCCTGACGGGGATGAGCGAAGCCATTGATGCGCTAAAAAAAGCACAAATGCTCACAAATGGACATGTCTATGTCACGCGAGGCAGCGAAGGCTGCAACTGGTTGGAAAAAGCGGTGGTACGCCACCAACCGGGTTTTACCGTGGAGGTGGTGGATACTACCGGCGCGGGCGATGTTTTTCATGGCGCACTGGCATTTGGCCTGGCAAGCGGATACGCCATCGAAGAGGCTGTCAGATTCGCCAGCGGCGTTGCCGCGCTGAAGTGTACGCGCCCGGGTGGCCGGGCGGGTATCCCTGATTGTGAGCAAACCCGATCTTTCTTGTCACTTTTTGTATAATATGAGCAGTAGGAAGCTTTTAGAGGAATGCTCATGAGTCTTACCGAACTGACCGGTAATCCGCGACACGATCGGCTGTTAATGCTTATTGATGAGCGCGGCTATATGAATATCGATGAGTTAGCCAGTTTGTTGGAGGTCTCTACCCAGACGGTTCGCCGCGATATTCGTAAATTAAGCGAGCAGGGGCTGATTACGCGTCATCACGGCGGCGCTGGCAGAGCGTCCAGTGTGGTCAATACCGCCTTTGAGCAGCGAGAGGTCTCCTGGACGCAAGAGAAAAAAGCCATTGCGGAAGCCGTGGCTGACTATATTCCGGATGGCTCCACGATATTTATCACGATTGGAACGACGGTTGAGCAGGTGGCGCGCGCGCTGCTCAACCATAATCATCTGCGCATTATCACCAATAGCCTGCGCGTCGCGCACATTCTTTATAATAACCCTCGCTTTGAAGTGATGGTGCCTGGCGGCACGCTGCGCCCGCATAATAGCGGCATTATCGGGCCATCCGCGGCGGCGTTTGTCGCGGGGTTCCGGGCGGACTATCTCGTCACCAGCGTAGGCGCGATAGAGAGCGATGGCGCGTTACTGGAGTTTGATGTCAACGAAGCCAGCGTAGTGAAAACCATGATGGCCCACTCGCGACATATTCTGCTGGCCGCCGATCATACGAAATACCATGCTTCTGCGGCGGTTGAGATCGGCAATGTGTCACAGATTACCGCTCTGTTTACGGACGAGTATCCCGGTCCGGCATTACAGAATTTACTTCAATCCCAGCAAATCGAAGTGGTTCAGGTGAGTCCTTCGCTGGACGACGCCGTTTCAGCGTGACAAGCGCCCTTGCGCCGGATGGTCGCGTCAGCGCTTTATCCGGCCAATAAAACGGCGCTGTGATGCAGGCGATATTGAACATCGTCTGCGTTTCTATTGTCTTTTTGTTAATTGATTTATAAAGGGATACATAGTCAAACTTCTCCTTTCCCGCTACAGTTATTCATCCCCGGTTAGCAAGGAGAATGACATGCTCTACATCTTTGATTTAGGTAATGTGATTGTCGACATCGACTTTAACCGCGTATTAGGTGTGTGGAGCGATCTGAGTCGAGTACCGCTGGCTTCGCTGAAGCAAAAATTTACGATGGGCGAGACTTTTCACCAACATGAACGCGGTGAGATAACGGACGAAGCGTTTGCTGAAGCTTTCTGTCATGAAATGGCGTTATCGCTCAGTTATGAACAATTTGCGCACGGCTGGCAGGCGGTATTTGTCGGATTACGGCCCGAAGTGATTGCTATCATGCATAAACTGCGCGAGCAGGGGCATCGCGTGGTGGTGCTATCCAATACTAACCGACTGCATACCCACTTCTGGCCGGAGGAATACCCGGAGGTGCGCGCTGCCGCCGACCATATCTATTTATCGCAGGATTTGGGAATGCGTAAACCGGAAGCGCGTATTTATCAGCACGTCCTGCAGAAAGAAGGTTTTTCCGCTGCCGATGCGGTCTTTTTCGACGACAATGCCGATAATATAGAAGGGGCCAACCAGTTGGGGATCACCAGCATTCTGGTGAAGGATAAAGCCACCATCCCTGACTACTTCGCGAAGCTGTTATGCTAAAAACCGTTCACCAAAAAGCTGGACGCCATACGCGCCCTGTTCGGGCCTGGCTCAAGCTATTATGGCAGCGTATCGATGAGGATAATATGACGACTCTGGCGGGAAATCTCGCCTATGTCTCATTACTCTCCTTAGTACCGCTTATTGCCGTCGTTTTTGCCCTTTTCGCTGCTTTTCCGATGTTTTCTGATGTCAGCATTTACGCCATTTTATTTTTGCTAACTTTATGCCAGCCACCGGAGACGTGATTCAGCGCTATATTGAGCAGTTTGTCGCTAACTCCAACAAAATGACGGCGGTGGGCGCCTGTGGACTGATTGTGACGGCATTGCTGTTGATGTACGCCATTGATAGCGCCTTAAACACTATCTGGCGCAGCAAACGCACACGGCCAAAAGTGTACTCTTTTGCGGTGTACTGGATGATCCTCACGCTCGGCCCGCTTCTCGCTGGCGCCAGCCTGGCGATCAGCTCCTACCTGCTTTCTTTACGCTGGGCCAGCGATCTGAATACGGTCATCGACAATGTATTGCGCATCCTTCCGCTGCTGCTCTCGTGGATCTCATTCTGGTTACTTTACAGTATTGTCCCAACAACTCGCGTACCGAACCGTGACGCCCTTGTCGGCGCGTTTGTCGCAGCGTTGCTGTTCGAGGCTGGAAAGAAAGGTTTCGCGCTTTATATCACCATGTTCCCGTCATATCAGCTCATTTATGGCGTACTGGCAGTGATCCCTATCCTGTTTGTCTGGGTATACTGGACCTGGTGTATAGTCTTGCTTGGCGCAGAAATAACTGTCACTCTCGGGGAATACCGAAAACTCAAACAAGCCGCAGAACAAGAAGAAGCTGACCAACCATGATTGCATTAATTCAACGCGCAACCCGTGCCAGCGTCACCGTGGAGGACGAGGTGACGGGTGAAATCGGCCCAGGACTTTTGGTGTTATTGGGTGTCGAAAAAGAAGATGACGAACAAAAAGCGAATCGTCTGTGCGAGCGCGTGCTGGGATACCGTATCTTCAGCGATGCTGACGGCAAGATGAATCTGAATGTGCAACAGGCTGGCGGCAGCGTGCTAGTGGTGTCGCAGTTTACGCTGGCGGCAGATACCGAGCGCGGTATGCGGCCAAGCTTTTCCGGCGGGGCTGCGCCGGATCGCGCGCAGGCGCTTTATGAATATTTTGTCGAACGCTGCCGCCAGCAGGCGATAAACACGCAAACCGGACGCTTCGCTGCCGATATGCAGGTTGAGCTGGTTAATGACGGTCCCGTGACATTCTGGCTCCAGGTATGAGTCAGCTTCCGGCGTGGCCGCGGATAACAAGAGAGAGTACGGCTATGTATCACCTTCGAGTTCCGCAAACAGAGGAAGAATTAGAACGTTACTACCAGTTTCGCTGGGAGATGCTGCGTAAACCGCTACACCAGCCGAAAGAGTCGGAACGGGATGGCTGGGATGCGTTGGCGCACCATCAAATAGTGGTGGACGAAGAAGGAAATTTAGTTGCAGTGGGCCGCCTGTATATCAATGCAGATAACGAGGCGTCTATCCGTTTTATGGCTGTACATCCCTCGGTACAGGATAAAGGGCTGGGGACATTAATGGCGATGACTCTGGAGTCTGTCGCCCGCCAGGAAGGCGTTAAGCGCGTCACCTGCAGCGCGCGCGAAGATGCGGTTGAGTTCTTTGCCAAACTCGGGTTTGTCAATCAGGGGGAGATTACTACGCCCACAACCACGCCAATCCGCCATTTTCTGATGATTAAACCGGTAGCATCGCTGGATGATATCCTGCATCGCGGCGATTGGTGCGGGCAGCTTCAGCAGGCCTGGTATGAGCACATTCCATTGAGTGAAAAGATGGGGGTGCGCATTCAGCAGTACACCGGGCAAAAATTTATCACCACGATGCCGGAAACCGGTAATCAAAATCCGCATCACACGGTGTTTGCCGGCAGCCTGTTCTCCCTGGCGACGCTGACCGGATGGGGACTTATCTGGCTGATGCTCCGTGAACGCCATCTTGGCGGGACGATTATTCTTGCTGACGCCCATATTCGCTACAGTAAACCCATTAGCGGAAAGCCAAACGCCGTGGCTGATTTGGGGTCGCTAAGCGGTGATTTGGACAGGCTGGCGCGGGGTAAAAAAGCGCGTGTCCAGTTGCAGGTTGAACTGTTGGGCGGCGAGACCGCAGGGGCAATTTTCGAAGGCATTTATATCGTACTACCTGCGAAACCGTTCGGCCCGTATGAAGAAGGCGGGAATGAGGAGGAGTAGCTGGACATATCCAACTACTCGATGAAGGCATCTGCTGGTAGTTTGAAGCGTTGTGTAAGCGCTTTAATATGATTAACCGTTAGTGCTCTGCGGCCATTTAAGATGTTGCTGACGTTCGATTTAGAACCAAGTTCGTTGGCAAGATCTGCTGCTTTGAGACCGTATTGATCCATGAGCGTTCGCAATACTGAAACGCCAGGGGGCGTTTTCTCCAGGTGTTGGTTGAGTGCTTTGAATTCCGGCGCATGTTTTTCGTATTCACTGATTCGGGCACAGAGCAATTCAAATAGTGGGTTTTCAAGATCGTCGTGGTCGACCAGAAACTCCACTAGCGCTAGTGCCCTGCGATACTCATTGTCATTTCGGTCTTCCCCCATCAGTGGGATGGTTTTTACCGCATCGCTGAAGGTATCAACGATCTTTTTTGCGCTGGTTACATCCATCTGACGATGAGTTCTCATTCTTTATTACCCGATAATATGCGGTCAGTTTGTCATATTCGGCATGGGAAACGATATGTTTCACAAATATCTTATGTAACCTGAAATCTATGTAGGAAATGAGTCTCAGGCTGTTACCAGAAACATCAATCACCCACCATTTATCTCTGTACTTAAAATTATCCAGTGAAGGAATATACCGCTTCATCTCTTCAGGCTGAGTGAATGTTTTTTTCTCCAGAACATTCAGCAACTCAGTGAGAGCAAGCTCATGGTTTGGATACATGAGCATCGCTTCATTGAACGGTTTTCGGCTGATAACATGCACAATGTAGTTCCATTACAAAGTTTTCAACCTGAAAACAATTTAGCGCAACGTTATCCAGTTTTCAAGTTGAAAACAAAATTGAATTTTAGGTCATTTTGCCTGTTGATGGACTTACAACACGCCAGGCCACATCTCGCATGGCGCTTCGTGCCGCCTGGCTCACGCCTCCGAGCTGGAAAAACCCGTGGATCACGCCGAGATAGCGCAGGCAAGTGCATTCCACACCCTGTTCCTGGAACCGTTGATACAGGGCCTCGCCCTCATCGCGCAGTGGGTCGAATTCGGCAGTAATGATGTGCGTGGATGGCAGACCGGCGAAGTCCTCACGCCAGAGCGGACTGGCTTCAGGATGCAGTGGATCGGTTCGCGGCATATACATCTCGTAGCCTGAAAGCAGCGTGTCACGCGTGATAATGTAATCCAGCCCATTACAGGTGTAGCTCGCAAACCTGGCGGTTGCGTCCAGCATGGGGTAGATCAGAATCAGCTGTGCAGGTTGCCATTGACGGGCGGCTTTCAGGCGTAGCGCGGTGACCAGCGCCAGATGCCCACCCGCGCTGTCACCGGCAAGCGTAATGTTCTCGCGATCTATCCCCAGTTTCTGGGCATATTTCCAGATAGTATTAGCTCCGGTTTCGGCATCGTTATGTGCGGCCGGGAAGGTGTGCTCTGGTGCAAGTCGGTACTGCGCCGCAATCACGCGACAACGGCTGTAAAAAGCTAACTGTCTTAACTGGTTATCGTGAGTGGCAAAACCGCCGCTGACAAAGCAGCCACCATGATAATAAATGATGCAGGGTAATTTCCCTGTGGCATTGAGCGGCGAAACCACGCGAAACGTCATGGCATTGAGTTCAATATCTTCAACCTGGACGCGGGTTTCAGTTTCTCCTGCCAGTGTCGTGCTGGCGATGTAGCCCGCCCTCCGGTCATCAATATTCTGTTCGCGAGAAGAGGGGCGTCCCGCCGCGATAAATTCCTCCACTAACTGCGCAATCCCGCTTTCCAGTGCCATTTTTCATTGCCTTTATCTGTATGGATATACAGTTTTATAACTCGATTTGGTTCGAATGAAAATGGGAAAATTGGGCTGCGTACGATTCTGGAAAGCGGCTCGCAAAAATAAAAATCGTTCGCGTAATAACTATTTTCTCGTCAGTCTCAGGTGTATGTTGTTTGAAAAATAAGCGCGAATGATATACTGGAGGTATATGTGAGTATGATGGCTGGGATGGATATGGGCAGAATTTTACTCGATTTATCAGACGATGTGATTAAACGGCTTGACGATCTCAAGGTGCAACGCAACCTACCTCGTGCAGAACTCTTGCGGGAGGCCGTTGAGCAGTATCTGGAAAGACAGGATCGGGCTGAGACCACAATTTCGAAAGCATTGGGGCTCTGGCAAGGCTGTGAGGAAGATGGCGTTGAATACCAACGTAAACTTCGTGAGGAATGGTAATGGTCAAAGGGTCTGCGCTTTTTGATACCAATATCCTCATCGACCTGTTTAGCGGTCGAATTGAAGCGAAACATGCGCTGGAAGCGTATCCGCCACAAAATGCGATTAGCCTTATCACATGGATGGAAGTGATGGTGGGTGCTAAGAAATATCATCAGGAAAACCGCACGCGCATTGCATTAAGTGCGTTCAATATTATTGGCGTAACACAGGAAATCGCGGAACGAAGCGTCATTGTCAGGCAGGAGTATGGCATGAAACTCCCGGATGCGATCATTCTGGCCACTACACAAGTCCATCGTTGTGAGCTTGTGACGCGCAATACAAAAGACTTTGCCGATATTCCGGGAGTGATCACGCCGTATCACTTGTAGACCGGACGGCAAACTTCGCCCGGTCTGAGTAAAAAACTTATTCCCCTTCCCCCGGGAACAGGAACGGGTTGATAGAGCTTCGGGCGAAGCCCTCCTGTTCCATGCGCGCGTCCAGCACCAGCGAGGCGAGGTCGTCGGCCACTGCTTCCACTTTCGGGTCTTTTTCCTGATAGAGAATCTTCAGGTAAGTCCCGCAATCGCCGCAGCTTTCGGCTTTCACCGCAGCCTGCTCATTTTCCAGCGACCAGTAGTGTAAGTCGCGGCTCTGTTCGCAGTTACTGCATTTTACGCGCACGACGTGCCATTCGGTTTCGCACAGGTTACAGTGCAGATAACGCAGCCCCTGCGTGGTGTCGATTTGCACCATGCTGGAGACCGGCATCGAACCGCACACCGGGCAATACTGGCGCGCTTCACCGTATTCCGCGCGGGCTTTGCCTGGAATCAAGCTGGCCATTTGCGCCCAGTAAAGGGAGAGCGCGGCCCAGATAAACGGGGCTTTATCGCTGCTGACGGAGGCAAAATCCGAGGCAAACAGCGCGCTGGCCATCTGCTCTAGCTCCTGCTCTGAGGCTTTCTCCAGGTTCTCAATCACCGCCAGCGCGGGGCCGTTCATCTCGGGTTTTAGCTCGGCAATTAACGAATGCAGCAGTTTTTGCCAGTGCTTATCACGCGGCAGCACGTGGATATCCAGCGGCGGCTTGCCCTGGTCGTTCGCTTCTTTAATGCGTGCGGTCAGATCCATCTCCAGCGGATGGTCGTACAGCACTACTTCCTGCGCGTGCGCGATAAGCGCGGCAAAGCGCAGGTAATCGCCCAGCGGGTTATTTTCAGCCAGCTCGCGCAGACGTTCGGCGCGGCGGTTGTAGACGTTTTTGAGTCGGGGGAACAATAACGGCGGAATCATATCCGCCGTACGTTTCTCGCTCGACCCCAGCTCATCTTGCGGGATTATGCGAATACTCATTCAGTTTCTTTTTCCGTTGTCTTGCGGACTTCTCGGTACCAGCGTGGGTGATGTTTCTTCGCCCACGACCGGGTTACCCAGCCTTCCACCATCGCGGTAATGGTGCCTTTCACCCAAAGGGCGGCGTAGATATGCACCATGATAACCACAATTAACGCTACTGCGGCAAAAGAATGCAACATTAACGCGAATCGGATCACCGGGATTGAGAAAGCAGGCGCAAAGTACGGACGCCAGATAATTACCCCGCTCACCAGCAGCAGCACCAGGAAGATAATCGCCGCCCAGAATACGCATTTCTGACCGAAGTTATAACGCCCGGTGTCACCCACTTCCTCGTTGACGACGATCTTACGAATATTCTTCGCCCAAAAGATATCATCCCGATTGATTAGATTGTGGTGCCAATAACGGAAAAACATGATGATGAACGAGGCAAACATAACCACGCCCACAAACGGGTGCAGAATTCGCGCCAGTTGTGGGGTGCCCAGAATATGCATCAACCAGTTGAAGGATGGGAATAAAAAGCCCAGCCCACTCACCGCCGCCAGCACGAAGCAGAAGGCGACGATCCAGTGGTTGATGCGTTCCGGCGCCGTATAGCGCACGATGGTGTCACGTCGTTTCATTTGCGCACCTCGTCTTTCTCTTCATGCAGGTTGTCATCTTCCTCTTCCGCGCGGTTCGGGCCGACGCCGACATAGTGGAAGACGCTGGCGGCAAAGGTCGCGGCAAAACCGAACGCGGCGAGCGGTTTCCAGACGCCTTTCCAGAACTTGACGGTTTCGCTGATTTCCGGGTTCTCCGGCAGACCGTGATACAGATTCGGCTTGTCGGCATGATGCAGCACGTACATGACATGCGTACCGCCTACGCCGGCCGGATCGTACAGTCCCGCGTTGTCATAACCACGGGTTTTGAGTTCCGCCACCCGCTCGCCCGCCAGCGTTTTCATATCCTCTTTCGAGCCAAAATGAATGGCGCCGGTTGGACAGGTCTTCACGCAGGCCGGTTCTTGCCCCACGGTCACTCGGTCGACGCACAGCGTACATTTATAGACGCGGTTGTCTTCCGGGTTAAAGCGCGGCACGTTGAACGGGCAGCCAGCGATACAGTAGCCGCAGCCGATACACTGCTCGGACTGGAAGTCGACAATACCGTTAGCATACTGAATGATCGCCCCTTCCGCCGGACAGGCCTTCAGGCAGCCGGGATCGGCGCAGTGCATACAGCCATCCTTACGGATCAGCCACTCCAGTTTGTCGTTCTGTTCCACTTCCGAGAAGCGCATCACCGTCCAGGATTTCGCAGTTAAGTCCGCCGGGTTGTCATACACCCCGACGTTATTGCCCACTTCATCACGGATGTCGTTCCACTCGGAGCACGCCACCTGACACGCTTTACAGCCGATACAGGTGGTGACGTCGATGAGTTTCGCCACCTCTTCCTGGTGGTCCCGCGCCTGGGGCGCGGGGGTGAAACCGTTAGTGGCGGAACGACGAATGATGTCTTGCGATTGATAAGCCATAGGTCGTCTCCGTTACACCTTTTCCACGTTCACAAGGAAGGATTTAAACTCCGGCGTTTGCGTGTTCGCATCGCCGACGAAAGGCGTTAACGTATTGGCGATAAAACCTTTTTTCGCCACGCCTTCATAGCCCCAGTGAATAGGAATACCGATGGTATCGATATCCTTGCCGTCCGCTTTCAGCGTGCGAATACGCTTGGTCACCACTGCTTTGGCTTTGATATAGCCGCGGTTCGAGGAGACCTTCACGGTATCGCCATGCGCGATGCCGAGCTTATTCGCCAGCTTCTCGCCAATTTCCACAAACTGTTCCGGCTGGGCGATAGCGTTAAGCAACGCGTGCTTGGTCCAGTAGTGGAAGTGCTCGGTCAGACGGTAAGTAGTTCCGACATACGGGAACTTATCCGCTTTACCCAGCGCGTCGGCATCGTCTTTAAAGATACGGGCGGCAGGGTTAGAGATAACGTTCGGGTGCAGCGGGTTAGTGCCCAGCGGCGTTTCAAACGGCTCGTAGTGTTCCGGGAACGGCCCTTCCGCCATCTTATCGATGGCAAACAGGCGACCCATCCCTTCCGGCTGCATGATAAACGGTCCGACGTCGCTGCCGGGCGCGGCGGCGCTGTAGTCCGGAATATCCCATCCGGCCCATTTTCCGCCTTCCCATTTCAGTAGCTGACGTTTCGGGTCCCAGGGGTTACCCTGCGGATCGGCGGAGGCGCGGTTATAGAGAATGCGGCGGTTAAGCGGCCATGCCCATGCCCAGCGTGTTGCCGAGACCAGACGGGTCGGCGTTATCACGACGCGCCATCATGTTGCCTTCCGGCGTCCAGCTACCGGCGAAAATCCAGCAGCCGCTGGACGTCGTACCGTCATCGCGCAGTTGCGCGAACGAACTGAGCTGTTGGCCTTTCTTCACCACCACCGCGCCGGTTGCCGGGTCGATAAGATCGGCCAGCGCTTTACCGTTACTTTCCATCGCCACTTCTTCAGAGGCGGGTTCGTACGGTTTGGTGTAGTTCCAGGTCATATTCAACACCTGTTCCGGGTTGGCGCCGCCCTGTTCAGAGTACATCTTACGCAGGCGTAAGAAGATACCGGCGAGGATTTCGCCGTCGGTCATGGCAATTCCCGGGGCGTCCGCGCCCTTCCAGTGCCACTGTAACCAACGACCGGAGTTAACGATGGAACCATTTTCCTCGGCAAAACAGGTGGAAGGCAGACGGAACACTTCGGTCTGGATTTTTGCGGGATCAACGTCGTTCGACTCACCGTGGTTTTGCCAGAAGGTGGACGTTTCGGTGTTGAGCGGATCGATAGTCACCAGGTACTTCAGTTTGGAAAGCGATGCGACCACTTTGTTTTTGTTCGGGAATGAGGCCACCGGGTTAAAGCCCTGGCAGATATAGCCGTTGACCTTGCCCTGTTTCATCATCTCGAAGTACTGCAGTACATCGTACCCTTTGTCCCACTTCGGTAGCCAGTCGAAGCCCCAGCTATTTTCCGCTGTCGCTTTATCACCAAAGAAGGCCTTCATCATCGAGACGAAGAATTTCGGATAGTTGCCCCAGTAGTTGACCTGATCCTTCAACAATGGCTTCGGCGTATTGGCAGCCAGATAGGTTTGCAAATCGGTCTGTTTTTCGCTCGGCAGCGTCAGGTAGCCCGGCAGACTTTGCGACAGCAGTCCTAAGTCGGTCAGTCCCTGAATATTGGAGTGACCGCGCAGGGCGTTAACGCCGCCGCCCGCCATCCCCATGTTGCCGAGCAGAAGCTGGATCATCGCCATGGTACGGATGTTCTGCGCGCCGATGGAATGCTGCGTCCAGCCCAGCGCGTACAGGAACGACGCGGTTTTATCTTTTGCGCTGGTTTCTGCAATGTACTCGCACACTTTCAGGAAGTCCGCTTTCGGCGTACCGCAGATATTTTCTACCACGTCCGGCGTATAGCGTGAGACATGCTGTTTCAACAGATTCCAGACACAGCGCGGGTGTTGCAGTGTCGTATCGCGTTTGGCAAAACCGTTTTCGTCCAGCTCATAGTGCCAACTGGTTTTATCGTACTGCCGCTTGTCTGCGTCATAGCCGGTGAACAGACCATCATCGAAGCCAAAATCTTCACGCACGATCAGGCTGGCATTGGTATAGGCCTCGGTGTATTCACGGTTGTATTTTTCGTTGGTCAGCAGATACAGCATCACGCCTGACAAGAAGGCAATGTCAGTACCAGAGCGTATTGGCGCATAGAAATCGGCCACCGACGCGGTACGCGTGAAGCGCGGATCGATCACAATCAGCTTCGCGCCATTGTGAATTTTGGCTTCCATCGCCCAGCGGAACCCGACCGGGTGAGCTTCTGCGGCGTTACCGCCCATCACCACGACGAGGTTGGCGTTCTTGATGTCGACCCAGTGGTTGGTCATCGCACCGCGACCAAATGTTGGAGCAAGACTTGCTACCGTTGGTCCGTGTCAGACACGCGCCTGGTTGTCGACCGCGAGCATACCCAGCGCGCGGGAGAATTTTTGCGTTAAATAACCCGTCTCGTTACTGGATGCGGAAGCGCACAGCATCCCGGTGGTGAGCCAGCGGTTAACGGTAACGCCTTCGGCGTTCTGCGCCTGATAGTTGGCGTCGCGATCTTCCTTCATCAGTTTAGCGATGCGGTCAAACGCTTCTTCCCAACTGATCTGTTGCCACTTATCTGAACCCGGCGCGCGGTATTGCGGGAATTTCAGGCGGCTTTCAGAGTGGATAAAGTCCACCAGACCGGCCCCTTTCGGGCACAGCGCGCCACGGCTTACCGGATGATCCGGGTCCCCTTCGATATGGAAAATAGATGCTTTGGCGTTTTTCGCACCGTCGCCGAGGCTGTACATCAACAGCCCGCAGCCAACGGAACAGTAGGTGCAGGTGTTACGGGTTTCGCGGGTGCGCAGCAGTTTATATTGCCGTGTTTCCGCTAGCGCTACGCCGGGCGCGAAGCCCAGTGCCGCCGCCGTGGTGCCTGCCATACCGCCAGCGCAGATCTTAAAGAACTGCCTTCTGCTGACCTGCATGGTTTGCTCCTTGTTTCGACATTGTCACTTCTCTTTCACATTTCTCTATCCGAAACGCTCAGGGAGTGGTTGTTATTTTTCTTTGCGGACGGGCCCGCAAAGGTTCAGAATTGGATAAATTTTCCTCCATCCGGGAGGAGTTGTAACAGAATACCATAATGTTGGTGTGTGTGTTCTTATATGGTTAAAAGAAAGTGAACAATATACTGTCTGAAGAAGTCCTAAATGTGACTGATTTCACAACCTCACGCCAGTTGACTCTCTGGAAACGCGAGGATTTGCAGTCCTCCCAACTTGATGATGTTGCCGAGGAAGTGCCAGTGGCACTGGTGTATAACGGCATTTCGCATGTCGTTATGATGGCCTCTCCGAAAGATCTGACGCATTTCGCAATGGGGTTTTCTCTGTCGGAAGGGATCATTGACAGCCCGCGTGAAATCTATGGCATGGACGTTGTGCCGTCCTGTAACGGACTTGAAGTGCAGATTGATCTTTCCAGCCGTCGATTTATGGGGCTGAAAGCGCGTCGTCGCGCGCTGGCCGGACGCACCGGTTGCGGCGTGTGTGGCGTGGAACAGCTCAATGACATTGGTAAGCCGGTGCAACCGCTGCCGTTTAGCCAAACGTTTAATCTCGGTAACCTTGATCGCGCGTTAAAACATCTGAATGATTTTCAACCGACGAGTAAGCTGACGGGTTGTACGCACGCTGCGGCGTGGGTCATGCCGTCGGGTGAACTGGCGGGGGGCCATGAAGATGTCGGACGCCACGTTGCGCTGGATAAACTGCTCGGCCGCCGCGCTATGGAAGGTGAGGAATGGCGGCAAGGCGCGGCGCTGGTTTCCAGTCGCGCGAGTTACGAAATGGTGCAGAAGTCCGCGATGTGCGGCGTTGAAATTCTGTTTGCCGTCTCTGCCGCAACGACGCTGGCGGTCGAGGTGGCTGAACGCTGCAATCTGACGCTGGTGGGGTTCTGTAAGCCGGGTCGGGCGACGATTTATACCCATCCGCAGCGGTTAATCGCAGACTAAAATAGTACCCTCTACATTTGCGTAAAATATATATTTTCTCAATTTTACAGCCTCTCTTGATAACGGAATCACGTATAGTGGCGAGGCCATACAGGTTTTAATCGTTTTTATGCTGGGCCGTAGCTTATTCCAGCCATTCACGAGGCGCTTGCTACCCGGTAATACTTCGAACGAAAAAAGCGCCTCTGGGGCGCTCTTTCGACAGTCGCTAACGACTTATTTGCTCAGTTTAGCGGTTATATGCACGCGATTTGCAGCGTGAAAAGCTTAGAACTCACGCTCAAGATGATAGCCATTATAGGTATCGATGAGTTCGTTATAAGCTTTAACCACAGCCTCATAAGAACCATCTACCATATCGCCGCTGCCGCTATTGAGGTAGTCCTGCTCATGCGAGGTATACGCCACGTTATCGCGCACGCGCCGAATGCGTTTTTTCACCTTGCCCTGGAATTTTTCCAGCTCAGAAATAAAACCAGGGAAGCTACGATGTTTATCTATATCAACGTTGATCTTCTCGTTTAACTTCTGAGTATGCTCTTCAAAATCAGCGAGCTGTTTGCTTACTGCCGCCACATCAAAAGAATCATCAGCTACAGCATCATTAAGCGTCTCGGCTTCCTGCATCGTCAAAAGCGTATAGTACTTAATGGATTTACCTTCTTTCTTCTCGGTCGCCTTAATTTCATTAGCCGCATGCTGCTTACTCATAATGGTAATCTCGGCGATATATTTCTTCGCTATGGGATCAAACTCATCGAACTGTTTTATAAACGTTTTATGGAACGCTTTAGCGCCAGCAAAGGCATCATCCTTGAAGTTATCTTGATCATAGTATTTATTCATACTATTGATTGTTTCAGCTAGTGGCCCAGCCGCATTAATAAATGCCAGAGCAGCACTATCCAGAGAGGCAAACGCCGGCTTTAATTCAGCCGCCGCCTTGATGTCTTTCCGGCAGTCCTGGATAAATGCAGGATACACAGGAACCAGCGGAGAGGGATCGTCTTCCTTACCGGTAGGACCGGTACGGAAATCGTCGAATGTGTTAGCATAACGATTTACAGCACGGTAAATATCTGCCTGGAGATTATTATAACAATCAATGTAAACATTCAGCTTTTGGTTAAGAACATCGTTCGCATCTGCGATTTCCGCTGATGTGGGTTGTGTATTGCTCGCTGATGAATCCGCACTCTGAGCTACAGGTTGTTCGTCCGCTTTTTTTTCATCACAAGCGCTTAGCCCGGCAGTCATCAGCATAGCGATAATAATTGATGATAACAAATCCTTTTTCATTAGAATAACCTATAAATAATATCATTGAAATTTACAGATTCATTTTAATGAAAAAAAACAGGTATGTGATTTATTCAACACAAAAAATACTTAATCCATATTTCATTATAATTAACATTATCAATATCAATGTGTTCGTTAAAATAAGAGAACCCAACGTAAATATACAAAAGGCAATTAAATGAAAAGGAATTTATTATCCTCAGCGATAATCATTGCGTTAATGACCCTGGGCGCAACAGGATGTGATGACAATAATGTTAAAACCGAGGCGACGCCGGCCGCCAGCAGTCAGCCTGCGACGCCAGCGCCTTCTCAGACGCCGGAAACGCAATCTGGCGAAAGTCCAGCGCAGCCCCCAGCAGCGAAGCCAGAAACGGCAACTCAGCCCCCGGCGGCGAAACCAGAAACGCCAGCTCAGCCGGAGGTTGACGCTGAAGAAGTTTATAGTGAAAAAATGGATGTCTATATCGATTGTTTTAATAAACTTCAATTGCCCGTTCAGCACAGTTTGGCGCGTTACGCGGATTGGGTGAAAGACTTTAAAAAAGGTCCGACAGGGAAAGAGAGCCTGGTTTATGGCATTTATGGTATTACGGAGTCTTACATAACGAATTGCCAGAAAGAGATGAAACAGGTGGCCGCCTTAACGCCATTACTTGAGCCTATTGATGGCGTTGCCGTTAGCTATATTGATAGCGCCGCCGCGCTGGGTAATACCATTAACGAAATGGAAAAATATTATACCCAGGAAAACTATAAAGATGATGCCTTTGCTAAAGGTAAGGCGCTGCATCAGACATTACTGAAGAATATCGAGGATTTTAAACCCGTCTCGGAAAAATATCATGAGGCTATTCAGGAGATAAATGACAGGCGGCAATTGACACAGTTGAAGAGAATAGAAGAAGCGGAAGGTAAAACATTTAACTATTATTCTCTGGCTGTCATGAGCTCGGCAAAGCAGATCAACAAGGTTATTTCTGCCGATACCTTTGATGCCGAAGCGATGATGAAAAAAGTCGCGGAACTGGAAACAATGATTGCGCAATTGAAAGAAGTGAATACTGATGGCCGTAATTCTTCTTTCATCAGCTCTGCGGCTGATTATCAGCTACAAGCTAAAAAATATATTCGTCGCATCAGAGACAATGTTGAGTATTCTGATTTTGAAAAGAAACGGGTGCAGGACCCTGCAACAGGATGGATGGTTGCGGATTCTTATCCGGCGTCGTTGAGAAGTTATAACGAGATGGTGGATGATTATAACCGCCTGCGTTGAGTGACGGCACATTAACTGCGCACAGGCTGGCGCAAGTGCCTATAAAATTACGCTATAACGCCAATAAAAAGCGCCGATCAGGCGCTTTTTTCGTTCATGTATTCCTCATCAGGCAATATCCGTAAAAATAGCTGACGTAAACATTAACTAAAGAGAGCTATTAGAAAAACCAGTAATCTGAAGCTATCACAAGATGTTGACGTCACGCTGGAAGGTACTGGTAGTGTCATTGAGGATCGGCATTTATATGGAAAGCATTTATCCCGCCTGATGCGAAAATTCTGAGCCACTTCAGCATAGGGCGGCCCAGCCTTCATCGTTTATAGGGGGGCACGCCCAGCTGTTCTGTAAGACGTTAATTAATACCTGCCAGCCGCAGCAGTGCGGTTACTACCGCAGCGGCGATAATCACCACAATAAGCGGCATTTTACGCCAGGCTAAAAATACGGCGAAGCCAACCCCAAGAACGCGCGCCATTCCGGCAAAATGTTCGCCTTCGTAAAAGGTGGTCGCCAGCGCGACGGAGAATAGCAGCACCGTTGCCGCATCCGAGAGCAGCGCCTGTGAACGCTCAGACAGCGCCAGACGGCTGCCAAGTTTCGCGCCGCCGAGGCGCATCAAATAGGTTCCCGCAGATAAAAGAGCAATACCGATAATAAATAGCGTCATATTGCCCATTATTTTTTCCTCGCCAGTAGGCCAAGCAGCGAAAGCAACACCGGCAATCCGGCAGCCACAAAGGGAACGGCGGCAAGCGACAGCGCGGCGCCGCTGCAACCACGAATCAATGTGGTGCGGTTTTTAAACGCCGGGATCACCAGCGCCAGTAAGATTGCCGGGAATACGGCATCCAGACCGATGGTTTCTGGGGCCGGAAGCAGTTTGCCGACACCAGCGCCAATCAGTGTGCCAATCGGCCAGAATAGGGCGACGCCCAGACCGCATAGCCAGTAGGCGGCTTTACGTTGTTCGGGTGTTTTTTGCGACAGGCCGAACACCACGCTCTCATCATTCATAATATGGCAGCCGAAAAAGCTGGCGGCGCGGGTGCCAACCAAATCGCGCACCGTTACGCCAAACGGCACGTGGCGCGCATTCACCAGCAGTCCTGCCGCCGCCGCCGCTAACGGATTGCCGCCGCTGGCAACAATGCCGATAAACATAAATTCGGACGCGCCCGCCAGCACAAAAATAGAGAGGACAAACGGCACCCACAGTGGGAAACCGTAGGCCATCGCCAGTGAGCCATAGGACATGCCGACGACGCCCACGGCCAGGCACACTAAAAATATCGCTTTTATCGTGTCTCCCTTGAGACAGGAAAAATAGTGTTTCATCTTCTTTAGTCATATCGAACGAATTTTCATTATAATGAACGGAACAGATTTGCTTTACAAGACGAACATTTCGTTCGTTATAGTGAACGTTGGATGCTTTATGACACAACCTATTAGCGTCATTGCCAGAAGTCTGGTACGCGAACGCCAGCGAACCGGACTGTCGCTGGCGGAGATTGCGCGGCGCGCAGGCATCGCTAAATCTACGCTTTCACAACTGGAAGCAGGGAACGGCAACCCCAGCCTGGAGACGTTATGGTCGCTATGCGTCGCGCTCGACATTCCCTTTGCTAGGCTGCTGGAGCCGCAGGTACAAAAAACGCAGGTGATTCGCCGCGGAGAAGGCACCAAAGTGGTGGCGGAGCAGGCGCATTATCAGGCGATATTACTGGCGGCGTGTCCGCCCGGCGCGCGGCGTGATATCTATCTGCTGTTGACGCAGCCGGGGGCCGACCGGATCTCTCACCCGCATCCGCCGGGGTCGGTGGAACATATTATTGTTACGCAGGGAAAAGCCCTCGTCGGCTTAACCGAGGCGCCGGAAGAGCTGGCGGAGGGCGATTACATTTGTTATCCCGGCGACCAGGCGCATATCTTTAAAGCGCTGGAACCGGATACTCAGGCTATCCTGGTAGCGGAGCAGAATTGAAATTGCCGGATGGCGGCGTAACCGCCTTATCCGGCCGACAAAAAATAAAACCGTAGGCCCGGTAAGCTTGCGCCACCGGGCACACGACTTACTGCAGATAGAACACCTCTTTTAGCTCTGCGCTGACCGGGCTGTTATCCGGATTCGCGGGCATAACGTCACGCATATGTTTCCACCAACGCTGGCAAACGTCGGTGCTGGCAACGGCGTTCCAGCGCTCCTCGGATTCAATCTCAACGGTGGCGAACAGCAGATTGCGCTCCTGATCGAGATAAATCGCGTAGTGATGCGCGCCGTGAGATTTTAATACGGCTTCCAGCTCCGGCCAGATTGGGTTATGACGACGCTGATACTCCTCGTGCGCGTCGGCATTTACCTGCATCACAAAGGCTTTGCGGATCATAACGCCTCCAGGTACAGCCCGCGAACTTCATCGCGGCTGGCGGTGCGCGGGTTACACGGCGCGCACGGGTCGGCGAGGGCTTTATCCAGCCAGCCTTCGATATCTTCTTTTGTGACGCCCAGCTTGCTGAAACCTTCTGGAATGCCGACGCGTTTGCTCAGCGTACGGATAGCGTTAATCGCTTCCTGACTTGCGGCTTCGTCAGACATACCGCGCGTCTCTACGCCCATCGCCTGTGCGATACGGGCAAAACGCGCGACGGCGTTCGGACGGTTAAAGTTCTCGACAATTGGCAGCAGGATAGCGTTGCAGACTCCGTGCGGCAGGTTGTGAGTTGCGCCCGGCTGGTGCGCCAGCGCGTGAACCAGCCCCAAACCGGCGCTGTTGAACGCCATACCCGCCAGGTACTGGCCGAATGCCATTTGCTCACGGGCTTCGAGGTTATGGCCATCGTCAACCGCTTTCGGTAGCCACAAATTGATTAAGCGAATCGCTTCCAGCGCGTTAGCGTCGGTAAGCGGATGCGCGCCAACGGAGACATAGGCTTCCACCGCATGGGTCAGGGCATCCATGCCGGTTGCGGCGGTCACAGAAGCGGGGATTTCCAGCATGACGCTGGCGTCATCCACGGCAATATCCGGGATGATATTCGGGTCGATGATCACCTCTTTGACCTTACGGGCAGAGTCGATAATCACCGCGTTGCTGGTCATCTCTGCCGCGGTACCTGCCGTAGTATTAATCGCTACCAGCGGTACGCCGGCGTTTTTCACTTTGCCGACGCCGGAGTAGGCGGTAGAAGGACCTGGGTTGGCGGTCAGAATTTTCACCGCTTTTGCGGTATCGATCGGGCTGCCGCCGCCGAAGGCGATAATGTAGTCACATTCTGCGCTCTGATACGCCGCAAAACCTTTCTGCACCAGCTCTTCTGTCGGGTTTGGGAACACCTCATCAAACAGGTGGTAAGACATTTGATGTTCATCCAGTGCGCTAAACAGGCTATCCAGCAGGCCCAGCTTTACCAGTTGACCATCGGTAACGATCAGCGCTTTGCCCCATTGCTTATTCGCCACGAGGTTCACCATATCGGCAATCGCTCCAGCGCCATGCAGGCTAATTTTTGGCAGTGCCAACATAAAGCTCATCACTATTCTCCTTAAAAAAATTCCCTGTTGCCCGATGGCGCTACGCTTATCGGGCCTACGGTAAAATGCGCACCGACCTGTAGGCCGGATAAGGCAAAGCCGCATCCGGCGTTGAGTTGGGAGGTATCAGTACAGCGCTACGGCGCTGGCCAGCGGTGTCACGCCAAAACGTTTGCCGAGTGCGACCAGTTCTTCGCGCGTGATGGTCTGCTTCATACCGCCCATCGAATAGATTTTGACTAATACCTCAGCGGATTTCTCTGCGGTATCTATCAAACCGAAGGTTTCATCCAGCGTAGGTCCGCTTCCGAACACGCCGTGGAACGGCCACAGTACCAGCGAATGTTTCTGCATTTCTTGCGCGGTAGCCTGGCCGATTTCATCGGTGCCTGGCACCATCCACGGCAGAATGCCGACACCGTCCGGGAATACCACCAGGCATTCGGTGCTGCCTTCCCACAGTTTGCGGGTGATCAGCGCAGTGTTGTTTTCCAGTACGTAGGTGAGGGCGATCAGGTTAGTCGCATGGCAATGCATAATGACGCGGTCTTTGCCGTGGGTGGCTTTGATGCGTTCGCAGTGGGAAAGGAAATGCGCCGGGAGTTCAGAGGTGGGTACCGCGTCGTGGGTTAAGCCCCACAGAATGTGGTAGCCTGCGCCGTCGCTGTCGATTTTGACCACGCCTAAATTGGCTGCCGGATCGAGCTGGACGTTGCGGAAGAATTTGCCGGAACCGGTAACGATAAACGGCGTGTTCGCCAGCAGCGGCATGGGTTGACTTAGCGCGATGTAGCGCGGTTTTTCGTGGAAATTAGCTGCAAACGGTGCGATATCGGCTTCATCCAGACGCAGCGTCAGGTTACCGCCATTACGTTCGTCCCACCCTTTCAGCCACGCATCAGACGTGGCTTTAATCATGCCCTGGACAAACCAGGAATCGGTAATATTTTGCATGTTCGTGTTCCCATTCATTGCCCGAAGGTTATTCGGGTCTTACGTAGGCCGGATAAGCGCAGCGCCATCCGGCAATCGTGTTTCATTTATTGCCGGATGGCGACGCGGGCGTCTTATCCGGCCTACAGATCAGGTGTCGCTGTCAGCTACGTTTGCTCAGGATCTCTTTTTCGTAGGCGCGAACGCTGTCCAGCCACTGGCTGCCAGCCGGCGTGTCGTGACGCTGGCAATACATTTCCCAGACGGCCTGCCACGGCAGAGATTTCTGCTCTTCCAGTAGCGCCAGACGCGCGGTGTAATCGCCGCTGGCCTCAAGCTGACGCAGTTGATCTGTGGGTTCCAGCAGAGCGCGCAGCAGCGCTTTTTTCATGTTGCGGGTACCGATAACCCACGCGGCGACACGGTTGATAGAGGCGTCGAAGAAATCCAGGCCGATATGCACACGGTCGAACAGGTTATGACGGACGATCTCGCTGGCAATTGCCTGGGTTTCATCGTCCAGGAGCACCACGTGGTCGCTATCCCAGCGTACCGGGCGGCTGACGTGCAGCAGCAGCCGTGGCACATAGAGCATGGCGGCGGAAATTTTGTCGGAAATCACTTCAGTGGGATGGAAGTGGCCCGCATCCAGGCACAGCGCGGTCTGACGGCTGGTGGCGTAGCCCATGTAGAACTCATTGGAGCCGACGGTGTAGCTTTCCGCGCCGATGCCAAACAGTTTGCTCTCAACGGCGTCGATGTGGTGCGCCGGGTCGAATTTCTCGCTAATGACCTCATCCAGCGCTTCCAGCAGGCGCTGGCGCGGGGCTAAACGGTCGACGGTAATGTCTTTCATGCCGTCCGGAATCCAGATGTTCATCACCGACGGCGTACCGAGCTGCTCACCAAAGTATGCCGAGACGCGGCGGCTGGCCTTGCAGTGATCGATCCAGAACTGGCGAATTTTCGCGTCTGGATGAGAGAGGGTAAAACCGTCAGCGCTCAGTGGATGAGAAAAACAGGTGGGGTTGAAATCCAGCCCCAGCCGGTTCGCTTTCGCCCACTCCACCCAGTTTTTAAAATGCTCCGGTTTGATCTGGTCGCGAGCAACCGGCGTATCCGACTCAAGGTAAATGGCGTGCAGGTTCAGCCGTTTTGGTCCTGGGATCAGACGCAGCGCCTGTTCCAGATCGGCGCGCAGTTCGGTGGCGTTACGCGCTTTGCCCGGATAGTTGCCGGTCGACTGAATTCCGCCCGTCAACGAACCTTCCGGGTTCTCGAATCCGGCAACATCGTCGCCCTGCCAGCAGTGCATGGAAACCGGCAGGCGATCGAGCTGGCGCAGCGCCTCCTCGACATCAATACCTACTGCGGCGAAACGTTGTTTTGCCAGTTCCCAGGCTTGTTCCAGTTGAGTGGTCATGCGCAAAGCTCCTTTGTCTGTCGTTTGGGTTGAAACTGCGCAACGTGGCGGGCAATTTCACTATCAGGATTAGGGATATAGGTTGTCAGGTCGTAGTTAGCGCTGACGACCTGACGGAAGTCATCGATGTTGTTTAATTCGTCGAGGGTCATAAGCTGAATACCAATATTGCCAAGGGTGGAGGCTTCAACCGGCCCGGCCATCACGCGAATACCACATGCATCGGCGCACAACTGGTTGAGTAGCGCGTTTTGGCATCCGCCGCCGACAATATGCAGTTGGGTAAATTTTTCGCCGCGCAGATTTGCCAGTTCGTGCAGAATGTCGGCATACAACAGCGCCAGACTGTCGAAAATGCAGCGCGCCAGTTCGGCATCGCTGACGGGAACGGGCTGGTCGGTCTCGCGACAGGCGGCCTGGATTTCGGCGTGCATATCGTCAGGATTGATAAAGCGATCGTCATTCGGGTTAATCAGGAAACGGCAGGCCGGCAGCGCTTCTGTTTGGGCGATAAGCGCAGGCAGATCGGTAATGCGCCGTTCTTTCAGCACGCGCTGGAGCAGCCACAAACCCATAATGTTTTTCAGTACCCGATAACGCCCTTCCGCGCCGCCTTCGTTGGTGATATTGGCGGCCAGCGCCTCGTCAGTGGTGTAGGGTTTTTTGCTTTCAAAACCCATCAACGACCAGGTGCCTGAAGACAGGTAAGCGCTATGTTTATTTGCCAGCGGAGAGGCAATAACGGCGCTGGCGGTATCGTGGCTGGCGACGGCTACCACCGGAATACGGTTGCCCTGCGGGCAAATCCAGTCGCCGATAACATTGCCAGGGTGCGAGGGGCGACCGAACCAGCTCTTTTTCGCGCCAGTCCACGCCAGCAGGGTATCGTCCCAGTCATCGGTATTGATATTGACCAACTGGGTGGTCGTGGCGTTGGTGTATTCCCAGTTCATTTCACCGGTCAGGCGGTAACTGAAATAATCGGGCATCAGCAGCGCATGAGCGACCTGCGCTGTTAACTCAGGCTGTTGTTTCGTCAGCGCGCGTAGCTGATAGATGGTGTTAAACGGCAGAAACTGAATCCCGCTGCGGCGATAGATTTCGCTTTTGCCGATCTGGACCAGCGCTTGCGGCATGATGCCCGTGGTACGGTTATCGCGGTAGGAGACCGGCAGGCCGACACGCTGACCTTGTTTATCCAGCAGGACATAATCGACGCCCCAGGTGTCGATGCCGATGCTGTCGATAAGAATGCCTTCATTGCAGACTTTCTTCAGACCAAGACGGATATCCTTTTCCAGACTGTCGATGTCCCAGGTGTCAAACCCGTCTGTTTTTTGTAGGCAGTTCACAAAACGGTGAATTTCACGTAGCGTCAGGGTACGGTGTTTGCTGTCGTAACGCGCCAGCATCACGCGCCCGCTGGATGCGCCGAGATCAACCGCGACACAATGGCGAAAAGTCATAATCAGGTCCTTCTTAGAGTCATTGCGCACAGTCTAAAAAAGCCCTCAAAGACCTACCTTCTCGTTACTGACAGGAAAATGAGCCGCTGGCAACAAGGCAAAGATGAACGTGATAGCGTTCACAGTTTCTACTAATAGGCCGGTGTGATGTCGTCCGCATTTCCCGCTTTTTCCCGCCTTTTCTTGAAAAAAAGACCATGTTTGCGCGCTTTAGCGTCAAAAATTTAAGGTGAGGCCGATAACCCTTAATTACTATTCGGACATGTTGAATTCAGGAGGAAGCAACCATGACCGTACTGCATAGCGTGGATTTTTTTCCATCAGGTAAAGCGCCCGTGGCGATTGAACCTCGTCTGCCGCAAGCCGCTTTCCCTGAACATCATCATGATTTTCATGAAATCGTGATTGTGGAACACGGTACGGGCATTCATGTATTCAACGGGCAGCCGTATACCATCAGCGGCGGTACCGTGTGTTTTGTTCGCGATCACGACCGGCATTTATATGAACATACCGACAACCTATGCCTGACGAATGTACTGTGGCGTTCACCGGACGCCTTCCAGTTCCTGGCGGGGTTGGATCAATTGCTGCCGCAGGAGCAGGATGGTTACTATCCTTCTCACTGGCGGGTGAATCAGAGTGTGTTGCAGCAGGTGCGCCAGTTGGTCGGTCTGATGGAGCACGCCGGAGACGGCATGGATGCGCCTGCCGTGGCGAATCGCGAAATTTTGTTCATGCAACTACTGGTGTTGTTACGCCGCAGTAGCCTGATGGAAGGCGCGACCAATAACGACGCCAAACTCAACCAACTGATGGCATGGCTGGAAGACCATTTTGCGGAGGAGGTCTGCTGGGAGGCGGTAGCTGAACAGTTTTCGCTGTCGCTACGCACGCTGCATCGTCAGCTTAAACAGCATACCGGGCTGACGCCGCAACGTTACCTTAATCGCCTGCGTTTGATCAAAGCCCGGCATTTATTGCGCCATAGCGATCATAGCGTGACAGAAATCGCGTACCGCTGCGGTTTTGGCGACAGTAACCACTTTTCGACTCTGTTTCGCCGAGAATTTAACTGGTCGCCGCGGGATATCCGCCAGGGACGCGATGCGATAATCCAGTAACGCGAACGCTATCAACGTTTTCGTCGCCAATATGCTGATAATTATACCCTTTAATACCGGATGGCGGCTGCGCCTTACCTGGCCTACGGCGGCGAGCGGTAGACAGAATAAGCGTAGCGCCATCCGGCAAGCATTCAACATGAGGTGCTGCGGTGGCAAATCAGTTAATCCTTTTGAAAAAAGATTTTTTTACTGATGAGCAGCAGGCCGTTACGGTTGCCGATCGCTATCCACAGGATGTTTTTGCGGAACATACGCATGAGTTTTGTGAACTGGTGATGGTCTGGCGGGGCAATGGTCTACACGTTCTTAATGAGCGCCCATACAGAATTACCCGCGGCGATCTGTTTTACATTCGTGCTGAAGACAAACACTCCTATACTTCCGTTAACGATCTGGTGCTGCAAAATATTATTTACTGCCCGGAGCGTTTGAAACTCAATGTAAACTGGCAGGCGATGATTCCCGGCTTTCAGGGAGCGCAGTGGCATCCTCACTGGCGGCTGGGCAGTATGGGAATGAATCAGGCGCGGCAGGTCATTAACCAGCTTGAACATGAGAGTAATGGACGCGATCCGCTGGCGAATGAGATGGCGGAATTGCTGTTTGGTCAACTGGTAATGACGTTAAAACGGCATCGCTACGCGACCGACGATCTTCCGGCAACCTCCCGAGAAACCCTGTTGGATAAATTAATTACCGCTTTGGCTAATAGCCTTGAGTGTCCCTTTGCGCTGGATGCGTTTTGCCAGCAGGAACAATGCAGCGAGCGGGTGCTGCGGCAGCAGTTTCGCGCCCAAACCGGGATGACGATTAATCAATATTTACGCCAGGTCCGTATTTGCCACGCGCAGTATCTGC
Source organism: Salmonella sp. 32100201201700099SM (assembly GCF_017572645.1). Taxonomy (NCBI): domain Bacteria; kingdom Pseudomonadati; phylum Pseudomonadota; class Gammaproteobacteria; order Enterobacterales; family Enterobacteriaceae; genus Salmonella; species Salmonella sp. 32100201201700099SM. The sequence continues at coordinate 116,361 of NZ_JAGERQ010000011.1, read as the reverse complement.
TTCAGCATAGCCCGCTGATGATTAGCGAGATTTCGATGCAGTGTGGCTTTGAAGATAGTAATTATTTTTCAGTGGTGTTCACGCGGGAAACCGGGATGACGCCGAGCCAATGGCGCCATCTCAGTAATCAAAGCGATTAACTGGCCATGCCTAAACCGACAATATTCGCCGCGATAATAATTACCACGCAGCCGAGGCTTAATACGGCAACGGGACGGCGGCCAGCATTTTTCCACTCTTTTAGCACCAGACCGACAAGCCCCCCGCACAGCACATAGAAGCTCATGTGCAGCATCCAGCTCATGTAGTCATATTGCGCTGGAATGCGCGCGTGACCCCAGGCATAGAAAAAGAACTGTAAATACCACATCAGACCGCCAAGCGCGGACAGCAGAATATTGCTGATAATCAACGGTCTTGCCAGCGAGAAGTCGGCTTTTATCGACAGATTTTGCACTTTTGCCAGGCGGATAAAACAGAAACCGAGGTTCACCAGCGCGCCGCCGCCCATAATCACCACGTAACTCGGCAGCGCGACATAGAGCGGGTCAACGCCAAGCGCGGCAGCAGCTTCATGCATCGGTTTCGCGGCGTTCATGGCAAAAGACATCCCCGCCGAGAAAATACCGCATATCACTGCCAGCAGAAGCCCTTTCTTCAGATTGAACTCCTCCGCTTTAATGCCCATTTTGCGTTCTTTTAACTGTCCGGCGCGCGTCACAATCCCGACGCCGATCAGCGCGACAAAAACGCCAAGTAGCGTCATGCGTCCCCCTTCGGTATGGATTAACACATCGAAGTTACCGTTGATGATAGGCGTCATCAGCGTGCCGACGATAAGCGTAATGCCGATAGCGATGCCGATACCCATCGACATCCCGAGATAACGCATGGTCAGACCGTAATTAATATTGCCGATGCCCCACATGGCGCCGAACAGAAAAACCGGTAAAAGGGTGGAGAGGTTAAACTGCCCATAATAGGCCCAGAAATCAGGCAGTAACAGAGCGCTAATTGTCCACGGCAGAATAAGCCATGAGACGATGCCGCCCACTGACCACATGGTTTCCCATGACCACTGTTTCACTTGCTTGAACGGGGCATAGAAGCAGGCTGCACTGGCCGCCCCTATCAAATGCCAGAAAATACCCATCGTAATCGCGTTACTCATGACATGTTCCTCATTATTTTTTATGGACGGGATACCCCTTCCGTTTGCATGAGTTTAAAAATTACGCAGCCTGGTAACCTTATAACGATTGCCGCCGTTGGGTGTATTCTGGCAATCAGCACGTTAATGAAGTGATTAACTTCACGTTTTAAAAAAGTCGGAGCGCATCGTGACCGTCTGGATGTTATTTAAATCAGTGGGTAATATTTGTTTTCTAAAATACCTTCATCATAACGACACGAAACGACTTAGCTGGCAACAATACAAAGAAAACGCTGCGTGAGATCACATAATTGGAATAGTCTGACTTACCGTTTGATAAAAGGGTAGTTATACAGTAATTATTTAGTTGTTTTATTTGTATTTACAATTTAAATATATTGAAATTAACGTTAGGAATCAATGAAATATAAGTATAAGGAAATTCCTATATTAGTGTTGTTGATGGCGTTTTGATTTTTATTTTATATGACGAATATGAATTTCATTTATTTTATTTTGCTTTTTGAACATTATCCCAATTTTAAATTAAAGATCTTTGTCTATATTGTCGCCATTCACATTGCGTATTATGGTTGTAATGGTCTGACATGAAACAACGTTTTAATTTTAAATTAAATGGATTCTGTTATGAGAAAATCTCTTTTCTTACTATTACCTCTTGTTGTAACAAATGCGCATGCAGTATATGTCGATGTTCGTCATGAATATCTTGATGACAGTAAAGCTAACTATGACCGTGCGTATATTTCTCATCGGTTTGCGAATGGTGTTGGTTTTGCGATAGAAGCTATCTCAAAATCAGGCGGGGATGACACCAATAAAGCGTTTAATGACCTGGAAACACAGGGTAACGAATATACGATAAGTTACCAATTTAAAACCGGTGATGTCGCCTGGCAACCGGGTTTCGTGCTGGAAACAGGCAACGGTTACTCTACCTATAAGCCTTACTTCCGCGCGACGTGGACATTAAATGAAAGCTGGTGGGTTGGTGCGCGCTATCGTTTTGAATATGTACGCCGTTCTTCTGATATCCGTGATGATGATACCATCAATCGTATGGATGTCTGGGCGGGTTATAAATGGAACAACTTTGACTGGACAATCGAAGGAATTTATAAGAAAGCCGATAAATATGATCTTTACGATGGCGGCAAAGATAACTATGAATATAACTTCAGAACTGCCTATATTATTGACCAATGGTCGCCATTCGTTGAGGTAGGTAATGTTTCCGTCAATAGCAACAGCGATGAAAGACAAACCCGTTTCCGCGTGGGTATAGGCTACACATTCTAATCATTATCCCTGTTTATTATTTATTCCCTTTTCCGGCTACTTTATAGGTAGCCGGTTTTTTTTACCTGGTGATGACCTGCGGATAATTATTATCGTGCGTTGGCCGGATAAGACGCGAATCGCCATCCGGCAACGAGATATGCAGGAAACTATGCCTTACATGATGCCCAGTAGACGGGGTAAAAACAGTGTGATTTCCGGAATGTAGGTAATTAATAACAGAACGCCGATAATCGCGCCGTAAAAAGGCATCAACGGTTTGATAACGTCCTCAACTTTGACCTTACCGACGCTCGCCCCGACATATAAACCACTGCCAACTGGCGGCGTAATGGTGCCTATCGCCAGGTTATAGATCATGATAATGCCGAAATGCACCGGATCGACGCCCAGTTTAGTCATAATCGGCAGCAGAATCGGGGTAAAAATCAGAATGGCCGGACCGATATCCATAAATGCGCCGATAATCAACAAAAAGACGGTAATGACTAACAGGATAACCAGTTTATTGGCGGAAATACCGAGGATCATATCGCTCAGCGCCGCAGGAATATTGGTGATCGACATCGAGAAGGACATCGCCGAAGAGGTTGCCAGCAGGAACATGATGACCCCGGTCATTACCACTGTCTGGAGCAAAATCGAAGGCAAATCCTTAATTTTCAGCGTGCGGTAAAACACCATCGTCAGCAATAACGTATACACCACGGCAATCGCGGAGGCTTCAATGGCGGTGAAAATCCCCTGCACAATGCCGCCGACGATAATCACGATCAGTAACAGGCTGGGAATGGCCTCAACGGCAACTTTTAGCGCCATGCCTTTTTGGACGGTGAAGAAAACCCGATAATTTCGACGCTTAGCGACTACCAGCGTGACCAGCATACAGCCAACGCCCCACAGCACTCCCGCGACCAGACCGCCGGCGAACAGAGCGGCAATCGATGTTCCCCCGCTTGCCAGCGCATAAAGGATAAAAGCCGTGGTGGGCGGAATTAACATTCCCGTCGGCGCGGAGGCGATATTCACCGCGGCCGCAAAGCCGCGATCGTAACCTTCGCGCGCGCTCATCGGCACCATCACGCCGCCAATGGAGGTTGAGGCGGCAATTGCCGATCCGGAAATTGCACCGAACATCATATTGCCGACGATGTTGGTATAAGAGAGCGAGCCGGGCAGTTTGCCAGTAAACAGTTTGGCAAAATTGACCAGCCGGGCGGCAATTCCCCCGCTATTCATGATCACCCCGGACAAAACGAAGAACGGCACGGCCAGCAAGGCAAAACTGTCCAGGCTGGAGAACATTTTTTGCGCGGTGGCGAACATCGAAATATCGAAAGGCAGTACCAGCATCATGGTGCTGAAAGAGGCGATAACGATGCAGATCCCGATAGGCGCGCCCATGGCCAGTAAAACAACAAAGACGGCAATTAGCGTACAGGACGCAAAAATAGGGTCAATCATGTGATTTCTCCAGAGTGTGCTCAGTGGTATCCGTGGCGGAATGGATAGCTTTCAGGGCGTCAACGATATTCAGCAGCCCATAGAGGATGATCAGTACGCCCGCGCAGGGGAGCGCGTAATAAATTTTCCCCATCGGAATGCCCAGCGCAGGGGAGATTTGCAGCATAGAAATCGCAGAAATCTTCAAGCCGCCGATAATCAATACCCAAATGGAAAACGCGATAAAAATGACCTGCAGGATGATATCCCACCAGCCGCGAATCGTCGGCGACACCTTATCCAGTAAGATAGTCAGACTGATATGCTGTTTCTGACCGGCGACAAAAGCCATGCCCAGCATTGATACCCACACCAGGAGAAATCGCAGCATCTCTTCGGTAAGGGTACTGGGAACGCCCAGAATGTAGCGGCTCACCACCTGCCAGCAGGCGATGCCCACCATTATCGCCAGCACCAGGCAACAGATAGCGCCCAGCAATAAATCAAGTCCTTTTCTGAATGTGTTCATCTTGATTTCCTGATTAGATTAATTTTTTGCTGTCTGGATACGTTGATACAGGCCGTAAAGCCGCGGCTTGTTTTTCAGGCCGTCGTAAATAGGCTGTACCGCCTCCTGGAAGGGCTTTTTGTCGATCTCGTAGAATTCAACGTTGAAATCTTTTACCGCCGCCAGCCTGGTTTTCTCTATTTCCTTGTCCCATGCGGCTTTCTCAAATTCGATCGACGCCTTGATGGCGGCTTCGACGATGCGCTGCTGTTCTGGCGTCAGTTTTTCCAGCGTGAGGGTACTCATTAACAGGATATCGGGAATGCGGGTGTGCATATCGTAGGTGTAATAACGGGCGACTTCGCCGTGGCGGGCGATGGTGAGAGCGAACTCATTGTTTTCCGCGCCGTCGAGAATGCCTTGTTGTAATGAGGTATAGACCTCCGCCTGGCTCATGGCGATAGGCGAAGCGCCCAGCAGTTTGAGGGTTTGGATCGCCGTCTCACTCTGCATGACGCGGATCTTTTTCCCGCGTAAATCCTCAATGCGTTTAATCGGCGCTTTGCTCATATAAAAATTACGCGCGCCGGAATCATACCAGCCTACGCCGATAAACCCCTGCGCGGCGGTGGACTGATAAACAGGCTCCATCACCTGTGGGTTATCCATTACGCGGTAGTATTCATCGACGGTGGCAAACAGGTAGGGAAGTGAGAACACGCCGTACTCAGGCGAAAAACTCTCCATCAGCCCGGACGACACTTTAGTGATGTCGACGACGCCGACCTGCGTCAACTCCACCAGTTCGCGCTCGCCGCCAAGCTGTCCGTCCGGGAAGTACTGTACTTTGATATCGCCGCCCGTTTTCTCTTCCACTTGCTGCCCCAGGAAGTGCAACGCATCTTTTACCGGCTGGCTATTTTCAGCGTAGGCCAGGCGCAAAATGGTTTCGCCGTGGGAGAAGAAAGAGAGTGTGGAGAGTAAGGCCAACGTAGCCAGACGTATAAAACCAGGTTGCTTCATGATTCCCTCGCAATTGTAATAATTTACCGGGAATGTAATTGCAGTGTGAAATTATAACCTTCTTGATTTTGCCACCGCTGACAAAATTTGGCACCAAAAGAAAGATTTTGAAACCCTGTTTCACATTTCATGATTTCCAGGAATTCATCAACAGGCGGTTTCGGTTGGAGGCGTAAAAAACGGTTTTTTTCAGCGGATGCCGTAACGTTTATAACCCTGGAAAAAGTACGGCATTGATAATCATTTTCAATATCATTTAATTAACTATAATGAACCAACTGCTTACGCGGCGTTAACACTGTGCCGCTCGACAATAATGGAGATGATTATGAGTTATACACTGCCATCCCTGCCGTACGCTTATGATGCACTGGAACCGCACTTCGATAAGCAGACGATGGAGATTCACCACACCAAACACCATCAAACCTATGTCAACAACGCTAACGCGGCGCTGGAAAACCTGCCTGAGTTTGCTGACCTGCCGGTTGAAGAACTGATTACTAAACTGGACCAGGTGCCAGCGGACAAAAAAACTGTGCTGCGTAACAACGCGGGCGGCCATGCTAACCACAGCCTGTTCTGGAAAGGGCTGAAAAAAGGCACCACTCTGCAGGGCGATCTGAAAGCGGCTATCGAGCGTGACTTCGGTTCCGTTGACAACTTCAAAGCTGAATTCGAAAAAGCAGCAGCAACCCGTTTCGGCTCCGGCTGGGCGTGGCTGGTGCTGAAAGGTGACAAACTGGCTGTGGTTTCTACCGCAAACCAGGATTCCCCGCTGATGGGTGAAGCCATTTCCGGCGCTTCCGGCTTCCCGATCCTGGGTCTGGACGTATGGGAACACGCTTACTATCTGAAATTCCAGAACCGCCGCCCGGACTACATCAAAGAGTTCTGGAACGTGGTGAACTGGGACGAAGCAGCAGCGCGTTTCGCCGCTAAAAAATAATTTGCATTGCACGTCTGTAGAAGCGAGTCTGATGACTCGCTTTTTTTGTATCCGCGTAAGGAGCAGCAGATGCATTATCCGGTTGACGTGTTTATTGGCAAAATTCGTGACTATGACGGCAGCCGCCCGAGCGCTATCGCCAAGGTGCAAATCGACGGCGAACTTATGCTGACCGAGCTGGGTCTGGCAGGCGATCAGCAGGCCGAAAAGAAAATCCACGGCGGCCCCGACCGCGCGCTATGCCATTACCCCCGCGAACACTATGCTGATTGGATTCGCCAGTTCCCCGAGCAGGCGACGCTGTTTTGCGCCCCGGCGTTTGGCGAGAATCTGTCGACGAACGGAATGACCGAACACAACGTGTTTATTGGCGACATCTACCGCTGGGGCGAGGCGTTGATCCAGGTCACTCAGCCGCGCTCTCCATGCTTTAAACTTAATTTCCACTTTGCCATCAGCGACATGGCCCTCCTTATGCAGAACAGCGGAAAAACCGGCTGGTTGTATCGGGTCATTGCGCCAGGTAAAGTCTCCAGCGATGCGCCGCTGGAACTGGCGTCGCGTCTGAGCGATGTCTCGGTTCATGAAGCGGGTGTTATCGCCTGGTCTATGCCGTTTGATGACGAACAATATCACCGGCTGCTGAGCGCCGCCGGGCTGTCGGCGAGCTGGAGCCGCACCATGCAGAAGCGTCGTTTGAGCGGCAAAATTGAAGATAGCGCCAGACGACTGTGGGGGGATAAAACTCCGCCAAAATGAAAGGAAGGATTATGACTGAAGCTGAAAATGCGGTGGCGATCGTAAAAGAATTTTTGGTGGCCTCGATGATTCCCGATGCTGAACGCGCCGCAACGTATATGCACCCGGAGGTGAAAATTACCTTCACCGGAGGCCGGGCGATGGCGGGCGCGGCAGATATCGCGCAGTTTAACGGCGCTCGCTACAAGTGGGTGAAGAAGGCGCTGGGCGAGTTTGATGCGGTGCAGCATGATGATTACGTTGTGATTTATTCCAACGGTACGTTGTATGGCGAATGGCCCGACGGTCGCCCGTTTGCCGATAACCGCTTTATCGATCGTTTCGAAGTGCGCGATGGCAAAATTACCCGGATGGACGTGTGGAACGACAGCGCCGAGTGGATTTTAGCGCCAGACATTTCCCGGTAAATCTCGACGGCGAGATAAAAAATCGGCCTGCATTCGCAGGCCGATGGTTTTTAGGTTCGCTTGTACAGCGGTAGCCACAGCGTGAGCCGCAACCCACCCAGCGGGCTATCGTCAGCCTTCACCCAGCCGCGGTGCTGCTGCATGGCGCTTTCGACAATCGCCAGCCCCAGCCCGGTGCCGCCAGACTCGCGGTCGCGCGCCTCATCAGTGCGATAGAACGGACGGAAGATCTGCTCGCGGTCTTCAGGGCTTACGCCCGGTCCGTCGTCATCGACCGTGATCGTAATACCGTCTTTATCCACCGAGAAGCCGACTTCAATCTTCGTATGTGAATAGCGCAGCGCATTACGAACAATATTTTCCAGCGCGCTTTCCAGCGCGTTTGGGTTGCCATAGAGCGGCCACGGCCCCGGCGGATAATTTACCGTTAACGACTTGCCCATCTGTTCGGCTTCAAAGGCGGCGTTATCCAGCACTTCGCCCCATAGCTGATTGGCTTTCATCGTTTCGCTGACCAGCGCATTTTTCTGTTGGTTACGCGACATCACCAGCAGGTCATTGATCATGCTGTCCAGACGCTGCGCTTCGGTTTCAATACGCTCCAGCTCTTTGCTTTCGCCGCCACGACGACGCAGCAGCGCGGTACCCAGTTGCAGGCGCGTAAGGGGCGTTCGCAGCTCATGGGAGATGTCTGACAGCAAACGCTGCTGCGAGGTCATCATCCGTTCCAGCGCCGTCACCATCTGGTTAAAACTGGCGCCAGCGGCGAGGAACTCCTGCGGACCCGCCTCCAGCTCCGGATGCTGACGCAGGTTGCCTTGCGCCACTTCATCAGCCGCGTTTTTCAACTTACGCGCCGGTTTCGCCAGACTCCATGCCAGCCATAGCAAGAGCGGCGAACTGACCAGCATCGTGACAATGAGCAACAGAAGCGGGCGGTCAAACAGCAGATTAATAAAATCGGATTGCGAACTGCTGGCCGGTCGAATCAGGTAAAGCTGGTAATTATCCTCTCCGTCGCGAACGGAGAACGGCCCCACCATCTCTACGCGGCCATATTTTTTCTTCTGCGGATGATCGGCGTTATCCGCCTGACCAATGAAGTTACGAATGATCTGCATTTCGCTGCGTTCAGCACCGATCACGCGTCCTTCAGAGGTCACCAGTAATAACCGCTGTCCAGGCGGCGCCCACTTATCGATCGCGCGGAACAGGCGACGCCACCACATCAGGTCGTTGGGCGGATCGTTCGCAAGTTCAGCTTCTACATGTTGCTCTATCATCAATCCCTGGCGCTGTTCGCTGTCCAGCAGCTCGGTCATCTGGCGTGAATCGAGCTTGGGCAACATCAGTACCAGCATTAGCACCAGCGCCAGCGTCAACCAGAAGATGGCGAAGATGCGCGCGGTTAAACTTCCTATCATGAAGCGGAAACCATCAGATAGCCGCGACCACGCAAGGTTTTAAACCACGGGTGACCGTCTTTGCGTTCTGGCAGTTTGCGGCGCAGGTTAGAAATATGCATATCAATGGCGCGATCGAACGGCGTCAGGCGCTTGCCCAGCACTTCCTGACTTAAATGTTCACGGGAAACCACCTGGCCGAGGTGTTGCGCCAGCAAATAGAGCAGGGTGAATTCCGTACCGGTCAGCTCCAGAGTTTGGCCATCGAAACTGGCTTCTTGGCGACCCGGATTAAGGCTTAGCGCATCAACTTCCAGCGTCGGCGAGCCGTTGTCGCTGCTCTGCTGCTGCTCGCTCCAGTGGGAACGGCGCAAAATAGCCCTGATACGCGCTACCAGTTCGCGGTCGTTAAACGGTTTGGGTAAATAGTCGTCCGCGCCCAGCTCAAGGCCGAGAACGCGATCCAGCTCGCTGCCGCGCGCGGTCAGCATAATGACAGGCGTCTGGTGTGTCTGGCGAAGCGCTTTCAACGTATCGATACCGTTTTTCTTCGGCATCATGACGTCAAGCAAAAGTAAATCGATGCTGTCATCCAAAAGCTCAAGCGCCTGCTCGCCGTCGTGGGCCACCAGGACATTAAAACCTTCCATTTCGAGGAGCTCTTTTAACAGGGAAGTCAGCTCTCGGTCATCATCAACTAACAGGATTTTATTCATTGTTTACGTACCTCCGAGGCAGAAATTACGTCATCAGGCGTCGCTAATCCATGACTTTACGTTGTTTTACACCCCCTGACGCATGTTTGCAGCCCGAATCGTAAACTGTCTCTCGTTGAATCGCGACAGAAAAGATTTTGGGAGCAAGCGATGCGCAAAGTTACCGCTGCTGTTATGGCCTCAACGCTGGCATTCAGTTTTTTAAGCCACGCAGCTGAAGTTGTTACAAGCGATAACTGGCACCCCGGTGACGGGGCCACGCAGCGTAGCGCGCAAAATCATATGTTTGACGGCATAAGTTTAACCGAACATCAGCGTCAGCAGATGCGAGATCTTATGCAACAGGCAAGGCACGAACAGCCTCCTGTTAATGTTAGCGAAATGGAGACAATGCATCGGCTTGTCACCGCAGAAAAATTTGATGAAAGCGCTGTGCGCGCTCAGGCAGAAAAAATGGCGCAAGAGCAGGTTGCCCGCCAGGTCGAAATGGCCCGCGTGCGTAACCAGATGTATCGCCTGTTAACGCCGGAGCAGCAAGCGGTTTTGAATGAAAAGCATCAGCAACGAATGGAGCAACTGCGCGACGTGGCGCAATGGCAAAAAAGTTCATCGTTGAAATTATTGAGTAGTAGCAACTCACGTTCCCAGTAACAACCCTGTTTTCCTTGCCATAGACACCATCCCTGTCTTCCCCCACATGATGTGGGGGTTTTTTTTATCAATCACTTACATGCAATCAAAAGTAAAAACAGTCGCTTATCGAAAGCTGTAAGGGTTTGGAGTGGTTTCAAAACTTCTTAAGTGTGGACACTATGTGGACACTCAGAAGGGAAATTTATAACGTCACTCCGCCTTTTAGAGGATTCAGCGCGACGGCATTCTGCAGGTAGTCAGGGGCAAGGTGCGCATAGGCCATCGTCTGCTGAATGCTCGCATGTCCCAGAATCTGTTGCAGTGCAATTATATTGCCCCCATTCATCATGAAATGGCTTGCGAATGTATGCCGCAGGATGTGGGTTGCCTGATTGGGTGGTATATCAGGTTTCACTCTGCGTAAAATCCCGCAAAACTTCTCATAATCAACTTTGAACAATTTGGCGCTGGCCTCCTCTTTAACTTTTTTCTCCAGTTCCTCAGAAATCGGCACGGTTCGCTTTTTACCGTTTTTGGTTTTCAGGAACGTAACCCTGCAACTTGTAATCTGTGCTGGTTTTAGCGTGGCAACTTCCGTCCATCTTCCTCCAGTGCTCAGACATAAAAGCGCGACAAGTAAGTCATCACCAGCCAAAACATTTAACAGTTTTCCGATTTCTGCTTTTTCCAGGAACGTCATTTCAGGGTTGGCCTCCGCCAGTGGCGGCAGTCCGTGAATTGGGTGTTGCCCGGAAAATTCATCCAATTGAATTAATTTTGTGAACATGCCGGATAATCGGTACATGTCACGGTTTATCGTTGCGGCACTGATGCCATCACGTAGTCGTATGGAACGATAATCCATCAAAACCCTTTTGCTCATCCGGCTCACTGGTAGATCACCTATGCCGCTGATGGTTTTGAGCAGATGATTAAACTCTTTTGTTCCATGCTCGTGGTTTTGCCCGTGATATTTCCACCAGATGTCCAGCAACTCTGTCAAAGTTCGGCGGTCTGCTCGCTGGCCTCCCCATTCTTTCTGACTGGCATTGGCGATTGTGTATCGCTCAAATGCTACCGCTTCAGCTTTTCTTTCAAATTTCCTGCGGATGCGCTTTCCATCGCGACCGCGTGGTCTAATGTCCACTTCATAGCGACCATCATCGAGCTTCTTAATTGCCATAAGAAAGCCCTCCGGCGCTGTATTCACCATCTTGGTAGCAAATGGTGAAAATGTAATCTTTATATAGAGTTAGCCAATCCTTTTCGCGGAGTGGTTGGATTCTGTTGACTCTGGCCCAATGTGCGCGAGAGCCGGTGCGATTTGTCCTGCTTCCGGCGCTGTTTTATCTGTCATAAGCCATAGTGTGTATTTTTGAAACTGAGGTGCGTTGGTGACTTGCAGCACAACTTGGATGCCTGGGTCTTGATGGCCTCCTTCGTAATTCTTTAGCGTTCCTAACGCTACCCCACTGATTTCACTGAATTTTGCTTGTGTTAGCCCTTCCGATTTTCTTATTGCTCTTAATTTCTGTGCGATATTCATTTGACATAGTCCTGACTTAATGACTATATTTCCCGGAAAGGTCATTAATCCAGAACCTTTCGGGCGTAAGTCCAGCGCCGCTTAAACGGTCTCAAGCGGTTTTTAAGGGGCTGGATCCTATGAGGGTAACATAGATGGAAGCGAATGATTATGTGATTAAGTACCCGCTCGATGCGGTACATGCGGAAAAATTTGCAGATTTATTGGGTAAACCAAAAACCGCAGTTACAGAAATGATCAAGGCTAACAAGCTACCGGTTATCGAGCTTCGAGATCCAAATAAGCCGAAGGCTCGAGCCGGTGAGAAATGGGTTTTCATTCCAGAGTTTAATCGCGCTGTACGTGAGGCGTTTTATAACCGACCGGTTGAACAGCGTGATGCATGGCTTTTGTGGATGGGGTTGTGATTATGAGTGAGCCGCGTTGTATTACTCAGTTATTGCGTAACGAAAGCCCCAGGGCGATTGACTTCACCATCACCCACGGGAAGGGGCGCAAGGGAATCATTATCCGCACCAAAAAACAGAGTCCCTTAAAAAAGGCTCTGACCTTTCTGAAAAGCCGGAGGGTATGGAAATGACAGTGATGACACTTAATCTCGTCGAAAAACAGCCAGCAGCTATGCGCCGGATAATTGGTAAGTATCTTTCCGTCCCTCGCTGGCAGGATACATGTGATTATTATAATCAGATGATGGAGCGCGAACGGCTAACGGTTTGCTTTCATGCGCAGTTAAAACAACGTCACGCAACGATGCGTTTTGAAGAAATGAACGACGTCGAACGTGAACGGCTGGTTTGTGCAATTGATGAATTGCGTGGGGCATTCTCAAAACGCCGTCAGGTTGGCGCAAGTGAGTATGCATATATTAGTTTTTTAACAGTCAGTCAGCGTCGTACTTTATTTATGCATGCCGGATTGACTGAAAAAGAATTCAACCAGCCATACTGGCGAATTAATGAAGAGTCATGTTACTGGCGTGATGCTTTATTCCGTGCATTACGTGAATTATTCAGCCTGTTTGAGTATGCACCGACAATTCTGACGTCGGTAAAACCAGAGCAATATCTGCATTAAGTAATTAACCAGAGTTTTTAACGCACTTAATCGTGCGGGGCTTCTTTTTGCCTGGAGAAAGTTATGCATACAGTTTCTGAAAATCAGTGCGGTATATACGCATTACTGCTGCAACAGGCCAGAACCGAAGCACAGGCCGACGCTGCGACGCGCTTTTCTTCTCATCTTGATGCCATGATTCGCCACATCACAAAGGCGGAGTTATCCCGCGTGGAGATAGTCGAGCTGCTCAGTCAGGAGTCGGAAAAATTTCACAATATCGGATTGTCTCGCGGGGAGGTGCTTTGATGTCCTGTTCTCGTTCAGTTGTATTACTGAATAACGCCTTAAAAATCGCCGTTATGAAAAATGGCGATTTGTCTCTTATTCAACTTGGTCTTGATAAAGAAAAACGCGAAATAACTGAGTCTGTTATCGCGATTTATCAGAACGAATTAAACCTCCTGTCTGATGTGGTCAATTTACTTGTTAAACGCGCTGTGTTTCACAAGCAAATCTCCTCCGTGGATGAACTGACGAAATTAACGACAGAAATCGCCAGCTATTGCGCTGATGAATTTAAAAACCTTAACGACAAAAGGAACTGGTAATGCCGGACAACGTAGATTTTATTCAGGAACAACAGGCTGAATTACTGGAGCGCCAGATTAACGCGGCAAGGGTAAAACATTGCGGTGCTTCTGCGCTGGTTTGCGAAGAGTGTGACGCGCCAATACCTGCTGCCCGTCGTGCGGCTTATCCGTCAGCCACGCGTTGTGTTTCCTGTCAGTCAGTCTTTGAAGCAAAAAACAAACATTACCGGAGAACGGCATGAGTATTCGTATTGAAATTGGCGAACGTTATGTCGTTACCAGTGACAGCTTTCAGTTTATTCTCCACGAGAAAAAGAGAGCTGAAAGCGGTAAAAACGCCGGTCAGGAATGGCTGGCGGTGGTTGGTTATTACCCGAAATTAAGCCAGCTCGTTTCCGGCCTGATGCATCACGATATTCTGACCGGAAGCGCAAAGTCTTTTGCTGATTTAAACGCGCAGGTTGAGCAACTCAGCAAGCGTTGTTCAGAGGCTTTTGGCTCATATGGCCGTTAAAGCCTCCGGGCGTTTTGTCCCTCCGTCAGCATTTGCCGCAGGCACCGGTAAGACGTTTACCGGTGCTTATGCATGGAACGCGCCACGCGAGGCCGTCGGGCGCGAAAGACCCCTTACACGTGACGAGATGCGTCAGGTGCAAGATGTTTTATCCACGATTAACCGCCTGCCTTACTTTTTGCGCTCGCTGTTTACTTCACGCTATGACTACATCCGGCGCAATAAAAGCCCGGTGCACGGGTTTTATTTCCTCACATCCACTTTTCAGCGTCGTTTATGGCCGCGCATTGAGCGTGTGAATCAGCGCCATGAAATGAACACCGACGCGTCGTTGCTGTTTCTGGCAGAGCGTGACCACTATGCGCGCCTGCCGGGAATGAATGACAAGGAGCTGAAAAAGTTTGCCGCCCGTATCTCATCGCAGCTTTTCATGATGTATGAGGAACTCAGCGATGCCTGGGTGGATGCGCATGGCGAAAAAGAATCACTGTTTACGGATGAGGCTCAGGCTCACCTGTATGGTCATGTTGCTGGCGCTACACGAGCTTTCAATATTTCCCCTCTCTACTGGAAAAAATACCGTAAAGGACAGATGACCACGAGGCAGGCATATTCTGCCATTGCCCGTCTGTTTAACGATGAGTGGTGGACTCATCAGCTTAAAGGCCAGCGTATGCGCTGGCATGAAGCGTTACTGATAGCTGTCGGGGAGGTCAATAAAGACCGTTCTCCTTATGCCAGTAAACACGCCATTCGTGATGTGCGTGCGCGCCGCCAGGCAAATCTGGAATTTCTTAAATCGTGTGACCTTGAAAACAGGGAAACCGGCGAGCGCATCGACCTTATCAGTAAGGTGATGGGCAGTATTTCTAATCCTGAAATTCGCCGGATGGAGCTGATGAACACCATTGCCGGTATTGAGCGTTACGCCGCCGCAGAGGGTGATGTGGGGATGTTTATCACGCTGACCGCGCCGTCAAAGTATCACCCGACACGTCAGGTCAGAAAAGGCGAAAGTAAAACCGTTCAGCTTAATCACGGCTGGAACGATGAGGCATTTAATCCAAAGGATGCGCAGCGTTATCTCTGCCGCATCTGGAGCCTGATGCGCACGGCATTCAAGGATAATGATTTACAGGTCTACGGTTTGCGTGTCGTCGAGCCACACCACGACGGAACGCCGCACTGGCATATGATGCTTTTTTGTAATCCACGCCAGCGTAACCAGATTATCGAAATCATGCGTCGCTATGCGCTCAAAGAGGATGGTGACGAAAGAGGAGCCGCGCGAAACCGTTTTCAGGCAAAGCACCTTAACCGGGGCGGTGCTGCGGGATATATCGCGAAATACATTTCAAAAAATATCGACGGCTATGCACTGGATGGTCAGCTCGATAACGATACCGGTAAGCCGCTTAAAGATACTGCCGCGGCTGTTACCGCATGGGCGTCAACGTGGCGCATCCCGCAATTTAAAACGGTTGGACTGCCGACAATGGGGGCTTACCGTGAACTACGCAAATTGCCTCGCGGCGTCAGTATTGCTGATGAGTTTGACGAACGCGTCGAGGCTGCTCGCGCTGCCGCAGACAGTGGTGATTTTGCGTTGTATATCAGCGCGCAGGGTGGGGCAAATGTCCCGCGCGATTGTCAGACTGTCAGGGTTGCCCGTAGCCCGTCGGATGACGTTAACGAGTACGAGGAAGAAGTCGAGAGAGTGGTCGGCATTTACGCGCCGCATCTCGGCGCGCGTCATATTCATATCACCAGAACGACGGACTGGCTCATTGTGCCGAAAGTTCCGGTCGTTGAGCCTTTGACTTTAAAAAGCGGCATCGCCGCGCCTCGGAGTCCTGTCAATAACTGTGGAAAGCCTGCCAGCAGTGATACTTCGTTACCGGCTCCCACGCCTTCTGAACACGCCGCAGCAGTGCTTAATCTGGCTGATGGCGGTGTTATCGAATGGAATGACCCGGAGGTCGTGAGGGCGCTCAGGGGCGCATTAAAACACGGCAGGAGAACGCCAAATCGTCAGCAAAGAAACGGAAGCCCGTTAAAACCGCATGAAATTGCGCCATCGGCCAGATTGACCCGGTCGGAACGAATGCAAATCACCCGTATCCGCGTTGACCTTGGTCAGAACGGTATCAGGCCTCAGCGATGGGAGCTTGAGGCGCTGGCGCGTGGGGCAACAGTAAATTATGAGGGGGTAAACTTCAGGTATCCGGTAAATGATGAGTGGCCGGGATTTAATTAATGCTTTGATTTTTTAGTTAGGCTGCTCTAGAATCCACGCCAGTTACCGCTTGGGGTATCCTTGCATTGCTCTTGGTATTAGCTTTATACAAAGGGTGTAAAGGCTGCTATTGGCAACAATAGTGCTGGCATGGAGATAATCTCATGTTAAAGTTAGTGAAAGTACGTCAGTACAATCGCTATCGTTTCGGTAAGTGGGAGACGGTGTGTGAACACCGTCGTTCTTACCCAACCCGATGATATGCGGCCTAAGCGGTAACGGTTTCCTCTTCCTCTTCGTCTATCATTTTCAAATAATGTTTTTCGTCACCAGTCATACGGAAAATGGTTTTTAGTTGCTCCATATATTTCTCTGGAGATATATCTCCCATGTCTGTGATGTTAACTGCATCTGAATGGGAACCTCTATTAATGTATCTATAAAATGCTCTAAAATCATTATTCTTATCATCGCTAGCAAGTTTATTTAACTCTGTCTGTAATGCATCCGTTCTATGAACAAATGCGAAGTAGTATTCCAGTATATTTCTCATGATGTTAGGTATTATAACTTTATTTACCCTTCCATCCTTCGCATCTTTTAATACTTGCCATAGGGACTGGTATTCATTCTGAATGCTCTTTTTCTCTATTTCTGTAATTATGCTGTATTCATTTTTGGTTATTCGTCCAAGATAATAATCACGCTTGAATGTTCTATCTTCTTTGCTTCTAGGAGCTAATTTGATAAGTTCATGAAAGAAATAAAGATTGTGTGTGAGTATTAATGTTTTCTTTACTGCTTTGTTATTGTTTATTATTTCATGGTGAATTATTGAGGCAATATCGTACACATAATTTTGAGAGAGGCTGGATATTGGATCATCAATAACGATAAATACATCTCGCATATCCGTATCATTCTTATCTGTCTTACCTTTACAGCATTCTAGAAAGTAGAGAAAGGTAATTAAGGTTTTTTCACCCTCGCTAAGAGATCTGTATACATCTTTATCTGTTGTGTTCTCAGAACGTGATATAATATATTTATCATTGCTCTCAGTGTGTTTTTTTATGCTAAAACCATAAATTCCTAATAATTTTAGACGTTGATTTATAGAATCTATGGTTGCATCAATATTAGATATTTGATCGCGTAGCTCTTTGATCTTTTTGTTATTGTTATCTCCTTGTTCTTTTATGGTATTTAATTCAAGTTGATATTGTTCATAAATGATTTTATCGTCATTCTCATATTTTGAGAAAGCTTCAAACTCAGCGTTGCATAATTCTCTTATTGCTCCCCATATTTTGTAACGTATAGACTTTTCACTATCCTTAAATTGTTTGACTTTAATATTTATTTCTTTAATTCTATTGTTGTACTCTGTTATATTATCAACTACCTTTGCTTCAAGGTCGCTATTGGATCCCAAAATAATAGATATAGATGGGTTATTGATTTTATCTAACATCAATTTTAAGTTTTTGTTTGCTATTTCCTCTAATAACGCTATATGAGATGATGTTATATCTTTTTCTTTTGAGGTGATTAATTCACAAGATGAAATCTCTTGTTTTATTTTTTTTAAATTATCTATGGTAGCGGATTCATAAGACGATCTGATAATGCGTATTTGGTCAACTTTTTTGGAGTAGCTATCATCAAAGATAGATTCTATTGCTTCTAAAAATTTGTCTTTAATAGTGTCTTCTTGGCAGAATGGGCAACATGTGCCATTTAAATATAATTCCTTCCCTTTTTTCACCCAGTCAAGGTTTTGAAGTTGTTTAATTATTTCTGACAAATAGCTATTACTTGAGTCTATAATCGGAGTGGATAAAAATTCTTTATCTTTTTCTGAAATGATATATTTTTCTAAAGGTGTAATTGATGCAGTGAATTTATCTTTGTTCTTTAAAAGAATACTATATTCTTGAGCAAGTGACTCGATATTAACGTCAGTGGTTTGAGGGGCTTTTTTAACTTGCTCATAAAATGATCTCTTGCTTCCTAACTGACCTTTCATCAAGATCTTTAAGTCAGATGATCTAAAAGGTTCTGCTTTATTCCATATTAAATCAATATATTCATTTTCTTTATCGTTTTTATCTTTAATTAAACGCTCAATAACGTTTTTTTTATCTTTGTATTTTGTAAGTAGGTCTTGTCTTATAGCTTCTTTCTCCATCAATTCTTTTTCAATGTCAGCATTTTCCTTACTTAAAGTGAATACTCCTTTTTGCTCTTTTGCATTATAAAAATTATCCTCAACAAACTTGGTATTATAAACCAATAGGCGAAAAGTATCTATGAAAGGACATTCACACTCTTTGTAATCCGTGTTATTTGGATTATAGAAATAGTTAGATATAGTTGATTTTCCACAACCGTTGTGTCCATAAAGTATATTAATTTTTTTTGAGAGATTAAGAGTCGTGAAGCTATCTTTCTTATAGCTGGTTATATTCTTTAATTTAAGTTCCATTTTAAAATCTCATCATTGTCAATGATATTGTATAAATATTTAAGCTGTTTAACATGAATTATTTTGCTAAACGATAAAGATCTACCTCAGAAGTTTACTTTGTTCAAGCAAAATCTTTTGTTCTAAGAGATATAAAAATTTTTATTAATAGTTTGATTTTTGTTCATGGGATTTCTTTTTTTATGTTTTTACAAAGTAATAACTATGCATGTATCAGGTGCATGGTTTTGCATGTGTCAAAGTTATGCGTTCTCGTTGCTTGACGTCACAGCTAGCGAGGATTCAACGTACTCATGCAACTGCATTAAAACCGACCCATAAAGCGGGCAGGCGTGGCGGGGAAAGCATTGCGCGCCAGCGGTGGTGCGTAATATTAAAAATTATCGTCTGAGCGCGTCGTGATGGCGCTTTCGTGGTCGCTGTCGGTTCGTTGGTGGTCGGGGGTGGTTGTGCGCGTGTGGCGCGTCTGAGGCGTGATGGTGGCGGGGTATGAAAAAGCCGCCAATACTGGCGGCTTGAGGGGGGATTATTCCGGGTTGTCGAGGGTGTACTCTTTGAACCTGATGACCTCCATGCCGAGCCAGTCGTTTACCTCCCTGAATCTGTCCTGTAAGGGCGATAACTCGTTACGCACAAAGACCTTTGCCACCTTCTCAACATCACCCATTGAGCCGATATTCTCAGGCTTGCCGCCCATGAGCTGGAACGGTACGCGGTGCGCATCCATGAGGTCAGCGGCGCTGGCTTTCTTGATGTTGAAAAAGTCATCCTTTGTGGCGACCTCGCTCAGTGGCACGATTTTTATGCCGTCCGGTTTCCCGTTCGGTGAGTAGAAAAACAGGTTTTTAAAGTTGCCGAGCCCTTTAGAGTTACGCATTGCATCGCGCAGCGATTCGACGTCAGTCGCGCTTTGCGCCGGGTCAGTCACATACATGATGTAACCTGCGTGCGCGCCGTTCTGGTAATACTTGCGGCGGAACAGCGTTGCGGATTCATTCAGCCAGGCGGAATTAAGTGCGCTGAGATATTCAGGCAGGCCGTAAATCTCCTGATTAATATCAGGCTCCAGCAGGTGGAACACGGTATCGGGTGCGAATTCATGCGGCTGAGTGAAGTTTTCCACAAACCAGAAAACCGAGTCATCGACCCCGCGTCGGGTGTATTTTGCCGGTGAAGTCAGCAGTTTGATTAACTGTCCGGTGACGCTGTGGCGCTGCTCAAGAAAGGCGTTACCGAATACCAGATAGTCGAGTGCAAAGCGGCTGAAATCCTGACGGGACAGCAGCGGGTGCGGAATGTAGGTGCTCGCGAGCACGTTGCGTTTAACGTAAATCGGTGAGCTGTGATGCACTGCAGAGCGCAGGCTTTTTGCCAGCCCGGAGAAGCTGACCGGCGGCTCGTACCATTTGCCGTTACTGATGCACTCGACGTAATCCAGAATGTCGCGCTTATCGAGTACCGGCACCGGCTCACCGAAGGTGAACGCTTCCATTTTTTGCGGTGCGCTGGCTTTTAGTTGCTGTGGTGCGCGGGCTTTCTGCGCGGCGGCTTTACGGGATTTTTGCTTACCCATTAGTTGAACTCCAGAATAGATTTAGGCTGCATGCCGCTACCGGCAGAAAGCGGTTCGTTTAACAGGGCGTGCATGGTGGCCCATGCGATATCAGCGTGACTGGCTTCCTCGGTGCGGCTGGCCTCATAGGTGGCGCTGCGCCCGCTGCTGGTCATGGTTTTGCGGATGGACATAAACGACTGTGTGACATCAGTTGCTCCGGCGTCGTACTCCAGACAGCCACGGCGAATCGTGTCTTTCGCCTTGAGCACCATTGCGGTTTTCATTTCTGGCGTGTAACGGATACCGCGTGCCGCCGGGTAGAATGAGCGCACCAACTGGAATACACCGAGACCGAGGCCTGTTGCGTCAATGCCGATGTATTCGACGTTGTATTTCTCAGTGAGCCTGCGGATGCCTTCTGCCTGTGCGGCAAAGTCCATGCCTTTCCACTGGTGACGCTCCAGCATGCGAAACTTGCCACCCGAAACCACCGGCGGCGCGAGTACGACACATCCGGCACTGTCGCCGGTGTGGGACGGGTCGTAGCCAATCCAGACCGGGCGTGAGCCGAATGGATGGTCGGCGAACGGGGCGAAGTCCTCCCATGTTTCCATCACGTCGACCATGCAGCGCTGCAGCTCCTCGAACGGGAATACCGATGCCTTATCGTCGACAAACTCGCACATAAACAGGTTCTTAAAGTCCTCATCACTGTTTTCGCGTCTGAGCTGGTCGAGGTCGAACAGGGTGCAGCCACCGGCAAGGGCGTCCTCAATAGTGACAATCTGCCGCCACTGGCCATCATCGCAGAGCTGACCACCGGCGAGTGCGCGGTGACTGATGTCGATTTCGATGCGGTCAGCGGCACTGGCGCGCCCCTTGTTGAACAGCTCACCCGACCAGAAGGGGTAAGCCCCGTGCGCCAGCGTTGAGGGCGTCGAAAAGTAGGTTGAGCGCAGGTGCTTCTGCGATGCCATGCCCGAGGCGACTTTGCGCAGTTTCTGAAAGTTCGGGATCCAGAATATTTCATCGACATACAGGTCGCCGTTATGGCTCTGCGCGGTGTTGGAATTGGTGCCGAGAAAAATCAGCTTTGCGCCGTTGCTGCCGATGACAATCGGGTCGCCGGTCAGGTCGACGTCAACCAGTCGCGCAAACTGGATGATGTATTCCCGGAACACGTAAGCCTGCGTTTTACTGGCCGACAGAAAAATCTGGTTATGGCCGGTCTTGAGCGCGCGCAGCAGTGCCTCGCGGGAAAAGTAGAACGTCGCGCCAATCTGGCGGGATTTGAGAATATCGCGAATACGGTGCGCCAGTCCTGCCCGGTACCACTGCAACTGGTATTCGAAAGACTGGTCGAAGAAAATTTCTTCCAGCTTTGCGACAGCCTCATCGCTGAAAAAGTTCTTTTTCGGCCTCTTACGCTCCCCCTTGTTACGGTTGGCAACGTTGGGGTTAAGGTCGGCCTCGTTGCCGGTCTGGCTGTAGCGGTTGACGCGCGCCAGCCGTTCAATCTGCCGCCCGAGCAGGTCAATCTCTTTGAAGTCGCCGCCTGACTTTTGCGGCTTGGCGATGAGCTGAATCAGGCGCGCCTCAAGGCTGCTTTCGACACGGGAAATCGGTGCGATGCCGTCCCAGCCGTCGCGCTGTTTCCAGCTCTGCACGGTCGGGCGCTTGACCTGCAGCATTTCGGCAATCTGTGGCACGGAAAAGCCCTGCCAGTAAAGCAGCGATGCCTGTCGTCGCGGGTCATGCAACAAGGTTGTATCGGTGGAAATGGTCATTGATGCCTCGCCGTAGTGGATTCAGGGCAAGGCTACTTAATGGCCGTCAGCGATTCGCTAAGGTGCTGTTGTGTGGGCGGTTATCCAGTCGTCATTGGTGGTCTGGCACGTCCTGAGACTGGAAACTGGCGTTGACCCGTAACCCCAACATCAGGACTCCTGACAATGGCAAAAAAAGTATCAAAATTCTTTCGTATCGGCGTCGAGGGTGATACCTGCGACGGGCGTATTATCAGCGCCAGCGATATTCAGGAAATGGCCGAGTCGTTTGACCCGCGCGTATATGGTTGCCGCATCAACCTTGAGCATATTCGCGGTCTCTTCCCCGACGGCGACTTTAAGCGCCTGGGTGATGTGGTGGAGCTGAAAGCCGAGAAGATTGACGACGACTCTGCGCTTAACGGCAAATGGGCGTTGTTCGCTAAAATCACCCCGACCGATGACCTGATTGCAATGAATAAAAAATTGCAGAAGGTCTACACCTCAATGGAAATTCAGCCGAATTTTGCCAATACCGGCAAATGCTACCTCGTCGGCCTTGCGGTCACTGATGACCCGGCGAGCCTCGGAACCGAATATCTCGAATTCTGCCGCAATGCGACACACAACCCACTGCAGCGCTTTAAGGCCAGCCCTGAAAATGTCTTTTCCGCCGCCACGCTGGCCGAGCTGGAATTTGAAGATGTTCCCGACACGGTGCTTAACAGCCTGGCCGACAAGGTGAAAGCCATTTTCAGCCGTAAGCAGGTCAGCGACGATGCGCGCATGAGTGATGTACATGAGGCGGTGACCGCCGTCAGCGAACATGTGCAGACCAGCCTCACTGCGCAGGATAAGCGTCTTTCCGATATGGAAACCGCGCTTGCCACCTTTAAACAGGAACTGACCGGCAAGGTTGAAGAAACCAGCCAGGCATTTTCCGCCCTGAAAACCACCCTCGACAAAACCGAAAGTTTCAGCCAGCCGCGACGCACGAAAGCCAGCGGCGGCGGTGGCGATGAGCTGCTGACCGACTGCTGATAAGTTGCAGAACAGAAACCGGGCGGAAACCCCGTCCGATGCAGTGACTAACCGATAAATTCAAACAGGAAATACTATGCGCCCGGAAACCCGTTTTAAGTTCAATGCCTATCTGACCCGCGTCGCTGAGCTGAACGGCATCAACACTGATGACGTCAGTAAAAAATTCACCGTCGAGCCGTCCGTCACGCAAACGCTGATGAACAAAGTGCAGGAGTCATCCGCGTTTCTGCAGACGATTAATATTCTGCCGGTCGCAGAAATGAAGGGTGAGAAAATCGGCGTCGGTGTGACCGGTACTATCGCCAGCACGACTGATACCTCGGGCGATGATGAGCGTAAGACCGCAGACTTCACCGCGCTTGAATCCAACAAGTACGAGTGCGACCAGATTAACTTTGACTTCCACCTGAAATATAAAACCCTCGACCTGTGGGCGCGTTTTCAGGACTTCCAGCGCCGCATCCGCGACGCCATTGTCAAGCGTCAGGCGCTCGATTTCATCATGGCCGGTTTTAACGGTACCACCCGCGCTGCCACCTCTGACCGCACCAAAAATCCGATGCTGCAGGATGTAGCCGTCGGCTGGCTGCAGAAATACCGCAATGAAGCCCCGACGCGTGTGATGAGCAATATCACCGATGCTGACGGTAAGGTCGTTTCGGCAGTGATTCGCGTCGGTCGAAACGGCGACTATGAGAACCTCGACGCGCTGGTGATGGATGCGACCAATAACCTGATTGACGAGGTTTATCAGGATGACCCGAAACTCGTTGCCATCGTTGGCCGTAAGCTGCTGGCCGACAAATATTTCCCGCTGGTGAACAAGCCGCAGGAAAACAGCGAGGCGCTCGCGGCAGATATCATCATCAGCCAGAAGCGAATCGGCAACCTGCCTGCTGTGCGCGTGCCGTACTTCCCGGCGAATGCCGTACTGGTAACTACTCTGGAAAACCTCTCTATCTATTTCATGGATGAGAGCCACCGCCGCAGCATTGATGAAAACCCGAAAAAAGACCGCGTTGAAAACTACGAGTCGATGAATATCGACTATGTGGTCGAGGCGTATGCCGCCGGGTGCCTGCTGGAAAACATCACCCTGGGCGATTTCACCGCACCTGCAGCACCGGAAAGCGGAGCCTAAACCATGACGAGCCCCGCACAGCGTCACATGATGCGGGTCTCGGCCTCTCAAGCCGCGCAGAGGGAACAAGCCCCGCTGCGCCATGCAACCGCCTATGAGCAGATGCTGGTTAAGCTGGCCGATGACCGCCGCACGTTAAAAAACATCCGTTCAAACGAACGTAAAGCCGAGAAAAAGCGCGAGCTGCTGCCGTTCTATGCGCCGTGGGTCGCCGGTGTGCTGACTGATGGTCGTGGTGCGCAGGATGACATTGTTATGACCGTCATGCTGTGGCGTCTCGATGCCGGTGATATCGCTGGCGCTCTGGAAATTGCCCCCTACGCACTGAAATACGGCCTCACCTCTGACCATCGCCGCACAACACCTTACATGCTGGTTGAGGAAGTGGCGCTTGCCGCGCAGCGTCTGCGCGATGCCGGTGAGTCTGTCGACCTTTCCTGGCTGCAGACCACTATCGACCTGACCGACGGTGCTGACGTTCCCGATATGGTGCGCGCCCGTCTGCATAAGGTGACAGGCCTGACCCTGCGTGATGCCGGTATGAATGCAGAGGCGCTGGCGCAGTTTCAGCGCGCGATGCAGCTCGACCGCAATGCCGGTGTGCGCAAGGAGATTGAGCGGCTGGAACGCGCACTGAAGCCAAAAGCGGAGGCACCACCCCGTAAAACGACTAAACCGCGTACGCGCAAACCTGTCGCCAGACCGGCAGCAAAGCGCGGGCGTCCACCAAAGGCGGTAAAAACCGCCGGTTAACTGAACGCTCCCCGAGCCGGGCGGCACGCCGGTCAAAGCGGGTTTTGACCCTGACGGCGACCGGCGTCCACCGCCCAACCTGATGAGGTTGTCATGACGACAGTAATTCTGAACCAGCCCGACGAACCACAGGACGTACCGGGCGTGGTGATTCCCGTACCGGAGACGGGCGATGCAGTAATTAAAAACACGTTCTTTTTCCCTGATGTGGATCCGAAGCGTGTGCGCGAGCTGATGCGGCTTGAGCAGACGGTTTCCGATGCGCGCCTGCGCCATGCCATCAGAACTGGCATGGCGGAAACCAATGCGGAGCTTTACGACTACCGGCTGCGCCAGACTGCCGCCGGGTTTAAGCATCTGGCCGACGTGCCTGCTGAGGAAATCGATGGCGAGAATGTGCGTATTTTCCACTATCTGAGCGCCGTAACGGCGATGGCAACCGCCACCCTGTATGAGCGCTATCGCGGTGTTGAAGCCACCGGTAAGGGTGACAAAAAAGCCGACAGCGTCGAAACCACCATTGATGACCTGTGGCGGGATATGCGCTGGTCGGTCGCGCGTCTGCAGGACAAACCGCGCTGCATCGTGGGCCAGCTCTGATGAAGGTCAGGTCGATGCAGGGCGACACCCTCGACGTGATTTGCGCCAGGTATTACGGGCGCACTGAGGGCGTGGTTGAAACGGTGCTGCAGGCTAATCCCGGCCTGTCTGAGCTGGGCGTCATTCTGCCGCATGGCACGGCAATTGACCTGCCCGATGTGCCGTCTTCACCCGTAACTGAAACTATCAATCTTTGGGAGTAAACCATGACAGAAGGGGAAAAAGGCGTCCTGTCACTGTTTGTGATTGGGGCACTGATTGTGGTCGGAAAAGTGCTGGCAGGTGGTGAGCCCATCACCCCGCGCCTGTTTGTCGGACGCATGTTGCTCGGCGGTTTTGTCTCAATGGTCGCCGGTGTTGTTCTGGTGCAGTTTCCTGATATGTCACTGCCCGCCGTGTGCGGTATTGGATCCATGCTCGGTATTGCCGGTTATCAGGTGGTGGAAATCGCCATTCAGCGCCGCTTTAAGTCACAGAAGGGGGAAGGCGATGCCGGTCATTAATACTCACCAGAATATCGCCGCCTTTCTGGACATGCTGGCGTATTCCGAAGGAACGGCGAACCATCCGCTGACGAAAAACCGTGGCTACGACGTCATTGTTACCGGCCTTGATGGCAGGCCAGAGATTTTCACCGATTACAGCGACCACCCTTTCGCACATGGCCGACCCGCGAAAGTGTTTAATCGCCGTGGCGAGAAATCCACGGCATCGGGGCGTTACCAGCAGCTTTATATGTTCTGGCCGCACTATAAAAAACAGCTCGCATTGCCTGATTTCAGCCCACTGTCGCAGGACAAGCTCGCGATCCAGTTAATCCGGGAGCGCGGTGCTATTGACGATATCCGGGCGGGGCGTATTGAGCGTGCTGTTTCCCGTTGCCGGAATATCTGGGCGTCATTGCCGGGTGCCGGTTACGGCCAGCGCGAGCACAGTCTCGAAAAGCTGGTTACCGTCTGGCGCACGGCTGGCGGGGTGGTGGCATGAAAGTCCTGATAACGCTGTTTGTGCTGGCCGTGCTCGGTCTGATGTGGTTGCGCCATGAGAATGGCAATTTATCCCGCTCCTTTGAGACGGCAAACCGCGTTGCGAGCGAGCAAAAGGCGACGATTGGCATGCTGAAAAATCAGCTCAGTGTCGCCGGCCAGCTCGCCCGACGTAATGAATCCGCGCAGGTGGCACTGCGCGAACAGCTCGCAAAGGCAGGCGCAGAAGCAAACCGCCGCGAGCAGACGATAACGAGGTTACTTGATGAAAATGAAGCCTTTCGCCGCTGGTATAACGCTCCTCTGCCTGATGCTGTGCGTCGGCTGCACACCCGCGCCGCCTGCGCCAGCGCCGGTGATTGTGGTCAGCGGATGCCCGAGGGTGAGCCTTTGCCTGATGCCGGGAAGTGACCCGAAAACCAATGGTGACCTGAGCGCCGATATCCGCCGTCTTGAGGGCGCGCTGACCGCCTGCGCGCTACAGGTCAAAACCGTCAAACACTGTCAGGATGAACTCGATGCAGAAGCACAAAAGCCTGCGCAAGGCGCTGATTAACGCTGTGCCGCAGCTCCGAAACAACCCCGATATGCTGCGCCTGTTCGCTGATAACGGCCATACGGATTCCCGACTGGAGAGCTCGCTGTCGTTTGAAAAGGTGTACGTGCTTAACGTGGTGGTGACTGACTTTACCGGCGACCTCGATTTGATATTTGTGCCGGTACAGGCATGGCTGCGTGAGCATCAGCCGGACATTATGACCACCGACGACGGGCGGGAGAAAGGATTCACATGGATGATTGATATCAATAACGACGACTCGCTCGATATCAGTATCAGCCTGAGACTCACCGAGCGCACGCTCGTCAAAGAGGTCGACGGCGCACTGCATGTCAGCTATGCCCCTGAGCCACCGCTGCCTGAGCCAGTGACGCGCCCGGTCGAGCTGTACGTTAACGGCGAGCTGGTGAGTAAGTGGGATGAGTGAGTTAACCGCGCTGCAGGAGCGCCTTACCGGTCTGATTGCCAGCCTGTCACCGGCGGCGCGTCGGCAAATGGCGGCTGACATTGCAAAAAAACTGCGCGCCAGTCAGCAGCAGCGCATCAGGCGACAGCAGACACCCGACGGCACCCCGTATGCCGCCCGAAAGCGCCAGCCGGTGCGAAGTAAGAAAGGCCGTATCAGGCGCGAAATGTTCGCCAGACTGCGCACTAACCGCTTTATGAAAGCCAAAGGCAGCGACAGTGCGGCGGTGGTGGAATTTACCGGCAGGGTACAGCGCATGGCGCGGGTGCATCAGTATGGCCTCAAAGACCGGCCAAATCGTCACAGCCGGGATGTGCAGTACGCGGCGCGCCCGTTGCTCGGTTTCACCCGCGACGATGAGCAGATGATTGAAGACATCATTATCAGGCATCTCGGTAAATAAATATTGTGTGAACCACCACCGGAGCCGCGCGAATTGGCGCGACTCCAGACCAGAGGCATCCTTGCACTATGAATACGTTATCCACAATACAGGAGCTCGCGCGCGCGATTCGCAACCTCATCCGCTCAGGTGTGGTGACTGAGGTCGATACCGCGCAGGGGCTGTGCCGCGTACAAAGCGGCGGGATCCAGACTGCATGGCTGAACTGGCTGACCACCCGCGCCGGTCGTTCGCGGACATGGTGGGCTCCCTCGGTCGGTGAGCAGGTGCTGCTGCTGGCAATTGGTGGCGAGCTTGATACTGCTTTCGTGCTGCCGGGGATTTTCTCCGACGATAACCCTGCCCCGTCAGCCTCGGCGGATGCGTGGCATGTGGTGTTCCCCGACGGCGCTGTTATGGAGTATGAGCCGGAAACCGGTGCGCTGACGGTCAGCGGCATCAAGACTGCCGATGTGACGGCATCGGAGTCCATTACCGCCACCGTGCCGGTGGTACTGGTAAAAGCGGCAGAACGTATCACCCTCGACACCCCGGAGGTGGTATGCACCAACAAACTGACGACGGCGACGCTTGAGGTGCAGAAAGGCGGCACCATGCGGGGAAACATCGAACATACCGGTGGCACGTTGAAATCAAACGGCGTGCAGGTCGATAACCACGGTCACGGCGGCGTACAACGGGGCGGGAACTGGACGGAGGGCACAAAATGACAGCGCGTTATCTGGGGATGAACCGCAATACCGGCATAGGTATCAGTGACAGTGAGCATATCAGCCAGAGCATGCGCGACATTCTGCTGACGCCGGTCGGCTCGCGGGTAATGCGTCGTGAATATGGCTCGCTCCTGTCTGCGCTGATTGACATGCCGCAAAAGCCGGCGCTCAGGCTGCAAATCATGGTGGCGTGCTATTCCGCGATCCAGAAATGGGAACCACGCATCAGGCTTATCTCCATCAGCTTTGAGCGCGGCGACACTGGCGAAATGTATGTCGATATTACCGGGATGCGTACCGATACCGGTGCGTCAGTTTCAACCACTGTTTCACTGAGTTAAATCACTATGGCAACCGTTGACCTGAGTCAGTTACCCGTTCCCGACGTGGTTGAGGAACTGGACTATGAAACCATCCTTGCGGAACGCATTGCGACGCTGATTTCGCTCTATCCTGAAGACCAACAGGAAGCCGTCGCCCGGACGCTCGCACTTGAGTCTGAGCCAATTGTTAAATTGCTGCAGGAAAACGCCTACCGCGAGGTTATCTGGCGTCAGCGTGTCAATGAAGCTGCACGTGCAGTGATGCTGGCTTATGCCATAGATAGTGACCTCGATAATATCGGGGGAAATTTCAGTGTTGAGCGTCTTGTCGTCACGCCTGCTGATGACACCACCATTCCACCCACCCCGGCAGAAATGGAACTCGACGCCGATTATCGTCTGCGTATACAGCAGGCTTTTGAGGGGCTGAGCGTGGCGGGGCCTGTCGGGGCGTACCAGTATCATGGCCGTAGTGCTGACGGGCGCGTCGGCGATATTTCAGTTATCAGCCCGTCGCCAGCCTGTGTGACGATTTCCGTGTTGTCACGTGAAAACAACGGCGTCGCATCTGAGGAACTGCTTGCAATTGTGCGCAATGCCCTGAACGCAGAAGATGTCAGGCCGGTCGCTGACCGGGTGACGGTACAGTCAGCCGAAATTGTTAACTACCAGATTAACGCCACGCTTTATCTTTACCCCGGCCCGGAAAGTGAACCCATCAGGGCGGCGGCTGAGGCAAAGCTGAAAGCCTATATCAGCGCGCAGCACCGCCTCGGGCGCGATATCCGTAAATCAGCGATTTATGCCGCCCTGCATGTTGAGGGGGTTCAGCGGGTGGAGCTGGCGGCACCGGTCGCGGATATTGTTCTCGATAACACTCAGGCGTCCTTTTGCACTGACTACAGCCTAGTAATCGGGGGATCTGATGAATGACTCACGATTATTGCCGGTGGGCTCATCGCCACTGGAAGTCGCCGCCGCAAGGGCATGTGCTGAGATTGAAAGGACGCCGGTCAACATCCGCGCGTTGTGGAATATTGACACCTGCCCGGAAAATTTGTTGCCGTGGCTGGCGTGGGCGTTTTCTGTCGACCGGTGGAATGAGAACTGGCCGGAGGGAACAAAACGTGCCGTTATCCGTGATGCATATTTCATTCACTGCCACAAGGGGACTATCGGCGCAATCCGTCGGGTAGTGGAGCCACTCGGCTATGTCATCAATGTAACGGAATGGTGGGAAAGCGGCGACACGCCAGGCACATTCCGGCTTGATATCGGGGTGCTTGAAAGTGGCATTACCGAAGAAATGTATTTCGAAATGGAACGACTGATTGCGGATGCAAAACCAGCCAGTCGTCATCTGACTGGCCTGAATATTGTCCAGGACATTCCCGGTTATTTGTATACCGGCGGCGTGTCCTGCGATGGCGATATTATTACGGTTTACCCGGGATAAGTGAGGAATAATGAGCACGAAATTTAAAACCGTTATCACCACTGCCGGAGCCGCTAAGCTTGCTGCGGCCACCATGCCGGGCGGTAAGAAAATAAATCTTAACGTTATGGCTGTTGGTGACGGCGGCGGAAAGCTGCCGGATCCTGATGTCGGTCAGACACAGCTTGTTAATGAGGTCTGGCGTCACACTCTGAATAAAATCAGCCAGGACAATCGGTACAGTAATTACATTGTGGCCGAGCTGGTTATTCCGCCGGAGGTGGGCGGCTTCTGGATGCGTGAGCTTGGCCTTTACGACGATGAAGGGACGCTGATTGCTGTTGCCAATATGGCCGAAAGCTACAAGCCAGAACTGGCTGAGGGCTCAGGGCGTGCGCAGACATGCCGCATGGTCATTATTGTCAGCAGTGTCGAGTCTGTGGCGCTGTCCATTGACTCAACGATGGTGATGGCGACGCAGGATTATGTCGACGACAGGCTCGCCGAACATGAAAAATCCCGTCGTCATCCTGATGCCACTCTTAAAGAAAAAGGGTTTACTCAGCTCAGTAACGCGACAGACAGCGAGTCTGAAACGCTCGCAGCGACGCCGAAAGCTGTCAAGACAGTGTATGACCTTGCTAATGCGAAATATACAGCTCAGGACGCCACTACAACGCGTAAAGGCATTGTGCAACTCAGCAATGCCACTGACAGTGTGTCTGAGACGCTTGCCGCGACACCGAAAGCGGTCAAGGTGGCATATGACCTTGCTAACGCGAAATATACAGCTCAGGACGCCACTACAGCGCGTAAAGGGATTATCCAGCTCAGCAATGCCACTGACAGCACGTCTGAGACGCTGGCCGCAACGCCGAAAGCGGTTAAAACGGCTATGGATAATGCGAACGGGCGGCTGGCGAAAAACAGTAATGGCGGCGATATTCCTGACAAAAAACAATTTGCGAGAACTATCGGTGCCGTGACCTCTACCAACATCACATTTAATGATGCTTCTGGATGGTACAAAATCGCCACGGTTGTAATGCCGCAGGCTACATCAACAGCGGTGATTAAACTGTACGGTGGGGCGGGGTTTAACGCTGGTTCACCTGAACAGGCGGCAATCAGCGAACTGGTATTGCGTGCCGGTAATGGTTCACCTGTTGGAATAACTGCCACGTTGTGGAGACGCTCGCCTGCTGCGGCTAACGAGGTCGCATGGGTTAATACATCAGGCGACACCTACGATATTTATATTAATATCGGCCAGTATGCGTACTGGTTAATTGCGCAATATGACTACACCGGTAATGCAAATGTCACGTTGCACAGTACGCCTGAATATTCATCAGTACAGCCGGGAAACTCAACCAGCGGTCAGACATATACAATTTACAGTAGTCTGATGAAACCAACAGCCGGTGATGTGGGTGCATTGCCGATTACAGGGGGACAGCTAAACGGTCCGTTAAGCATTGGTACTGACAATGCACTGGGCGGTAATTCAATTGTACTCGGTGATAACGATACCGGTTTTAAACAGAACGGTGACGGGATACTGGATACATACGCGAACAGCCAGCACACCGTTCGTGTCGCTCCCGGTGAAATGATGGTTCTGGGAGCTATTCGCGCAGGCAAAGAAAAAAAACTGTCACTAACGAGTAATAATAATTCGACAATGACAGCCACGTTTAACTTATGGGGCGACGCAAACAGGCCCACTGTAATTGAACTGGATGATGATCAGGGATGGCAGTTATACAGCCAGCGAAACCTTGATGGTTCAGTCCTGTTTGCGGTCAATGGCGATATCACCGCTAACGTACTGCGTGCAGGCGGGGCCATCTATCAGAATAACGGTGATATCTTTGGTTCGCTATGGGGAAATGGCTGGTTAAGTACCTGGATTAATAATAATATCGTCTTAGATGTTCAGTTAGGGGCTGGCTCATCAGTGACTACCTGGAACAATGCAGGGTCATGGCCTAACACTCCCGGATATGTAGTTACCTCCGTCTGGAAAGATTATCAGGGCGAAAATATTGATGGTATTAATTATGCGCCTTTGCAAAAACGAGTCGGTAATCAGTGGTATACCGTACAAGGGGGAACGGTATAATGAAAAAATATCAGGATATTAAAAATTTCAGACTGATTGACGCGCCTGTAAACAGGGATAAAACTCAGGCCGAAATAAATATAGGTGCATATTTTCTGGAGTCGGACGACGGACAGGACTGGTATGAGTGTCAGTCATTATTTTCTGATGATACTGCAAAAATAATGTACGACCATGAAGGGGTTATCTGGGGTGTTGTTAATAAGCCAGTCCCGCAACGTGGCAACACATATTCTGTATCAATGTTGTGGCCGGTTAATATGTCTGTTGCGGAAATAGACGCTGCTGACTGTCCTGATGATTGTCGTGGTGATGGCTCATGGTTGTACAGGGATGGTAAGGTTTTACCAGTTCCGGTGGATTATCAGGCTAAGGCCGAAACCACCCGGCAGAAATTACTTAACGATGCAGACAATGCCATTAAGGACTGGCGCACAGAATTAACTCTGGGGATTATCAGTGATGAAAATAAAGCGACCTTAATTATGTGGATGAATTATATCAATGTTCTTAAATCGCTGGACTTAACAGGCGTTTCAGATGAGGCCACCTTCACAGCAATCAGGTGGCCTTCATTACCACAGGAGTGATGTACTGGCTGACTGGCCGGATATACCACGCTAAATATTCAGGCGGGTTTATTACCCGCCTTTTCTTTTTCCTGTCGTTGTGCCATCAACCTGACAGCCGGTACAAATAGCCCCCTCTTGTGTACTGACCTGAAAATATACTCACCCCTTAACCACGGAGTTAACCGGATGAGTGATTTTCACCACGGCACGCAGGTCATCGAAATTAATGACGGTACGCGTGTTATTTCCACAGTAGCGACTGCGGTCGTCGGCATGGTTTGTACAGCCAGCGATGCAGATGCCACGCTATTTCCCCTCAATGAACCGGTACTGATTACCAATGTGCAAAGCGCCATTGCGAAAGCCGGTAAAAAAGGCACGCTGGCTGCATCACTGCAGGCCATCGCAGACCAGTCAAAACCCGTCACTGTTGTTGTACGTGTTGAGGATGGAGCCGGCGATGACGAGGAAGCTGCGCTCGCACAGACTGTTTCCAACATTATCGGAGGTACGGATGAGAACGGTAAATACACCGGTATCAAGGCTCTCCTGACTGCTCAGGCCGTCACCGGCGTCAAGCCGCGTATTCTTGGGGTGCCGGGGCTGGATACTAAAGAGGTCGCGGTCGCGCTTGCGTCGGCTGCCATTAAATTACGTGCATTTGCTTACGTCAGCGCGTGGGGATGTAAGACTATTTCCGAAGCGATGGAATATCGTAAAAATTTCAGCCAGCGCGAGCTGATGGTTATCTGGCCTGATTTCCTCGCGTGGGACACCGTCAAAAATACCACCGCAGCGGCTTACGCCACTGCGCGTGCACTAGGCCTGCGTGCTTACATCGACCAGACTGTCGGCTGGCACAAAACCCTGTCTAACGTTGGTGTACAGGGCGTTACCGGCATCAGCGCCTCAGTGTTCTGGGATTTGCAGGCATCCGGCACCGATGCTGACCTGCTCAACGAGGCCGGGGTTACAACGCTGGTACGCAAGGACGGTTTCCGCTTCTGGGGTAACCGCACCTGCTCGGATGACCCGCTTTTTCTGTTTGAGAACTACACTCGCACCGCGCAGGTACTGGCCGACACGATGGCCGAGGCGCACATGTGGGCGGTCGACAAGCCCATTACCGCCACGCTCATTCGTGACATTGTTGACGGCATTAACGCCAAATTCCGCGAGCTGAAATCAAACGGCTACATCGTGGAGGGTAAATGCTGGTTCGATGAGGAATCGAACGACAAGGAAACCCTCAAGGCCGGGAAACTGTATATCGACTACGACTATACACCAGTTCCGCCACTGGAAAGCCTGACCCTGCGCCAGCGTATCACCGATAAATATCTGGTGAATCTGGCCGAATCGGTCAACAGCTAAGGAGCCTGAAACAACATGGCACTACCCCGTAAACTCAAATACCTGAATATGTTCAATGACGGCCTCAGCTACATGGGTGTTGTTGAATCCGTGACGCTGCCGAAACTGACCCGCAAGCTCGAAAACTATCGCGGCGGCGGTATGAATGGCGCGGCAGCGATTGACCTCGGCCTCGACGATGATGCGCTCACCGTCGAATGGTCTGTCGGTGGCCTGCCTGATGTGGCTCTGTGGGCGCAGTACGCCGCCCCGGGCGCTGATGCTGTGCCGCTGCGTTTTGCTGGTTCTTACCAGCGCGACGATACCGGCGAAATCGTGGCGGTCGAGGTGGTCATGCGTGGCCGTCATAAAGAAATCGACGGCGGCGAGAATAAGCAGGGTGAAAACACCTCGACCAAACTGTCGACTGTCTGCACCTACTACCGCCTCACGATTGATGGCAGCGACGTCATCGAAATCGACACCGTCAACATGGTCGAGAAGGTGAACGGCGTCGACCGTCTGGAACAGCACCGCCGCGCAATCGGGCTGTAATTCCCTGACCGGTCAGCACTGCTGGCCGGTTATTAACCCCATTCAGAACAGAGAAAAACATCATGGCAAAAGCACCACGTAAAACCGCTGAATTTATTGATACGGCTGGCAATGAAATTGACACCGTAAACCCGAACGTCGTGACCCTGGACAAACCGATTAAGCGCGCCGGTCAGACGATTGATAAAGTCACCCTGATTGAGCCGAACGCCGGTACCCTGCGCGGCGTCAGTCTGGCGGCGGTGGCGCAGTCCGAAGTCGACGCCCTGATTAAGGTACTGCCCCGCATGACCTACCCCGCGCTCACCGCGCAGGAGCTTACCGCGATGAACCTGCCCGATATGTTGTCGCTGGCCGCTAAGGTGATTGGTTTTTTGTCACCGGCTTCGGCGGAATAGACTTCCCGCCAGACCTGTCGACTGATGACCTGATGGCGGATATCGCAGTGATATTCCACTGGCCGCCATCAGAACTCTGTTCCCTGAGCCTGACCGAGCTCATCACATGGCGCGAAAAGGCGCTGCAGCGTAGCGGAAACCACAATGAGTAATAACCTGAGGCTTGAGGTATTGCTGAAAGCGGTCGACCAGGCGACCCGACCGCTTAAATCCATCCAGACCGCGAGTAAAACCCTGTCGGGTGATATTCGCAACACACAAAAGGGTCTGCGCGACCTGAACGGTCAGGCGTCGAAAATCGACGGCTTTCGTAAGGCAAGCGCGCAACTGGCCGTTACTGGTCAGGCGCTTGACAAGGCAAAGCGCGAAGCCGGTGAGCTGGCTGTGCAGTTTAAAAACACCACCAGTCCGACCCGCGCGCAGGCGCAGGCGCTCGACGCGGCAAAACGTGCCGCCTCTGAGCTGCAGATGAAATATAACAGCCTGAGAACATCGGTACAGCGCCAGCGTTCCGAGCTGATGCAGGCCGGTATCAATACCCGCACCCTGTCTGCCGATGAACGTCGACTCAAAACCTCCATCAGCGAAACGACGGCGCAGCTTAACCGACAGCGTAATGCACTGGCGCGCGTCAGTGCGCAGCAGGCGAAATTAAGCCGGGTGAAAGAACGATATAAATCAGGTAAAGAGCTTGCCGGTAACATGGCCGCAGCAGGCGCTGCCGGGGTCGGTATTGCGACGGCGGGAACGATGGCCGGGGTTAAATTACTGACGCCCGGTTATGACTTTGCACAGAAAAATTCCGAGCTGCAGGCTGTGCTCGGGGTTGATAAACAGTCGCCAGAAATGCAGGCGCTACGCAAACAGGCTCGCCAGCTCGGCGACAATACTGCAGCCTCTGCAGATGACGCAGCGAGCGCGCAAATCATCATTGCGAAAAGCGGCGGTGACGCTGCTGCCATTCAGGCGGCGACGCCAGTCACGCTGAATATGGCGCTGTCAAACCGGCGCTCAATGGAGGAAAACGCTGCGCTGCTGACCGGGATGAAATCAGCGTTTCAACTTTCAAACGACAAGATTGCTCACATTGGCGACGTTCTCTCGATGACGATGAACAAAACCGCCGCCGATTTTGACGGACTGAGCGACGCGCTGACCTATGCCGCGCCAGTGGCGAAAAATGCCGGGGTGAGCATCGAGCAAACCGCCGCAATGGTCGGTGCACTGCACGACGCCAAAATCACCGGGTCAATGGCGGGTACGGGTAGCCGCGCCATTCTCAGCCGCCTGCAGGCTCCCACCGGAAAAGCGTTTGAGGCCATTAAGGAACTCGGCGTCAAAACGTCAGACAGCAAGGGGAACACGCGCCCGATATTCTCCATACTGAAAGAAATGCAGCGCAGCTTTGAGAAAAACAACCTCGGGACAAGCCAGCGCGGCGAGTACATGAAAACCATTTTCGGCGAGGAGGCCAGCTCGGCGGCGGCGGTACTGATGGAAGCAGCGGCCAGCGGCAAGCTCGACCAGCTAACCGCCGCGCTGAAAGCGTCAGACGGCAAAACCGAGGAACTGGTTAAGGTTATGCAGGATAACCTCGGCGGCGACTTTAAAGAGTTCCAGTCGGCTTATGAGGCCGTCGGTACCGACCTTTTTGACCAGCAAGAGGACTCGCTGCGTAAACTCACCCAAGCCGCCACACAATACGTGTTAAAGCTCGACGACTGGATCAAGAAAAACAAAGGTCTGGCGACAACTATCGGCATTATTGCCGGGGGCGCACTTGCTCTGATTGGTATCATCGGCGGCATTGGTCTCGTTGCGTGGCCGGTTGTCATGGGGATTAACGCCATCATTGCCGCCGCTGGCGTGATGGGTACCGCCTTGACTGTTGCCGGTAGTGCCATCGTAGCCGCGCTCGGTGCAATCACCTGGCCGATTGTGGCCGTCGGGGCGGCGATTGTGGCCGGGGCGCTACTTATCCGTAAATATTGGGAGCCCATCAGCGCATTTTTCTCGGGGGTGATTGAGGGCATCATGAGTGCCTTTGCTCCGGTCGGGGAAATGTTTGCACCACTGGCACCCATTTTTGACGGACTCGGTGAGAAGCTGCGCGGAGTCTGGCAATGGTTTAAAGACCTGATTGCACCGGTCAAAGCTACGCAGGAGACGCTCGATAGCTGTAAAAATGCTGGCGTTATTTTCGGTCAGGCGTTGGCCTCAGCGCTGATGGCACCGCTGAACGTTTTCAACAAGCTACGCAGTGGTGTCGACTGGCTTCTCGAAAAGCTCGGCATCATCAACAAAGAATCGGACAGCCTCGACCAGACCGCCGCCAAAACCAACGCCGCCACGCAGGGGGATTCCTACATTCCGGCGACCAGCACCTATGGCGGGTATCAGGCTTATCAGCCCGTTACCGCACCGGCGGGACGCTCTTACATCGACCAGAGCAAAAGCGAATACAACATTACGCTACCGGGCGGTGTTGCTCCGGGGCATCAACTCGACCGCCAGCTACGCGACACACTCGAACAAATTGAGCGCGAAAAGCGTGCGCGTCAGCGCGCCAGCATGAGCCACGACTAAGGGAGAATTAAACGATGATGCTTGCTCTCGGCATGTTTGTATTTGAACTCCGTACTCTGCCTTATCAGTCAATGCAGCATTCGAAAGATTACCGCTGGGCGTCTAATGACCGGGTCGGTAAACCGCCTGCATATCAGTTTCTCGGCGAGGGGGAAACCTCAATACAGCTTGCCGGTACGCTTTACCCTGCCATTACCGGCGGTCATATATCCCTGCTGGCTGTGGAACTGATGGCCGATGAGGGCAGGGCGTGGCCGCTGATTGAGGGTACCGGCAAAATCCTCGGGATGTATATCATCGATAAGGTGTCGGCCACGCACGCCGAGTTTTTCAGCGATGGAGCGGCAAGAAAGATTGATTTCACGCTTTCGCTAAAACGGGTCGATGAATCACTGACGGCAATGTTTGGCGACCTGAATAAACAGGCGAGCGAGCTTCTCGGCTCTGCCGGTAATCTGACCGATAAGCTGCAGGGTGCGCTCGGAGGGCTGACCATATGATTACGGGCATGACCATTGACGCCGGTGCCAGTCTTGCACCGGCATTTATGCTAACGCTGAACAGCCAGGACATTACCAGCAATTTTAGTGACCGGCTGATTTCTCTCACCATGACCGACAACCGGGGTTTTGAGGCTGACCAGCTCGACATTGAGCTCGACGATACCGACGGAAAAGTCGAATTACCTCTGCGCGGGGCGGTGCTGACGCTGTGGCTTGGCTGGCAAGGTTCGGCGCTTCTGAATAAAGGCGATTTTACGGTCGATGAGATTGAGCACCGGGGCGCGCCTGATACCCTGACCATCCGGGCGCGTAGTGCAGACTTTCGCGGCACGCTCAATTCACGACGTGAAGAATCATGGCACGATACCACCCTCGGTGAGCTGGTCAGCACCATTGCAAAGCGTAACAAACTGACGGCCAGCGTCGCGGATTCGCTGAAACAAATCCCGGTA
Organism: Salmonella sp. 32100201201700099SM; assembly: GCF_017572645.1. Taxonomy (NCBI): domain Bacteria; kingdom Pseudomonadati; phylum Pseudomonadota; class Gammaproteobacteria; order Enterobacterales; family Enterobacteriaceae; genus Salmonella; species Salmonella sp. 32100201201700099SM. Next base: position 77,326 of record NZ_JAGERQ010000011.1, on the reverse strand, counting down.
CCGCATATCGACCAGTCGCAGGAATCCGACGCGGTATTTCTTACCCGGCTGGCTGACCGAAACGGAGCGACTGTATCGGTTAAAGCGGGAAAACTACTGTTTCTGAAAGCCGGTAGTGCGCTGACGGCCAGCGGTAAGCCCATTCCACAAATGACGCTGACCCGCAGTGACGGCGACCGTCATCAGTTTGCCATTGCCGACCGCGGAGCTTATACCGGTGTAACAGCTAAATGGTTGTACACCAAAGACCCGAAGCCGCAAAAACAGAAAGTGACGCTGAAACGCCAGCCAAAAGAGAAGCACCTTCGCGCACTGGAACACCCGAAAGCAAAGCCGGTTAGCAAAAAGACGAAGTCCAGAAAAGAGCCGGAGGCTCGCGAAGGTGAGTATATGGTCGGTGAGGCCGATAACGTGCTGGCACTGACGACGGTCTACGCTTCCAGAGCGCAGGCGATGCGCGCCGCTCAGGCTAAGTGGGATAAGCTGCAGCGAGGCGTTGCGGAGTTTTCAATTACGCTGGCGCTTGGTAGGGCTGATTTATTCCCTGAGACACCAGTGCGCGTGTCAGGCTTTAAGCGCGTCATAGACGAGCAATCTTGGTTAATCAGTAAAGTGACTCACAGCCTGAATAATAGTGGCTTCACGACGGGCTTAGAGCTTGAGGTTAAGCTCTCTGACGTAGAGTATAAAGCGGAAGATGATGATGGGTGATTTTAATTTATCTATTTGTTATATAATGGTTTTTTGAGTAAAATTAACGCATCAGCCAAACCGTTGAGGTGCTTAATATGTTTCATTGCCCGTTATGCCAGCATGCCGCCCACGCACGCACAAGCCGTTACATGACCGATACGACAAAGGAGCGTTATCACCAGTGTCAGAACGTGAATTGTAGTGCCACGTTTATCACATTTGAGTCGGTGCAGCGTTACATTGTTAAGCCGGGTGAGGTTAATGCCGTCAGGCCGCATCCTTTGCCATCAGGTCAACAAACTATGTGGATGTAACCACAAAAAAAGCCCCGCGATTGCGGGGTTTTGTTTATTTTGACTTTGGCATTCCAAACATATGAGTTTTTGAGAGCATCATCACTTTAGCTCTGTCATCTGGTTCTTTACCCATCTCGTTACAAGTTGCGAGAGGCTGTTCGAGCACATAACCAAACGCCTTATGTTTATTCAGTACGTGCAATTCTTTAGTTGTTTTCATGTAGGAGTCCGGTACATCTTTTGTCCAAACATCCATACAAATTCCTGAGCTTACGACTGCATCATAAATTTCAGGTGTAACTTAGTTTGCGTCAAGAACGACAGTCACGACATTATTACTTTCTTTTATTTCAATCGGTTGCCATAACTTTAGCTGTTTTTGCAAAGTTTTTACGTTATTCGTTTGGGCGTGGGCGCAGATAGACAGAAGAATGGCGACGGTTGCAATTGCCGATTTGAGGTTGAGCATAGAACATCCTTATTAAACATTGAGTTAAAAGTTGTTTATAACCCCTGCCGGATGAAAAAACAAAGCCCCTGACGGGCAGGGGCGTTTTAGTCAATGTGGACGCTATGTGGACAGCGGATGATATAAATCCATTTATATCATTATGTTAGGTGGTGTTTTCTGACACCATCCCTGTCTTCCCCCACATGATGTGGGGGTTTTTTTTTATCTCCAGTTTGTCATTCTGTTATTAGCTTACTGTTTTAAACCATCCGTTATACTACCGGCAGAAGATAGCGGGAGTATTTATGAATCAAACCTATGGACGGCTGGTTAGCCGGGCGGCTATCGCGGCAACGGCGATGGCATCAGCGTTACTTTTGATCAAAATTTTGGCGTGGTGGTATACGGGATCGGTGAGTATTCTGGCGGCGTTGGTGGACTCGCTGGTGGATATTGCCGCGTCATTGACGAATTTGTTGGTCGTGCGTTATTCGCTGCAACCCGCAGATGATGAACACACGTTTGGGCACGGTAAAGCGGAGTCGCTGGCGGCGCTGGCGCAAAGTATGTTTATTTCCGGTTCGGCGTTGTTTCTGTTTTTGACCAGTATCCAGAATCTGATTAAGCCGACGCCAATGAACGACCCCGGCGTGGGGATTGGCGTTACCGTCATCGCTCTGATATGCACTATTATACTGGTCACGTTTCAGCGCTGGGTGGTACGCAAGACCCAAAGTCAGGCGGTACGGGCGGATATGCTTCATTATCAGTCTGATGTTATGATGAACGGAGCGATTCTTATCGCGCTGGGGTTATCCTGGTACGGTTGGCATCGTGCGGATGCCCTGTTTGCGTTAGGTATCGGCATCTATATTTTGTATAGCGCGTTACGTATGGGGTATGAGGCGGTGCAGTCATTATTGGATCGCGCGCTGCCCGATGCGGAACGACAGGAAATTATTGATATCGTGACGTCATGGCCGGGAGTCAGCGGCGCGCACGATCTCCGCACGCGGCAGTCAGGGCCGACTCGCTTTATTCAGATTCATTTGGAAATGGAAGATAATCTGCCGCTCGTTCAGGCGCATTTTGTGGCTGACCAGGTAGAGCAGGCGATTTTACGGCGTTTTCCGGGTTCAGATGTCATTATTCATCAGGATCCCTGTTCAGTCGTTCCCAGGGAAGGCAGGAAGTTCGAGCTTGTATAATTGATTGTTAAAAAGTGAGCCAGGCCAGCATTTTGTGTATAAATTACCGCCATTTGGCCTGACCTGAATCAATTCAGCAGGAAGGGATTGTTATACTATCTGTATATTCGTTGGATCGTTTCGAAGTGCGAAATCGGCTTCCGGCAATAGATTTCATTTTGCATTCCAAAGTTCAGAGGTAGTCATGATTAAGAAAATCGGTGTGTTGACAAGCGGCGGTGATGCGCCGGGCATGAACGCGGCAATCCGCGGTGTTGTGCGCGCAGCGTTGACGGAAGGGCTGGAAGTCATGGGCATTTATGACGGCTATCTGGGCCTGTATGAAGATCGTATGGTGCAGCTTGACCGTTACAGCGTATCTGACATGATCAACCGTGGCGGTACTTTCCTCGGTTCCGCCCGTTTCCCGGAATTCCGTGACGAAAATATTCGCGCTGTCGCGATCGAAAACCTGAAAAAACGCGGCATCGATGCGCTGGTAGTTATTGGCGGCGACGGTTCTTATATGGGTGCAAAACGTCTGACTGAAATGGGCTTCCCGTGCATCGGTCTGCCAGGCACTATCGATAACGACATCAAAGGCACTGACTACACTATCGGCTACTTCACTGCTCTCGGCACTGTAGTGGAAGCGATTGACCGTCTGCGTGACACCTCCTCTTCTCACCAGCGTATCTCTATCGTTGAGGTGATGGGCCGTTATTGCGGCGACCTGACGTTGGCGGCGGCTATTGCTGGCGGCTGTGAGTTTATCGTGGTGCCGGAAGTTGAATTTAATCGCGAGGATCTGGTGGCGGAAATCAAAGCCGGGATCGCGAAAGGGAAAAAACACGCTATCGTCGCTATCACCGAACATATGTGTGATGTTGACGAACTGGCGCACTTTATTGAAAAAGAAACGGGCCGTGAAACGCGTGCGACGGTGCTCGGCCACATTCAGCGCGGTGGTTCCCCGGTACCTTACGATCGCATTCTGGCTTCTCGTATGGGCGCGTATGCTATTGACCTGCTGCTGGAAGGCCATGGCGGTCGTTGTGTCGGTATCCAGAACGAGCAGCTTGTTCATCATGACATCATCGATGCGATTGAAAACATGAAGCGTCCGTTCAAAAGCGACTGGATGGAGTGCGCGAAAAAACTGTACTGATTGTTTTTGCGCGCCTGATGGCGCTACGCTTATCAGGCCTACAGGTTGCAGAAACGTGTAGGCCGGATTAGGCGCTAGCCGCCATCCGGCAATCCCTCAGATTTATTCCTCGAAGTTATAGCCAATCTTTTTTTATTCTTTAATGTTTGGATCGCTTTCTGGCACGCTTTGCTCATCACAACACAACATAAGCGAGTCGGGCGATGAAAAAGTGGGGCGTGGGATTCACATTATTGCTGGCGTCAACCAGCATTCTGGCAAAGGATATTCAGTTACTTAACGTATCATACGATCCAACGCGTGAGCTGTACGAGCAGTACAACAAAGCGTTTAGCGCGCACTGGAAGCAGGAAACCGGCGACAACGTCGTGATCCGTCAATCGCACGGCGGTTCGGGTAAACAGGCGACTTCCGTTATTAACGGCATTGAAGCCGATGTCGTGACGCTGGCGCTGGCTTACGATGTGGACGCTATTGCGGAACGTGGTCGTATCGATAAAAACTGGATCAAGCGTCTGCCGGATAACTCAGCACCTTACACCTCCACCATCGTTTTCCTGGTCCGCAAAGGCAATCCAAAACAAATTCATGACTGGAACGATCTGATTAAACCCGGTGTGTCGGTGATTACGCCAAACCCGAAAAGCTCTGGCGGCGCACGCTGGAACTATCTGGCGGCATGGGGCTACGCCCTGCACCACAACAATAACGATCAGGCCAAAGCGCAGGACTTTGTCAAAGCCCTGTTTAAAAACGTTGAAGTGCTGGACTCCGGCGCGCGCGGCTCAACCAATACTTTCGTTGAACGCGGTATCGGTGATGTGCTGATTGCCTGGGAAAACGAAGCGCTACTGGCGACGAATGAACTGGGTAAAGATAAATTCGAGATAGTGACCCCGAGTGAATCTATTCTCGCAGAGCCGACCGTGTCCGTGGTGGATAAAGTCGTTGAGAAGAAAGGGACGAATGCGGTGGCGGAAGCGTATCTGAAGTATCTCTACTCGCCGGAAGGGCAGGAGATAGCAGCGAAAAACTTCTACCGTCCGCGCGATGCTGACGTGGCGAAAAAATACGACGATGCGTTTCCGAAGCTGAAGCTGTTCACCATTGACGAGGTGTTTGGCGGCTGGGCGAAGGCGCAAAAAGATCACTTCGCTAATGGCGGTACGTTCGACCAAATCAGCAAACGCTAAACCGTTTATAAACCCGGTAACGTATTATGTTACCGGGTTTTTTCTTTGCCACAATTTTGCGTTACTCTTCCCCGTCTATGGGTCACAGGGAACGCATAACATGAAAAAAACAGGTTACTTTTTACTGGCGGTGATAGTGATTGTCGCCGCGGCGGGCGTCGGTTACTGGAAATTTTCCGGCAATCCTGATGCATTACGGGAAATCGTGCTTGAACAATGCCTGCCCGATCAGTTACAGCATCAAAACCCAGCGCCTTGCGCGGAAGTCAAACCTCGCGCCGGCTATGTCGTCTTTAAAGATCGTCACGGTCCGTTGCAATATTTATTGATGCCCACCTACCGTATCAACGGTACAGAAAGCCCGCTATTGCTGGAACCCGCTACGCCCAACTTTTTCTGGCTGGCCTGGCAGGCTCGCGGCTATATGAGTAAAAAATACGGGCATGATATTCCGGATAGCGCGGTCTCGCTGGCGATTAATTCGCGGCTTGGTCGTTCACAGGACCATTTGCATATCCATATTTCTTGCATCCGTCCTGACGTTCGGGAACAACTGGATAACGATCTCACGCGTATCAGCACTCGCTGGCTTCCGCTACCGGGCGACCTGATGGGGCATGAATACCTGGCGCGCCGGGTAACCGAGAGCGAACTGGCGCAGCGTAGTCCGTTTATGATGCTGGCGGAAGAGGTACCGGAAGCGCGCGATCATATGGGACGCTATGCGCTGGCGGTGGTACGCCAAAGCGATGGCTCTTTTGTCCTGCTGGCGACCGAGCGTAATTTACTGACCTTCAATCGCGCATCGGCGGAAGAGATTCAGGATCATAGTTGCGCCATTTTGTCTTCCCGCTGATTTTCGTTACACCCCCTGCTCATTATCTTATTGATTCTTATCCCGGTTTAAAACTGGGGTAAGATCGTGTCTATAAAAATATGTGAAACCGATCAAAAGATATAAAGGTATACCTTTATATCTTTTGATGGTTCGTTACACTCTCTTCATAGCCTCCATAGATTGTCTGGTGGATGGCTTATATATAAAAACGTTTTTATTTCATGTAGTGACATCATTAATTGTTCACCAGATTTGCGCTGCTAAGCGTAAAGGAATATCAACATGAAACTTTCTATCGTGGAAAAAATCGGCTTCGGCGCGGGAGATATGGCGATAAACGTTGTGATTATCGCCATGCAGCTGCTCCTCGCCTATTTCTATACCGATATCTACGGCCTGAGCGCCGCTGATGTTGGCGTACTGTTTGTGGTTGTGCGGATGATTGATGCCATTATCGATCCGGCCATGGGGGTTCTGACCGATAAACTGAATACGCGCTGGGGACGTTATCGCCCGTGGCTGCTGTGGTTTGCCATTCCTTTTGGTTTCGCCGTGTATTTGATGTTTATTACGCCTGACATGGCTTATATGGCCAAGCTGGCGTGGGCCTATGGCACCTATATTCTTATGACCCTGGTCTATACTGCGATCACCATTCCCTATATTTCGATGATTGGCGTCATTACCAGCGACCCCGTCGAACGGTTAAGCGCCAACGGTTATCGTTTTGTGATGACCAAGATTGCCGCTTTCCTGGTGACTATCGTCGTACCGATGCTTGCCGTCTGGCTGGGGCAGGGCAACAAGGCGCTGGGTTACCAGTTTTCGATGGGGCTGATGGGGGCGATGGGCGCCTTACTGTTTATCTTCTGTTTTCTTACCACGCGTGAACGCAGCGAGCCGGAAATTACCTCGCTATCGGTGGGGAAACAGTTTAAATATCTGTTACGTAACGATCAGTGGATTATTCTCGGCGTTGTTATTCTGCTGCTGATGTGCGGTTATGTTATTCGCGGTTCCGTTGCCGCTTATTACGCCAAGTATTATCTGAACGGCGGAGATAGCCTGATTTCACCCTTCCTGACTACCGGCGTCGTTGCCTCTATTTTAGCGATGATCGCCACCACCTAGATAACCAAGTTCTGGGACAAAATTAAGATGTTCCGCTACACCCAGATTATTACCTTTATCCTGAGCGCGCTGATGTATTTCTCCGTCGGGCGTGAAAATCTTATCCTGGCGTTTGCGTTCTATTTTCTTATTAATTTCTTCTGCGATATGCAAATGCCGGTGTTCTGGTCCTCTATCGCCGAAGCGGTGGATTACGGAGAAAAGAAAACCGGTCTGCGCGTTTCCGGGTTGGCGTTTGGCGGCATCCTCTTCTTCCAGAAGTTTGGGATGGGGATCGCGGGCGGGATACTCGGATTCCTGCTGAGCCACTTTGGCTATCAGGCCGATGTTGAACAGACCGCGCGTTCGCTCACCGGCATTGCGCTGATGATGACGCTCATTCCTGCTCTGTTCCACCTTGCGGTTGGGCTGCTTATGAAAAAGTATCTGATTAACAATGAATATTATCGTGATATTCAGCTCGCCCTGGCGCAGAAACAGGCATAAGGAGGCGCAAATGAAGGCCATGAATAAGGTTTGGGTTATCGGTGATGCCTCCGTTGACCTGGTACCGGAAAAGCAGAACAGCTATCTGAAATGCCCCGGCGGAGCGTCGGCGAACGTGGGGGTATGCGTTGCCAGGCTGGGCGGAGAGTGCGGTTTTATTGGCTGTCTTGGCGACGATGACGCCGGTCGCTTCCTGCGCCAGGTTTTCCAGGATAACGGCGTGGATGTCTCTTCGCTGCGGCTGGATGCGGACCTGACTAGCGCGGTGCTGATCGTCAACCTGACGGCTGATGGGGAGCGCAGCTTTACCTATCTGGTGCATCCGGGGGCTGATACCTACGTTTCGCCGCAGGATTTGCCGCCGTTCAGGCAGTACGAATGGTTTTACTTCAGCTCAATTGGCCTCACTGACAGTCCCGCTCGCGAGGCGTGCCTTGAGGGAGCGAGAAGAATGCGTGAAGCGGGTGGCTACGTGCTGTTTGATGTCAACTTACGCAGCAAGATGTGGCGCAATACCGATGAAATCCCTGAACTGATCGCCCGGTCCGCCGCGCTGGCTTCTATCTGCAAAGTCTCGGCAGATGAGCTGTGCCAGCTCAGCGGGGCCAGCCACTGGCAGGATGCGCGTTATTACCTGCGCGATCTGGGCTGCGACACCACCATTATTTCGTTGGGGGCCGATGGCGCTCTGTTGATTACCGCCGAGGGGGAGTTCCATTTCCCCGCACCGCGCGTCGATGTTGTTGATACCACGGGAGCCGGTGATGCTTTTGTCGGCGGCCTGCTGTTCACCCTTTCCCGCGCAAATTGCTGGAACCATGCCCTGCTGGCGGAGGCCATCAGCAATGCCAACGCCTGCGGCGCCATGGCGGTAACGGCAAAGGGCGCAATGACCGCTTTACCGTTTCCTGAGCAGCTAAACACTTTTCTTTCCAGCCATTCGCTGGCACAAGCCATGACCGTGAAATAAGGAGTCATCATGCACGTTGATCAAAACAAAATACTGGGATGCCTGGTGGGCGCCGCCGCCGCGGACGCGATGGGAGCCGCGACGGAAGTACGCACCCAGCAGCAAATAAAAGACTATTTTGGCGGCTGGGTGACGACCTTTCAAAAACCGCCAGCAGACACGTTTGGCCGCTGCAACGAAGCGGGGATGTGCACGGATGATTTTATTCAGGCGAAGTACATCATGGATGCGCTGCTGCGCCATCAACGCCAGGTCAGCGACGAGGCGATGCGCGAGGCTTTTCAGCAGTGGCTGGATTACCCGTACTACGCCAACTTTACCGGCCCGACGACGCGTGCGGCAATGAAGGCAATATTCAATGATAACCGCGCCTCTTTACAGGGTGAGCTGGAAGGCGAAAAACAGTCGGTACAGATTATTAATAAGGGTAACGCGGAGGCAACGAACGGCGCTGCCATGAAGATTTGGCCAGCGGCGGTGCTGCATCCTGGCGATATTGACGCGGCGATTGACTGCGCGCTACAGATTTGCCGTTTTACGCATAATAACGTGCTGGCGATGTCCGGCGCAGCGGCGATGGCGGCGGCAACCAGCGAGGCGTTAAGAGCGCAGACCAACGCAGACAGCATTATTGCCGCCGGTATTTACGGTGCGCAAAGGGGCTATCTGCTGGCGCAGGAGCAAGGGGCGATGATGGTGGCAGGGCCTTCCGTTGCCCGACGCATTGAGCTGGCCGTAGATATCGGTAAACGTCATCGCCATTGGGAAACGGCGGTGGTGGAACTTGCTGATATTATTGGCTCCGGGCTGCACGTGAGTGAAGCGGTGCCGGCGGCCTTTGGCCTGTTCGCGTGTTGTCCGAATTCTGCCGTAGATGCTATTATCTCCGGCGTTAATATCGGCAATGATACTGATACTGTCGCCACCATGGTCGGGGCGATTTCCGGCGCATTCCATGGCGTGGAGGCTTTTCCCGCCGATTATTTAACGACTTTGGATCGTATGAATCATTTCGATTTGGCAGAACTGGCCAGGCAAATCGCAGGGTAGCGACTTCACCCTGCCGGGGACGGTAAAACGTCCCCTGCTGGCGAAGACGTGAGGTGCGCAGCTTGCAGGTTGATAAAACGAGCTTTACTCCGCTTTATAAGCAACTATTTTTTATCATCTGTCAGCAGATCCAAAATGGATCCCTGCCTTTAGGCAGCCAGCTGCCGACGCAAAAAGAGATTGCCAGAGCCTACAACGTCTCGCTGATAGTGGTTAAACAGGCCTGGAGCGAATTAATCAATGCGGGCATTATTTCGTCGCAGCGCGGGAGTGGTTCGGTGGTGTGCTCGGTACCGGAAGGCGTGAGCTACGGGCACACGTTTCGCGGTATTACCCGCGATCTCCAGGACGCCAGCGTGGCGATTGAGAACCGTATTCTGGAAATCGCGCCGCGCCGCGCGCGCGACGCTCAGGCAGACGGCTTGAGCCTGCCCGCACAGCATCACTATCTCTATATTTCGCGTATTCGTTGCCTGAATAACCGTCCGTTTAACCATGAAAAGATCTATCTCGATCTTAGCTTCTTTCCCGATCTGCAACTCACACCGCAGGCGCTGGAGCATACGTCGCTCTATTCGTTATTAAACGTCACAAGCGACTCGGCGATAGAAAAAGTTGAGGCGATTTTACCTTCCGCTGACCTGTGCGAAAAATTGCAAATCGCCGCCAATAAACCGCTGTTATCCGTCGCCAGACAGACGTTTCAGGCCGGGAAGGACAGCCCTTTTGAGTATTGCCGCTATTACGTGCTGTCTGAATACTTTGGTGAAATTCATTATCACTGATCTGTCCGCTTAATCCTGCGATAACCCCACTATATCTGGCGTTTACCTGCCTGACTGTCCGTCGTATTCTTGCTGAAAAAATCGTCAGGAGACAGGTATGTCGCTCTGGTTGCCCCATCCTCTGTTCCTTCCTTTCATCATGGTTGGCATTACTATCCTTCTGTTGGCGACTTCGCCACTGCCGGAGTTTATGACCGCACTGCTATTTTTTGCTGCTGTGGTGGCGATGGGACCAGGGAAAGTTCCTGCGCGGGCGGGGATGCTGTGATGTATCGCGCTGGCGGTGATACGCCAAAGCGATGGCTCTTTTGTCTTGCTGGCGACCGAGCGTAATTTACTGATCTTCAATCGCGCTTCTGCCGAGGAAATTCAGGATCATCAGTGTGATATCTTGAACCAACAGGTCATCAAATGACAGCTTGATATTGCATTAACGAATACCGTTTGGAGGCCGGACAAGGCTCTCGTGGCGCTATCCGGCAAAATCTGGCGATGGCGCGGGCGTTACCAGGCCGGTGGATCTGCGGGGTGGCTGTCATTTTCCAGATGCGGCGATTTAATAAACACGCCTTTCCAGGGTTTATCGCCGTTATTAATGAGGTAATGCGCCTCCCCAGGTTCGCACTGTAAAACATCTCCAGTTTGCAGGATATGAGGTGTTCCTTCCAGATACAGGCACACTTCACCGCTTAGGGTATAAAAAATCTCACAAGCGGTATTATGGCGATGGTTAGGGAATGACTGCCCTGGTTGTAGTATGACGACGCCCATATCGCAGCCCGGCCCACGGATTAAGTATTTAGGGCCATTATCGCCAAAGCGGTATTCATGATTCTTCTCATTCGTTTTTTGCATGCTTATTCTCCTGTTACAGGCCTGGCGCTTTCCAGAGGGATGTCGTTAAGCCACCATCGACCAGCGCGCGTTGATCCTGATAAACGGCCTGCCATTTTTCTCTGGCCTGCTGATAGACAGCGAAATTTTCAGGATTAGGTTTATGCTCCCGATCCCAGCGCACTAGCTTTTCTCCCGTTTCCGCCAGCGATGGCCAGACACCCACGCCAACGCCTGCGGCAATAGCGCACCCTAGCGCGGTAGCTTCTTTGACGACAGGTACGTGAACGGTGAGTCCCGTAACGTCGGCAAGTATTTGGCTCCATAATTTGCCTTTAGATCCTCCGCCGGCAAAAACCAGCGAGTCGGCCTGTACGCCGGAAAACGCGGCAATTTGCTGTAAATTGCAGGCGGAAACAATGGCGGCATTCTCTTCCAGCGCGCGAAATAGGGTCGCTTTATTACACTTTTCAGGATCGATAGACAGATTGATAAACGACGGCGCGGCATGGTACCAGCGTTTAAAACGCATAACGTCAGAGAAGATGGGCATCACACCGTGCGCGCCGGGAGGCACCCGGCTGGCCATATCTTCCAGCAGGGAATACGCATCAATACCTAACCTTTCAGCGATTAGTTTTTCCTCGGCGCAAAAGGCGTCGCGGAACCAACGCATCGTTAACCCAGTAAAAAAGCTAATAGACTCGGTTTGTACCATACCGGGGATCACATGAGGATTGATGCGAACGTTCATGTTTGGGTCGGTGACTGGCGCGGGAAGATTGACGACCTGTTGCCAGAAGGTTCCGCCCAGCACGGCCGTTTGCGCCGGGCGTACGACGCCCAGCCCCAGACAGCCTAACTGCACATCGCCGCCGCCAACGATGACCGGCGTACCCGCTTGCAGGTCGCACTGTTCAGCCGCTTTCTGTGAAATGTGACCGAGCAGCGTCCCGGTTTCTTTTACCGGCGAGAGAATGTCAGAACGCAGGCCCGCCATCTGTAACAGGCTACGTTTCCAGTTGCGGGTCACCAGATCCAATAACCCCGTCGTGCCTGCGTTGGAGGGATCGACCGCCAGTTCGCCGCTGAGCATAAAGGCCATCCAGTCGCTGATCATAGTGACGGTTGACGCGCGATGATAAATATCCGGACGATGGTGGGCAAGCCAGAGCAGACGCGGAATAGCGCTGAGCGCCAGCGTTTGCCCGGAGCAACGATAAACTTCCTCCTCAAAGGTGTTATCGTGCAGCTCTTTTAATTCACTGACTTCGTGCGCCGCGCGGGCGTCAACATTAGCGCAGGCCCAAATTGGTTCGCCGTTACTGTCATAAATAACAATGCCTTCACGCATCGAACAGGCCGATACGGCAGCGATAGCCGTTGCAGGGATGGCGGCTTTCTGTAGTGCCTGACGGATACACTGGCAAGCCAGTTGCCAGTTTTTGGCAAGATCAAACTCCATCGAACCAGGCACATCCGGCACGGCCAGATGCTGCCATTCCGCTTGATCGACAGCTATTTGCTTTCCTTGTAGATCAAAAATTACTGCTCTGACGCTACCGGTACCGGCGTCAAGAGCCATCAGGTAATGTCCTGATTCAGTATGGGTACAGAGTCGAGCCATTTTTTTATCCTCGGCTATTTTTACATCGTTACATAAAATCCTGTCAGTTATTGTTTATTGAATTGAGGTAAGTGTTATTTTATTTTTTTTATTTTTCAATAAGTTGAATTATTTTCCCTGCGGTTTTCTGATCGGTAACCAGCGCATTGATATAGTTACCGCGCATAGCGGCAATAATAGCTTCTGCTTTTTGTTCGCCGCCGGCGACGCCAATCACGGTTGGGATCGTGGAAAGTGAATTTAACTTCAGGCCAATTAATTCGTTATGGATTTTGATGTCTGGAATAATTTCGCCATGAGCATCAAAAAAATAGCCCAGAATATCGCCTACTGCGCCTTTGCGGCCAATCATGAGTTGTTCACCCTGAGTGATATAACCGGATTTTAAGATACTGGCTTGATCTTTCTGGTTAATTGCCCCAATCCCCACGATGGCGGCATCGGCAGCTTGCGCTGTGAGCATCACATCCCGCACGCTATTTTCATTGCGCAGCGTGCAGGCAATTTCCTGCGATGATGCGCGCAGCGGCGCGGGCATAATACTTACGCTACAAGCGGCATCAAGCTGGCCTATTCCGGTCATATACGGCCCCACGCCGCCGGATAACGTGACCAGTCGGATTTGTTGCGCCGAGATAAATCCGCTGAGGCGTTTTAATGTGGTCATCGTGGCTTCGCCAAAGCCGACGGCCAGCAATTGCTGTGGCCGCAGTGACTCCATCAACATATGGGCGGCGCCGATTCCTAAGCGCAGACCAATATCGGCATCGGGTAATGCCGGCAGCACGCGGATATTCTGCAATGCGAAGTGGTTGCGCAAGGCATTTTCATACTCAAGACACCCTTCAAAGCGGGAGTTGATTTGTACGCGAATAATACCGGACTGATGCCCTTTCTCCAGCAGACGAGAAACCTTTAGCCGGGTTAGCCCCAGACGCTCGCTGATTTCACTCTGCGTCAATCCATCGTGATAGTAGAACCAGGCAATACGCGCCACCTGCTCTTCTTCGCACATTCCATAATCAGATACCAACGTATTATCGCTCATTGTCATAACCTGGCTTTACTTTGAACATTTCTAAATCATTAACACAATTGTTCAGTTATCACTCCGAAATAACCGTGATTAACGCCACAAAAACGCGCCAAATCTGAACATTTATCATATAAAAATTCATTTATTCATAAAACGTGATCTGGATGAGAGTTTTTTGACCAAATAACTACTACCGTTTTGAACAATTTCTTTTTCAAAAAATATTTGTTCAGTCCCGTCAGTCAACATTGAGGGAGCGGAGGCAACATGCAAATCAGTCACAATACTGCATCCCCTCTGATTTGTGTGCAGAACATTTATAAAAGTTATTCCGGCGTCGAAGTACTAAAGGGAATTGACTTTACTCTGCATGCGGGAGAGGTGCACGCATTGCTTGGCGGCAATGGTGCGGGTAAATCAACATTAATGAAGATTATTGCCGGTATAGTCCCGCCAGATGGAGGGACTATCGATATTGCTGGTGTGCGTTGCAGTCATTTAACGCCTCTGAAGGCGCACCAGTATGGCATTTACCTGGTTCCCCAGGAGCCTCTGTTATTTCCGAGTTTATCTGTGCGGGAAAATATCTTGTTTGGCTTACAGGGACGTCAGGCCTCCACGGAAAAAATGCAGCAGCTATTAAAGGCGATGGGATGCCAACTCGATCCGGCGAGCGCTGCGGGTACGCTTGATGTTGCAGACCGCCAGATCGTTGAAATTATGCGCGGCTTGATGCGCGACTCGCGAATCTTAATTCTTGATGAGCCTACGGCGTCGTTAACGCCAGCCGAAACTGACCGGTTATTTACGCGTCTGCAAGAGTTGCTGAAAAAGGGTGTCGGAATTGTATTTATTTCTCATAAGCTACCAGAAATTAGACAGTTAGCTCACTGCGTTAGCGTGATGCGTGACGGTAAAATCGCATTATTCGGAAAAACGCATGACCTTTCTACCGACGAGATTATTCAAGCTATCACCCCGGCAACGCAGGGCGTCAGTCTTTCCGCGAATCAAAAGTTGTGGCTGGAATTGCCTGGCAGCCGCCCGCAGAACGAACGCGGCGCGACGGTATTAGCGCTGGAGTCACTGACGGGCGAAGGTTTTATGAATATCAACCTTGAGGTGCGGGCAGGCGAAATCCTTGGTCTGGCCGGGTTAGTCGGCGCGGGACGCACAGAACTGGCTGAAACGCTGTACGGTATTAGACCGGTCAATGCGGGGAGGATGCTGTTCAATGGCGAAGAAATTAACGCCCTGACAACCCAACAGCGGTTGCAGCTCGGCCTGGTCTATTTGCCGGAAGATCGGCAGTCATCCGGGCTGTATCTTGACGCTTCCCTGGCATGGAATGTCTGTTCGCTGACCCACAACCAAAAAGGATTTTGGATAAAGCCCCAGCGGGATAACGCCACCCTTGAACGTTACCACCGCGCGTTAAATATCAAACTCAATAATGCCGAACAGGCGGCGCGTACTTTATCCGGCGGTAACCAGCAAAAAGTATTGATTGCCAAATGCCTGGAAGCCTCTCCGCAATTACTGATTGTCGATGAACCGACCCGCGGTGTCGATGTCTCCGCCCGCAGCGACATTTATCAGCTGTTGCGCAGTATCGCGCAACAAAATGTCGCAGTGCTGTTTATTTCCTCCGATCTGGAAGAGATAGAGCAAATGGCCGATCGCGTATATGTCATGCACCAGGGGGAACTGGGGGGGCCTGCATTATGCGGCGAGGAAATTAACGTTGATACCATCATGCACGTTGCGTTTGGCGAACATGGTGCGTCGGAGGCAACATGTTGAAATTCATCCAAAATAACCGGGAAGCGACGGCACTGCTGGCAATAGTCTGTTTATTCGTGTTTCCTGGCGCGCTGGATAGCCAGTATTTGAGCGTGCAAACGCTGACAATGGTTTTCAGTAGCGCGCAAATTTTGATGCTGTTGGCGATTGGCGCGACGATGGTAATGCTCACCCGCAATATTGATGTATCGGTGGGCTCGACGACAGGAATGTGCGCGGTATTGCTGGGAGTGATGTTAAACGCCGGCTATAGCCTGCCGGTCGCCTGCCTGGCCACACTAATATTAGGAATTGTCGCCGGATTTTTTAATGGCGTACTGGTTGCCTGGTTGAAGATACCCGCCATTGTCGCCACGCTGGGAACGCTGGGCTTGTATCGTGGGATCATGCTGCTATGGACAGGGGGAAAATGGATTGAAGGATTACCCGCAGGCTTAAAGCAACTCTCTGCTCCGGTGTTTCTGGGAATTTCCGCAATCGGCTGGTTTACCCTGGTGTTAGCGCTGCTTATGGCCTGGCTCCTGGCGAAAACCGCCTTTGGCCGCAATTTTTACGCCACCGGCGATAACCTGCAGGGCGCCCGGCAATTGGGTGTCCGTACCGAGATGGTACGCATCATGGCATTTTCACTTAATGGCGGTATGGCGGCATTGGCTGGAATCGTGTTTGCCTCGCAGATTGGCTTCATTCCCAATCAAACCGGCACGGGGCTGGAAATGAAAGCCATCGCGGCCTGCGTATTGGGGGGAATTAGCCTGTTAGGCGGGTCAGGCACGGTCATCGGCGCTATTCTCGGCGCTTATTTTCTTACGCAAATCGATAGTGTGTTAGTGCTGCTGCGTATCCCCGCCTGGTGGAACGATTTTATTGCTGGCCTGGTATTGTTGGGCGTACTGGTATTCGATGGGCGGCTGCGTTGCGCATTACAACGCAATCTGCGCCGCCAGAAATATGCCCGTTTTATATCACCACCCACTCCACTACAGACGGAAGCAAAAACGCACGCACAACAGAATAAAAACAAAGAGGTGGCATGATGAATCCATGGCGACGCTATAGCTGGGAAATTGCGCTGGCAGCCTTATTGATCTTTGAAATTCTGGCTTTCGGTGTGATTAATCCACGTTTATTAGATATTAATGTCTTACTTTTTAGCACTAGCGATTTTATTTGTATCGGTATTGTCGCTTTGCCGCTAACAATGGTTATTGTCAGCGGTGGTATGGATATTTCATTTGGTTCTACAATCGGGCTATGCGCGATTACCCTGGGTGTGCTGTTTCAGCTCGGTATGCCGCTACCTTTAGCGATTATTATTACCCTACTACTCGGCGCAATATGTGGGCTGATAAATGCCGGACTTATTATTTATACCGGCGTAAACCCGTTGGTGATTACCCTGGGAACCATGTATTTATTTGGTGGTAGCGCATTATTGTTATCTGGTATGGCTGGCGCTACGGGTTATGAAGGTATTGGTGGATTTCCCACAGCGTTCACTGACTTTGCCAATATTTCATTTCTTGGTATTCCTATGCCGCTTATTTTTTTTCTTGTGTGCTGTTTGTTTTTCTGGCTGCTCATGCATCGCACGCATATGGGACGCAACGTTTTCCTGATTGGCCAGAGCGCCCGTGTCGCGCAGTACAGCGCGATCCCGGTGAATCGCACGTTGTATACCGTGTATGCCATGACCGGATGCGCCTCCGCTATCGCCGCCGTATTACTGGTTTCTTACTTTGGCTCCGCACGTTCGGATCTGGGCGCCTCTTTCCTGATGCCGGCCATTACGGCGGTTGTGCTGGGAGGCGCCAATATTTATGGCGGCTCCGGGTCGATTATGGGGTCCGCGTTGGCGGCGCTGCTGGTGGGATTTTTACAGCAGGGGCTACAGATGGCCGGAGTGCCGAATCAAATTTCCAGCGCATTGTCCGGTGCGCTTCTCATTGTTGTTGTCGTTGGTCGTTCCGTCAGTTTGCATCGTCACCAAATCCTTGAATGGTACTCACGCCGTCGCAATGCGCATCAGGCATGATTTCCTTTTGAAATTTATGGAGAAAAAAATGGCAAGACACAGCATTAAAATGATCGCCTTACTCACTGCGTTTGGTCTGGCATCTGCGGCAATGACCGTGCAGGCGGCAGAGCGGATTGCTTTTATTCCCAAGCTGGTTGGCGTGGGCTTTTTTACCAGCGGCGGCAATGGCGCGCAGGAAGCGGGAAAAGCGCTGGGCATTGACGTAACTTACGATGGCCCTACAGAGCCCAGCGTCTCAGGCCAGGTTCAACTGGTGAATAACTTTGTCAATCAGGAGTATGACGCCATTATCGTTTCTGCCGTTTCGCCTGATGGCCTGTGCCCGGCGTTGAAGCGGGCAATGCAAAGAGGCGTGAAAATATTAACCTGGGATTCCGATACCAAGCCGGAGTGCCGTTCTTACTATATCAATCAAGGGACGCCAAAACAGCTCGGCAGCATGCTGGTAGAGATGGCCGCTCATCAGGTGGACAAAGAGAAAGCGAAAGTCGCTTTCTTCTATTCCAGCCCAACGGTGACCGACCAGAACCAGTGGGTGAAAGAAGCTAAAGCCAAAATTAGCCAGGAACATCCGGGGTGGGAGATAGTCACTACCCAGTTTGGCTATAACGATGCCACGAAATCGCTCCAGACGGCGGAAGGTATCATCAAAGCGTATCCCGATCTGGATGCCATCATCGCGCCTGACGCTAACGCTTTACCTGCTGCGGCACAGGCGGCGGAGAACCTTAAACGCAATAATCTCGCGATTGTTGGTTTTAGTACGCCGAATGTAATGCGCCCTTATGTTCAGCGCGGCACTGTTAAAGAATTTGGCCTGTGGGATGTCGTCCAACAGGGAAAAATTTCCGTATATGTCGCCAACGCGTTGCTGAAAAATATGCCAATGAATGTCGGTGATTCACTGGATATTCCCGGCATCGGCAAAGTCACCGTTTCACCTAATAGTGAGCAGGGATATCACTATGAGGCAAAAGGTAACGGCATTGTGTTATTGCCGGAGCGTGTCATTTTCAACAAAGACAATATCGACAAATATGATTTCTGATAACTGTTATGTATCGACGGAGTAAAGAATGGCTGATTTAGATGATATTAAAGATGGCAAAGATTTTCACACCGATAAACCACAAACTAACACTTTGTTCGCATTAAAAGGCTGTGGCGCGCTGGATTGGGGAATGCAGTCCAGACTGGCGAGGATTTTTAATCCCAAAACCAGAAAAACGGTCATGCTGGCCTTTGACCATGGATATTTCCAGGGGCCGACAACCGGACTTGAGCGTATTGATATCAATATTGCGCCGCTCTTTGAATATGCTGATGTCTTAATGTGTACTCGCGGCATATTACGCAGTGTGGTACCTCCGGCAATCAATAAACCAGTCGTTTTACGCGCGTCCGGGGCGAATTCTATTCTCACTGAATTAAGCAATGAGGCGGTTGCGGTGGCGATGGATGACGCTGTGCGGTTGAATAGCTGTGCTGCTGCCGCACAGGTTTATATTGGTAGTGAACATGAACATCAGTCGATTAAAAATATTATTCAACTGATTGATGCCGGGTTACGCGTCGGGATGCCAATAATGGCAGTGACCGGGGTGGGTAAAGATATGGCTCGCGACCAGCGTTATTTTTCACTGGCAACGCGTATCGCTGCGGAAATGGGGGCGCAAATTATCAAAACGTATTATGTCGATAAAGGTTTTGAGCGTATTGCGGCAGGTTGTCCGGTGCCGATTGTCATCGCCGGCGGTAAAAAACTGCCTGAACGTGAAGCATTGGAAATGTGCTATCAGGCGATTGACCAGGGGGCTTCTGGCGTAGATATGGGGCGTAATATATTCCAGTCAGAAGATCCGGTAGCCATGATTAAAGCGGTACATGCTGTCGTTCATCATAACGAAACAGCAGAGCGTGCTTATGAGCTGTTTTTGAGTGAGAAAGGTTAAATGAGATCGCTTCCCCATCTTTTACCGATGCGAGGAGATGGGGATGACTGTTATTTTATTTGGAATAATCAGGGGGTTAATGATGCACGTTACGCTGGTTGAAATTAACGTTCATGATGACAAGGTTGAACAATTTATCGATGTTTTTCGGCAGAATCATCTGGGCTCAATTAAAGAGCCGGGTAACTTGCGTTTTGATGTTCTGCAGGATCCGCAGGTGCCTACGCGATTTTATATTTATGAAGCCTACGTTGATGAACAGGCCGTCGCTTTTCACAAGACAACGCCACACTATAAAACTTGCGTGGAGCAGCTTGAACCGTTGATGACCGGTCCGCGGACAAAAAAAGTTTTTATGGGTTTGATGCCTTAAGGAGCGCTCATGAACAGCCAGTTTGCCGGATTAACGCGCGAAGCATGTGTGGCATTGTTAGCGTCATATCCGCTTAGTGTGGGTATTCTGGCAGGGCAGTGGATTGCGTTGCATCGCTATCTGCAACAGTTGGAAGCGTTAAACCAGCCGCTGTTGCATTTGGATTTGATGGATGGTCAATTTTGCCCACAGTTTACCGTTGGGCCATGGGCAGTTGAGCAACTGCCGCAAACCTTTATCAAAGATGTTCATTTGATGGTAGCGGATCAATGGACGGCGGCGCAAGCCTGCGTGAAGGCGGGCGCACACTGCATCACGCTTCAGGCTGAAGGCGATATTCATCTGCATCATACGCTAAGCTGGCTTGGTCAGCAGACCGTGCCCGTTATCGGCGGTGAAATGCCGGTGATTCGGGGGATTAGTTTATGCCCGGCAACGCCTCTGGATGTCATTATCCCTATTCTGAGCGACGTTGAGGTTATTCAACTACTGGCAGTGAACCCTGGATACGGCAGTAAAATGCGCTCCAGTGATTTGCATGAGCGCGTGGCGCAGCTTCTCTGTCTACTTGGTGATAAACGCGAAGGTAAAATTATCGTTATTGATGGGTCGTTAACGCAGGATCAATTGCCTTCGTTGATTGCACAGGGCATCGATCGTGTTGTTTCTGGTAGTGCGTTATTTCGTGATGATCGGCTGGCTGAGAATACGCGGAGCTGGAGGGCGATGTTTAAGGTTGCCGGGGATACTACTTTCTTACCCTCCACAGCATAAATGCCGGATGGCGGCTTTACCTTATCAGGCCTACATAAGCACTCGGCTGGTAGGCCTGATAAGCGCAGCGCCATCAGACATTGATTGGCAATTAAGCCTGTTTAGCAGCTTCTGCTGCTTTCACGATCACCGCGAAGGCGTCAGCTTTCAGAGAAGCGCCGCCTACCAGTGCGCCGTCGATGTCCGGCTGCGCGAACAGTTCGGCTGCGTTGGAGGCATTAACAGAACCGCCGTACTGGATAATGACCTGTTCAGCGATTTTCGCGTCAGCTTTAGCAATGTGGTCACGGATGAATTTGTGCACTGCCTGAGCCTGCGCAGGAGTTGCAGATTTACCGGTACCGATCGCCCATACGGGTTCGTAAGCGATAACCGCGCCTTCAAAGGCTGCCGCGCCCTGCGTTTTCAGTACCGCGTCGATCTGGCGTGCGCACACTTCTTCTGTTTTGCCCGCTTCGTTTTCCGCTTCGGTTTCACCGATGCACAGTACCGGCGTCAGACCTTGTTCTTTCAGTACGGCGAATTTTTTGGCGATCAGCTCGTCAGATTCTTTGTGATAAGTACGACGCTCGGAGTGGCCGATAATAATGTACTGCGCGCCGATATCCTTCAGCATTTCAGCCGAAGTTTCACCGGTGAATGCGCCAGACAGATTCAGATCAACGTTCTGCGCGCCCAGCATGATGTGGCTGCCGGCAGCAGCGCGTTTCGCCAGATCGATATACATTTCCGGCGGAGCGATTGCCACGTCGCAGCCTGCTACGCCCGCCAGTTCTTTACGCAGGTTAGCCACCAGTTCGTTTACCATGTGGCGGCTGCCGTTCAGTTTCCAGTTACCCATCACTAAAGGATGTCGCATTTCATTTCTCCACGCTTAGTCAGCGAATTAAGGAAGATGGCCGCTCGTCAGAGCAGCATGGTCTGTGAAACAGTATAGAGATTCATCCCCGGAAAGGCTTTGCTTTTTGTCATCAATTCGCCCCTTCCAGATTTTCAGATAACGCCAGCTTAATCGGTTCAACCGCGAAGGTCAGCCCCTTTTCGCCGTTATCTGCGACAACATAACGTACCGCGCCTTCTGTCTCGGCGTAATAGTGTTTACCTTTACCGGCGATAAGCATCTTTTGCAGTTTTTTCTGGCTTTGCTCTTTTGTCAGCAACGGGGCGACAGTACGAATAATGGCGGCCATATATTCCAGCGCTTTCGCTTTCGCCGCTTTCTGTTCCGGCCCCTGAATGGGCAGCCAGGTAATCTGGATACTTTTCACTTTGAGCGTACCGCGCTCCAACGCCGTGGAGGCATACAGATTTTCGTTAATCTTACTGGCGGCGCGGGTCAGATTCGCCTTATCGCGGCTATTCTCAATGGCGCGAAATTCATTGAGCGGCAGATCGGGATTCTGGCGGTTAAAGTTCTCACGAAACTGGCTAATAGAAAGATCAAAGGTTGGCGAGCCCGCCAGCAGATAGGGCGCTGTCGTGGTCGATGAAGAGAGCTGCGCGTGCGCCGTTATGCTGGCGGTGAGAGCAGAAAACAACAGTAGAAACAGAGTACATCCTGGCTTCATCAATCTTACCTTTCGTTAGGATTGCTCACGATTAAAACGATAACTGTCGGGCTTGTCAAAAGGGTAAACTGTAGCGGAAGGCAAAATATAAGGAACTTACATGACCATACAGCAATGGTTATTCTCATTTAAAGGGCGTATCGACGCCGTGATTTCTGGATTTGGATCGGCCTCTGGTTTGCCGGGATGCTGGCGCTATTTTCGCTGGCGGGGAAAAATCTGCTTGATATCCAAACGGCGGCATTTTGCCTGGTGTGCCTGCTGTGGCCGACCGCCGCCGTCATGGTCAAACGTCTGCATGACCGGGGACGCTCCGGCGCGTGGGCGTTGCTAATGATTCTGGCGTGGATGCTGCTGGCCGGAAACTGGGTGATGCTGCCGGGGATGTGGCAGTGGGTCGTCGGGCGATTTATTCCGACGCTGATCCTGGTGATGATGCTTATCGATCTGGGCGCATTTGTCGGTGTTCAGGGGGAAAATAAGTTTGGGAAAGCGACACAGGACGTGAAGTTTAAAGCAGAACCGTAAACGGGCGGTAAACCGTAATTTGCCCGGTGGCGTTGACGCTTACCGGGCCTACAGATTGGTGATGATTTGCAGGAGGCCGGATAAGCCCCAGCCGCCATTCGGTAAAACATCACCAGTAATGTTCAGCCGTCATATGCCCCGGTCGGCGGCGCAGATGTTTAGTCATCTGTCGGGTCTCTTTCAGCAGTTGCTGCGTATCGCGCACCATCTGCGGGTTCCCGCACAGCATGACGTGGCTGGTCTCTTTATCCATCGGTAATCCAACGGCTTTTTCCAGCTCGCCGTTTTCAATGAGCGCTGGCACGCGTCCGGTAAGCGAGCCTGGCACGCTCTCCCGGCTGACCACCGTTTGGATGCGCAGCTTGCCTTCATAACGCTGTTGCAGTTCCAGCATTAGCGGCAGATAGCTTAAATCGGCGGCGAAGCGTGCGGCGTGGACCAAGACCAGATTTTTAAAGCGCGCGACATCCTGGCCATATTGCAGAATAGACAAATACGGGCCAATAGCGGTTCCGGTTGCCAGCATCCATAGCGTCTCGCAGTCAGGCACTTCATCCAGTACAAAGAAACCCGACGCGTCGCTGACCACTTGCACCTCATCGCCAAGTTTTAGCGCCGCCAGCCGCGGGCTGAGCTTTCCTTGCGGAACCGTCACCAGATAAAACTCTAAATTCGGATTGTCAGGCGCATTCACATAGGAATACGCGCGCTGAACGCGCTCGCCATCGATCTCCAGTCCGAGTTTGGTAAATTGGCCTGCAGTAAAAGGATTAATGGGGGCGTGAACGGTCAGGCTGAACAGTGCGTCAGTCCAGTTTTGCACCTTAGTGACTTTACCTGTTACCCAATCGGCCATGGTTTTCTCCTGTTCTGAATCGCTAACCTTATCTTCGTTCGTCAGGAGAAAGATTTCCAGCCCCGCGAGGCTGGAAGGCTCTAACTAACAAATGCGCTAGAGGATATGCGCCTGCACATCAGGATCTTTACGATCAAGATAGTGGATAGACTGAATGCGGCGGATGGTGCGTGATTTGCCGCGGATCAGCAGCGTTTCCGTCGTGGCGATATGGCCTTTTCGGCTAATTCCTTCCAGCAGATCGCCTTTCGTGATGCCGGTCGCAGAGAAAATAACGTTATCGCTACGCGCCATGTCGCCCAGGCATAACGCCTTGCCCGCTTCAATCCCCATTGCTTTGCAGCGCGCCAGTTCCTGTTCGCCAATGCGGCGGTTTTCTTCGCTGTCGCCTTTCACGTCATGGCGCGCCAGCAGACGTCCCTGCATATCGCCGTCCAGCGCGCGGATCACCGCTGCGGATACCACGCCTTCTGGCGCGCCGCCAATCCCGTACAGCACGTCGACTTCGCTATCCGGCATACAGGTCAGAATTGAGGCCGCGACGTCGCCGTCAGGAATGGCAAACACGCGTACGCCCAGTTTGGCCATCTCTGCGATGACCTCGTCATGACGCGGTTTTGCCAGAATGGTCACGGTCAGATCGCCAAGCGGTTTACCCAGCGCATATGCGATGTTGCGCAGGTTATCCGCCAGCGGCAGATTGAGATCGATCGCCCCTTTGGCGCCCGGACCGACAATCAGTTTTTCCATATACATATCGGGCGCATTCAGGAAACAGCCTTTATCGCCGACCGCCAGCACCGCCAGCGCGTTCGCCTGACCCATCGCCGTCATGCGCGTGCCCTCAATCGGATCGACGGCGATATCTACCGCATCGCCGTGACCAGTACCGACTTTCTCGCCGATATAGAGCATCGGGGCCTCGTCGATTTCGCCTTCGCCAATCACGATGGTGCCGTCAATGTTGACCTGGTTGAGCATGATACGCATGGCGTTGACCGCCGCGCCGTCCGCGGTATTTTTATCGCCGCGTCCCAGCCATTTGTAGCCAGCCAGCGCCGCCGCTTCGGTCACACGGGAAAATTCGATGGCAAGTTCTCGTCTCATAACAAACTCGTAGCAAAAAGGAGTGGCGCGCAGTGTAGCACAGGGGAAGGAGGGAATAATTGATGTGTGTGCGGAGTTGCCTCCGCACAAAGATTTTGCCGGATGGCGACCTTACTTGTCGTGCTCTTCCCACGCCATTGCGCGTTTAACCGCTTTCTTCCAGCCGCTGTAACGGTAGTTACGCTCGGTAGTTTCAATGCCGGGGCGGAATTCTCGCTCAATGACGGCTTTTTCCTGCAGCTCGTCCAGGTTCTGCCAGTAACCGACGGCCAGGCCAGCCAGATAGGCGGCGCCCAGCGCGGTCACTTCGCGCACTTCCGGGCGTTCCACCCGCGTGCCGAGAATATCTGACTGGAACTGCATCAGGAAGTTGTTGGCCACTGCGCCGCCGTCCACACGCAGAGCGTGCAGGCGGATACCGGAGTCGGCCTGCATCGCTTCCAGTACGTCGCGGGTCTGGTAAGCGATGGATTCGAGCGTTGCGCGGATAATGTGATTAGAGTTCACGCCGCGGGTCAGGCCAAAAATGGCGCCGCGGGCATACGGGTCCCAGTACGGCGCGCCCAGACCGGTGAAGGCCGGAACCACGTAGACACCGTTGGTATCTTTCACTTTCGTGGCGAAATATTCGGAGTCGAACGCGTCGCTGATGAGCTTCATTTCATCACGCAGCCATTGAATGGACGCTCCCGCCATAAACACCGCGCCTTCCAGCGCATAGTTGACTTCGCCGCTTGGGCCGCAGGCGATGGTGGTCAGCAGGCCGTTTTCCGATTTTACCGCTTTTTCGCCGGTGTTCATCAGCATAAAGCAGCCGGTGCCGTAGGTATTCTTTGCCATTCCTTCCTTTACGCACAGTTGGCCGAATAGCGCGGCCTGCTGATCCCCTGCAATCCCGGCGATAGGAATACGTGTACCGCCTTTACCGCCAATATTGGTCTGGCCGTAGACTTCGGAGGACTTACGTACCTGGGGCAGCATCGCGCGTGGGATATCCAGCACGTCCAGCATCTTATCGTCCCAGTCCAAATCATGGATGTTGAACAGCATGGTTCGTGAGGCGTTGGTGTAATCCGTAACGTGGACGCGGCCCTGCGTCATCTTCCAGATAAGCCAGGTATCCACCGTACCGAACAGCAGCTCGCCACGCTTCGCGCGTTCGCGCGAACCTTCCACATGGTCAAGGATCCATTTCACTTTAGTGCCAGAGAAGTACGGGTCGACGACCAGACCGGTATTGTCGCGGATGTAATCTTCCAGGCCGTCGCGTTTAAGCTGTTCGCAAATATCGGCGGTACGACGGCACTGCCAGACAATAGCGTTGTATATCGGTTTGCCGGTTTCACGTTCCCAGACGATCGCGGTTTCACGTTGGTTGGTGATACCGATAGCGGCAATCTGATCGGAACTGATATCGGCCTTAGCCAGCACTTCTACCAGCGTTGAGCTTTGGGACGCCCAAATTTCCATCGGGTCGTGTTCTACCCAGCCTGGCTTAGGATAAATTTGCTCAAATTCACGCTGTGATACGCTGACGATATTCGCGTCATGATCCATAACGACCGCGCGGGAGCTGGTGGTACCCTGGTCGAGCGCAACGATATATTTTTTTTCAGTCATAATTTTGTCCCGTAATCAGATTACAGCGAAGCATTTTGTTGTGTGGTCGCGGTGGAGTCCTTCTCTTCCACGACGCAGGTATCGCACGGCAAATGACGGCCAATAAATTTGCGATAAGCAAACGCGCCCAGAATGGCGCCGACGATGGGGCCAAACAGCGGCACCAGGAAGTAAGGAATGTCTCTACCGCCGGTAAACGCAATTTCACCCCAGCCGGCAAGCCCGGCGAACATTTTGGGGCCAAAGTCACGCGCCGGATTCATCGCAAACCCGGTCAACGGCCCCATAGAGGCACCGATAACGGCGATCAGTAAACCAATGAGCAGTGGCGCAAGCGGACCGCGAGGTACGCCGTTGCCGTCGTCGGTCAGCGCCAGAATCAGCCCCATCAGAATAGCGGTAATCACCATTTCAACCGCGAAGGCCTGCACAAAATTGATATGAGGATTCGGGTAAGTTGAGAAAATGCCTGCGAGATCGAGACTTTCAACGCTGCCACGGACGATATGGTGGGTTTGTTCGAAGTCCACAAAAAGATTGTAATAAAGCCCGTAAACTAACGCCGCTGCGCAAAAGGCGCCGGCAACTTGAGAAATAATAAAAGGAACAACTTTACGTTTGTCGAAACAGGCAAATAGCCAGAGTGCGATGGTCACTGCCGGGTTCAGGTGTGCGCCAGAAACACCTGCCGTCAGGTAGATAGCCATCGCTACTCCCAGACCCCAGATGACGCTGATCTCCCACTGTCCAAAAGTAGCTCCGGCAACTTTAAGCGCAGCGACACAACCCACACCGAAAAAAATCAACAACCCGGTACCGAGGAATTCAGCAATGCACTGGCCTTTTAAGGTTGATGTTTGACTCATAATCGGATCCTGAAGAGTATGTAATGTTTATTGGTATGCGAGGAGGTCATGGACATCCACGATGCCCTGTAGGCACACTGTTAATTTATCGTTAACGAGCAAAAACGAGAAATATCGAAATCAAAATGTGTGTACTGCGTCAATAAAATGAGCGTTATCGCGCCATGAGGCGCATTTTGAGACAGCAGAAGAGAGTGAATTGAATCATTTCATTAACCAATATGTTAACACTTTTAAGTTATTGAATGAATGTTACCAGGAGATGGATGAAAATTGCTGCAAACCGCGATCTACGCGGTATGTCGCTGGACAGCGAGAGCGGGGCTTCATACAATCGACACTATATATTGTGCGCGTTTACGTGAAGCGTCGCCTTGCAATTCAGGAGAGGTAAGATCATGTCTTTAGAAGTGTTTGAGAAACTGGAAGCAAAAGTACAGCAGGCGATTGACACCATCACCCTGTTACAGATGGAAATTGAAGAGCTGAAAGAAAAGAACAACAGCCTGACGCAGGAAGTGCAGTCTGCACAGCATCAGCGTGAAGAACTCGAGCGTGAAAATAATTCTCTGAAGGAACAGCAGAGCGGCTGGCAGGAACGTTTGCAGGCGCTGCTTGGTCGTATGGAAGAAGTCTAATTCTCGTCATATTTCACGTTATGGCGGCGTTGGCTGCGTGCGTTCACCCCAGTCACATAGTGGCCTATGCTCCTGGGGATTCACTTACTTGCCGCCTTGCCCTGACGCGAAATCTATAGAGGATTTAGAATGCGGATACCGGTGGGCCGGATAAGGCGTAAGCCGACATCCGGCAATCAGCGACAACGCATAAAAAAGGCGCCTTACGGCGCCTTTTTTGATCACTCGATATCAAGCGGGTCTTCGGAAAGGATAATCCCGGTGTTGTCGGCATAGAGATGATCGCCGGAGAAGAACGTCACGCCGCCGAAATTGACGCGCACATCGCTTTCCCCAATGCCTTCACCTGCGGCGCCAACCGGAATGGCGGCGATCGCCTGGATGCCGATGTCCAGCTCTTCCAGATCGTCCACCTGACGCACCGCGCCATAGATAACCAGCCCTTCCCATTCATTTTGCGTGGCCAGACGCGCCAGCTCCGCATCGACTAATGCACGACGGACAGAACCGCCGCCATCGACCAGCAGAACCCGACCACGGCCATTTTGTTCGAGCAGATCGTACAGCAACCCGTTGTCCTCGAAACATTTTACCGTGATGATTTGTCCGCCAAACGACGACCGCCCTCCAAAATTAGAGAACAGCGGTTCCACGACGTTGACATCTTCCTGATAGATGTCACAAAGCTCGGAAGTATCGTATTTCATAGGCTTAACGTTCAGTTGCTGCGAGAATTTTTAGTATATCGCGCTAAGTATACTGTTGGCAAAATCATCAATTGTTAATTGATATTTGTCAGTTAAACGGCCCACTGACTTAAGAGTATCCCAATCACAAATAACAGGTTGGTTAACAACGCGCCTTTAACGGTACGTTCAAGCATCGGGCGCATTGCCGCAGGCTCCCTTTCGCGCATTACGTAGCGCGCTTGTTTAATGAGCAAGGGCGCGGCCAGAATAAACAACCATCCCCACGGACTGTGTAGCGAGAGCAGATTAAACAGCGCCAGACAGAGCAGCGCGCCTAGCAACAGGCAGGCGTGATAACGACGCGCGTTGACATCGCCCAGTCGTACTACAAGGGTGTTTTTGCCGTTCTCTCTGTCGCTATTAATATCGCGCAGGTTGTTAATATTCAGCACCGCCGTCGCCAGTAAACCGCAGGCGGTGGCCGGGAGAATCAGCGCCGGAATCAGCGTATGCGCCTGAAGATACCAGCTCCCCATGACACTTAGCCAGCCAAAGAATACCAGAACAGAGATATCACCCAGCCCGATATAACCGTAGGGCCGATTACCCACGGTGTAGGTGATGGCGGCGATAATCGACAGCCCGCCCAAAATCAGGAAGCCGACAAAATCGGTTAACGTATGGCACGCGACCGCCACCAGCGCCAGTCCGGAGATACAGATCAGCACGACGGTAATGATTAACGCCCGCTTCATCTCCTGCTGGGTGATGACGCCTTTTTGCATCCCCCGCAGCGGCCCGATGCGATCCGGTTTATCACTGCCTTTGACAGCGTCGCCGTAATCGTTGGCGAGGTTGGATAAAATTTGCAGCAGCCCGGCGGTGATAAGGGCCAGCAGTGCGACCAGAGGATCGAAATAGCCTTGCCACCATGCCAGGGCCGTACCGACGATAATCGCCGCGAAGGCGAGAGGTAAGGTTTTGGGTCGTAAGCTTTCCAGCCAGGCCTGGGTGCGGCTAATTTGTTGTTGTTCAGTCATATTTAGCGCCAATAAAAATGGGGCTTTTCAGCCCCATCAACAGTGATGAAAATGCATTGGACGCGATTATAAGATAAAACGGCTTAGATCTTCATCTGCGACCAGCGCATCCAGATGTTTGCTCACATATTCCGCATCAATTGTGATGTTTTGGCCGTGCAGATCGCTGGCGTTATAGGAAATCTCTTCCATCAGACGCTCCAGTACGGTATGCAGACGGCGCGCGCCGATGTTTTCGGTGGTTTCGTTAACCTGCCAGGCGGCTTCGGCAATACGTTTAATACCGGAATCGGTGAACTCGATATTGACGCCTTCAGTTGCCATCAGCGCTTTATACTGCACGGTGACGGACGCGTTTGGCTCGGTCAAAATGCGTTCGAAATCGCTGGTGGTCAGCGCCTGAAGTTCAACGCGAATCGGCAGACGGCCCTGCAGTTCCGGGATCAGATCAGACGGCTTCGCCACCTGGAACGCGCCAGAGGCGATAAACAGAATATGATCCGTTTTGACCATCCCGTGTTTGGTCGAAACCGTGCAGCCTTCTACCAGCGGCAGTAAGTCGCGCTGTACGCCTTCGCGTGAAACATCCGGGCCGGAGGTTTCGCCACGCTTACAAATTTTGTCAATTTCATCGATAAACACGATGCCGTGCTGTTCAACCGCGTCGATAGCGTCCTGTTTCAGCTCTTCCGGGTTGACCAGCTTAGCAGCCTCTTCTTCAACCAACAGTTTCATCGCGTCTTTAATTTTCAACTTACGCGGTTTCTGTTTCTGACCGCCCAGGTTCTGGAACATAGACTGCAACTGGCTGGTCATCTCTTCCATGCCCGGAGGCGCCATAATCTCTACGCCCATCGGCGCGGCGGCGAGGTTAATCTCGATCTCTTTATCGTCGAGCTGGCCTTCGCGCAGCTTTTTGCGGAACGTTTGACGGGCGGCAGAAGGCTCCTGCTGCTGTTCGGCCTGGCCCCAGTTATTTTTTGCGGGTGGGATCAGTACGTCGAGAATACGTTCTTCCGCCAACTCTTCCGCACGATAGCGGTTTTTCTCGATAGCCTGTACGCGAACCATTTTCACCGCGGCATCGGTCAGATCGCGGATGATAGAGTCCACTTCTTTCCCGACATAGCCCACTTCGGTGAATTTGGTGGCTTCGACTTTAATGAACGGCGCGTTGGCGAGTTTTGCCAGACGACGGGCGATTTCGGTTTTACCGACGCCGGTCGGGCCAATCATCAGAATATTTTTCGGCGTCACTTCGTGGCGCAGCTCTTCATCAAGCTGCATACGACGCCAGCGGTTACGCAATGCAATCGCCACGGAACGCTTTGCGTTATCCTGGCCGATAATGTGTTTGTTCAGTTCGCTGACAATTTCGCGTGGGGTCATTTCAGACATGAGAGGTCCTTACGCTTTGGCGGTCAATTCTTCAATGGTGTGGAAATGGTTGGTGTAAATGCAGATATCGCCTGCAATATCCAACGCCTTTTCAGCAATTTCGCGCGCGCCGAGCTCGGTATTTTCCAACAGAGCGCGAGCGGCAGCCTGGGCATAAGGACCGCCGGAGCCGATAGCAATTAAATCGTTTTCAGGTTGCACGACATCGCCGTTACCCGTGATGATGAGCGAGGCGGTTTCATCCGCGACGGCCAGCAACGCTTCCAGTTTGCGTAGCATACGGTCGGTACGCCAGTCTTTCGCCAGTTCAACGGCGGCTTTGACCAGGTGCCCCTGATGCATTTCCAGTTTACGTTCAAACAGCTCGAACAGCGTGAATGCATCCGCAGTACCGCCCGCAAAGCCCGCAATGACCTTGTCGTTGTAGAGGCGGCGGACTTTCTTCACGTTGCCTTTCATTACTGTGTTACCCAGTGTGGCCTGACCATCACCGGCGATTACCACGTGGCCGTTACGGCGTACGCTTACTATTGTTGTCACGAGCAGACCCCTTGGTTACTAATGCTGAATTGCGGCCCCGTACGGCGTACGGGGCATAATGCAAGTATAGATGGGGGAGATTTTGAGGGTTTCAACCCCCGGTGGCGAGTCGAATGCAGTTTGTATGGCCCGCCATCTTCAGACGGTTAATGGTGCTGTCGGCATTTTCTTTACCTTTCACCGGCCCGATAACCACGCGATTCCAGCCGTTATTGGTGGTAATTTTGGAGTCAAAGCCTTCAAACGCCAGCTGAGCGCGGACGCTTTCTGCCTGCTCGGCGCCTTTGAATGAACCACATTGCACCATCCAGCGACGTTCATCTTTTTTCTCTGCTGTCGCCTTCGGCGCTTCAGGCGCGCGCGTAATGGGCGCGGCTTTTGGCGCTGCCGCGCTGGTATGCGCCGGCGTTTGCAGCAAATCCTGATAAGGTTGCTGCGAGGCCGTCTGCTTCGGCGGCTGACTTTGGCGCGCGGGTTGCGCCGGGGCGGACTGTACCGTGCGCGTTTGCGGCTGTTCGTTTACCCGCGGCTGCGTACGTGGTTGCTGAACAGGCTGCGTTTGAGCCCACTGCTGCTGCGCCTGACGCTGGCGCTGTAGCGTTTTCTGGCGTTGTTCTGGCGTCTGCTCGTTCCACGGCACTTCGTTAAGTTGCGTTGGCTGCTGACGCATATCCGCCTGCATCTGCTCCAGGAGTTGACGCTGCTCGCTGGTGAGCTGATTCGGGTTCATGACTTCGCCGCCGGCGGACGGTTCCGTTGGCGTACGCACGCCCGGCTGGCGACTTTCCAGCTCTTTGATGTAACGCCAGCGCTCTTCCGGTTTTGGCGGAAGCCCATTGCCGGTGACTTTCTGGTTTTGTAGCGTTTCGGACTCTTCTTTCTTATGGTGAGTAATGAAGTACAGACCGCCGATAAAGGTCACAAGGACGGCTGCCGCAATCGCGACCATTGCCGGCGAGACGGCAGGCATGTTGCTTTGCTTCTTCCGTGAGTTCTGTGAGGTGCTCTTTTTGCGCCGCGAAGGAGCCGGTTGGCCGCGACGTACATAATCTCGTTGTGCCACTATCGTTTCGCTGTATTTATTCGTTCGTCAGCCCGTCATGTTACTGAAGCGGCGGGCCTTTGACCAGACAGGTGAGTCTTAAAGCTATTTACTTTAGGGTAAAGCGCGTGTAGAACCGCGAATAATCAGCTCGCAATCCATTAAACGCGAGCCGCTGCTCACATTTTGCCCCTGCATCTGATCGAGCAACAGCAGCATCGCCTCGCGACCAATGTCAAAACGCGGCTGCGCCACGGTTGTCAACGGAGGGTCGCAAAACTCGGCCAGCGCGATATTGTCAAAGCCGATAATCGACAGATCGTCAGGCACTTTCAGACCCTGGCGCTTGGCCCAGGAGAGGGCGCCCAGCGCCATTACGTCGCTATGACAAAAGACGGCGGTAGGCGGCAACGGTTGCTCAAGCAACTGCTTTAATGCGTTTGCCCCGGCTTCAAAGGTAAAGTCGCCACGGGCGATGTAATGCAGATCGACCACAATGCCACTGCGTCTTAATGCCTGTACGTAACCTTGTAAGCGATAGTGACAGAGCGGCATATCTTCCGGCCCCGCAATACAACCAATCCGCTTGTGGCCCAAATCCAACAGGTAGTTCATGGCATTGAACGCGGCGGTCAGGTTATCGATATGTACCGTCGGCAGTTCAAGCTCCGGCGCAAACTCATTCGACATCACCATCGGAGGCAAATTGCGCTGCTCCTCAACGCTGGCGTCAAAGGGCAGTCGGGAACTGAGAAGTACCATGCCGTCGATCTGTTTGGTGATGATGAGATTAAGAAAGGTTTTTTCTTTCTGGTTTTGATGGGCGCAATCGCCAATCAGCACCAGATACCCCTGTTCTGCCGCGGTCACTTCGATACCGCGGATAATTTCACTGAAGAAGGGATCGCAAATATCCGGGACAATCACCAGAATCGTACGGGATTCATTGCGTTTTACATTTCGCCCCATCGACTGCGGGAAATAACCCACTTCAAGCGCGGCCTGTTCAACCCGGCTACGGGTCGACTGGGAGACTTTATCGGGGTTCATTAACGCGCGGGATACGGTTGCCGTAGAGACTTTCGCCTTCAACGCAACATCCTTCATCGTAGCGGCAGTAACCTGCTTGTTCGATTTCACTCTTTCTCCTCGCCTGGGAACTGCTGGCGCAGATCTATCCCTGGTAACACTCATCGAAAACATTTTTATCAGATAGTGCGTGGAAGCGGTTACAGAATTTTCATAAAAAGTGTGATGGATCTTTAATTTTACGATCCGCCTCGCATCGTGAGGACTATCCTTCAATCGGATCGACGTCCAGAACCCATTTAACTTTCCGCGCTTCCGGGAGCGTATTGATCAACGCCAGCGTGCCGCTGATGATGTGTTGCAGGCGAATCCGTGAAGGATGCTGAAGTAAAATTTGCCAGCGATAGCGGCCGCCGCGTTTTGGCGCGAGGGCCGGAACCGGACCTAAGATCCACAGCTTATCGTCTGATAGCGGGCTGGCCTGAATCAGATTACGCAACTGCTGGAGAAAGACGGGCGCCTGCTGATTGTTGTGATCCTCTGCGCGAATAATGACATGGCTGGTCCACGGCGGAAGCTGGAGCGTTTGCCGTTCCGCCAGCGCCTGTTCCGCAAACGCATCATAGCCTTTATACAGTAACGTTTGCAGCAGGGGATGTTCAGGATGGTGCGTTTGGAGCACCACTTCGCCCTGTTTGCCCGCGCGCCCGGCGCGGCCGGAAACCTGAGTGTAGAGCTGGGCAAAGCGTTCCGCCGAACGAAAATCTGCGGAAAAAAGCGCGCCATCGACGTCCAGCAACGCCACCAGCGTGACGTCCGGAAAGTGATGGCCTTTCGCCAGCATTTGTGTGCCTATCAGAATGCGCGCTCCACCGCGGTGAACTTCCGCCAGATGCTGCTCCAGCGCGCCTTTACGACTGGTGGTATCACGGTCGATTCGTGAGATCGGCACGCCGGGGAAGAAGGGCGCCAGCACCTGCTCCAACTGTTCCGTCCCTAACCCAACCGGTAGCATATGTGTGGAGCCGCAGGAGGGGCACTGACGCGGTACCGGACGTTGGCTGTCGCAGTGATGACAGCGTAAATGATGCTGCGCCTGGTGCAGCGTGTAGTAGTGATCGCAACGCGGGCACTCCGCAATCCAGCCGCAGTCGTGGCAAAGCAGCGCGGGCGCGAATCCCCGGCGGTTAAGAAATAAAATTACCTGATTGTCGGCCTGGAGATGTTGGCGCATACGGGCGATAAGGGCGGGCGCCAGTCCCGCCTGAAGACGCTGGCCTTTTAAATCCAGCACATGCTGCAGGGCTGGGCGGGCGTTGCCTGCGCGCCGCGTCAGACGCAGCATCCGGTATTTTTTCTGCCGCACGTTGCATAGCGTTTCCAGGGCTGGGGTGGCGGAGCCGAGAATAATCGGGATCTGCTCGCTATGGGCGCGATACACAGCCAAATCGCGGGCATGGTAGCGCCACCCTTCCTGCTGTTTATAAGATCTGTCGTGCTCTTCGTCGATGACAATTACGCCAAGATTTTTAAACGGCGTAAACAGCGAGGAGCGCGTGCCGATGACAATCGCCGCTTCGCCGTTTTTCGCTTTCAGCCATGCCGAAAGACGCTCGCTGTCGTTTAGCCCGGAATGCAGCACTTCCACCGGCGCGTTAAAACGTTCGCGAAAACGGGCGATCGTTTGCGGCGTCAGGCCGATTTCCGGCACCATCACCAGCGCCTGTTTGCCCTGGGCGAGGACGTTTTCCAGCACGCTCAGATACACTTCGGTCTTGCCGGAACCGGTTACGCCTGCCAGCAACCAGGCGGAGAAACCGTCCGACGCGCTGTGAATTGCGCCGACTGCTGTCGCCTGTTCGGTATTTAGCCGCAGGCGCTCTCCTGCGACGGCATAATGCTCCCGCCAGTCGGTAAACGCGGGCGTTTCACTGGCAAGCTCACAAAGCCCCTTACGCCGCAGCGTTTGCAGCGTGGCGTCAGTAAAATCAAGCTCGGCTACCTGATAGCGCCAGATCTTTCCTTGCCGCAGCGCCGCCAGCGCCTGTTGTTGTTTGGCGGAGCGTTTCAAGCTGTTGATGTCGACGGCTTGCCCCTCTTCGGTGGCGAACCAATACCATAGGGGCGCGTTGCTGGCTGGTTTTCCCTGACGCAGTAAAACCGGCAGAGCGTGAAACAGAACGTCGCCGAGGGGATGGTGGTAGTAATCCGCCGCCCAGAGGAGTAAGCGCCAGATGGAGGGAGAAAAGATTGGCTCGTTATCCAGGATTTCAATGACCGATTTTAATTCATCAAGCGGCAATTCGCTGTGGTCGCTAACCGAGACGACAATGCCCACGCGCTCTTGCTGCTTGCCGAACGGCACGCGCACGCGGCACCCGGCTTTGGCGACCCCGCCTTCCGGCAGCAGGTAATCAAAGGTTCGGGGAAGCGGAACGGGCAAGGCAACGTGCGCGACGGACATAGTATCTTCCTGACTTGAAATTTCGTCGGGTAGTATACACATTACGATAAGGGAGCGCGGATCAGTTTGCATACGGTGGTCAAATTCTGTATGATTCGCCGCCTTTGGTGCGTGTTGTGAGCATCAAACCCTTTACTATTAACTTCGCGTGGTGTCTGGCGTTAGGGCTGGAAGAGCGACGCGGCCTTACACTGAGGTTCCCCATGAAAAAAGGTATTCACCCGAATTACGTAGAAATTACTGCAACCTGTTCTTGCGGTAATGTTATCAAAACCCACTCTACCGTGGGTCACGACCTGAACCTGGACGTGTGCGGCAAATGCCACCCGTTCTTCACTGGTAAGCAGCGTGTTGTTGATACCGGTGGTCGTGTTGAGCGCTTCAACAAGCGCTTCAGCATCCCTGGCAGCAAATAAGTTACCGCCAGAAAAAAAGCGCCGCAGGGCGCTTTTTTTGTTTTCTAGGGATAACAGTATTTGTTCAGACACATTCTGTGATCCGTAATCGCTTTCATTACGCTTCCTGCCGTGAGTTTTAACGAAGGATTTATAGTTAGTCCCGCGCTTTCCAGCCCCTTCGCTGTCCATTTATTGCAGGTATTGAGTATGCCGTAGCGGCCATTCGCGGCGTAAAACTGGCTATCGCCGTAAATTCCTTGTTTTAACGGAATCAGATTACCCTCTTCGTCACGCGCAAAGCTGCGGCCCAGATAACGCATCAGACTGTTACGCTGGTTTGTGTGCAGGAGCAGTGATTTTATCTCGCTACCGGCGAAATAGCGTTCTGGTTTACCGGAAAAGGCGACGATGTGCATAACCGCGCCGGATGACCAGAACATGGCCTGGAGCGTAAGCGCGGTGGTTATTTCTTGTGACTGATAAAAGCCCTTATCGCCCCAGCCGATTTCATACCACTGCGCCTCCTGAACGAACCGTTTTTTAAGCTGTGGCAGAACGGTATTAACATCATGGGCCGGCGCAATAATTCCCGTGTGCCAGCCATGACTGACGATATAGATTTCCGTCGGGTAGGGCTGTCCGCCTGTCGTAGGTTTTACGGCTTGTGGAAAGGTTGTGCAGCCATATAGCAATAAACTTAACCAGGCGATAAAGAGATTTTTCATGACATATCACCAGCAAAGGCGCGGTATGTTGTGGCGTTTGTCTAATGACGCTGCGCTTATCGGGTCGGTGCCGGATTGGTAATTCATTGATATTTTTGCATTCCTCTCCGAGGGCAATAAGGCGAATGTCATAACTACAATACGTTTTAACCATTCAGGCGGAAGTTGGCTTCCGCCTGTTTTACTTTTACTCTCACGCTTTATTTTTTAAACATCTGCTCTGGATCGATAATCAGCGCCCGATAACCCAGCATACCAGCACGGTTACTGTGTACTTTTAGCTCCAGCATCACATCCTGAGTACCGTCTTTGACTTCATCCAGAACGGAAACGATTGGATTTGTACCGCTCATTCCCGCTGTGGCCGAGTACATGAACATCGTTTTGGTTTCCGGGCGATATTCCGTGACGGAAGTAATGGCGCTGTACCAGTCAAAACCGCGCTCTTTACCATATTCCCACATTTGGGAAACCGTCATATTTTTTTCGTCAATCTGATATTCCACGCCGCGGGAATATTTCATTGACGGCATGGCCGGTTGTTCCATGCCGCGCGCATCGCCGTTATCAAAGGCGGTCACGACGGTGTTACCTCCGGTGCTTTTGGATGGCACTAACCAACCGGTATGTTGTGTCCATGTCCAGTCAAATCCACCGTCGCAGTGGTGCGCTTCGCAGGTTAGCGGTTTACCGTTGCTGTCTACGGGTTTCAGCACTTTTTTCGCCAGTTCGCCTTTCCAGCCGGATGGATCGGAAAGTATCCATTTCACTTTTTTATCGCGACCAATTTTGATGATGGCAGACTGGTGGCGCGAGCTAATGATAATGCTGTCGTCGCGAGGATCGTAGCTGACGGAGTTAACATGCGCCCAGTTGCGGCCCGGGCCGGAACCCGCGATATCGCCGAAGGGTTGTTTTGCAAGCTGCTCTTTGGTCATGACCTGACCGGAATGTTCGGCATCGACGCTCAAACATACCGCTCCCTGATCCATCGCCAGAATAACGTCGTCACGATAGGGGTCGAGGATTTTTGGCAGATCCCAGTAATCGACGGTATCGCCGTTCTGGTCAACTTCAAGAATATGATCACGCACAGTATTGATGGTGTATTTACCATTTAATGGATAATTTTCTTTTGCGACACGCAGCAGGTAGGTGCCTTTCGGCGTTTCGGTAATGGCGTGCGAAAAATCAATAAATCCTTTTGGCAGTCGTTTATCAGAAATAACGCGGCCTAAGAAATCATATTTAAAGTAACGTTGACCCTGGCCAAAAATAAGATTGCCATCGTTAACCTGATGGAAGCTCATCATGGAACCAAAGCGCGTTATATCATCCTGGTTACGGAATTTATCAATATTCATATAGCCGCGAACATCGCCATTCGTATCGCTAATCCAGTTGATACCGGTATAATCCCAGTTCGCCGCGCCGCCTGCGACATGCATAATGTGGCCGGCTCTTGGCATCCCCGTTATATGGTTAAAAAGATATAAGCGATTTTTAAGCGAGCTATCGACTTTAACCGGTTCTACCGTAGGAAGAACGGCAGTTTGCCCGGTAGTAGAGGGTAATGATACCGGTGCGGCGTAAATGGACCACGTATAAGTTTGTTTTTTACCTTCTTCAGTCCAGTCAACTTTAACTTTATTGACATAATCTGGATACAAGCCAAATACAGGTATGCCGTCATGGGTATTTATAGCCTGCGGGCCGACATCATAACTGATCGGGATACCTTTTTCCCCTTTCCCTAAAACGGTAACCTTCACGTTCTGTACATTATGATTGGCTTTATTAATGATTGCTGTTAATGGGAAAACGCCGCCGTAGGGGGCGACATCGACCATACCTAATGGCCCCTCATGGACTGGAATGACATCTGCTGATGCGACCATTGGCCTGTTTGGGTCTAAAACACCTGAGGTCAAAACGCTGCCGCTCAAACACAGGCAGCATAATACAGGTAAGACTTTCCTTGTAAATAACATATTTATTTCCCCATTCGATATTATCGATAAAATGAATGTATATTAACCTTCTTATTTATCGGAGATGAAAAAACATTTAAAAAAGTAAAACAATCCGCGGAGGGGAATAATGATGTTGGTCACAAATATGAGGTGTCCATGGTCTTTTTAACAATACTCATCGTTATACTATTTGTTCAGTAAATATATGGCGGTGTATTATTATTCATGTACGCTTTGCTACGTGAAACTTTAAATAAAGATTGGAAGTTTAAATATAATAAAATTATATCGATTATGGCATGCCGGGAATTTTTTCAGGAAAATAACGAAGAGAAACTTATCATGTCTGACAAATTTATCCACCGAAGGCTATTCGGGAAGATGAACGTTTAGAACAATGTCGGAGATAGCCGTGTACAGGGGAAATCGTTAAAAAAGCGCGGCCAGAGGCGTTCTGACCGCATGCTTTGTTATCAGTATTCCCACGTTTCCGGGTCAATCCCCATCTCACGCATGATCTCTTTTGCCGCTTCCGGGATTTCATCGCTGCGCTCTTTTCGCAGATCGGCATCATCCGGCAAGGGTTGCCCGGTAAAGGCGTGCAGAAATGCTTCACACAACAGCTCGCTGTTGGTGGCGTGGCGCAGGTTGTTCACCTGACGACGCGTACGTTCATCGGTGAGGATTTTTAACACCTTCAGAGGAATGGAAACCGTAATTTTTTTGACTTGCTCACTCTTCTTACCGTGCTCAGCGTATGGGCTGATATATTCGCCGCTCCATTCAGCCATGAGATACTTAATCCTCTTCGTCATTAATATTGAGGTCTGAACCTGAGCCCGGACCATAATCGCGCGTAGTTTACCGTAGTGGCGCGGCCCTGACACGAAGTTAGCGGTCGCAGATGTGCGCTAATGCATATAATTTTAACGGCTATTTGCGGTTTGCTCAATCTATACGCAAAGAAGTTTAGATGTCCAGATGTATTGACGTCTATTGTGGTAGTGGTTAATCTGTGGCCTGACTTTCACCGACTCAGCCAGGAATATCTTCATATGACGCGTAAACAGGCCACTATCGCAGTGCGTAGCGGATTAAACGACGACGAGCAATACGGCTGCGTTGTGCCGCCAATCCACCTCTCCAGTACCTATAACTTTACCGGTTTCAATGAGCCGCGCGCGCATGATTATTCCCGCCGCGGTAATCCCACGCGTGATGTGGTTCAGCGCGCATTAGCGGAACTGGAAGGCGGCGCGGGCGCGGTATTGACGAATACCGGCATGTCGGCGATTCATCTGGTCACCACCGTTTTCCTCAAGCCGGGCGATCTGCTGGTCGCGCCGCATGATTGCTACGGCGGCAGTTATCGTCTGTTTGACAGTCTGGCGACACGCGGCTGTTATTGTGTGCGGTTTGTCGATCAGGGCGATGAACGCGCCTTACAGGCGGCGCTGGAAGAAAAACCGAAGCTGGTACTGGTAGAAAGTCCAAGTAATCCATTGTTACGCGTGGTGGATATTGCGAAAATCTGTCGGCTGGCGCGCGAGGCGGGCGCAGTGAGCGTCGTTGATAACACGTTTTTAAGCCCGGCGCTGCAAAATCCGCTGGCGTTGGGTGCCGATCTGGTGTTGCATTCATGCACGAAATATCTCAACGGTCATTCGGATGTCGTGGCCGGCGTGGTGATTGCGAAAGATCCGGAAGTGGTCACTGAACTGGCGTGGTGGGCGAATAATATTGGCGTGACCGGCGGGGCGTTTGATAGCTATCTGCTGCTGCGCGGTTTGCGAACTCTGGTGCCGCGTATGGAGCTGGCGCAGCGCAACGCGCAGGCGATTGTGAAATATCTGCAAACCCAGCCGTTGGTGAAAAAACTGTATCACCCGTCGCTGCCGGAAAATCAGGGGCATGAAATTGCCGCGCGCCAGCAAAAAGGCTTTGGCGCAATGTTGAGTTTTGAACTGGATGGGGATGAGGAGACGCTGCGTCGTTTTCTGGGCGGGCTGTCGCTGTTTACGCTGGCGGAATCTTTAGGGGGAGTGGAAAGTTTGATCTCTCACGCCGCCACCATGACGCATGCCGGTATGTCGCCGCAGGCGCGTGCCGCCGCCGGGATCTCCGAAACGCTACTGCGTATCTCCACCGGTATTGAAGATGGCGAAGATTTAATTGCCGACCTGGGAAATGGCTTCCGGGCTGCAAACAAGGGGTAAACATGAGTGTGATTGCGCAGGCAGGGGCGAAAGGTCGTCAACTGCATAAATTTGGCGGCAGTAGTCTGGCGGATGTGAAGTGTTACCTGCGTGTCGCAGGCATTATGGCGGAGTATTCGCAGCCTGACGATATGATGGTAGTGTCCGCCGCAGGCAGTACCACCAACCAGTTGATTAGCTGGCTCAAGTTAAGCCAGACCGATCGCCTTTCTGCGCATCAGGTATTACAGACGTTACGCCGCTACCAGTGCGATCTGATTAGCGGGCTGCTTCCCGCCGACGCGGCAGATGACTTAACCAGCGCTTTTATCAGCGATCTGGAACGTCTTGCCGCCTTGCTCGACGGCGGCGTAACGGATGCCGTCTATGCTGAGATCGTCGGACACGGCGAAATTTGGTCGGCGAGATTGATGTCCGCCGTCCTGAATCAGCAGGGTCTGGATGCCGCCTGGCTGGACGCGCGCGCATTTTTACGCGCCGAACGCGCCGCACAGCCGCAGGTTGATGAAGGGCTATCTTATCCTTTATTGCAACAGCTACTGGCGCAGCATCCTGGCAAACGTCTGGTCGTGACCGGCTTTATCAGCCGCAATCACGACGGCGAAACGGTCCTGTTAGGCCGGAACGGTTCCGACTATTCCGCCACGCAAATCGGCGCGCTGGCGGGCGTTTCCCGCGTGACCATCTGGAGCGATGTCGCGGGCGTTTATAGTGCCGACCCGCGCAAAGTGAAAGATGCCTGCCTGCTGCCGTTGCTGCGTCTGGACGAAGCCAGCGAGCTGGCGCGTCTGGCGGCGCCTGTTCTGCACGCCCGTACGCTACAGCCAGTGTCCGGCAGCGATATCGATTTGCAGTTGCGCTGTAGCTACACGCCGGATCAAGGGTCAACCCGAATTGAACGGGTGCTGGCTTCCGGGACGGGCGCGCGTATCGTGACCAGTCACGACGATATCTGTCTGATTGAGTTTCAGGTGCCCGCCAGCCAGGATTTCAGGCTGGCGCACAAAGAGCTCGACCAAATTTTAAAACGGGCGCAGGCGCGTCCGCTGGCGGTGGGCGTGCATCGCGATCGCCAGCTATTGCAGTTCTGCTATACCGCCGAGGTAGCGGATAGCGTACTGAAACTCCTCGACGATGTCGGGCTGCCGGGCGAATTGCGCCTGCGGCAGGGGCTGGCGCTGGTGGCGATGGTCGGTGCGGGCGTTACTCGCAATCCGCTACACTGCCATCGCTTCTGGCAGCAGCTTAAAGGTCAGCCAGTGGAATTTACCTGGCAGTCGGAGGAGGGCATCAGTCTGGTGGCGGTGCTGCGTACCGGCCCGACTGAGAGCCTGATTCAGGGGCTGCACCAGTCTGTTTTCCGCGCCGAAAAACGCATTGGCCTGATGCTGTTCGGTAAGGGGAACATCGGCTCCCGTTGGCTGGAACTATTTGCCCGTGAACAAAGCACGCTTTCCGCGCGTACTGGTTTTGAATTTGTGCTGGCGGGCGTGGTGGATAGCCGCCGTAGCCTGTTGAATTATGAAGGGCTGGACGCCAGCCGCGCGCTGGCATTCTTTGATGATGAAGCCGTTGAGCAGGACGAAGAGTCGCTATTCCTGTGGATGCGCACGCATCCGTATGATGATTTAGTGGTGCTGGATGTGACAGCAAGCGAGCAACTGGCCGATCAGTACCTTGATTTCGCCAGCCACGGTTTTCATGTGATTAGCGCCAATAAACTGGCGGGCGCAAGCGCCAGCGATAAGTATCGCCAGATTCATGACGCGTTTGAAAAAGCCGGGCGTTACTGGCTGTATAACGCCACCGTGGGCGCGGGGTTGCCGATCAACCACACGGTGCGGGATCTGATTGACAGCGGCGATACGATTCTCTCGATCAGCGGGATCTTCTCCG
The DNA here is from genome assembly GCF_017572645.1 of Salmonella sp. 32100201201700099SM. Lineage (NCBI taxonomy): Bacteria > Pseudomonadati > Pseudomonadota > Gammaproteobacteria > Enterobacterales > Enterobacteriaceae > Salmonella > Salmonella sp. 32100201201700099SM. Next base: position 34,048 of record NZ_JAGERQ010000011.1, on the reverse strand, counting down.
GGACGCTATCTTGGCTGTTCCTGCAATTTGACGGTACGGTGCCGTTTACCGATCTGGTGGATCAGGCCTGGCAGCAGGGGCTGACCGAACCCGATCCGCGCGTCGATCTTTCCGGAAAAGATGTCATGCGTAAGCTGGTGATTCTGGCGCGCGAGGCGGGATACGACATCGAGCCGGATCAGGTGCGTGTAGAATCGTTGGTACCGGCGCACTGTGAAGAAGGGTCTATCGATCACTTTTTCGAAAACGGCGACGCGCTGAATGAACAGATGGTGCAGCGTCTGGAGGCAGCCCGCGAACTGGAGCTGGTGTTGCGTTACGTGGCGCGTTTCGACGCCAATGGCAAAGCGCGCGTCGGCGTTGAAGCGGTGCGTCCGGAGCATCCGCTGGCGGCGCTGCTGCCGTGCGATAATGTCTTTGCTATTGAAAGCCGCTGGTATCGCGATAACCCGCTGGTGATCCGTGGGCCGGGCGCGGGTCGCGATGTGACCGCCGGGGCGATTCAGTCGGATATCAACCGCCTGGCGCAGTTGCTGTAATAAAGGCAAGTTCGTGAGCGAAGCGCCAGGTTGCGCTTCGCTCCCTCATCAATACGTTATGCAGTCATTCTGTAGATACTGATATACGAAGCGCTATCCGATTGCTGACGAAACATTATGGCGTGATGCTTTTTACATTCTCAACCCGGACATCCATCCGGGGGTAAGGAATATTGATGCCGTTTTCATCCATTGCTTCCTTGATATTTTCCAGAAGATCGTAGTAAGTACTCCAGTACTGAGCGTTGGGCACCCATACGCGAACATAGAAATTCAGGCTAGAGGGCGCAAGTTCGCCCAGGCGGACCGTAATATCGCGGGTTTTATCAATGCGATGATCTTGTTCAATAATACGATGTATCACGCTTTTTACGTCAGCAATACGGCTTTGGTAATCCACGCCAATAATCAGATCAATACGTCGATAGGGGTGTCGTGAATAGTTGATAATATTATCAGCAATAATTTTACCATTCGGGATGACAACTTCTTTGCTATCCGCAGTGAGCAGAGTGGTGGAGAAAATATGGACCTTTTCTACTGTGCCGATAACCAGGCCAATTTGTACAATTTCCCCGGCGCGGAAAGGACGCAGGGAGACAAGCAGTACGCCTGCGGCAAAGTTGGAAAGTGACCCTTGCAGCGCCAGGCCAATGGCTAAACCCGCCGCGCCGATAACGGCAATAATTGAGGAGGTTTCTATACCGACACGGCCAAGAGCGGCTACTGCCGTGAAAGCTATCGTGATGTAGCGAACCAGCGCGGAGAAAAAGTGGACAATAGTGGCATCCACTTGCCGCCTGAGAAGTAATTTTTCCAGACCTCTCGATAGTAAGCGAGCTATTAACTTACCGATGAAAAGTAGAATGATGGCGGCAACAACATTCCAGCCAAAATGAATTACCGAGTCACTGTGCTCGGCCATCCATTTGATCGCGCCTTTAATTTTTGGAAATAACTCAAAACCTTCCATGTTTATCCTCTGTCAGCAGTATCCGCGGTATTAGCAGTAATAAAACGGTTCATTTTTGCCTGGATAATCGCCGCGCCGACGGGTGGCAGCAGTAATGCCCAGAATAGTGTCCAGCCGGTTCGTATTCCGCCATCTTCGTTTTTATTCGCCAGCAGAGCGCGGATTTCGTCGCTAAGCGTCAGACACAATATGGCTGTGCCAAACGGCATAATGGCTGACAGCCATCCCGCGCCACATGCGGTCATGAGTCGGGGCGAAGGCGCCACAAATTGCATTTCCCGGTGAATTCTGAAGAACCAATAAATAATATAAAATGGAATGAAAAATGCCAATAATGCGACGACAAGGGGTTCTGCGCACTCAGGTCGCTGGGTTGATGAGAACCTTTTGGGCGGTGCAATATAGAAAAGTTCTTTTTTGAGCGGTAATAGTAGCAAAAGCGCGATAACCGCTAAAGTAATTACGATTATTCCTATATAAGGAATTGAGTATATAAATATAGACAGATAGCCAGCGATGATAAATTTGAACAGTAAGCAGAGGCTAAATAAAATAACAAATGTCTGAGCACTGCCGATAGCGCTGAAAAGCAGCATGGGGACTAACAGCGTTACGATCCCCATACCCAGATTAATTAAAAACTGCGCTATGATAAGCCTGACTACGTCAGACGGGCCATTTATGCAGAAGGAACAGACCACGCCAATGATTAACAGGAGCGCAACAAAGTAGAAGGGGTAACAATTTTTTATACGGCAGACAAACCAGCTGGCAACCATACCCAGGAGGTATCCCAGTTGGCCGCAAACGAGAATAACACTAATACGATCGGCTGGAATAGACAGTGATTTACTCCAAAAATAAACACCATACGACGATCCCAGCGAACTGATAAAAGAGAGCACCAAAAAGAAAAAAGTGATCCCCCAGAATCGATAGCTACTCAGGAGATCGGCGCAGGTCCATTTTTTATCTGACATTGACGGTAAAGTAATTTCCATATTTATCCCTTGTTTTCCATAGAAAATAAGAATGTATAGAACTATTTAAATTGATAATAAATATTGATTATGTGAATAACGTTTATAGCCGATTTTAACTTAAAACGAAGGGCCATTTTATCAAATAGTTCTATTCTTTTTCAGCGTATAAAAGCAGGATGTGAGGTGATTAAATCTATAGCGCCTTCTGAATGATAATCTGTGATTTTTTATGCGTGGCATTACATCATTGGGTTAAATGTGATTCCATTGTGAGTTATATTTTTCCGTCAGCAAATACAGAATTTGCGTGACGCGTTTGGCGGAATAGTGGGCGCTTTGCTGGAATTCAGGTTGTTGCCATAGCCAGGTAACAAAGCGGCGACTGGCCGCCAGATTAACGGCGACACCTTGTTCTAAGTGGGAACCGGTTAACGAACAGACCATTTTGCGGTTGTGACCTTGCCCCCAGAGTTGCCACTGATTTTGCCACCATCCCTGCCATGTTTTGCCTAACAGTTGCCACTCTGCGCGGCAATCGTCATCGTTTATCTCTTCCTCAACGAACCACAGCGAGGAGAGACGCTGGCGAAACCGCTCCGCCCATGCCGTAATGACCGCGCCGTGCAAAAAACACTCATGGGCAATGATGTGTGTCGTGACATCAGGAAAGCGGTTTTTCAGCACCCGAAAATGACCATGCGCCGTAATGACCGGGCGAAGTATTGTTCCTTGCGCGTTACGTTTAAGCGCCGCCGGGCCATACTGAATCTCATCGAACTGACTGCGCTGTAAAAATTGCCGTTCTTTAGTGGCGATACGGTGAATAATATCGCCATTCTCACCCTCGGGCGGCGCAATTCCTTTCCAGTGGTAATGCAAACTCTTTCCGGCAGAAAGTAACGTGAAATTGCTGGAAAGGTGAAGAATATTGCCGCGAACAGCGTCAAAACTGAATAAAAAGTACAATTGCTGGAAGGCATTCGCTCCCTGAAACGGTACGAGCAGCGGAATACTGCAAATCTGTTCCGGCGTTTCGGCGACATTCAGCGCGTGCTGTTTTGGCGTCCAGACCTTCTTACAGTACTGGCACTGAAGTCGCTGCGTTCCGCCGGGATTACGTCCATAGCGAATCCATGTTTTTTGATAGCAGTCGGGACAAAAGTGACCATGCTCTTTGGCATATTGCGCGATATAAGCAGACGCCCAGCGGCGAAATTCCCCCTCGTTGAAGAGCGGCGGATAACTGCCGCAGGCTCGACAATGCAATGCCGGATAACCCAGGCGATAGTCCGGCCACACATAATCCGGCGAGTCAGGCAGCCCAAGATTGCGACAACCAGCGCTTTTGCAGGCATTAATGGTGAACAGAGGCGGCATACATTTTACCAACGATTTTGGCAGGTCGTTGATTCTGCCTTCATAAAACGGTACGCGGGTGTGAGGACTCTCACATAAAAAAACCTTTCAGAACGTAACGTAGCGAATCTTTATATGACTGAAAGGGACTTATTTATGAAAGTAAAACTGCTTGCAGCCAGTATTTTGTTCACGCTGCCGTTCTGGGCCTGCGCCAAAGATGTCACCATTATTTACACCAACGATCTACACGCCCATGTGGAGCCTTATAAAGTGCCGTGGATTGCTGACGGTAAACGCGATATTGGCGGTTGGGCCAATATCGCTACGCTGGTGAAGCAGGAAAAAGCCAAAAATAAGGCGACGTGGTTTTTTGATGCCGGAGATTACTTTACCGGACCGTATATCAGCAGCCTGACGAAGGGTAAAGCGATTATCGATATTTTGAATACCATGCAGTATGACGCTGCCACTATCGGTAATCATGAGTTCGATCATGGCTGGGACAATACATTGTTGCAACTGAGCCGGGCGAAATTCCCTATCGTACAGGGCAATATTTTTTATGAGGACAGCAGTAAATCCTTCTGGGATAAGCCGTACACCATTGTTGAAAAAGATGGCGTCAAGATTGGCGTAATCGGCTTACACGGTGTCTTTGCTTTTAATGATACGGTTTCCGCCGCGACGCGCGTGGGCATTGAGGCACGCGATGAAATTAAGTGGCTGCAACGTTACATTGATGAACTTAAAGGTAAAGTCGATCTGACCGTCGCGCTGATCCACGAAGGCACCCCGGCCCGCCAGTCCAGCATGGGGAATACCGATGTGCGACGCGCGCTGGATAAAGATATTCAGACCGCAAGTCAGGTAAAAGGGCTGGATATTTTGATTACCGGCCACGCGCATGTCGGTACGCCGGAACCGATTAAAGTCGGTAATACGCTGATTCTTTCAACGGACAGCGGCGGCATTGATGTCGGCAAATTGGTGCTGGACTACCAGGAAAAGCCGCATCAGTTTACCGTGAAGAACTTCGAGCTGAAGACCATTTTTGCTGATGAGTGGAAGCCAGATCTGCAAACGAAACAGGTGATCGACGGCTGGAACAAAAAGCTCGATAAAGTCGTGCAGCAAACGGTGGCGCAGTCGCCGGTTGAGCTGACCCGTGCGTATGGCGAATCGTCGTCGCTGGGGAATCTGGCGGCGGATGCGCTGCTTTTTACGGCGGGGAAAGACACCCAGTTAGCGCTTACTAACTCTGGCGGTATCCGCAACGAAATCCCGGCTGGCGCGGTGACGATGGGGGCGGTAATCAGTACCTTCCCGTTCCCTAATGAACTGGTCACGATGGATTTAACCGGTAAACAATTGCGCAGCCTGATGGAGCATGGCGCTGGCTTAAGCAACGGCGTATTGCAGGTGTCTAAAGGGCTGGAGATGAAGTATGACAGCAGCAAACCTGTCGGCCAGCGGGTTACCGTGCTGACGCTCAATGGCAAGCCGATTGACGATGCTACGGTTTATCACATCGCTACCAACAGCTTCCTTGCCGACGGCGGCGATGGTTTTGCGGCATTCACGGAAGGCCAGGCGCGGAATACCTCCGGCGGCTACTATGTGTCGAATGCGATAGTCGATTACTTTAAGGCGGGCAACACCATCACGGATGAGCAGCTCAAAGGAATGCGCGTTGCGGATGTGAAGAAGTAAGGGGTTACTTGCCTGTGCGCAATGGCCTTTAGCGCATTCAGGCCGGACGGCGGTATGTCTGGCCTGGATCATTCGTGGACCGCGGATATCAACCGTCTGGCGTAGCGCCTGCAATTTTGCCGGGTTACGCGCTGTGTTCCCGGCATGTTCCTGCTGAAATTTACCCCTCTATCCGGTGGTCTGCGTCCTGCGTAAAAAGTGGCGGGGTGCGGGGGAAACTTTCCCTGCGAAAATCATCGCATGATGAATTTTCGGGGGAACCGCATGATAAACAACGATCCGCTTTTTGATCTGCTTAACAAAGAGCAACAGCGCCAGCAGCACTCGCTGGAACTGATTGCCTCGGAGAATTTCGCCAGCCCTGCCGTTCTTGCGGCACAAGGGTCGGTGTTAACCAATAAATACGCCGAAGGCTATTACCAGCACCGCTACTACGGCGGCTGTAAGTTCATTGATGAGGTTGAGATGCTGGCGATAACCCGCGCGCAGCAACTTTTCGGCGCGCGTTACGTTAACGTGCAGCCTCACTCCGGCAGCCAGGCGAATCAGGCGGTATATCTGGCGCTGCTGAAACCCGGCGACAAAATTCTGGGCATGAGCCTGCAATGCGGCGGCCATCTCACTCACGGTTCGCCGGTCAATCAATCCGGTAAATGGTTTAACGCCTTTCATTATGGCGTCGATGCGCATAGCGGTCTTATTGATATGGATGAGGTTGAGACGATCGCGAAGCGTGAGCGCCCGCGGCTGATTATCGCCGGGGGATCGGCCTACCCACGACACTATGATTTTGCCCGCTTTCGCCGCATTGCCGATGCCGTCGGCGCGATACTGCTGGTGGATATGGCGCATTTTGCCGGGCTGGTGGCGGGCGGCTGTTTCCCCCTCGCCGCTGGCGTATGCCGATGTGATTACCACCACCACGCATAAAACGTTGCGCGGGCCGCGTGGCGGCATGATTCTGGCCAACGACGCCCGGCTGGCGAAAAAAATCGACAGCGCCATCTTTCCCGGCTTGCAGGGCGGGCCGTTGATGCACGTTATCGCGGCTAAAGCGGTGGCGCTTGGCGAAGCGCTACAGCCTGAATTTAAACGTTACGCCGGGCAGGTAATCGAAAATGCGCAAGCGATGTGTCAGCAACTGGCGCAGCGCGGCCTGACGCTGTTAACGGGCGGTACCGACTGCCATCTGGGCATTATCGACCTGCGCCCGCAGGGGTTAACCGGCGCTCAGGTGGAATACTTTCTCGAACTGGCGGGGATCACGGTCAATAAAAACACGCTGCCAGGCGATCCGCAGCCGCCGTCGATTACCTCCGGGATTCGCATTGGCAGCGCAGCCTGCGCCACCCGCGGAATGAATGCCGATGATTTTACGCTGATCGCGGACTGGATCAGTGAAATTATTTTTGCCATCAAGACGCCGAATATTACAGATATTTGCGCCGATATTCGGCAAAAAGTGACTAAATTAACCACCAACTATCCGTTGCCTTACCAATGATGAAACTTGCTGAAATTCAGGCGGCGTGCGGCGTTCTTTGTGTAGATCTCGCCGCTGTCGTTGACAATTATCAAACGCTGGCGCGCCATGTCGCCCCCGCGCAATGCGGCGCAGTACTGAAAGCCAATGGCTATGGTCTGGGGGAGGAGGCGATTGCGCCAGCCCTGTATGCGGCCAATTGCCGGATCTTTTTTGTCGCGCAACTTTCTGAAGGGGTGGCGCTACGTAAAATCCTGTCGGCTGACGCGATGGTGGTGTTGCTTAATGGCGTCATGCCGCAGGCGATGCCGCTTTGTTGCGCGCAACAGATCACGCCGTTGCTGAATTCTGTTGACCAGGTGATGGCGTGGCTGGCACTACAGGAGGCGCGGTCGCAGCGGCGTCCGGTTTTGATCCAGCTTGATTCCGGCATGTCGCGGCTGGGGGTGACGCCGGAGCAACTGGCGCGGCTGGCCGCGATTTTTCGCCAGCGTGGCTGGGCTGCGCCAGACTATATCATCAGCCATCTGGCGAACGCCGACAGGCCGGATCATGCGTTAAATGTCTATCAGCATACGCTACTCCAGCAGGCAAAAAAGGCATTCCCAACCAGCCGTTATTCGCTGGCAAATTCCTGCGGTATGTTTCTGCATCCGGCCTGGCGGGAAGATCTTTGCCGTCCGGGCGTTGCGCTGTTCGGCGTCGCCCAGCCGTGGTTTTCAACGCCGTTAAAACCGGCATTTACGCTGACGTTGACCATTTTGCGCGTGCAAGACGTGCCGGTTGGGACGCCGATTGGCTACGGCAGTACGGTTACTACCACTCGCCCGCTGCGTATCGCCACGGTATCCGCCGGATACGCTGATGGGATTCCGCGTAATTTGCGTCCTCTGGCGGGCGTGTGCTGGCGCGGGGTTCGGTTGCCGGTGTTGGGGCGGGTCTGCATGGACAGCTTTATGGTGGACGCCAGCGCCATCATGCCAACGTCTGGCGATGTTGTGGAGTTTATTGGCGTGAGCCAGACGCTGGAAGAGGTTGCTGCCGCCTGCGATACCATCCCTTATGAGATTATAGCCCGGCTTGGCGCACGTTTTCGGCGCATAATGCAGCCCGCAGAAGCTTGACTCCATTTTCAATCTCGTAGGGGGTAAACGCGGCGAATCCCAACAGCCAGCCCGTGGGCGCGGGGTGCGTCAGCCAGAACTGGCGCATCCCGGCGATGTTTAACCCGGCCCGCCGCGCGGCGTTAAGGGTCTGTTGTTCGTCAATACCTTCATGCAGCCAGCAGGGCATTTGTAATCCTCCGGGCGTCACTACCGGCGTCACCCAATCACTAAGATGCTGGTTGATGGCCTGCGCCAGGCACGCCTGCCGCACCGCGTACATACTGCGCATGGTGCGGATATGGGCGGCAAAATGGCCGGATGCGATAAATCGCGCCAGCGTCAATTGGGTCAACGCGGGCGTTGCGCCATCAAGCAAATTACGCGCAGCGGCAAAGTGCGCGGCCAGCGACGCAGGCACCACCAGATAACCAATGCGCAGACCGGGGTAGAGCGTTTTGCTGAAGGTGCCGACATACAGGGTGCGCTGCTCGCGATCTAACCCCTGCATACAGGCGACGGGCGCGCCGTTGTAGTGAAATTCACTGTCGTAGTCATCTTCGATAATCCAGGCATTATGCGCCTGTGCCCAGTCAATCAGGGCATGACGCCGCGCCAGAGAGAGCAAATGACCGGAGGGAAACTGGTGCGACGGCGTAACGTAAACCAGCGGCGCAGGCGGCAGTTTATCCACCCGAATACCGTCTCCATCGACTTCAATGGGAAGAAGGTTGAGCTGTGCGGCGGAGAATGCCTGACGCGCGCCGGGATAGCCTGGATTTTCCATCACCACCGACTGCCCGGCCTCTGCCAGCAGTTGCCCGCATAGCCAGAATGCCTGACGCGCGCCACTGACAATCACAATCTGCTGCGCGTCGACCTTCGCGCCGCGTTCAAAATTGAGATAATGGGCAATTTGCTGGCGCAGTTCCTGCTCTCCCTGCGGATCGCCATGCAGCATTAGCGTATGCGCCCGCTCGCGCTGGATCTGGCGGGCAAAATTCTGCCAAATGGTTTGCGGGAAGTTTCGCGTTTCCGCAAGGCCGAGCGTAAACGTCTGCACCCGGCGGGCATCGAAAGATACGGCGCGATCGGCAATCGTCTGCCAGCGGGCGCTAAGCGTGGGCGTCTGGCGAGGCGATGGCGGCAGGCTGTGCTGCCCCTGAATATGCGGAACCCCTTGGCGGCTGGCGAAACTCCCGGCCCCTTGCCTGCGGGTCATAAAGCCGTCGCGCTGAAGCTGGGAATAGGCATTTTCGACGGTATCCCTGGAAAGGTGCAGCCGCTGGGCCAGCGCGCGAGCGGAAGGTAGCTTTGCGCCATCAGCCAACGCACCGGAAATTACCAATTGGCGAAAAGCGTGGTACAGGCGCAGATGCAGCGGTAGATTGCGCCACGCTTGCGCGTCGATCATGATATGTATCGACTCGAAATTCGCTGTGTTCATCTTCTGGTTCCCCCGTCCCTGCGTCGCCAAAGTCGTTGAATCATATCATTTACGCCTTATTTTTTATGTGTTGAAGAACACCCGGAACCGTATGAAGAAGGTATTGCTCAAGATGATGGAGAATGAAGTTTTTTCAACTTTGCTGAATATTCCTCATTCTTTGGCGTGATTTTTCAGTTGACGTCCTTCCGCTTTTCCGTCATTTTTACATCTGGACGTCTAAACGGATAGATGTTTACAGCACAACAAATAATAACATGCGATTGATGAGGTAAGGTATGAGCTTTTTTCACGCCAACCAGCGGGAAGCCCTGAATCAGAGCCTGGCGGAAGTACAGGGTCAGATTAACGTTTCGTTTGAATTTTTCCCGCCGCGCACCAGTGAAATGGAGCAAACCCTGTGGAACTCCATCGATCGCCTGAGCAGCCTGAAACCGAAGTTTGTTTCGGTAACGTATGGCGCCAACTCCGGGGAACGTGACCGCACTCATAGTGTTATTAAAGGCATTAAAGAGCGTACTGGGCTTGAGGCCGCGCCGCACCTTACCTGTATTGACGCCACGCGCGATGAACTGCGCACCATCGCCCGCGACTACTGGAATAACGGTATCCGCCACATTGTTGCTTTGCGCGGCGATTTGCCGCCGGGCAGCGGTAAGCCGGAGATGTACGCCGCCGATCTGGTTGGTTTGCTCAAAGAGGTGGCCGATTTCGATATTTCAGTAGCGGCCTATCCGGAGGTACATCCGGAAGCGAAAAGCGCGCAGGCCGATCTGCTTAATCTGAAGCGTAAAGTGGATGCTGGCGCTAACCGCGCGATAACCCAATTTTTCTTCGATGTGGAAAGCTATCTGCGTTTTCGCGACCGCTGTGTTTCCGCCGGTATCGACGTAGAAATTATTCCCGGCATTTTACCGGTGTCTAACTTTAAACAGGCGAAAAAATTTGCCGATATGACCAATGTCCGCATTCCGTCCTGGATGTCGCTGATGTTTGAGGGGCTGGATGATGACGCAGAAACCCGCAAGCTGGTGGGCGCTAACATTGCGATGGACATGGTGAAAATTTTAAGCCGCGAAGGAGTGAAGGATTTCCACTTCTACACGTTGAATCGTGCGGAAATGAGTTATGCCATTTGCCACACGCTGGGCGTAAGACCGGGTTTATAACCTCCAGCTCCCTGCCGGGAGCTTTATTACACCTCATATTGATCTACATCTCTGTAACTAAAAATATAAAAGGTATTAGCTATCGAATCTGTGGATTAATTCAACTATATCTATTTGCTCCTGGTGTATATCGTAACGGTAACACTTTAAAAGGGAGCTGAGATATGAGCACGACCGACGATACCCATAACACGTTATCCACTGGAAAATGTCCTTTCCATCAGGGGGGGCATGACCGAAGCGCAGGCGCAGGGACTGCCAGCCGCGACTGGTGGCCGAACCAGCTTCGCGTGGATCTTTTGAATCAACATTCCAACCGTTCTAACCCGCTGGGCGAAGACTTTGACTACCGCAAAGAGTTTAGCAAGTTAGACTACTCCGCCCTGAAAGGGGATCTCAAGGCGCTGCTGACCGATTCACAACCGTGGTGGCCCGCCGACTGGGGCAGCTATGTCGGTTTGTTTATTCGTATGGCCTGGCATGGCGCTGGCACCTACCGTTCTATTGATGGTCGTGGCGGCGCGGGTCGTGGTCAACAGCGTTTTGCGCCGCTTAACTCCTGGCCGGATAACGTCAGCCTGGATAAGGCGCGTCGTTTGCTGTGGCCGATTAAGCAGAAATATGGCCAGAAAATTTCCTGGGCCGACCTGTTTATTCTGGCGGGTAACGTGGCGCTGGAAAACTCCGGCTTCCGTACCTTCGGTTTCGGCGCCGGGCGTGAAGATGTCTGGGAACCGGATCTGGATGTGAACTGGGGCGATGAAAAAGCCTGGTTGACTCACCGACACCCTGAAGCGCTGGCAAAAGCGCCGCTGGGCGCGACCGAGATGGGCCTTATCTACGTTAACCCGGAGGGGCCGGATCACAGCGGCGAACCACTTTCTGCCGCCGCCGCTATTCGCGCTACCTTTGGCAATATGGGGATGAACGACGAAGAGACCGTGGCGTTGATCGCTGGCGGGCATACCCTCGGTAAAACCCACGGCGCGGCAGCGGCATCCCATGTAGGGGCCGATCCGGAAGCCGCGCCGATTGAAGCGCAGGGCTTAGGTTGGGCCAGCAGCTATGGTAGCGGCGTTGGTGCGGATGCTATTACCTCCGGGCTGGAAGTGGTCTGGACGCAGACGCCGACCCAGTGGAGCAACTATTTCTTCGAGAACCTGTTCAAATATGAGTGGGTACAAACCCGTAGTCCGGCTGGCGCTATCCAGTTTGAAGCGGTAGACGCGCCGGATATCATTCCGGACCCGTTCGATCCGTCGAAAAAACGTAAGCCAACCATGCTGGTCACCGACCTGACGCTGCGTTTTGATCCGGAGTTCGAGAAGATTTCCCGTCGTTTCCTTAACGATCCGCAGGCCTTTAATGAAGCCTTTGCTCGTGCCTGGTTCAAACTGACGCACAGAGATATGGGACCAAAAGCGCGTTACATCGGACCGGAAGTGCCGAAAGAAGATCTGATCTGGCAGGACCCGTTGCCGCAACCGCTCTACCAGCCAACGCAGGAAGACATTATCAACCTGAAAGCGGCGATCGCTGCATCCGGGCTTTCTATTAGCGAGATGGTTTCGGTTGCCTGGGCATCCGCGTCTACTTTCCGCGGCGGCGATAAGCGTGGCGGCGCTAACGGCGCGCGTCTGGCATTAGCGCCTCAGCGCGACTGGGAGGTCAACGCCGTTGCGGCTCGCGTTCTGCCGGTATTAGAAGCGCTCCAGAAAACGACGAATAAAGCCTCGCTGGCCGATATTATTGTGCTGGCGGGCGTAGTCGGTATCGAGCAGGCGGCCGCTGCTGCGGGTGTCAGCATCAGCGTACCTTTTGCGCCGGGCCGGGTGGATGCGCGTCAGGATCAGACCGACATCGAGATGTTCTCGCTGCTTGAACCGATTGCCGATGGATTCCGTAACTATCGTGCGCGTCTGGATGTGTCGACGACCGAATCGCTGTTGATTGATAAAGCGCAGCAGTTAACGTTGACCGCGCCGGAAATGACGGTACTGGTTGGCGGGATGCGTGTGCTGGGAACCAACTTTGACGGCAGCCAGAACGGTGTCTTTACCGACAGACCGGGCGTGCTCAGCACAGACTTCTTCGCTAATCTGCTGGATATGCGTTACGAGTGGAAACCGACCGACGAATCTAATGAGCTGTTCGAAGGCCGGGATCGTCTGACTGGCGAGGTGAAATACACGGCGACCCGCGCCGATCTGGTGTTTGGTTCCAACTCCGTACTGCGCGCGCTGGCGGAAGTTTACGCGTGTAGCGATGCGCACGAGAAGTTTGTGAAGGACTTCGTCGCGGCATGGGTGAAAGTGATGAACCTGGACCGTTTCGATCTGTTGTAAATCTTATGCCGGATGACGCTAACGCTTATCCGGCCTACCGTCTCATATGCCCACCGGGCAAAAAAATCCCCGCGCAATTGCGGGGATTTTTCATTGCAAGCCGACCTTATTCCCATTCCTGCAAGAAGCGTTGACCGTACTGGTCGGCGACCAGCAGCGCGGCGTACACTTCATCCGGCGTTGCGCCGCCAGGTATGTTATGAATAGTTTCACCTTCTGCGCAGGAGGCTTCCGCGACGGTGCGCATTTTGGCCGGGATATCCTGTTTAATATCCAGTTGCGCCAGCGTAATCGGCAGGCCAACGGAATGGCACAGTGCCGCAACGGTTTCGATTTCTTCGACCGGCGCGTTTTCCAGCACCAGTTGCGTCAGCGTACCGAAAGCGACCTTCTCACCGTGATAATAGTGGTGCGCATCCGGAATCGCCGTTAAACCGTTATGAATCGCGTGCGCTGCGGCCAGACCGCCGCTTTCAAAACCGACCCCGCTCAGGTAGGTGTTGGCTTCGATGACGCGTTCCAGCGCTGGCGTGACGACGTGCTGTTCGGCGGCCAACATGGCTTTTTCGCCTTCTTCGATCAGCGTGTTATAGCATAGCTCCGCCAGCGCCAGCGCGGCCTGTGTACACTTGCCGCCCGCCATTGTGGTGGCGCCGCTGCGTGAGCAGGCGCGCGCTTCAAACCAGGTCGCCAGCGCATCGCCGATACCGGCTGCCAGCAGACGCGCCGGCGCGCCCGCCACTATCTGCGTATCGACAATGACCATATTCGGGTTATGCGGCAGCAGCAGATAACGGTCAAACTCACCGGCATCCGTATAAATAACCGAGAGCGCGCTACACGGTGCGTCGGTAGAGGCGATGGTCGGCGCGATAGCGACCGGGACGTTCATAAAATGCGCCAGCGCTTTGGCGGTATCCAGCGTTTTACCGCCGCCGATACCCAGTACGGCACCACACTGACTTTTCTCGGCGACGGCGCGCAGCCTGTCGATCTCATTTTGCGAACATTCGCCGCCAAACGGGGCGATTTCTACTGACAAACCGGCACCCGTCAGGCTTTTGCGCAGCGTCTCTTCGGCAAATCCCAGCACGAATTTATCGCCCACAACCAGCCAGTTGTTCGCCATTGGTTTTAAATAATCGCCAAGACGCGCGATGACGTTTGCACCCTGAATATACTTACCTGGTGACTGAATAATGCGATCCATACATTTCTCTCCTACAGGTTCAGATTACCAAAAGCGTTTTTCCAGTCTTGCTCAAACTTCTCTATTGCTGACTCTACCGCAGGCGTATTGAGCATTTGTTGCGCTACATCTAAAGGAAGGGTAATCGCCTGGCAACCTGCCAGTAAGCAATCCAGCGCCTGCCGCGGTGTTTTAAAGCTGGCCGCCAGCACCATGCTGTCGGGAGCGTGATGTTCCAGTAGCGTTTGCAGCTCCTGAACCATACGAATGCCATCGCCGCCCTGCGCATCAACGCGGTTGACGTAGGGAGCGACATATTTTGCGCCCGCCAGCGCCGCCAGCAGGCCCTGCGACGCGCTGTAGACGGCGGTGCCCAGCGTCACGATGCCTTCTTTTTTCAGCAATTTAATCGCTGCAAGACCTTCGGCGGTCACCGGAATTTTCACCACAATGCCGGGGATGGCGTTATTCAGTCGTTTGGCTTCTTCCACCATCCCTTTCGCGTCGCGGCTCATGGTCTGCGCAAATAAAGTGCCTTCTTCGCCGATGGCGTTTTGCAGCCTGGGCAGCACATCCCAGATAGATTCTTTGCTGGCTGCCACAATGCTTGGATTGGTGGTGACGCCGGCAATCGGGAAAATGCGCGCCAGACGTTCAACTTCCGCCACGTTAGCGGTATCCAGATAGAGTTCCATAGTCTTTCTCTTCGTGAGTTTTCGTTATGGACAGGATAAAGGAGCGTGCCCCGGATGCGCTATGTGACAAATCTGCCAAAAACTGGACAAATGTGATGCTCTTGGTAAAGTGTGATTTACTTCACAAGTTGGTGATGGTTAACGTATAACGTGCTGTTGTATGCCATGTGGGGGAGTGAGGTTTTTGCATTGATATTACAATAATCCAGTAAATGCGCGTTTTATCTACTGTATTCTTTTTACTGGCGTGTGGATTATTTTTCCGTTAGCTGGCTGTGATACTGGCGGCGATACTCCGACGGCGAACGTTCCGTATTTTTGCGAAACAGGCGGCAGAAATAGTTACTGTCGACAAAGCCGCAACGGTGCGCTACCTCTTTCACTTTCAGGTCATAGCCCTTCAGCAACGTTTTGGCGTGTTCCAGTCGCGTATGGTTCAGGTATTCGTTAAAGCCGATGGCCCCCGTTTTCTGGAACAGGTGCGAGAGGTAATTTGGCGAGATATAAAACGCCTGTGCTACCGATTCACGCGTCAACGGCGCGGCGTAGCGTTCATCAATATACTCCCGAATGGCTTCAAAAAGCGCGCGGCTGCGGGAGGCGGTCTGGATTTGGCTGCCGAGCAGATCGCGGCAATGGCTTAGTAGGCTGGCGACAATCAATCTGGCCGTTTGCTGCTCTTGCGGCTGCATCTGCATCTCATTAAGCGTTTGTAACAGGAAAGAGCCGATACGCGGGCCACGGCGCGCAACGTGCTGTTTCGTGAGGTTTTGATGCTGCTGACCATCCCAGTGGACTACGCTGAAACCTAACTGCTGTTTGCCAAACAGAATGCTCAGGGTGGTGACGGGCGTTTGCCACTGCGGGATGTTCCAGCCGCCAGCCGGAACGTAGAGAACATCGCAAGGAATGAGCGGGGCGGTAATGCTCATGTCAGTAAGCTCGCCCTCCAGCACAATCTCCAGCCGCGGAAAATCCACCTGGTACGCCAGTTCCGGCGCTGGGCCGCTGGCGCTGGCAAAATAAATCTGGCGCAGCGGCAGCGGGCCGTTGATGAGACGGGAGAGAAGGTGGCTGACGTCGTGATACATGATAATCCCCTGCCGATCGCAAACAGAGGAAACAGTAACGTCGAAAACCGATGTCCTCAAGCAATTATTGCCGGATAGCGGCGCTTTGCGCCTTATCCGGACTACGGGAGAGAAGAACGCCAGGCCCGATAAGCGTTAGCGTTATCGGGCAACATACAGGCTATTGATTACCGACCTGATCGCCATACGGCAACGTATCATAATCAATCAGCGCGTTTTTCTTATACGGGTTGCCAATCCAGCGCGTGGTCTCTTTGAACTGCGGGTTGGTGATGGAACGCGTCGGGTCGTAACCATCATAGGTCAGGCCCGCTAAGTCCGACCAGGTATGGATAAGCTCGGAACTGCTGTACTTACGATCGACATCCTGTGAGAAGTCGCGCGGATGCGCCGCCTGCCATTTCTCTGAGGTCCACAGCAGGAACGGCACCGTATACATATGACGGGTTGGCGAATCTTCGTTTCGTCCCTGCGTCTTATGCGGCGGCGTGTCATACACTTCTTCACCGTGGTCGGAGAAGTAGAGCAGGAAACCGTTCGGATCGGTCGCTTTATAGTCCTTAATCAGGCTGGCGACAACATAGTCGTTATACAGGTTCGCGTTGTCGTAATCGTTATACGATTCCAGTTCGTCGCTGCTTAATCCCGGCGGAACATGGTCGGTTTTACCATCAAACTTGCCCTGGTTTTCTGGATAGCGGAACTTGTATTTAATGTGCGTTCCCAGCAGATGCACAATAATGAATTTTTTCGGCGCCGGGTCGGCTAACACCGCTTTAAACGGCGCCAGCACGTTGCTGTCATATTCGCGCGCGCTTTGAGTGCGCTGCTGGTTCATATAGAACTGCTTATCAGTCTGCTTAGAGAACACGGTCAGCATGGTATTACGCGCCGTCATCGTCTGCTGGTTAGTGATCCAGAAGGTTTTATACCCGGCCTGTTTCATCATATTCATCAGCGATGGCTTCGTCAGATACCAGTCCGGGTTCTTTTCGTCCGCGAACGTTAGCGCCTGTTGCAGGATCTCAATGGTGTACGGTCGCGAAGTTACCACATTATTAAACACGGTCAGCCCGGGGTCGGTTTTATGCAGCGCGTCCAGTTCCGGCGTGGTTTCGCGCGGATAACCGTACAGACTCATACGGCCACGCTGGGTCGATTCGCCAATCACCAGTACCAGTGTGCGCGGCGCATCGCCGGAGTGGTCCTGGAAGTTAGCCAGCGGCGGCAGGGCATCGTTTTCATTCAGCAGTTTATTCAGCGAGGCGATCTGTAAACGGTACTGATAGTAGCCAGTAATAAATTGCCACGGAGCGGCGGGTTCCATTCGTGACGCCAGGCTATCCAGCGTTTTCTCCATCGACTTATGCTTGATAAAGGTATTCATCGCGATGGGATGGAGGATCAGCCCGTACAGCAGGGCAAACGACACCAGATAACGCCAGGGGGATGGAATATAAACCGGGCGCAGACGTGTCCACAGCAAAATCGCCGCCACCGTATAAGCCAGCGCGACAAGAACAATTTTCAGACTGAAATATTGGCTTAAATATTCGCTGGCTTCATTGGCGTTGGTTTCAAACATCACAAACAGCACGCTTTGCGAGAACTCCTGCCCGTAGATTACGTAATAGCTCAGCGCCGCCAGCGAGGCGGCCCAGAGTACGACGCCAATAACGGCAGCAATAACCCGGATGCGGCCTGGAAACAGAAAGACCGGGATCAGCCACAGTGAGCTGTACAGTAGCGAATCCCGCAGACCGTTTGTCCCGCTGTATCCGGTGAGATAAATAATGGCCTGCAGGAGGGTGGAAAAGAACCAAAAGTAGAGCAGTGCCCAGCCCAGGGCTTTCCAGCTAAACGCGGGTTTAGTCTGGAGTAATGTGGATTGCATAATGAGAGCCTGTCTTTAATCGTAGCGCCAAACGTAACGCCTGAACCTTAAAAGAATCTGAAGCAAACCTGCTTTATGCCGCACGTTTTGCTAAGAAAGATTTATAAATGCATAAAATGTGCAGACAGGAATATATTGAAAAAATGACGAGGATGACAGCAGTATTTCATGCCGCCCCCACATAACTGCGTGAGGGCGGCTTTCTTTTGGCGTTAGCCGGTGTTGCGCATACCGGCGGCGACGCCCGCAATCGTGACCATCAACGCCTGTTCGACGCGAGGATCGGGCGATTTGCCCTGCTCTTCAGTCAGACGGGAACGATACAGCAACTCGGCCTGCAACACGTTTAATGGATCGGTATAAACGTTTCTTAACTGAATGGACTCCGCAATCCACGGTAAGTCGGCCATCAGGTGCGAATCGTTGGCAATCGCCAGCACCACTTTAATGTCTTCTTCCAGCAGGTCTCGTAGCTCTTTGCCCAGCGGCCATAGCGTTTTCGCCACCAGACGCTGATCGTAATAGTCGGCCAGCCACAGGTCGGCTTTCGAGAATACCATTTCCAGCATCCCAAGACGCGTGGAGAAGAACGGCCAGTCGCGGCACATGGCTTCCAGTTCGCTTTGTTTACCGTCTTCCACCACTTTTTGCAGCGCAGTACCCGCGCCCAGCCAGGCTGGCAGCATCAGGCGGTTTTGCGTCCAGGCGAAGATCCACGGAATCGCGCGCAGCGATTCGACACCGCCAGTTGGACGACGTTTCGCCGGACGTGAGCCGAGCGGCAATTTGCCCAACTCTTGCTCCGGCGTCGCGGAGCGGAAGTACGGTACAAAGTCTTTATTTTCGCGCACGTAGCCGCGGTAGGTTTCACAGGAGATAACGGAAAGCTCATCCATAATATGACGCCAGCTGTCTTTCGGTTCCGGCGGCGGCAGCAGGTTTGCTTCCAGAATTGCGCTGGTGTAGAGCGAAAGGCTGCTGACGGTGACTTCCGGCAGGCCGTATTTGAAGCGGATCATCTCGCCCTGCTCGGTCACGCGCAGACCGCCTTCCAGACTGCCTGGCGGTTGCGAAAGCAGCGCCGCGTGGGCTGGCGCGCCGCCACGGCCAATAGAGCCGCCGCGGCCGTGGAAGAGAGTGAGCTCAATGCCGGCTTTTTCACAGGTTTTGATCAGGGCGTCCTGCGCCTGATACTGCGCCCATGACGCGGCCATGACGCCGGCGTCTTTTGCCGAGTCGGAGTAGCCGATCATGACCATCTGCTTACCCTGAATCAGCCCGCGATACCAGTCGATATTCAACAACTGGGTCATCACGTCGTCGGCGTTGTTCAGGTCGTCGAGGGTTTCAAACAGCGGCGCGACCGGCATGGCAAAGCCGATACCTGCCTCTTTCAGCAGCAGATGCACAGCCAGCACATCAGACGGCGTTTTCGCCATTGAAATTACGTAGGCGGCGATCGACCCTTTTGGTGCTTCGGCAATAACCTTGCAGGTTTCAAGCACTTCGCGGGTATCGTTGCTCGGCTCCCAATTACGCGGCAGTAGCGGACGTTTGGAGTTCAGCTCGCGGATCAGGAAGGCCTGCTTGTCGGCTTCCGACCAGCTTTCGTAGTCGCCAATACCGAGGTAGCGGGTAATTTCGCCCAGCGCTTCGGTATGGCGGGTGCTCTCCTGGCGGATATCAATACGCACCAGCGGTACGCCGAAACACTTCACGCGGCGGAGCGTGTCGAGTAACTCGCCGTTGGCGATAATGCCCATGCCGCAGGCCTGTAACGACTGGTAGCAGGCGTACAGAGGTTCCCAGAGCTGCTCGTTTTGCGTCAGCAGGCCAGCCGGTTTGGGCAGCTCCTCGCCTTTCAGACGCGCTTCCAGCCAGGACTGGGTCGCCATCAGACGGGCGCGCAATTTTTTCATCAGGTAGCGATACGGCTCAGACGCGCCTTCTTCACCCACTAACGCCAGCAGCTCCGGCGTGGCGTCGACCATCGACAGTTCTGATACCAGAACATGAATGTCTTTCAGGAACAGATCGGTGGCTTTCCAGCGGCTTAACAAGAGTACGTGGCGGGTGATATCCGCCGTCACGTTCGGGTTGCCGTCTCGGTCGCCGCCCATCCAGGAGGTAAAACGTACCGGCACAAAATCCACCGGCAATTTGTAGCCGAGATTTTCTTCCAGTTGTTCGTTCAGTTCACGCAGATAGTTAGGTACGCCCTGCCACAGGCTGTTCTCAACCACGGCGAAGCCCCATTTGGCTTCATCCACCGGGCTTGGGCGCTGCTTGCGGATCTCATCCGTATGCCAGGATTGGGCAATCAACTGGCGCAGGCGACGCATCACCTGGTGGCGTTCGTAGTCGGCGATATCGGTATTATCAAGCTGTTTCAGACAGTTATTGATTTCACCCATCTTGTGAATAAGCGTACGGCGGGTAATTTCTGTCGGGTGGGCGGTTAGCACCAACTCCAGAGACAGCGACTCTACCGCTTTTTTGATGGTTGCGTCGTTGAGGTCCGGTTGGTTTTTCAGTTTACGCAGAGTGCGGGCAATCACTTCCGGGTTGCTGGCGGCTTCGCCTTTTGGCGAAATGCTGTGGTATTGCTCGGCAGTATTGGCCAGGTTCAGGAACTGACTAAACGCGCGCGCAACTGGCAGCAGCTCGTCATTAGACAAATTTTGTAGCGTGGTGAGCAGCTCCCGGCGATTAGCTTCATTGCCGGCGCGTGAAGATTTGGATAGCTTACGGATTGTTTCTACGCGATCAAGAATGTGCTCTCCCAGCGCATCCTTGATGGTTTCTCCCAGCACCTTGCCGAGCATACTGACATTACTACGCAACGCGGAATATTGTTCGTTCATATGACCCCAGACACCCCATCTTTAATGTAATTGCCCTGTCTCTTTCATACCACAGCGGCGTTGGCTGCTCTCGCCCTTATGCCAGTTCTCCGGAATGGGCTCGTTTGCCGCCTTGCTGTGACGTGAAATTTTTCGGACTTTGCTTTTTAGCCGTCTTTTATAAAGCCACGTAAAACCCGTGGCGTCAATTACTGCGAAATCGGTTCAGCAAACGAAGAAATGACGGTAATTTATTAAAGTTAATTCACATCGTGCCAAATAAGAAATGCTTATGAACATGTGGCGTAGAGACGCCGGATGGCGCTGCGCTTATCCGGCCTACAAGACGGGGTAGGCCCGGTAAACATCGCGTCACCGGGCAATATGCATTAATGCCAGCAAAAATGGTGTACTACCTGGGTAATCAATTCCCGGGTTGGCTTAATAAAACGCGTTTCGAGATATTCATCCGGCTGATGCGCCTGATTAATTGAGCCCGGACCAAGCACCAGCGTTGGGCATAATGTCTGCATAAACGGCGCTTCAGTACAGTAGTTCACCACGTCGGTTTTCGTTCCCAACAGTTTTTCTACTACTTCAACCAGTTGGTGGTCCGGTGGACACTCGTAACCTGGAATCGGCGGATGTAATTCCGCCACCGTCAGGCGGCCCGGCCAGCGTTCGCTTACCGGGGCCAGCGCGTCGTTAAGCAGTCCATTAAGGTCGTTTAACGTCATGCCCGGCAGTGGACGAATATCCATATGTAATTCGCAGCAGGCGCAGATACGGTTTGAGGCATCGCCGCCGTGAATATGGCCCAGATTCAGCGTTGGATACGGAACGGTAAACGCCTCGTAGTGATACCGCGCTTTCAGCGAGTCACGCAGTTGCATGATATGGCCAATCGCATCGTGCATCAGTTCAATGGCGTTAACCCCACGCGCCGGGTCGCTGGAATGACCGGACTGCCCCAGGACGCGAACGACATCAGAGATATGCCCTTTGTGCGCGCGTATCGGTTGCAACGACGTCGGTTCGCCAATGATCGCGCAGTCCGGACGTAATGCCGTGGTTTCGGAAAAATAACGCGCCCCCGCCATGCTGGTCTCTTCATCGGCGGTCGCCAGAATGTAGAGCGGCTTTTTCAACTTTGTGACGTCAACGTCACGTAGCGCGTCCAGAATAAAAGCGAAGAAGCCTTTCATATCCGCAGTGCCCAGACCATAGAGCTTATTGTCGTGCTCGGTCAGCGTGAACGGGTCGCGCGTCCAGCGTCCGTCATCAAAGGGAACCGTGTCGGTATGGCCGGTCAGCAGCAAACCGCCCGCGCCATGTCCGGTGCTGGCGAGCATATTAAATTTGTTTCGCGTTCCTGGAACCGGTTGAACCTCTACGTTGAAACCAAGATCGCTGAACCAGCCTGCAAGCAAAGTGATTAAAGACGCATTACTTTGATCCAGGGATTCTTCGGTTGCGCTTATCGACGGTGTGGCAATCAGAGCGCGGTAAATCTCGATAAATGGCGGTAAAACGTTTTTCATTGTTGACACACCTCAGGTCATGATAGTATCAATATTCATGCATTAATTATGAATAAAAATACATTAACGTTGAGCATAAAGGAACCCGATGTTGAATACGCTGATTGTAGGCGCTAGCGGTTATGCGGGCGCAGAGCTTGTAAGCTACGTAAATCGCCACCCACATATGACCATAACCGCTTTGACCGTCTCAGCGCAAAGCAATGATGCAGGAAAGTTAATTTCTGATTTACATCCGCAGTTAAAAGGGATTGTCGACCTGCCATTGCAACCGATGTCGGATGTACGTGACTTTAGCGCAGATGTTGATGTGGTGTTCCTGGCGACAGCGCATGAAGTGAGCCACGATCTGGCGCCGCAGTTTTTACAGGCCGGATGCGTCGTATTCGATCTTTCCGGCGCGTTTCGGGTAAACGATCGCGCCTTCTATGAAAAGTACTACGGATTTACTCATCAGTATCCTGAGCTGCTGGAGCAGGCGGTGTACGGTCTGGCGGAGTGGAATGCCGATAAACTGAACACGGCGAATCTGATTGCGGTTCCTGGTTGCTATCCAACCGCAGCGCAGTTGTCGCTAAAACCGCTGATTGACGGCGGGCTTCTGGATCTGACGCAGTGGCCGGTAATTAATGCCACCAGCGGAGTGAGCGGCGCGGGGCGCAAAGCGGCAATATCGAACAGTTTCTGTGAAGTGAGTTTGCAACCGTATGGCGTGTTTACGCATCGTCATCAGCCGGAAATCGCCGCCCATCTGGGCGCGGAGGTCATCTTCACCCCGCATCTGGGGAATTTCCCGCGCGGGATTCTGGAAACCATTACCTGCCGCCTGAAAGCGGGAGTAACCCATGCGCAGGTCGCCGACGTGTTGCAAAAAGCCTATGGCGATAAACCGCTGGTGCGCCTGTATGACAAAGGCGTTCCGGCGTTAAAGAACGTCGTCGGGCTGCCGTTCTGCGATATTGGTTTTGCCGTCCAGGGCGAACATCTGATTGTGGTGGCAACCGAAGACAACTTGTTGAAAGGCGCAGCGGCGCAGGCGGTGCAGTGCGCTAATATTCGTTTTGGCTTCGCTGAAACGCAGTCTCTTATTTAAGGGTGAAATGATGAATCCATTAATTATCAAGCTGGGTGGCGTATTACTGGATAGCGAAGAGGCGCTGGAACGTCTTTTTACCGCGCTGGTCAACTATCGTGAGTCCCATCAGCGTCCGCTGGTGATTGTTCACGGCGGCGGTTGCGTGGTGGATGAGCTGATGAAAGGGCTGAATTTGCCAGTGAAAAAGAAAGACGGCCTGCGCGTGACGCCTGCCGATCAGATTGGCATCATTACCGGCGCGCTGGCGGGAACCGCTAACAAGACTCTGCTGGCCTGGGCGAAGAAACACCATATCGCCTCTGTTGGTCTGTTTCTGGGCGATGGCGACAGCGTAAACGTGACCCAACTCGATGAAGCGTTAGGCCACGTCGGGCTGGCGCAGCCGGGGTCGCCGAAGCTGATTAACATGCTGCTGGAAAACGGCTTTCTGCCGGTGGTCAGCTCCATTGGCGTAACAGACGACGGCCAACTGATGAACGTCAACGCCGATCAGGCGGCAACCGCGCTGGCGGCGACGCTGGGGGCCGATCTGATCCTGCTTTCCGACGTGAGCGGTATTCTGGACGGCAAAGGCCAGCGTATCGCCGAAATGACGGCGTCCAAAGCCGAGCAGCTTATCGACCAGGGCATTATTACCGACGGGATGATTGTGAAAGTGAATGCGGCTCTCGATGCTGCGCGGGCGCTGGGTCGCCCGGTGGATATCGCTTCCTGGCGTCATGCGGAGCAACTGCCGGCGCTGTTTAACGGCACGCCGATTGGCACGCGTATTCTGGCTTAACTATTTGTTCGCCCGATGGCGGCTGCGCCTTATCGGGCCTACGTGAACAGAAATTGTAAGCCGGATAAGCGTAGCGCTATCCGGCAGTGAAATTCGAAGAATTTAAGGAAGTCTATTATGGCACTTTGGGGTGGGCGTTTTACACAGGCGGCAGACCAGCGGTTTAAACAATTCAATGATTCGTTGCGCTTCGATTACCGTCTGGCGGAGCAGGATATTGTCGGTTCTGTGGCCTGGTCCAAAGCATTGGTCACGGTAGGCGTACTGACTGCCGATGAGCAACGACAGTTGGAAGAAGCGCTGAACGTGCTGCTGGAGGAGGTTCGCGCGAATCCGCAGCAAATCCTGCAAAGCGATGCGGAAGATATCCATAGCTGGGTGGAAGGTAAGCTCATCGACAAAGTGGGCCAGTTGGGTAAAAAGCTGCACACCGGGCGCAGCCGTAACGATCAGGTGGCGACGGACCTGAAACTGTGGTGCAAAGAGACGGTGAGGGAACTGCTTACCGCTAACCGCCTGCTACAGAGCGCGCTGGTGGAAACCGCGCAGGTGAACCAGGACGCGGTAATGCCGGGATATACCCATCTGCAACGCGCGCAGCCAGTGACTTTCGCCCACTGGTGTCTCGCGTATGTCGAAATGCTGGCGCGCGATGAAAGCCGCCTGCAGGACACGCTTAAACGTCTGGACGTGAGTCCGCTAGGTTGCGGCGCGTTGGCGGGAACGGCCTATGAAATTGACCGTGAACAATTGGCAGGCTGGCTGGGCTTTGCGTCTGCGACCCGCAACAGCCTGGACAGCGTGTCCGATCGTGACCACGTACTGGAACTGCTTTCTGATGCGGCTATCGGCATGGTGCATCTGTCACGCTTCGCGGAAGATCTGATTTTCTTTAATTCTGGTGAAGCGGGTTTTGTAGAGCTTTCTGACCGCGTGACTTCCGGTTCATCGTTAATGCCGCAGAAGAAAAACCCGGACGCGCTGGAGCTGATTCGCGGTAAGTGCGGTCGCGTACAAGGGGCGCTAACCGGCATGATGATGACCTTAAAAGGTCTGCCGCTGGCGTACAACAAAGATATGCAGGAAGACAAAGAAGGGCTGTTCGATGCGCTCGATACCTGGCTTGACTGCCTGCATATGGCGGCGTTGGTGCTGGACGGTATTCAGGTGAAACGCCCACGTTGTCAGGAGGCGGCGCAACAGGGGTATGCTAACGCCACCGAGCTGGCGGATTACCTGGTCGCGAAAGGCGTGCCGTTCCGCGAAGCGCACCATATTGTCGGCGAGGCGGTGGTAGAAGCTATTCGCCAGGGTAAGCCGTTGGAAGCGTTGCCGCTGGCCGATTTACAGAAATTCAGCCGCGTGATTGGCGACGATGTGTATCCGATATTGTCTTTGCAGTCGTGTCTGGATAAACGGGCGGCAAAAGGCGGCGTTTCTCCACAGCAGGTGGCGCAGGCCATCGACGATGCCAGGGCGCGCCTCGCGTTGTAGGCCTTATAAGCGTAGCGCCATCAGGTAATACTGCCCGGCCGAGCATCAGCGACGCCGGGCTTTTTTACGCAAAAAAAAAGCGGACCAGAGGTCCGCAAAAGTTCACGTTGGCTTTAGTTATTTCGGGTTCGAGAGATACCCTCTAAACGGGCGGTGTCTTCAAGGGTTAAACGAGAAACCGCTCCGTTCTGTGATGTATTATTAATCAGAAAGGTTGATAGGGATAATCGTTCGTTGCTATGCTACCTATCGCCATGAACTATCGTGGCGACGGAGGATGAATAATGAATATTCGTGATCTTGAATATCTGGTGGCGTTAGCCGAACATCGCCATTTCCGGCGAGCGGCGGACTCCTGTCACGTCAGCCAGCCAACCCTTAGTGGGCAAATACGTAAGCTGGAAGATGAGCTGGGCGTTATGCTGCTGGAGCGTACGAGCCGTAAGGTGCTGTTTACCCAGGCGGGCTTACTGCTGGTGGATCAGGCGCGTACCGTACTGCGTGAGGTCAAGGTGCTCAAGGAGATGGCAAGCCAACAAGGCGAGACGATGTCCGGCCCGCTGCATATTGGTTTAATCCCAACAATTGGTCCCTATTTGCTGCCGCTTATCATTCCAATGTTGCACCAGACTTTCCCGAAGCTGGAAATGTATCTGCATGAGGCGCAAACGCACCAGTTGTTAGCGCAACTCGATAGCGGCAAGCTTGACTGCGCTATTCTGGCGCTGGTGAAAGAGAGCGAGGCGTTCATCGAAGTGCCGCTGTTTGATGAGCCCATGATGCTGGCTATTTATGAGGATCATCCGTGGGCGAATCGCGATCGCGTGCCGATGTCCGACCTGGCGGGCGAGAAATTACTGATGCTGGAAGATGGCCACTGTCTGCGCGATCAGGCGATGGGGTTCTGTTTTGAAGCGGGAGCGGATGAAGATACCCATTTCCGGGCGACCAGTCTGGAAACGCTGCGTAACATGGTGGCGGCGGGCAGTGGTATTACACTACTCCCCGCGCTGGCCGTACCGCAGGAGCGTAAGCGCGACGGCGTGGTTTATCTGCCATGCATTAAGCCGGAGCCGCGTCGTACCGTGGGGCTGGTTTATCGCCCGGGATCGCCGCTGCGTAGCCGTTATGAGCAACTGGCAGAGGCCATCCGTGGCGCAATGGATGGCCATTTCGACAAGGCGTTAAAACAGGCGGTTTAAGCCGTTCAACGCCGCAACCCGATAAGCTTCCGCCATGGTTGGGTAGTTAAAGGTGGTGTTAACGAAGTATTCGATGGTGTTACCGCCACCTTTCTGCTCCATGATCGCCTGGCCGATATGAATAATTTCGGCGGCGCGTTCGCCAAAGCAGTGAATCCCCAGAATTTCTTTGGTTTCGCGGTGGAAGAGAATTTTTAGCGTGCCGACGTTCATGCCGACGATTTGCGCTCGCGCCAGATGCTTAAACTGCGCGCGGCCCACTTCGTAAGGCACTTTCATTGCCGTTAACTGCTGCTCGGTTTTGCCGACAGAACTGATTTCCGGAATGGTATAAATCCCGGTGGGGATATCTTCGATAAGATGCGCGGTCGCTTCGCCTTTCACCAGCGCCTGCGCTGCAATACGTCCCTGATCGTAGGCGGCGGAGGCCAGACTGGGATAGCCAATCACGTCGCCCACCGCATAGACGTGCGGCAGGGCGGTCTGGTACATACTGTTGACTTTGAGCTGTCCACGGCTGTCTGTTTCCAGACCAATATTCTCCAGCGCCAGCGAATCGGTGTTACCGGTACGGCCATTAGCATAGAGCAGGCAGTCAGCCTTCAGTTTTTTGCCGGATTTCAGGTGCATGATGACGCCATCATCGCAGCCTTCGATTTTCTCATACTCTTCATTGTGGCGAATAACCACGCCGCTATTCCAGAAATGGTAAGAGAGAGAGTCGGACATCTCCTGATCGAGAAAGGCCAGCAGGCGATCGCGGGTGTTGATCAGATCCACTTTCACATCCATACCGCGGAATATGGACGCATATTCGCAGCCGATAACGCCTGCGCCGTAAATAATAACGTGGCGCGGTTCATGGTGGAGACTCAGGATTGAGTCGCTGTCATAAATGCGCGGATGCGAGAAATCCACATCATTGGGATGGTAAGGACGCGAACCACAGGCAATAACAAATTTTTCTGCCGTCAGGGTTTCAACCGTGCCGTCATGGCATTCCAGCGCCAGGGTATGTTCGTCAATAAAATGGGCGTTGCCCTGCAAGATTTCACAGTGGTTACGCTCATAAAACCCCTGACGCATACGCGTTTGTTGATTAATCACGTTATCGGCATGATTAAGGATATCGGCGAAAGAAGAACGAAGGAGACGGGAGTGGTCGCTATAGAGCGGGTTTTGATTAAATTCAATAATGCGGCTGACGGCGTGGCGAAGGGCTTTGGATGGGATGGTACCCCAGTGGGTACATCCGCCGCCAACGTTATGATAACGCTCAATCACCGCGACGCGTGCTCCTTGCTTAACCAGACCCATTGCAGCGCCTTCACCGCCGGGGCCTGACCCTATGACGACTGCATCATAATCCCAGGAATGTGGCATGGTATTACTCACCTGTTTTTATACATAAAATAAACACGATGATAACATTTGTCCAGCTTTAACCCAATTATCGTTGTGCTTTTTTGCGAAGCCGGAGCACAAACTGTCTGTAAACAATCATTCACAATCCAGTGTGAACCCGTTACTTTTATTCTCTGGTATAGTGCCGAATAAGGCATATGGAAGGATTCAGACATTGTGATGGGTGTTAGAGCGCAACAAAAAGAAAAAACCCGGCGTTCGCTGGTGGAAGCCGCATTCAGCCAACTGAGCGCTGAGCGGAGTTTCGCCAGCCTGAGTTTGCGTGAGGTGGCGCGTGAAGCGGGCATTGCGCCAACGTCGTTTTACCGTCATTTTCGCGATGTCGATGAACTCGGTCTGACGATGGTGGATGAAAGTGGTCTGATGCTGCGTCAGTTGATGCGTCAGGCGCGACAGCGTATCGCGAAAGGCGGCAGCGTCATTCGCACGTCGGTCTCTACATTTATGGAGTTTATCGGCAACAATCCCAACGCCTTCCGTCTGTTGTTGCGCGAGCGTTCCGGCACTTCCGCGGCGTTTCGTGCCGCCGTCGCGCGGGAGATTCAGCATTTTATTGCGGAACTTGCCGACTATCTGGAACTCGAAAACCATATGCCGCGCGCGTTTACTGAAGCCCAGGCCGAAGCGATGGTGACTATTGTCTTTAGCGCGGGCGCAGAGGCGTTGGACATCGGCGCTGAACAGCGTCGGCAATTAGAAGAGCGGCTGGTATTGCAACTGCGCATGATTGCGAAAGGGGCGTATTACTGGTATCGCCGTGAGCAAGAGAAAATAGCACAACATTCCGAATAACGTGAAGGACGAGTAATGAAACAGTCAGGTCAAGATAAAGGTACGCTGTTGCTGGCGCTCATCGCTGGCTTATCGATTAACGGCACATTCGCGGCGCTGTTTAGCGCTATTGTGCCGTTCTCCGTATTCCCTGTTATCTCGCTGGTGCTGACGGTATATTGCCTGCATCAGCGCTACCAAAATCGTACTATGCCGGTAGGTTTGCCGGGGTTGGCCGCCGCCTGTTTCATTCTTGGCGTTTTACTGTATAGCACCGTCGTGCGTGCAGAATATCCGGATATTGGCTCTAATTTCTTCCCGGCGGTGCTGTCGGTGATTCTGGTATTCTGGATTGGCTTTAAACTGCGTAACCGCAAGCAGGACACCGCAGAGTAGTGTGCGAAGGCCGGATGGCGGTATAACCGGCCATCCGACGTACATTTTACCTTGCGGTGAGTAATACCCCGCATTCCATATGATGCGTATACGGGAACTGATCGAATAGCGCCAGGCGAGACACCGTGTGCGTCTGGCTTAACGTTTCCAGGTTTTTGCACAACGTTTCCGGATTGCAGGAAATGTACAGAATACGTGGATAAGCCTGCACCATTTTTTCTGTTTCGCTGTCCAGACCGCTGCGCGGCGGATCGACAAAAATGGTTTCGCACTGATAGCGCTTCAGATCGATCCCCTGCAGGCGGTTAAACTCACGAACGCCGTTCATCGCCTGGGTAAACTCTTCCGCCGCCATGCGAATAATTTGCACATTATCAATATGATTAGCGGCAATATTGTACTGTGCGGCAGCGACGGACGGTTTGGCGATTTCGGTTGCCAGCACGCGGTTAAAATTGCGCGCCAGCGCTAAAGAAAAATTGCCGTTGCCGCAATACAACTCAAGCAGATCGCCTTTTGAGTCTTTCGTCACCTCCAGCGCCCACTCTAACATCTGAATATTCATGGCGGCGTTTGGCTGCGTAAAGCTGTTTTCGACCTGGCGGTAGATGATCTCTTTACCTGCCACAGGCAGACGCTCATCAATATAATCCTGATCCAATTCGATCTTGGTTTTAGTAGCCCGGCCAATCAGGTGTACGTTCAGACCTTGCGCGCGTAAAGCATCGCGTAACGCAGTGGCGGCTTCACGCCACTCTTCGTCCAGCTTCTTATGGTACAGCAACGACACTACCGCCTGGTTGCTCAAGGTCGTGAGATAATCGATCTGGAACAGCTTATGCCGCAGTGCATGATTATCGCGCACGCCGGCAATCATCGCCTTCATTAAGGTATTAATCAGTTGGCTGGCCGCCGGGAAGGTGTCAACGCGAATCCGGCTTTTGGTCTGCTGATCAAACATAATGTGGTACAGGTCATCGCCGTCATGCCACAGGCGAAATTCCGCACGCATACGATAGTGACTGACCGGCGAGCGAAATACTTCCGGAACCAGGCCAGAAAACGGCGCCATCATACTCTGCAAGCGCGCCACTTTTTCGGCCAGCTGCGCCTCATACTGTTCTGTCGGAAGATGTTCGGGGGTCATATCGCATCCTGAATAATAAAAGTACGCGGGGATTGTAGGGATTGCTCAGTGGATGTCCAGCTATTGATGATTTCTGATTTGTGATGCGCGGTCTGGACAGGGTGTTGTGACAGACGGTAGCATCCGTGGGCCGGTCCTGTGAGTTAATAGGGAATCCAGTGAAAATCTGGAGCTGACGCGCAGCGGTAAGGAAAGGTGAGATGAGAGCGTAAGCAGACACTGCCTCCGGCGGGAAGTCATCATTTCTGCTATCCAGTCAACGGATAACCCTCCAAGCCCGAAGACCTGCCGGCTAACGTCGCATCTGGTTTTTCATCATCGCGTACTATCGATGAAGCCTGCGGCATCCTTCTTATATTGTGGATGCTTTACAATGATTAAAAAAGCTACGCTGCTGACGGCGTTCTCCGTCACGGCCTTTTCCGCTTGGGCGCAGGACACTAGCCCGGATACCCTGGTTGTCACCGCCAACCGTTTTCAGCAGCCGCGCAGCGCGGTTCTGGCGCCCGTTACCATCGTGACGCGTCAGGATATTGAACGCTGGCAATCGACCTCCGTAAATGATGTTCTGCGCCGTTTGCCTGGCGTCGATATTGCGCAGAGCGGCGGCGCCGGACAAAACTCCTCCATTTTCATTCGCGGCACCAACTCCAGCCATGTACTGGTATTGATTGACGGCGTGCGTCTGAATTTAGCAGGCGTGAGCGGGTCCGCCGATCTCAGCCAGTTCCCGGTGTCGCTGGTACAGCGCATTGAATATATTCGCGGTCCGCGCTCCGCTATTTATGGTTCCGATGCTATCGGCGGCGTAGTGAATATCATTACGACGCGCGATAACCCAGGCACAGAATTAACCGCTGGATGGGGAAGCAATAGCTACCAGAATTACGACATCTCGACGCAACAGCAACTTGGCGAAAACACGCGGGCGACGTTGATCGGCGATTACGAATACACCAAAGGGTTTGACGTGGTAGCGAAAGGCGGTACCGGGATGCAGGCGCAGCCTGACCGGGACGGCTTTTTGAGTAAAACGCTTTATGGCGCGTTAGAGCATACCTTTTCTGATCGCTGGAGCGGATTCGTGCGTGGTTATGGCTACGATAACCGTACCGATTACGACGCCTATTACTCGCCGGGCTCGCCGCTGATTGATACACGCAAACTTTATAGCCAAAGCTGGGACGCCGGGCTGCGCTTTAATGGCGAACGTATTCAGTCTCAGCTGGTTTCAAGCTATAGCCACAGTAAAGATTACAACTATGATCCGCACTATGGCCGGTATGATACCTCCGCCACGCTGGATGAGATGAAACAGTACAATGTTCAATGGACCAACAGTGTGGTCGTGGGGCACGGTAATGTTGGGGCGGGCGTAGACTGGCAGAAACAGACTACCACGCCAGGTACCGGCTATGTGCCCGAGGGATATGACCAGCGTAATACCGGGGTTTACCTGACAGGATTACAACAGTTGGGTGACTTCACTCTGGAAGCGGCGGCGCGCAGTGATGACAACTCCCAGTTTGGTCGTCATGGTACATGGCAAACCAGCGCGGGATGGGAGTTTATAGAAGGTTATCGCTTTATTGCCTCCTACGGAACCTCCTACAAAGCGCCTAATTTGGGCCAGCTGTATGGGTATTACGGTAATCCGAACCTGAATCCTGAAAAGAGTAAACAGTGGGAAGGCGCATTTGAAGGGCTCACCGCTGGCGTCAGCTGGCGTATTTCAGGTTATCGTAACGATATTAATGACATGATCGATTATGACGATCATCTGCAAAAATATTACAACGAAGGCAAGGCGCGCATTAAAGGTATTGAGGCGACGGCGAATTTCGATACCGGACCGTTAACGCATACGGTCAGTTATGATTACGTTGATGCGCGTAATGCGATTACCGATACGCCATTACCCCGGCGTTCCAAACAGATGGCAAAATATCAACTTGACTGGGACGTTTACGATTTTGACTGGGGGGTGACATATCAATACCTTGGTTCCCGCTATGATTCGGATTACTCCGCTTACCCATACCGGACAGTAAAAATGGGCGGCGTCAGTTTATGGGATCTTACGGTTGCATATCCGGTCACCTCACATCTGACAGTTCGTGGTAAAATAGCCAACCTGTTCGACAAAGATTACGAGACAGTTTATGGCTACCAAACTGCAGGACGAGAATACACCTTGTCTGGCAGCTACACCTTCTGAACCACGTCCCACCGTGCTGGTATTTGATTCCGGCGTCGGTGGATTGTCGGTCTATGATGAGATTCGGCGGCTCCTGCCGGATCTCCACTATATATATGCTTTCGATAACGTGGCTTTCCCCTACGGGGAAAAGAGCGAAACGTTT
Organism: Salmonella sp. 32100201201700099SM; assembly: GCF_017572645.1. Lineage (NCBI taxonomy): Bacteria > Pseudomonadati > Pseudomonadota > Gammaproteobacteria > Enterobacterales > Enterobacteriaceae > Salmonella > Salmonella sp. 32100201201700099SM. The sequence goes on along the minus strand of NZ_JAGERQ010000011.1, from coordinate 1,009 downwards.
ATCGTTGAGCGCGTTGTCGAGATTGTGACTGCGGTACAGCAGCGCTATCCCCTTTCACTGGCGGTGATTGCCTGTAATACCGCCAGTACGGTCTCACTTCCCGCATTACGTGAAAAGTTTGCCTTCCCGGTGGTGGGCGTTGTGCCTGCGATTAAACCAGCGGCGCGGTTGACCGCCAATGGCGTCGTCGGGCTACTGGCGACGAGAGCCACGGTCAAACGTCCTTATACTCACGAGCTGATTGCGCGCTTCGCCAATGAATGTCAGATAGCGATGTTGGGGTCGGCAGAACTGGTGGAACTGGCGGAAGCTAAATTACATGGCGATTCGGTATCGCTGGAAGAACTGCGCCGTATATTACGCCCATGGCTACGAATGCCGGAGCCGCCTGACACGGTCGTTCTGGGGTGTACGCATTTCCCTCTATTACGGGACGAGCTTTTGCAAGTCCTGCCCGAAGGGACGCGGTTAGTGGATTCCGGCGCGGCGATAGCGCGTCGTACAGCCTGGCTGTTGGAACATGAAGCGCCGGATGCGAAATCAACCGATGCCAATATTGCTTATTGCATGGCAATGACGCCAGGAGCTGAACAATTATTACCCGTTTTACAGCGTTATGGCTTTGAAACGCTCGAAAAACTGGCGGTTTAATGGCGTTTTGGGTAAATACCAGGCACTTAAGAAATTATTTTAAATTTCCTCTTGTCAGGCAGAAATAACTCCCTATAATGCGCCACCACTGACACGGAACAACGGCATACAGTCCGCCGGGTCAGCGGGGTTCAGACCAGAACCTCACGGAGAAAAGCAAAAATAAACGCTTGACTCTGAAGCGGGAAAGCGTAATATGCACACCCCGCGCCGCTGAGAAAAAGCGAAGCGGCACTGCTCTTTAACAATTTATCAGACAATCTGTGTGGGCACTCGAAGATACGGCTTCTTAACGTCGCAAGACGAAAAATGAATACCAAGTCTCAAGAGTGAACACGTAATTCATTACGAAGTTTAA
>NZ_JAGERQ010000010.1:0-203929 GCF_017572645.1 Salmonella sp. 32100201201700099SM | reverse complement strand
ATCTCGTTGACCAGCCTTTTCTCGACAACTATTGCATCGGCTACGATGAAAAGACCCTTCCGGCTGACGCGCCCCCCAATGGCCATTATAAGGCTTATATTTTGGGCCAGGGCGAGGACGGTATCGCGAAGACGCCGGAGTGGGCGGCGCAAATTACCGGTATCCCGGCGGATCGCATTATTAAGCTGGCGCGAGAAATCGGCAGCGCTAAACCCGCCTATATTTGCCAGGGGTGGGGACCACAACGTCATGCTAATGGAGAAATCGCCACGCGCGCCATCTCGATGCTGGCGATCCTGACGGGTAATGTTGGGATTAACGGCGGTAACAGCGGCGCGCGCGAAGGGTCTTATGCCCTACCATTTGAACGTATGCCCACGTTGGAAAATCCGGTTGAAACCAGCATCTCCATGTTTATGTGGACCGATGCCATTGAACGCGGCCCGGAAATGACGGCGCTGCGTGATGGCGTGCGGGGTAAAGATAAGCTGGACGTGCCGATCAAAATGATCTGGAACTATGCTGGCAACTGTTTGATTAACCAGCACTCTGAGATTAACCGCACCCACGAAATCCTGCAGGATGACAAGAAATGCGAAATGATCGTCGTTATCGACTGTCATATGACCTCGTCGGCAAAATACGCCGATATTCTGTTGCCTGATTGTACTGCTTCTGAGCAGATGGACTTTGCGCTGGATGCCTCCTGTGGGAACATGTCTTACGTTATCTTCACTGACCAGGCGATTAAACCGCGCTTCGAGTGTAAGACGATTTATGAGATGACCAGCGAACTGGCGAAACGTCTTGGCGTGGAACAACAGTTTACCGAAGGACGGACGCAAGAAGAGTGGATGCGTCATCTGTACGAACAGTCGCGTAAATCCATTCCGAATCTGCCCACCTTTGAGGAGTTCCGTAAGCAAGGCATCTTCAAACAGCGTGACCCCGAAGGCCACCATGTCGCCTATAAAGACTTCCGCGAAGATCCGCAAGCGAATCCACTTACAACGCCATCGGGCAAGATTGAAATCTATTCACAGGCGTTGGCGGATATCGCCGCCACTTGGGAGCTGCCGGAAGGCGACGTGATCGATCCATTACCGATCTACACGCCAGGTTTTGAAAACTATAACGATCCGCTAACGGATAAATTCCCGCTGCAGTTGACGGGTTTCCACTATAAAGCGCGTGTGCATTCCACTTATGGCAACGTAGACGTACTGAAAGCCGCCTGTCGCCAGGAAATGTGGATTAACCCAATGGATGCGCAGAAACGCGGTATCAACAATGGCGATAAAGTCCGCATCTTCAACGATCGCGGCGAAGTACACATCGAGGCTAAAGTGACGCCGCGCATGATGCCGGGCGTGGTCGCCCTGGGAGAAGGCGCATGGTATGACCCGGATGCAAAACGCGTGGATCAGGGCGGATGTATTAACGTACTGACGACCCAACGTCCTTCTCCGCTGGCGAAGGGGAACCCGTCACATACGAACCTCGTTCAGGTTGAAAAGGCGTAAGGAGTAACCGATGACAACCCAGTATGGATTTTTTATTGATTCCAGCCGTTGCACCGGTTGCAAAACCTGCGAACTGGCCTGCAAGGACTACAAAGATTTGACCCCGGATGTCAGCTTCCGCCGCATTTATGAGTATGCGGGCGGCGACTGGCAGGAAGATAACAGCGTCTGGCACCAGAACGTCTTTGCCTACTATCTCTCCATCTCCTGTAACCACTGCGAAGACCCGGCCTGTACCAAAGTCTGCCCGAGCGGCGCGATGCACAAGCGCGATGACGGTTTTGTGGTGGTGGATGAAGACGTATGTATCGGCTGCCGCTACTGCCACATGGCCTGCCCGTACGGCGCGCCGCAGTACAACGCCGCCAAAGGTCATATGACCAAGTGCGACGGCTGTTATGATCGGGTGGCGGAAGGCAAGAAACCGATCTGCGTGGAATCCTGCCCGCTGCGGGCGCTGGACTTTGGTCCTATCGACGAACTGCGCAAAAAACACAGTGAGCTGGCTGCCGTCGCGCCGTTGCCGCGCGCGCATTTCACGAAGCCGAATATTGTGATTAAACCCAACGCCAACAGCCGCCCGACCGGGGACACCACCGGTTATCTGGCCAATCCGAAGGAGGTATAAGATGGGAAGTGGATGGCATGAATAGCCGTTGATGATCTTCACGGTCTTTGGTCAGTGCGTGGCCGGTGGTTTTATTGTTCTGGCTCTGGCGCTGATGAAGGGCGACCTGCGCGCGGAAACGCAGCAGCGGGTGATCGCCTGTATGTTTGGTCTGTGGGTGCTGATGGGGATTGGCTTTATCGCCTCGATGCTGCATCTGGGCTCGCCGATGCGCGCGTTTAACTCGCTTAACCGCGTGGGTGCTTCCGCACTGAGCAATGAAATTGCCAGCGGCTCGGTGTTTTTTGCGGTCGGCGGGATTGGCTGGCTGCTGGCGGTACTGAAAAAGCTGCCGCCGGCACTGCGCACACTCTGGCTGATTATCACGATGGTACTGGGCGTCGTCTTCGTCTGGATGATGGTACGCGTCTATAACAGCATCGATACAGTACCGACCTGGTATAGCGTCTGGACGCCGCTGGGCTTCTTCCTGACGCTCTTTATGGGTGGCCCGCTACTGGGTTATCTGCTGCTGCGCATCGCAGGCGTGAACGGTTGGGCGATGCGTTTGTTGCCTGCGGTGTCGGTGCTGGCGCTGGTGGTTATTGCCATTATGGTGGCCATGCAGGGCGCGGAACTGGCGACGATTCACAGTTCCATTCAGCAGGCGTCTGCTCTGGTGCCGGATTATGGCTCGCTGATGGCCTGGCGTATGGTGCTGCTTGCGGCGGCGTTGTGCTGCTGGATTGTGCCACAGTTAAAAGGGTATCAACCTGCGGTACCGTTGCTCTCTGTCGCCTTCATTCTGATGCTGGCGGGGGAATTGATTGGCCGCGGCGTATTCTATGGGCTGCATATGACCGTGGGCATGGCGGTAGCCAGCTAACGCGTTGACGCGAATTCGGCCTGCAGAACGTGCAGGCCGAATGCGCCTTTAGCCGCCATCAATTTAAGGAATATAACCGGGGCGGAGAAGGCGCATATAAATCCATAGAGAAGAAAACGAAGCTAAAGGAACCATGAAATTTTTCGACTGAACAAAACGCCGATTTTGCGGGTTAGATCAATAAAAACAAGGGGATGAATTTTTAGCCTTTCAATATATTCACGAACAGAATAAGTAAATCAAATCGATAGTCTCAAAACTTGCGGATCGCCCATGCGGAGCCGATTGACAATGTTTTTGGCGATGGCATGATGCGCATGAAATTTGAACTTCCTCACGGTTTTTATTCATGTTCACCTATACCCGTCCCGTCATGCTTTTGCTGTGCGGGCTACTTTTGTTGACCCTGGCCATTGCGGTACTGAATACGCTTGTGCTGCTGTGGCTTGCTCAGGCAAACCTTCCGACCTGGCAGGTGGGGATGGTCAGCTCGTCTTATTTTACCGGCAATCTGGTCGGGACGTTATTTACCGGGTATTTAATTAAACGCATTGGGTTTAACCGTAGCTATTATCTTGCCTCGCTGATCTTCGCCGCGGGTTGTGTCGGATTGGGGGTGATGGTGGGGTTCTGGAGCTGGATGAGCTGGCGTTTTATTGCTGGTATCGGCTGCGCTATGATTTGGGTGGTTGTCGAAAGCGCGTTGATGTGCAGCGGAACCTCGCATAATCGCGGGCGCCTGCTGGCTGCCTATATGATGGTCTATTACATGGGGACCTTCCTTGGACAATTATTGGTCAGTAAAGTATCTGGTGAATTGCTGCACGTCCTTCCCTGGGTGACCGGAATGATTCTGGCGGGAATTCTGCCGCTACTCTTTACCCGAATTGTAAATCAGCAAACGCAGACACGTCATTCCTCTTCTATTAGCGCCATGCTGAAGCTACGCCAGGCGCGTCTTGGCGTGAATGGTTGTATTATTTCCGGCATTGTTCTTGGTTCATTATATGGCCTGATGCCGTTATATCTGAAGCATCAGGGGATGGCTAACGCCAGCATCGGTTTCTGGATGGCGGTGCTGGTGAGTGCCGGCATTTTGGGGCAATGGCCAATGGGACGTCTGGCGGACAAATTTGGTCGCTTGCTGGTGTTACGCGTACAGGTATTCGTTGTCATACTCGGTAGTATTGCCATGTTAACCCAGGCGGCGATGGCGCCAGCTCTGTTTATTCTGGGGGCGGCGGGTTTTACGCTTTATCCCGTTGCAATGGCCTGGGCCTGTGAAAAAGTCGAACACCACCAGCTTGTGGCAATGAACCAGGCGCTGTTGTTAAGTTATACGGTAGGGAGCCTGTTGGGGCCGTCTTTTGCTGCGATGTTAATGCAGAATTATTCAGATAATCTGCTGTTTATTATGATCGCCAGCGTATCGTTTATTTATCTGCTGATGCTGTTACGTAACGCCGGCCAGACGCCTAATCCTGTCGCCCACATCTAACTGTTCTCTGAATCGTATGCAGGACGTGAGTCTTGCATACTCTTTGTTTATGTTTTACGTAAAATAATTGACCTGCATAATTTTCTTGCTTTACTGAAAAATAAAATGTGCCGAAGGTTATAATTTTGCGCTCCTCTATTTTCTCTCTTCGTCTTTACCGCGCATAATCCCCCGCTTCATTTATAGTAATAGCATTGTGTTCACGAAGGATCGCGTTATGCCGAATGTGCAGGAAAAACAGTTGCGATGGTACAACATCGCCTTGATGTCGTTTATTACCGTTTGGGGATTCGGCAATGTTGTCAATAACTATGCTAACCAGGGGTTAGTGGTTGTCTTCTCCTGGGTGTTTATTTTTGCGCTCTATTTTATTCCTTATGCCTTAATCGTGGGGCAACTGGGCTCAACCTTCAAAGAGGGAAAAGGGGGCGTCAGTACCTGGATTAAGCATACGATGGGGCCGGGGTTGGCTTACCTTGCGGCATGGACTTATTGGGTCGTGCATATTCCCTACCTGGCGCAAAAGCCGCAGGCGATACTCATTGCATTGGGATGGGCTTTAAAAGGCGACGGCTCGTTGATAAAAGAATATACCGTCGTTGCCTTGCAGGGGCTGACGCTGGCATTGTTTGTTTTCTTTATGTGGGTTGCTTCCCGGGGGATGAAATCGCTAAAGGTTGTTGGGTCTGTGGCCGGGATTGCCATGTTTATCATGTCAATTTTATATGTTGTGATGGCAGTGACCGCGCCAGCAATTACAAACGTTGAAATTGCGACCGCTAACATCACCTGGCAGTCATTTATTCCCCATATCGATTTTACCTATATCACCACCATCTCTATGTTGGTCTTTGCGGTTGGTGGGGCGGAGAAGATCTCGCCTTACGTCAACCAGACGCGGAATCCAGGAAAAGAATTTCCGAAGGGGATGCTCTTTTTAGCCGTCATGGTTGCGGTCTGCGCTATCCTCGGTTCGTTGGCGATGGGAATGATGTTTGATTCCCGGCATATACCTGACGATTTAATGACCAACGGGCAATATTATGCATTCCAGAAATTGGGTGAGTATTACCATATGGGTAATTCATTGATGGTGATTTATGCCATTGCCAATACTCTGGGGCAAATCGCCGCGCTGGTGTTTTCTATTGATGCGCCACTGAAAGTATTACTGGGTGATGCAGACAGTAAATATATCCCGCAGCGCTTATGTCGTACTAACGCTTCAGGTACGCCAGTTAATGGTTATTTGCTGACATTAGTGTTGGTCGCTATCTTGATTATGTTGCCAACGCTTGGCATCGGCGATATGAACAACCTGTACAAATGGCTGCTTAATCTCAACTCAGTCGTCATGCCGCTGCGCTATCTGTGGGTATTCGTCGCCTTTATTGCCGTCATTCGACTGGCGCAAAAGTACAAACCCGAATATGTGTTTATTCGCAACCGGGCGTTGGCGTTAACTGTGGGGATATGGTGTTTTGCCTTCACCGCGTTTGCCTGCCTTACCGGTATTTTCCCCAAAATGGAGGCGTTCACACCGGAGTGGACATTCCAGCTGACGTTGAACATCGTGACACCTTTTGTCCTGGTCGGGTTGGGATTAATTTTCCCACTGCTGGCGCGTAGAAACACATAACGACGCTCTTTTCCACGGCGCTCCTGTCAGGCGAGCGCCTTTTAAGGTTACAGGTGCCTGGGTTCCAGGCGGAGACCACGGTATTAACAGGCGCCGGGGGCAGCAATAGTTGTCAGACCTTCAACCCAGCAGCAGATAAGCGACTCTGTATTTAATACCTGGTAAGCGTAATATTGTTAACCAGGCCTGTCTGACGGCGGGGTCGGGTATTTTAGCGGTAAGAGCGTTACCCAGACAGCAAAACGGCTACCGTCATGGGTAGCCGTTTAAAAGCGGATAAGATAGCAGGCGATTAATACATCACTTTATGACCATACTGCTCAAGAATACCCTTTACACGCTCTATGGTCTCTTTTTTAGGCGGCTTCACGCCATCCAGTTTATATTCTTCGCCCATTGCCACCCATTTATGTTTGCCCAGCTCATGATAGGGCAGCAGTTCGATTTTTTCGACATTACCCATATCGCGGGTAAACTCACCCAGGCGATGCGCGGAATCATCGTCGTCAGACCAGCCGGGAACGACAACGTAACGGATCCAGACCTTCACATTTTTCTTTGATAAATACTGCGCGAATTCCAGCGTCCGGTGATTGGAGACACCGACCAGATTCTGGTGGATCTCATCATTCATCTGCTTGAGATCGAGCATCACCAGATCGGTAACGTCCAGCAGTTCATCAATCACCGGGTCATAACGGCGCACAAAGCCGTTGGTGTCGAGACAGGTGTGGATACCTTCTTTTTTACAGGCGCGAAACCAGTCGCGTACAAATTCTGCCTGCAAAATGGCCTCGCCGCCGGATGCCGTCACGCCGCCGCCAGAAGCATTCATAAAATGCCGATAGGTCACCACCTCTTTCATTAAGTCTTCAACGGTGATTTCTTTACCGCCATGCGTATCCCATGTGTCGCGGTTATGGCAATACAGGCAGCGCATCAGGCAGCCCTGGAAAAAGGTAATAAAGCGGATGCCTGGGCCATCAACGGTGCCACAGGACTCAAAGGAGTGAATGCGACCAATAACCGGCTTTTTATCAGCAGTTACTGCAACACTTTCATTTGTAATACAATCGGTTAAGTTACTCATATCGCTTCGGCTAGCTCTAAATAACATGGGGTTTATGGACACATTCCGGGCATGTTGAGCACCCTGGTAAGGGGGGGGCATCCTGTAAAAAAGCGGTACTGCGAGCGTAAATTTTGGACTACAGAATGTGTGGCTGTTCCAGAATGTGCTGCAATGGAGCTATTTTACCTCTATTCAGTATAAAATATACGGCAAATCTATGCTGCATAACTCGCACCGCCAGAAATTCTGGCTCATTCATCAGCTCGTAACGCCTCAACCGCAATACATACTGCAAGTGTATCATCCATAGCGCCCTGGTTTTACTGTTTATGATCCGCCTCTTTTTTCGAATGGTTGGCGCCGTTTTGTTGTGGTCAGAACGAAAATAATTCTCAACATAATTCAGATGTGTCCAAAGAACGTTATGCGCTGTCCAGCGCCTGGCGTCGCATTCAACGCGCAATCAGGTGTAAATCTGATGTCATTTCTAAACCCAGGCTGATTCAATCTCTTAAATAGAGTGTGGTTTTAATCAAAAAATGAGAGCAACGGATTGGATTTTGCTTTCGCGGTAAATAATCAAAGGAGTTATTATGCCAGTTACGTTAAGTTTTGGTAATCGTCATAACTATGAAGTTAATACTTCACGGCTAATCCGTTTGATGAGTCCTGATAAAGAAGAAGCGCTATACATGGGGGTATGGGATAGATTTAAGGACTGCTTCAGAACACACAAAAAAAAGAGGTGCTGGAGGTATTATATACACTCATCCATGGATGTGAACGTGAAAATCAAGCTGAACTTAATGTTGATATAACCGGCATGGAGAAGATACATGCCTTTACACAATTAAAACAATATGCTAATCCATCTCAACAAGAGCGCTTTGTTATGCGTTTTGATATGAATCAGACACAAGTTTTATTTGAGATTGATGGCCAGGTTATTGATAAATGTAATTTGCATCGTCTCCTCAACGTTTCAGAAAACTGTATTTTTAAAGTGATGGAAGAAGATGAAGAAGAGTTGTTTTTTAAAGTATGTATTAAGTATGGAGAAAAAATTGCTCGCTATCCAGAATTATTAGAAGGCTTTGCTAATAAACTTAAAGATGCAGTTAGTGAGGATGATTACATTAAGGATGAAGTTTATAAGTTTATGCGATCTGGAGAAGATCGAAAAAGGGCATGTGTTGAATGGAATGGTACGCTTACTGAAGAGGAGATGAATAAACTACGTTGTCTTCAAATGGGGTCTTTTAATATTCATACCCAATTTTGTAACATAGGTTACTGGGAATTAGAGGAAGAAGTCCTGTTTGATATGGTTCATCCAACACTTATCTATCTGCTACACGCATATAAACCGTCATTGTTATCTGATTTAATAGAAACTAACACCATGCTGTTTTCTGATGTATTAAATAAGGATTATGATGAGTATCAAAATAATAAAAGAGAAATTGATGCTATTCTGAGAAGAATATATAGATCACATGATAACACTTTATTTATAAGTGAAAATTCTTGTTGTCGCAATATGCTTATATAAAAAGTCATTAAAAAGGCCCCACTGACATGGAGCCTTTTTTTGTACGCTTTTTATGGCGTAATTTCAGTCAAACCCATTACATGGTCTGCGTGAAGGTACGAGTAATAACGTCCTGCTGCTGTTCTTTCGTCAGGGAGTTAAAACGTACTGCGTAACCAGATACACGGATGGTCAGCTGCGGATATTTTTCCGGATGTTCCATCGCGTCCAGCAACATTTCACGGTTCATGACGTTGACGTTCAGGTGCTGACCGCCTTCGATGGACGCTTCGTGGTGGAAGTAACCATCCATCAGACCTGCCAGGTTAGTCTTACGAACTTCGTCGTCTTTACCCAGTGCGTTCGGAACGATAGAGAAGGTATAAGAAATACCATCTTTCGCGTAAGCAAACGGCAGTTTAGCAACGGAGGTCAGAGAGGCGACAGCGCCTTTCTGGTCACGACCGTGCATCGGGTTAGCACCTGGTCCGAACGGCGCGCCAGCACGACGACCATCCGGGGTGTTACCAGTTTTCTTACCATACACAACGTTAGAAGTGATGGTCAGAACAGACTGCGTCGGGATAGCGCCACGGTAGGTGGTCAGTTTCTGAATTTTCTTCATGAAACGTTCTACCAGGTCAACCGCCATGTCATCTACACGAGCGTCGTTGTTACCAAACTGCGGGTATTCGCCTTCGATTTCGAAGTCGATAGCCAGGCCATCTTCGTCACGAATCGGTTTAACTTTCGCATATTTGATGGCAGACAGGGAGTCAGCCGCAACGGACAGACCTGCGATACCACACGCCATGGTGCGGATAACGTCACGGTCGTGCAGCGCCATCAGAGAGGCTTCGTAGCTGTACTTGTCGTGCATGTAGTGGATAACGTTCAGCGCGGTGACATACTGTTTAGCCAGCCAGTCCATGAAGTGATCCATGCGATCCATCACTTCGTCGAAGTTCAGAACATCGCCTTTGATCGGTTCGGATTTCGGACCAACCTGCATTTTCAGTTTTTCATCAACGCCGCCGTTGATTGCGTACAGCATGGTTTTCGCCAGGTTTGCACGCGCACCGAAGAACTGCATTTGTTTACCAACGATCATCGGGCTTACGCAGCATGCGATAGCGTAGTCATCATTGTTGAAGTCCGGACGCATCAGGTCATCGTTCTCGTACTGCAGAGAAGAGGTGTCGATGGAGACTTTAGCGGCGAATTTCTTGAAGTTCAGCGGCAGTTTTTCAGACCACAGAACGGTGATGTTCGGCTCCGGAGACGGCCCCATGGTGTACAGGGTGTTCAGGAAGCGGAAGCTGTTTTTGGTGACCAGAGTACGGCCGTCAACGCCCATACCACCGATAGATTCGGTTGCCCAAATCGGGTCGCCGGAGAACAGTTCATCATATTCAGGAGTACGCAGGAAGCGAACCATACGCAGTTTCATGACCAGGTGGTCAATCATTTCCTGTGCGTCTTGCTCGGTGATTTTGCCTGCTTTCAGGTCACGTTCGATGTACGCATCCAGGAAGGTGGATACACGACCGAAGGACATTGCTGCGCCGTTCTGAGATTTAACCGCAGCCAGGTAACCGAAGTAAGTCCACTGGATTGCTTCCTGAGCGTTAGTCGCCGGACCAGAGATATCGCAGCCGTATTTAGCCGCCATTTCTTTGATCTGACCCAGAGCGCGGTGCTGTTCAGCGATTTCTTCACGCAGACGGATAGTCGCTTCCAGATTTACGCCGTTTTCCAGATCGGATTGCAGAGACGTAAACTGCGCGAATTTGTCTTTCATCAGGTAGTCGATACCGTACAGCGCTACGCGACGGTAGTCACCGATGATACGGCCACGGCCATACGCATCCGGCAGACCGGTCAGAACGCCGGATTTACGGCAACGCAGGATGTCCGGAGTATAAACGTCGAACACGCCCTGGTTGTGGGTCTTACGGTATTCGGTGAAGATTTTTTTGATCATTGGGTCCAGCTCGCGATTGTACGCTTTGCAGGAACCTTCAACCATTTTGATGCCGCCGAACGGGATAATCGCACGCTTCAGCGGAGCTTCAGTCTGCAGACCAACAATTTTCTCAAGCGCTTTGTTGATGTAGCCAGCGTCGTGAGAAGTGATGGTGGAAGCAACGGAGGTGTCAAAGTCAACAGGCGCGTGAGTGCGGTTTTCCTGTTTAACGCCTTCCATTACGCTGTCCCACAGCTTGGTGGTCGCGTCAGTAGCGCCAGCCAGGAAGGACTCGTCACCCTCATACGGAGTGTAGTTTTTCTGAATGAAGTCACGGACGTTTACTTCATTCTGCCAGTCACCTTTGGTAAAACCTTCCCAGGCTGTGGCTAACTTTTCATTAAGCTCGGACATGTAACACCTACCTTCTTAAGTGGATTTTTTATTTACTGCGTGTAATAGGCATCAACAGATTAATGATGCTCGTTACCACGCAGGTAAATGACCCAGTATGTCAACCCGACCAACAAACCGCCGCCGATAATATTACCGATCGTGACCGGAATCAGGTTATCAGTGATGAAGCTCATCACGGTCAGGTGAGAAAAACTTTCCGGAGACGAACCAACCGCGGTCCAAAACTCCGGTGTAGCGAAATCGCGTATTACAATACCCATAGGAATCATAAACATGTTTGCGATACTGTGCTCAAAACCGCTGGTGACAAACATGGCGACGGGCAGTACCATGATGAACGCTTTGTCCATCAGGCTACGACCTGAGTAGCTCATCCACACGGCCAGACAAACCATCAGGTTCGCCAGAATACCGAGGCAGACAGCTTCAATAAAAGTGTGGTGCATTTTGTGGTCGGCGGTTTGCAGGACGTTAAGTCCCCATTGACCGTTGGCAGTCATATACTCGCCGGAAAGCCACATCAGTAACACGAAAAGCAGAGCGCCAATCAGGTTACCAAAATAGACGTTTAACCAGTTTTTAGCCAGTTGCCCCCAGGTGATGCGACCGCTAGCTTTAGCTACAACGATCAGAACAGTAGAGGTGAAAAGATCAGCGCCGCAAATAACACAGAGAATCAGTCCCAAAGAGAAACAGATACCCCCGATAAGTTTCGCCATACCATAAGGCATCGCGCCAGTACCGGTTGTCGCAGTAATATAAAAAACAAAGGCAATTGAAATGAATACGCCGGCGGTAATCGCCAGATAGAAAGTCTTAAGCGGATGTTTCGTTGCTTTATAGACGCCTGCTTCTTCAGCCACTTTGGCCATTGCTGCAGGGAGTAAAAGGTCAAAAGGGTTGTCAGCTTTCACACTAACTCTCTCTTTATTAAGTCGGCGACGAGATACTAACAAAGCATTATAGATGAGAATTTGATATAGATCATATCTCGCCTGGCTTATAGGCCCGTAAGTCGCATGGCTTTTATGCAATTACGGTGTAACTTTTTGATTATCCTAATAAAAATAAATTTTAAAAATTATAAATAGAGTTGAATTTTTTCCTGGCTCCTCCTGCTGCACGGTTAATTAATATGGAGTAATCAACAAATAAAGTAACATCACTATGTCAATTAATTTAATGTCAACAACCAATATTTAACCTTGTTATTACATTTTTCGCCGTTTAGTGAAAATAAATAAAACGGGGCCGCAAAGGCGCCCCGTAATATAACGCAGCCGAGAGGGTAAACCTACCCTAAGTCACTCATATGGCCTTATTTTGACCAGTATGCCGCTTTCGCGCGCTGTAATTTATCATACGCTTTTAACAAGGACTGATGCGCCGGGAACGCTTGTAGATCGTGGTCGACAGCCGGTAGTCCATAAAAAGCCGCTTCACCGCTAAGCGCGGCGCTGGCGGCTTCTACAGCCTCTGCGCCATACATTTTTATAAAAGCATTGAGATATTGCAGTGGCTGACGCGCATCTTCTTGCGACAGGAGCAGCAGCGTTTGCAGGCAACGGTAATAGTTTGCGCGTGCCGGACTAAAGACCGACGAATTGAACTCCATCGTCCATTCTGTCCAGATTAGCGCCTGCTCCAAATCGCCGCCCGCTAACGCTAGCATTGCTTTTAATTCGCCGACGCGCAGTGTATACCAACCATTGTCCGCTCCGGTCGCCAGACCCAACAGTTCACGCACGCGGGTGAAATCGTCAAAACCTTCTTCATCCAATTGTTCAATCAGATTGAGATAGTCTTCTTTATTCCAGGCGCTACCGGGCAGCGAAAGCAGAGTCTCACGAAGATGGCTACCCATATTGTTGTTGGCCAGCCACAGATCTTCGGCAGGATAAATATCAGACATTCCCGGTACGATAATACGACAGGCGTATACGCCGAGATGCTCGTAATCGGCAATGTAAACTTCTTTATCTTCAGCAGCAAAGATGGCCATCAGCGTGGCGAATTCTTCTTCGGTAGTGCCGGAAAAACTCCAGTCCGTGAACGGGTAATCGGCGTCCTGTTTGAACAGATCCCAGGAAATCAGGCCGCTGGAGTCGATGAAGTGGGTCTCCAGATTAGTGTGCTCCGCGACTTCTTCATCATCGAACGTTGGTGGCGTGAAGACATCAAGATCTTTCAGTCCGCGTCCCTGGAGTAGCTCGGTCACTGTACGTTCCAGCGCAACGCCAAAGTCAGGATGGGCGCCAAAAGAAGCAAAGCAGGTACCGTTAGCCGGGTTGAACAGCACGACGCAGATAACCGGATACTTACCGCCCAGCGAGCCGTCATAGGCGAAAATCGGGAAACCCTCGGCTTCCAGCGTGGCGATTGACTCCATTACCGCCGGATAACGCGCCATCACCTCTGCGGGAATCTCCGGCAGACTGATACTTTCCGCAATGATGCGATTTTTCACATAACGCTCGAAGACTTCCGACAGCCCCTGAACGCGGGCTTCATTACGCGTATTGCCGGCGGACATTCCGTTAGAGACGTACAGGTTGCCGATGATATTCATCGGAATATACACGGTCTGGTTATCTGATTGACGGGTAAACGGCAGGCCGCAGACGCCACGATCTTCATTACCGGATTGCAGGTCGATAAGCATGCTTCCGGTTAATTCGTTCTCTGGATCGTAAAATGCGCGCAGACGGGCATCAAGCAAGCCTTCCGGTACGTCGTCATTTTCAGTCAGCGGGAACCACTTTTCATTCGGATAATGCACGAACGGGCTGTTGGCGATGGTTTCACCCAGCCAGAAATCAGCAAAAAAGTAGTTGGTTGACAGACGCTCGAAGTATTCGCCCAGCGCCGAGGCCAGCGCCGCTTTTTTGGTCGCGCCTTTTCCGTTGGTAAAGCATAACGCGCACTCTTTATCGCGAATATGCACTGACCAGACGTTTGGCACCGGGTTCAGCCAGGAGGCCTCTTCGATGTGAAAGCCGAGGTCGAGTAACTTTTGCTGGAAGCGGGCGATGGAGTCTTCCAGCGCGGCGTCTTTGCCGGGAATAAATGTTTGCGTCATGAAAATCACTTTTGTCGTACGGAAAGCGCGCAATGATACGGGTTTTATGTGACGGGCGCTATCTCGCCGGGACATCGGCGGAAATAAAAGTATTGGCTATGCTTTTACACTGGAATTCACAGGAAGAGCATAAAAAATGAAAGCATTTGATTTGCAACGAATGGCGCTGGATAACGTGCCGGTAGCGTTTTTGGGGGAAGTGGCGCTACGTAGCTTTTACACCTTTGTTCTGGTGTTTCTTTTCTTAAAGGTGACAGGACGACGCGGCGTACGGCAAATGTCGCTTTTTGAAGTGCTGATCATTTTGACATTGGGATCGGCGGCAGGCGACGTCGCGTTTTATGATGACGTTCCGATGCTCCCTGTTCTGGTGGTATTCATCACCCTGGCGCTGCTCTATCGCCTGGTCATGTGGCTGATGGCGCATAGTGAAAAGTTGGAAGATCTGCTGGAAGGCAAGTCGGTGGTCATTGTTGAAGACGGCGAACTGGCGTGGGAAAAACTGCAGCGCTCGAATATGACGGAGTTTGAATTTTTTATGGAGCTTCGCTTGAATGGCGTTGAGCAACTGGGGCAGGTCAGACTGGCCATCCTGGAGACAAACGGACAAATCAGCGTCTATTTCTTTGAAAATAAAGACGTTAAGCCGGGGTTAAGCATTCTTCCTGAGCACTGTACGCCACGCTTTATCGTGGCGCCGGAGGCTGGCGACTATGCCTGCGTACGTTGCAGTGAAGTGATACGCATGAACGCCGGGGAAAAGCAATTATGTCCGCGCTGCGCAAATCCAGAATGGACGAAGGCAAGCCGGGCTAAACGCGTTGTTTAACAGCGAAAATATCGGATTTATATGGTTAATCCGGAAGATTCTGTTGTGTGACGAATGCCGCATTTTCTCCTCGCATTGTTTTACCCATTGCGGCGCGTGTCACTGAATGATAAAACCGATATTCACATGAATAACGTTTGCCTGATGTCTGTCAGGCAGGAAACAATGCAGCGTGGTGAGGGGAAATGGCTCAGGTCTTTAATTTTAGTTCAGGTCCGGCGATGCTACCGGCGGAAGTACTTAAACTGGCGCAACAGGAACTGCGTGACTGGCACGGTCTTGGTACGTCGGTAATGGAAATTAGCCATCGAGGCAAAGAGTTTATCCAGGTCGCTGAAGAGGCGGAGCAGGATTTTCGCGATCTCCTTAATATCCCCTCCAACTATAAAGTTTTATTTTGTCACGGCGGCGGTCGCGGGCAGTTTGCTGGCGTGCCGCTCAATCTGCTGGGCGATAAAACCACGGCGGATTATGTCGATGCTGGTTACTGGGCGGCGAGCGCCATCAAAGAAGCCAAAAAATACTGTGCTCCGCAGATTATCGACGCCAAAATCACCGTTGACGGCAAACGTGCCGTGAAACCGATGCGCGAGTGGCAGCTTTCCGATAACGCCGCTTATTTACACTATTGCCCGAATGAGACCATTGACGGCATCGCCATCGATGAAACGCCGGATTTTGGCCCGGAGGTGGTCGTCACGGCGGACTTTTCTTCTACCATCCTGTCTGCGCCGCTGGACGTCTCTCGCTATGGCGTAATTTATGCTGGCGCGCAGAAGAATATCGGTCCGGCAGGACTGACGCTGGTTATCGTCCGGGAGGATCTGTTAGGCAAGGCGCATGAGAGCTGCCCGTCCATCCTCGACTACACCGTCCTGAGTGATAACGACTCGATGTTTAATACGCCGCCGACTTTCGCCTGGTATCTTTCCGGTCTGGTGTTCAAATGGTTGAAAGCGCAGGGCGGCGTGGCGGCGATGCACAAAATCAATCAGCAAAAAGCGGAGTTGCTGTACGGTGTGATTGATAACAGCGATTTCTACCGTAACGATGTCGCACAGGCCAACCGTTCGCGGATGAACGTTCCGTTCCAGTTAGCGGACAATGCGCTGGACAAGGTCTTTCTGGAAGAGTCTTTCGCCGCCGGTCTGCACGCCTTAAAAGGGCACCGTGTTGTTGGCGGTATGCGCGCCTCTATCTATAACGCCATGCCGATTGAAGGGGTGAAAGCGCTGACCGATTTCATGATCGATTTTGAGCGCCGCCACGGCTAATACGTTTCTTTTTTCATCCCCACGGCCAGTCTGTGGGGTTTTTATTTCTGTTTTTTGAGAGTTGAGTTTCATGGAATCCCTGACGTTACAACCCATCGCGCGGGTCGACGGCGCCATTAATTTACCTGGCTCCAAAAGTGTTTCAAACCGTGCTTTGCTCCTGGCGGCTTTAGCTTGTGGTAAAACCGTTCTGACGAATCTGCTGGATAGCGATGACGTCCGCCATATGCTCAATGCCCTGAGCGCGTTGGGGATCAATTACACCCTTTCTGCCGATCGCACCCGCTGTGACATTACGGGTAATGGCGGCCCATTACGCGCGTCAGGCGCTCTGGAACTGTTTCTCGGTAATGCCGGAACCGCGATGCGTCCGTTAGCGGCAGCGCTATGTCTGGGGCAAAATGAGATAGTGTTAACCGGCGAACCGCGTATGAAAGAGCGTCCGATAGGCCATCTGGTTGATTCGCTGCGTCAGGGCGGGGCGAATATTGATTACCTGGAGCAGGAAAATTATCCGCCCCTGCGTCTGCGCGGCGGTTTTATCGGCGGCGACATTGAGGTTGATGGTAGCGTTTCCAGCCAGTTCCTGACCGCTCTGCTGATGACGGCACCGCTGGCGCCTGAAGACACAATTATTCGCGTTAAAGGCGAACTGGTATCAAAACCTTACATCGATATCACGCTAAATTTAATGAAAACCTTTGGCGTGGAGATAGCGAACCATCATTACCAACAATTTGTCGTGAAGGGCGGTCAACAGTATCACTCTCCAGGTCGCTATCTGGTCGAGGGCGATGCCTCGTCAGCGTCCTATTTTCTCGCCGCCGGGGCGATAAAAGGCGGCACGGTAAAAGTGACCGGGATTGGCCGCAAAAGTATGCAGGGCGATATTCGTTTTGCCGATGTGCTGGAGAAAATGGGCGCGACCATTACCTGGGGCGATGATTTTATTGCCTGCACGCGCGGCGAATTGCACGCCATAGATATGGATATGAACCATATTCCGGATGCGGCGATGACGATTGCCACCACGGCGCTGTTTGCGAAAGGAACCACGACGTTGCGCAACATTTATAACTGGCGAGTGAAAGAAACCGATCGCCTGTTCGCGATGGCGACCGAGCTACGTAAAGTGGGCGCTGAAGTCGAAGAGGGGCACGACTATATTCGTATCACGCCGCCGGCGAAGCTCCATCACGCGGATATTGGCACGTACAACGACCACCGTATGGCGATGTGCTTCTCACTGGTCGCACTGTCCGATACGCCAGTCACGATCCTGGACCCTAAATGTACTGCAAAAACGTTCCCTGATTATTTCGAACAATTGGCGCGGATGAGCACGCCTGCCTAATTTTTCTGTTGTGCCAGTCGACGGGCTGGCGCGCCGAGTCCGCATTCGCACTATTTTTACAATTATGACTAATGCTAATTTGTTGATGATTTAACACATTGATTTATGTGTTTTTTATAATAGTTATCAACGGAAGATTAGTATGAAAAATAAATCATTACTACTGGCGGTGGCGATTTCCGCTACGCTACTGGCAGGATGTAAAAATGGCGTGAATGGCAATTTAATCGCCAGTTCCGGCATGTCAGCCTACAAAGCCGCCACACTGTCCGATGCGGATGTTAAAGCATTATCTAATAATGCCTGTAAACAAATGGACAGCGAGAATCAACTGGCAGGTTCGAAAAGCAAATACACCAAACGTCTGAGCAAAATCGCCAAAGCGCTGGGTAACAACATTGAGGGTACGCCGGTTAGCTATAAAGTCTATATGACCAGCGATATCAACGCATGGGCGATGGCGAACGGTTGCGTTCGCGTATACTCCGGCCTGATGGATCTGATGACCGATAATGAAATTGAAGGTGTACTGGGCCATGAACTGGGCCATGTCTCTTTAGGGCACTCCCGCAAGGCAATGCAGACCGCCTATGCCACGCTGGCGGCTCGCGATGCGATTTCCGCCACCAGCGGCGTTGCAGCGCAGCTTTCCCAGTCTCAATTGGGCGATCTGGCGGAAGGCGTCATCAATTCGGCGTTTTCTCGCAGTCAGGAGTCGGATGCGGATGACTTCTCTTACGATCTGCTGAAAAAACGCGGGATTAACACCCAGGGCTTAGTCACGGCATTCGATAAATTCGCCACAATGGACGCAGGTCATGCAAAATCATTGATGGACTCCCACCCGGCCTCAGCCGATCGCGCGCAGCATATGCGCGACAGAATTGCCGAAGATAAAAAGTAAATCATTGTCATCTTTCGGGCTGGTTTCTCGCCGGCCCGCTATAATTGCGCAATTATTCCGCATCTGATTACAGACAAAACTGGTTTTTGCACGCAACGTTAACGGTCGCGAGCGTTGGCGCGTATAATGCGCGGCGTTTACGTTAACGGTACGCCTGTTTAAGGAGATAAAGATGACGGCAATTGCCCCGGTAATAACCATTGATGGCCCAAGCGGTGCAGGTAAAGGCACCTTGTGCAAAGCAATGGCGGAAGCATTGCAATGGCATCTGCTGGATTCCGGCGCGATATACCGCGTACTGGCGCTGGCGGCATTGCATCACCATGTCGATCTCGCCTCTGAAGATGCGCTGGTGCCGCTGGCGTCCCATCTGGACGTGCGTTTCGTCTCAACGGACGGCAACCTGGAAGTTATCCTGGAAGGCGAGGACGTTAGCGGCGAAATCCGTACGCAGGAAGTCGCGAACGCGGCATCCCAGGTGGCGGCATTCCCACGCGTGCGTGAAGCGCTTCTTCGCCGCCAACGCGCATTCCGCGAAGCGCCTGGTTTAATCGCCGATGGACGCGATATGGGGACCGTGGTCTTCCCGGATGCGCCGGTAAAAATTTTCCTTGACGCCTCCTCGGAGGAACGTGCGCATCGACGTATGCTACAGTTGCAGGAGAATGGCTTTAGTGTTAACTTTGAACACCTTTTGGCCGAGATCAAGGAACGCGACGATCGCGATCGTAATCGCGCTGTAGCGCCGTTAGTTCCTGCTGCTGATGCATTAGTTTTGGATTCTACCCGATTAAGCATTGAGCAAGTGATTGAAAAAGCGTTACAATATGCGCGCCAAAAATTGGCTCTCGCTTAAATGCGACCGAATTTGTAGTACCCCCGTTGCAAAGGATTGACAGCGGGTATGTTAAACAACCCCATCCGGCACGGAGCCAGGTGGACGTTAAATATGAAACCTGAAGATTAAACATGACTGAATCTTTTGCTCAACTCTTTGAAGAATCCTTAAAAGAAATCGAAACCCGCCCGGGTTCCATCGTTCGTGGTGTTGTTGTTGCTATCGACAAAGACGTAGTACTGGTTGACGCCGGTCTGAAATCTGAGTCTGCCATTCCGGCTGAGCAGTTCAAAAACGCCCAGGGCGAACTGGAAATCCAGGTTGGTGACGAAGTTGACGTTGCTCTGGATGCAGTAGAAGACGGCTTCGGTGAAACTCTGCTCTCTCGTGAGAAAGCTAAACGTCACGAAGCATGGATCACGCTGGAAAAAGCTTACGAAGATGCTGAAACTGTTACCGGTGTTATCAACGGCAAAGTTAAGGGTGGCTTCACTGTTGAGCTGAACGGTATTCGCGCGTTCCTGCCAGGTTCTCTGGTAGACGTTCGTCCGGTGCGTGACACTCTGCACCTGGAAGGCAAAGAGCTTGAATTCAAAGTAATCAAGCTGGACCAGAAACGTAACAACGTTGTGGTTTCTCGTCGTGCCGTTATCGAATCCGAAAACAGCGCAGAACGCGATCAGCTGCTGGAAAACCTGCAGGAAGGCATGGAAGTTAAAGGTATCGTTAAGAACCTCACTGACTACGGTGCATTCGTTGATCTGGGCGGCGTTGACGGCCTGCTGCACATCACTGATATGGCCTGGAAACGCGTTAAGCATCCGAGCGAAATCGTGAACGTTGGCGACGAAATCAACGTGAAAGTGCTGAAATTCGACCGCGAGCGTACCCGTGTATCCCTGGGCCTGAAACAGCTGGGCGAAGATCCGTGGGTTGCTATCGCTAAACGTTATCCGGAAGGTACCAAACTGACCGGTCGCGTGACCAACCTGACCGACTACGGCTGCTTCGTTGAAATCGAAGAAGGCGTTGAAGGCCTGGTTCACGTTTCCGAAATGGACTGGACCAACAAAAACATCCACCCGTCCAAAGTGGTTAACGTTGGCGACGTAGTGGAAGTGATGGTTCTGGATATCGACGAAGAACGTCGTCGTATCTCCTTAGGGTTGAAGCAGTGCAAATCTAACCCGTGGCAGCAGTTCGCAGAAACCCACAACAAGGGCGACCGCGTTGAAGGTAAAATCAAGTCTATCACTGACTTCGGTATCTTCATCGGCCTGGACGGCGGCATCGACGGCCTGGTTCACCTGTCTGACATCTCCTGGAACGTTGCAGGCGAAGAAGCAGTTCGTGAATACAAAAAAGGCGACGAAATCGCTGCAGTTGTTCTGCAGGTTGACGCAGAACGTGAACGTATCTCCCTGGGCGTTAAACAGCTCGCAGAAGATCCGTTCAACAACTGGGTTGCTCTGAACAAGAAAGGCGCTATCGTAACCGGTAAAGTCACTGCAGTTGACGCGAAAGGCGCAACCGTAGAACTGGCTGACGGCGTTGAAGGTTACCTGCGTGCTTCTGAAGCATCCCGTGACCGCGTTGAAGATGCGACTCTGGTTCTGAGCGTTGGCGACGACGTTGAAGCTAAATTCACCGGCGTTGATCGTAAAAACCGCGCAATCAGCCTGTCTGTTCGTGCGAAAGACGAAGCTGACGAGAAAGATGCCATCGCAACTGTTAACAAACAGGAAGATGCAAACTTCTCTAACAACGCAATGGCTGAAGCATTCAAAGCAGCTAAAGGCGAGTAATCCTCTGGAACTTCGGGCCTTTTAGTCCGAAGTATAACGAGATTACTTGACAGATTGCAGGTTTCGGCCTGTAATCAAGCACTAAGGGCGGCTACGGCCGCCCTTAATCAATCTCACGGCTGCAGCCAATTTGCCTTTAAGGAACCGGAGGAATCATGACCAAGTCAGAATTGATTGAAAGACTTGCAACCCAGCAATCTCACATTCCCGCTAAGGCGGTTGAAGACGCGGTAAAAGAGATGCTGGAGCATATGGCCTCGACTCTTGCGCAGGGCGAGCGTATTGAAATCCGCGGTTTCGGCAGTTTTTCTTTGCATTACCGCGCGCCTCGTACCGGACGTAACCCCAAGACCGGCGATAAAGTGGAACTGGAAGGAAAATACGTTCCTCACTTTAAACCGGGTAAAGAACTGCGCGATCGCGCCAATATTTACGGTTAAGTTTTAACGCAAAACTTGAACCCGAAAAAAGCACCGTCAGGGTGCTTTTTTCATTTATACGCCGTCAGGCGCAAACGCTATTCGACCGAAAACTGGAAAACGTTTCGCATTTTTTGCTGCGTCTTACATTTATCAGGTAAAAAACCTGGAATCCGCGCCGTATAGCACAAAATCCCCTCCAGACAATGGCGTCCTGAACCTGCACACTTTCCCGCACAGGGAGGTGTCTATGAAGATAACGACGGTCAGCGTATGCGTAGTATGCGGCATACTTCCGCTCATGATATTGCCAGTATTACCTGATACGTGGATTCTCGCGGTGCTGTTTTGTCTGGCATGTTTGCTTTGCCTCATACCCCATCACTATGCGCGCTACGCGGCATTAACCTTGCTCTTTTTCATGTGGGGGATATTTGCCGCCAGGCAGGCCATCTGGGCGGGAAACGTCCTGCCCGCCGCGACGCAGGAGGCGACAGTCGTCATTACTGCCACCGATCATATGACCACTCATTATGGGCGAATTACCCATTTGCATGGAAAGCCACTCTTTCCTGCTGTAGGGATTGTCCTGCATGGCCAGTACTTACCCACGGAAGTGTGTGCCGGACAGCAGTGGGCGATGACGCTGAAGGTCAGAGCGGTACACGGACAGCTTAACGAAGGCGGTTTTGATAGCCAGCGTTACGCGCTGGCGCAGCACCAACCGTTGACCGGGCGTTTTCTACAGGCTAAAGCGATTAACCCTGAGTGTAGCTTGCGTGGGCGCTATCTTGCTTCGCTTCGCGCTACGCTTGCGCCTTATCCGTGGCAGCAGGTTATTCTGGCGTTGGGAATGGGGGAGCGGGGAGCGGTGTCGCAGGAGGTGAAGGCCGTTATGCGCGATACGGGGACTGCCCATTTGATGGCGATTTCCGGCCTGCATATCGCTTTTGCTGCGTTATTGGCTGCCGGATTAATCCGTGGCGGACAATTCTTTTTGCCGGTCAGATGGATTCGTTGGCAGACGCCATTGCTGGGCGGCATTCTTTGCGCGATATGTTATGCCTGGCTTACCGGCTTACAACCGCCTGCGCTGCGCACGGTGGCGGCACTGAGCGTCTGGGGAGGATTAAAATTAAGCGGACGACAGTGGAGCGGCTGGCAAGTCTGGTGCTGCTGTCTGGCCGCGATTATTTTCGCCGATCCTGTGGCGGTTATATCACAAAGTCTTTGGCTGTCAGCATTTGCGGTTGCCGGCCTGTTATTCTGGTATCAGTGGTTTCCTGCGCCAAACGGAAATTTTCCACGAGGCTTACGCTGGTTGCTTAACCTGCTTCACCTACAGGCAGGCATTACACTTCTGCTTTTGCCTCTCCAGGTGGCGCTTTTTCATGGCATAAGCGTTACCGCAATGCTGGCGAATCTTTTTGCCGTACCTTGGGTCACATTTGTGACGGTTCCACTCATCCTGGCGGGAATGATTCTGCATTTAACCGGGCCGTTTTTTCTTGAAGAGTGGGTATGGTACCTGACCGATCGCGCGTTAGCCGCGCTATTTTACCTGTTGAATGCTTTACTGTAGGGCTGGGTGAATATTGATAACCGTTGGCAGTGGCTGACGCTTTTACCCTAGCTAACGCTTATCGCGTGGCGATTAAACGTCTGGCGTACCTGGCCGGCGGTCTGTTTATGCGGGTTATTGTTGATGAGCTGGCCACTCTGGCGGCCGATAAACGCCAGCGGATGGCAGGTGCATATGCTGGATGTCGGTCAGGGGCTGGCGATAGCGATCGTCAGGGGCGATAAAGTAATACTCTACGATACCGGTCGGGCATGGCCGGAGGGCGACAGCGGGCAACAGGTTATTATTCCCTGGTTGCGCTGGCATAATCTGACGCCGGAGGGCGTTATTTTGAGTCATGAGCATCTGGATCATCGGGGCGGGCTGCGTTCGCTACAGCAGGTCTGGCCGTCAATGTGGATTCGCAGCCCGTTAGGCTGGCAGGGACATTTGCCCTGTTTTCGCGGCGAGCAGTGGCAATGGCAGGGGCTAACGTTTCAGGCGCACTGGCCGTTACACGAAAGTGCCGATCGAGGAAATAACCGTTCTTGTGTGGTCAAAGTGGATGACGGTGTACATAGCATCCTGCTCACGGGCGATATCGAAGCGGGCGCTGAACAAAAAATGCTAAGTCGTTACTGGCGACATCTTGCGGCGACGTTTATCCAGGTGCCGCATCATGGTAGTAATACGTCGTCGTCGTTACCATTTATTCAGCGCGTACATGGTGAAGCGGCGCTGGCGTCCGCATCGCGCTATAACGCATGGCGGCTGCCGTCCCGCAAGGTAAAACAGCGCTACCGACAGCAGGCGTATCAGTGGTTTGATACACCCCACCAGGGGCAAATTTCGCTGCTGTTTTCTCCGCAGGGCTGGCGCATACAAGGCTTACGGGATCAAATTTTACCTCGCTGGTATCATTAGTGGTTTGGCGTGTCCGAGGATAACGGGTAGAATATGCGGCTATTTCAACAAATGCTGGTTTTTTGAATGCATAACGATAAAGATCTCTCTACGTGGCAGACCTTCCGCCGACTGTGGCCAACCATAGCGCCTTTTAAAGCAGGTCTGATCGTGGCGGGCATAGCGTTAATTCTCAACGCAGCCAGCGATACCTTCATGCTATCGCTCCTCAAGCCATTACTGGATGATGGTTTCGGTAAAACGGATCGCTCAGTGTTGCTGTGGATGCCGCTGGTGGTTATTGGGCTGATGATATTACGAGGCATCACTAGCTATATCTCCAGCTACTGTATTTCATGGGTGTCAGGCAAGGTGGTAATGACCATGCGCCGTCGCCTGTTTGGCCATATGATGGGAATGCCCGTCGCCTTCTTTGATAAACAGTCTACCGGTACGCTGCTGTCGCGTATTACATACGATTCAGAACAGGTTGCCTCTTCTTCATCTGGCGCGCTGATTACCGTGGTGCGTGAAGGGGCATCGATCATCGGATTGTTTATTATGATGTTCTATTACAGCTGGCAGCTGTCGATCATCCTGGTTGTTTTAGCGCCGATTGTGTCGATTGCGATTCGCGTTGTCTCAAAGCGGTTCCGCAGCATCAGTAAAAATATGCAGAACACGATGGGACAAGTGACTACCAGCGCTGAACAAATGCTGAAAGGACACAAAGAGGTACTGATTTTCGGCGGTCAGGAAGTCGAAACTAAACGCTTTGATAAAGTCAGCAATAAGATGCGACTGCAAGGCATGAAAATGGTCTCTGCCTCGTCAATTTCCGATCCTATCATTCAGCTCATTGCCTCGCTGGCGCTGGCGTTTGTTCTCTATGCTGCGAGCTTCCCAAGCGTAATGGATAGCCTGACGGCAGGGACCATCACGGTGGTGTTCTCCTCCATGATCGCGCTGATGCGTCCATTAAAATCGCTGACAAACGTTAACGCGCAGTTCCAGCGTGGGATGGCGGCTTGTCAGACGTTGTTTGCGATTCTGGACAGCGAACAGGAGAAAGATGAAGGTAAACGTGTCATTGACCGCGCGACCGGCGATCTCGAATTCCGCAATGTGACGTTTACTTACCCGGGCCGTGAAGTGCCGGCATTGCGTAACATCAATTTGAAAATTCCTGCCGGGAAAACCGTGGCGCTGGTGGGGCGTTCCGGATCGGGTAAATCAACTATCGCCAGTCTGATCACCCGTTTCTACGATATTGATGAAGGACACATCCTGATGGATGGTCACGATCTACGCGAATACACTCTGGCCTCTCTACGTAATCAGGTGGCGCTGGTTTCGCAAAACGTGCATCTGTTTAACGACACGGTCGCCAATAACATTGCTTATGCCCGGACGGAAGAATACAGCCGCGAGCAGATTGAAGAGGCGGCGCGCATGGCCTATGCCATGGACTTTATCAACAAGATGGATAATGGCCTGGATACCATCATCGGCGAAAACGGCGTACTGCTTTCCGGTGGTCAACGTCAGCGTATCGCGATTGCCCGCGCCTTACTGCGCGACAGCCCGATTCTGATCCTTGATGAAGCTACGTCCGCGCTGGATACCGAATCTGAACGTGCGATTCAGGCCGCGTTGGATGAGCTGCAGAAAAACCGTACCTCTCTGATGATTGCGCACCGTCTCTCCACCATCGAACAGGCGGATGAGATCGTTGTAGTCGAAGACGGTATTATCGTTGAGCGCGGCACTCATAGCGAGCTGCTGGCGCAACACGGCGTTTACGCCCAGCTACATAAGATGCAATTTGGCCAATGATTGCGCGTATCTGGTCGGGTGAATCCTCTCTATGGCGGTTACTGCTGCCGCTCTCCTGGCTGTATGGCCTGGTGAGCGGGGCGATTCGTCTGAGCTATAAGCTTGGTTTGAAACGCGCCTGGCGAGCGCCAGTACCGGTGGTTGTGGTAGGGAATCTTACGGCTGGCGGTAACGGTAAAACCCCCGTAGTCATTTGGCTGGTGGAAAAGCTGCAACAGCGTGGCGTGCGCGTGGGGGTCGTTTCCCGCGGCTACGGCGGGAAAGCTGCCGCTTATCCGCTACTTCTGACGCCGGAGACGACAACCGCAGAAGCGGGAGATGAACCGGTATTGATTTATCAACGGACCGGCGCGCCTGTCGCGGTAGCGCCTGAACGCGCCGCGGCGGTGAAAGCGATTCTGGCGGCGCATAATGTGCAGATTATTATCACCGACGATGGGTTGCAGCATTACCGACTCGCGCGAGATATTGAAATTGTGGTGATTGACGGGGTGCGCCGTTTTGGCAACGGCTGGTGGCTTCCTGCCGGTCCTATGCGCGAACGCGCCAGTCGCCTGAAAACCGTAGACGCCGCTATCGTGAATGGCGGCGTCGCCCGGGCGGGCGAAATCCCCATGCAGCTAGCGCCTGGACTGGCGGTGAACTTACGTACGGGAGCGCGTTGCGATGTGGCGCAACTGAGCAATATTGTGGCGATGGCGGGCATCGGTCATCCGCCGCGCTTTTTCGCCACGCTGGAAGCCTGTGGCGCGCATCCGCAAAAGTGCGTCCCGCTGGCCGATCATCAAACGCTCGCCCCTGCTGACGTTCAGGCGTTGGTCGGTGAAGGGCAGACCCTGGTAATGACGGAAAAAGACGCGGTGAAATGCCGTGCTTTTGCCGAAGATAACTGGTGGTTCTTACCGGTTGATGCGCGTTTGTCCGGTGAGCAGCCTGATAAGTTGCTTGAACATATCACCTCGCTGGTTCGCTAGCGTCCCCCAATGCAGCGGCAGTGATGAATTTATGGAGTCATGAATGTCATTGCCGTACCTTTCTCTTTCCCAGGCCCGGTGTCTTCACCTTGCTGCGCAGGGACTATTGAAAAAGCCGCGCCGTAACGCGCTGCCTGGCGATGTTCTTGCCGCCATCTCACGCATGGCGTTGCTGCAAATTGATACCATCAATGTTGTCGCACGTAGCCCCTATCTGGTGCTGTTTAGCCGTCTCGGTTCGTACCCGCAGGCCTGGCTGGATGAGGCGCTGCGACGCGGCGAGTTAATAGAATACTGGGCGCATGAGGCCTGTTTCTTACCACGCCGCGACTTTAAACTTATCCGCCATCGTATGCTGTCGCCGGAAAAGATGGGCTGGAAATATCGCGCGGCATGGATGCATGAGCACGCGGAAGAAATAGAACAGTTAGTGCGGCATATTCAGGAGCACGGTCCGGTGCGTTCTGCCGATTTTGAACATGCGCAGAAAGGCGCCAGCGGCTGGTGGGAATGGAAACCACATAAACGCCACCTTGAGGGTTTATTTACCGCCGGAAAAGTCATGGTTGTTGAGCGGCGTAATTTTCAACGCGTATATGATTTAACGCGCCGTGTGATGCCGCACTGGGATGATGAACGCGATGGACTGTCACAGCCGCAGGCGGAAAGCCTGATGCTGGATAATAGCGCGCGCAGTCTGGGGATTTTCCGTGAACAGTGGCTGGCGGATTACTACCGCCTGAAACGTCCTGACCTGAAAGGATGGCGGGAGAGCCGGGCGGAACAGCAGCAGATTATTCCGGTCGAGGTGGAAACGTTGGGGCGGATGTGGCTTCATGCCGATCTTCTTTCGCAGCTTGAACCGGCGCTAAATAACGCCTTAAAGGCGACCCATAGCGCAGTGCTGTCGCCTTTCGATCCTGTGGTATGGGATCGCAAGCGGGCAGCGCAGCTCTTCGCATTCGACTACCGGCTGGAATGTTATACGCCCGCGGCGAAGCGCCAGTACGGTTATTTTGTGCTGCCGCTATTATACCAGGGCCGTTTAGTCGGGCGAATGGACGCCAAAATGCACCGTAAAACGGGGGTGCTTGAGGTTATCTCGCTGTATCTGGAGGACGATATTCGCCCTGGCGTTAGTCTGCAAAAAGGAATCTGGCAGGCCATTAGCGCGTTTGCTGCCTGGCAACGAGCATCGCGCGTGACGCTGGGACAATGTCCGCCAGGCCTGTTTAGCGCCATGCGTCATGGCTGGGAAATAGACCCTGCACCATAACCGATTATGTTAATATTGAAGGATTCACAATCCGGTCCATCTGGAGGAACTATGGATCATCGTCTGCTTGAAATCATCGCCTGCCCGGTATGTAACGGCAAACTCTGGTATAACCAGGAACAGCAAGAATTAATTTGCAAACTGGATAATCTCGCTTTCCCGTTACGCGACGGCATTCCTGTATTGCTGGAAAATGAAGCTCGCGCCCTGACATCTGATGAGAGTAAATCATGAGTTTCGTCGTCATCATTCCGGCCCGTTTTTCATCTACCCGACTGCTAGGCAAACCATTAGTGGATATTAATGGTAAACCCATGATTGTTCATGTCCTGGAGCGGGCGCGCGAATCTGGCGCGGAACGCATTATTGTCGCGACCGATCATGAAGACGTGGCTCGTGCGGTAGAAGCGGCTGGCGGCGAAGTGTGCATGACGCGCGCCGATCACCAGTCCGGCACCGAACGGTTGGCGGAAGTGGTAGAGAAGTGCGGATTCAGCGACGATACCGTTATTGTGAACGTTCAGGGCGATGAGCCGATGATCCCGGCGGTTATTATTCGCCAGGTCGCGGAAAATCTGGCGCAGCGCCAGGTTGGCATGGCGACGCTGGCGGTGCCGATTCACAGCGCCGAAGAAGCGTTTAACCCGAATGCGGTAAAAGTCGTGCTGGATGCTGAAGGCTATGCGCTTTACTTTTCCCGGGCGACGATTCCCTGGGATCGCGATCGCTTTGCAAAAAGTCTGGAAACGGTAGGGGATGCTTGCCTTCGTCACCTGGGCATTTATGGCTATCGCGCGGGATTTATCCGCCGTTACGTGAGCTGGCAACCCAGCCCGCTGGAACATATTGAAATGCTGGAGCAACTCCGTGTGCTGTGGTACGGCGAAAAAATTCATGTCGCTGTCGCCAAAGCGGTGCCCGGCACGGGCGTAGACACCGCCGACGACCTGGAGCGCGTGCGCGCTGAAATGCGTTAACATGATCCTGTTCATGATCGTCTTAGACGGTCATGAACAGCGCGGTATGATAGCGCAAAGATGAATACTCACGTCTGCTCATCAGTGGCGGCTTTCTCGTACCGTTACGATTTTCCTCATTTTTCTTTTCTTCCCTTGATCTGATACGGGTGACATCTGTCCATACGACGCTCATTATTAAAGCAGTAGCACTAATGGGGGTAATCTGGAATGGAACAGTTGCGGGCCGAACTCAGTCATTTGTTGGGTGAAAAACTTAGCCGTATAGAGTGCGTGAATGAGAAAGCGGATTCCGCATTGTGGTCATTATATGACAGCCAGGGCATTCCGATGCCGCTGATGGCGCGAAGTTTTACTACTCCCGGTGTTGCGCAGCAACTGGCATGGAAAACCTCAATGCTGGCGCGTAGCGGTACGGTGAGGATGCCGGTAATCTATGGCGTATTGACGCATGAAGAGCATCCTGGTCCGGATGTGCTGCTACTGGAACGACTGCGCGGTGTGCCGGTCGAGGCGCCGGCGCGCACTCCGGAACGCTGGGAACAGCTAAAAGATCAGATTGTCGAAGGATTGTTAGCTTGGCATCGGCAGGATAGCCGCGGTTGCGTGGGCGCCGTAGACCATACTCAGGAGAATATCTGGCCTTCCTGGTATCGTCAGCGTGTGGAAGTGCTGTGGACGACGCTAAATCAGTTCAGCAATACCGGCCTGACGATGCAGGACAAACGCATTCTGTTTCGTACCAGAGAATGTCTTCCTTCGTTATTTGAAGGGTTTAACGACAACTGCGTACTGGTGCATGGCAACTTCTGCTTGCGCAGTATGCTTAAAGACGCCCGTAGCGATCAGCTTCTGGCGATGGTCGGCCCCGGGCTGATGCTGTGGGCGCCGAGAGAATTCGAACTGTTTCGCCTGATGGATAATCCATTGGCGGAGGGATTGCTTTGGCATTATCTGCAACGCGCGCCAGTGGCGGAGTCATTCATCTGGCGGCGTTGGCTCTATGTGCTGTGGGACGAGGTTGCGCAATTGGTCAATACCGGACGTTTTAACCGTACCAATTTTGATCTGGCGGCGAAATCATTACTCCCCTGGCTTGCCTGATATGCCTTTCAGCCATTGCCAAAGTCGCCCTAATGTTTCATACCCAGCGCGATCGCTGTGCATCAGCCAGACCGGGGACGGAATTGCCCGCTCCCAGGGATTGAGCGGCGAATCGATCGCCAACTGATTCGCCGGCGCGGGAAGCGGATTCAGCCCGGCATGCTGAAAGAAAATCATCGCACGCGGCAAATGCGAGGCGGAGGTTACCAGCAGGAAAGGCGCGTCGCCGATGGCCTGCTTAACGGCGGCGGCTTCTTCTTCCGTATCTTTTGGTTTATCCAACGTAATAATATCGCTACGCGGTACGCCCAGCGACTGCGCCACCCGCGCACTGACTTCCGCCGTGCTTACCGTATTGGTTTTTGCTACGCCGCCGGTAAAAATCAGCTTTGCTCCCGGATTCGCGCGCCACAGCCGGATGCCTTCCGCCAGCCGCGGCAAGCTGTTGTTAATTAAATTAGAGCTCGGCGCCCACTGCGGGTTCCAGGTATAGCCGCCGCCGAGAACCACAATATATTCCACCTGTTGCGGACCCTGCCAGGTAGGATAGCGGTTTTCTATTGGACGCAGCAGATGGTCAGAAACGGGTTGCAGGCTTAATAGCAATAGCGCCAGCCAACCTACGCTGATAAATACTTTTCCGGTTTTCTGAAAGCGGCTAAACCAGACTAGCGCCAGGCCGACGCCAATGATCAGCAACATCAGCGGAAGCGGCAATAACATACCGCCAATCACTTTCTTTAGTGTAAAAAGCATCCTTTTTGGTTCCTTTTTTAACCATATAGCGGAGGATTAACGGTGATATTACACCAGACAGGTTCATTCTCGCCGCGGCTGTGACAAAATAGCGGTTTTATCAGATAACGCCTGAGCCAGCCTGTGGAGAGTCCGATGCAGGATCGCAATTTTGATGACATTGCTGAAAAGTTTTCCCGTAACATTTACGGCACGACCAAAGGACAACTGCGGCAAGCCATTCTGTGGCAAGACCTGGATCGCGTGCTGGAGGAGATTGGCGGGCAAAAACTGTGGGTACTGGATGCCGGCGGCGGCGAAGGGCAAACGGCGATTAAGATGGCGGAACGCGGCCATCAGGTAACGTTATGCGATCTGTCTGGTGAAATGATCGCCCGCGCGCGGCAGGCGGCCGAGGCAAAAGGTGTGAGCAAAGACATGCATTTTATACAATGCCCGGCTCAGGACGTCGCTTCGCATTTGGAAAGCCCGGTTGATCTGATATTGTTTCATGCTGTGCTGGAGTGGGTAGCCGATCCTGTCGGCGTATTAGAAACGCTCTGGTCAGTATTGCGCCCTGGCGGCGCGCTGTCGTTGATGTTCTATAACGCTAACGGTTTGCTGATGCACAATATGGTGGCGGGTAATTTTGACTACGTGCAGGCGGGGATGCCTAAACGCAAGAAGCGCACGCTGTCGCCTGACTACCCGCGCGACCCCGCGCAGGTGTACCAGTGGCTGGAGGCGATTGGCTGGCAGATTACCGGTAAAACCGGCGTGCGTGTGTTTCATGATTATCTGCGTGAAAAACACCAGCAGCGTGACTGTTATGAGACCCTGGTCGAACTGGAAACGCGTTATTGCCGCCAGGAGCCGTATATTAGCCTTGGGCGCTACATTCATGTCACCGCGATTAAAAGCCCGGCGCTAGCCGCAGATGCAAGGATAACCTATGAGTGAATTTTCCCAGACAGTCCCCGAACTGGTTGCCTGGGCCAGAAAAAACGACTTTTCCATCTCGCTGCCGGTAGACAGACTTTCCTTTCTGCTGGCGGTCGCCACGTTGAACGGCGAACGCCTTGACGGCGAGATGAGTGAAGGCGAGCTGGTGGATGCATTCCGCCATGTGAGTGATGCGTTTGAGCAAACCAGCGAAACCATCGGCGTGCGCGCTAATAACGCGATTAACGATATGGTGCGTCAACGTCTGCTGAACCGCTTTACCAGCGAGCAGGCGGAAGGCAATGCGATTTACCGATTAACCCCGCTCGGGATTGGCATCACCGATTACTACATTCGTCAACGCGAATTCTCTACGCTGCGTCTTTCTATGCAGTTGTCGATTGTGGCCGGCGAATTGAAGCGCGCGGCGGATGCGGCAGCGGAGGGTGGCGATGAGTTCCACTGGCATCGCAACGTTTACGCGCCATTGAAATATTCGGTGGCGGAGATTTTCGACAGTATCGATC
This sequence comes from Salmonella sp. 32100201201700099SM, assembly GCF_017572645.1. Taxonomy (NCBI): domain Bacteria; kingdom Pseudomonadati; phylum Pseudomonadota; class Gammaproteobacteria; order Enterobacterales; family Enterobacteriaceae; genus Salmonella; species Salmonella sp. 32100201201700099SM. The sequence goes on along the minus strand of NZ_JAGERQ010000010.1, from coordinate 171,453 downwards.
TCACCCAGCGCATCATGGATGAACAGCAGCAGCAGGTGAAAGACGATATCGCACAACTGCTGAATAAAGACTGGCGGGCGGCGATTTCCAGCTGTGAACTGCTGCTTTCCGAAACGTCCGGTACGCTGCGCGAATTGCAGGATACGCTGGAGGCGGCGGGCGATAAGCTGCAGGCTAACCTGCTGCGCATTCAGGATGCCACGATGACGCACGACGATCTGCATTTTGTCGACAGGCTGGTGTTTGACTTACAAAGTAAACTTGACCGCATTATCAGTTGGGGTCAACAGTCTATTGATTTATGGATCGGCTACGATCGTCACGTGCATAAATTTATCCGTACCGCGATCGATATGGATAAAAACCGTGTCTTCGCCCAGCGGTTGCGCCAGTCCGTGCAGACTTATTTTGACGATCCGTGGGCGCTAACCTACGCGAATGCCGATCGTCTGCTGGATATGCGCGATGAAGAGATGGCGTTGCGTGACGATGAAGTCACCGGGGAGTTGCCGCCGGATCTGGAATATGAAGAGTTTAACGAGATCCGCGAGCAGTTAGCGGCCATCATTGAAGAACAGCTGGCTATCTACAAAACCAGACAAACGCCACTGGATCTTGGGCTGGTGGTGCGCGAGTATCTGGCGCAATACCCGCGCGCGCGTCATTTCGACGTGGCGCGTATTGTTATCGATCAAGCGGTACGTCTTGGCGTAGCGCAAGCAGATTTCACCGGACTGCCAGCCAAATGGCAGCCGATTAATGATTACGGAGCCAAGGTACAGGCGCATGTCATTGACAAATATTGAACAAGTGATGCCGGTTAAGCTGGCGCAGGCGCTGGCGAATCCGTTATTTCCGGCGCTGGATAGCGCATTACGTTCGGGCCGCCACATCGGGCTGGACGAACTGGATAATCATGCCTTTCTGATGGATTTTCAGGAATACCTGGAAGAGTTTTACGCGCGTTATAACGTGGAACTGATTCGCGCGCCGGAGGGGTTCTTCTACCTGCGTCCGCGTTCTACCACGCTTATCCCGCGCTCGGTGTTATCCGAACTGGATATGATGGTCGGTAAAATTCTCTGCTACCTCTATCTTAGCCCGGAGCGTCTGGCCAACGAAGGGATCTTTACTCAGCAGGAGTTGTACGACGAGCTGCTTACCCTTGCGGACGAAGCCAAACTGCTAAAGCTGGTGAATAACCGCTCGACGGGATCTGACGTTGATCGTCAGAAACTGCAGGAAAAGGTGCGTTCTTCTTTAAACCGCCTGCGTCGTTTGGGCATGGTATGGTTTATGGGCCACGACAGCAGCAAATTCCGCATTACCGAATCGGTCTTCCGCTTTGGCGCGGATGTCCGCGCCGGCGACGATCCTCGCGAGGCGCAGCGTCGTCTCATCCGCGACGGGGAAGCGATGCCCATTGAAAACCATCTGCAACTTAATGATGAGACCGAAGAGAGTCAGCCGGACAGTGGAGAGGAAGAATAATGATTGAACGCGGTAAATTTCGCTCGCTAACGCTGATTAACTGGAACGGTTTTTTTGCCCGCACTTTTGACCTGGATGAACTGGTCACGACGTTATCCGGGGGCAACGGCGCCGGGAAATCCACGACGATGGCGGCGTTCGTCACGGCGCTGATCCCGGATCTTACATTACTGCACTTTCGTAACACCACGGAAGCCGGCGCCACCAGCGGTTCGCGTGATAAAGGTCTGCACGGTAAGCTGAAGGCGGGCGTCTGTTACTCCATGCTCGACACCATTAATTCCCGCCATCAGCGGGTGGTGGTCGGCGTGCGTCTGCAGCAGGTCGCTGGGCGCGATCGCAAAGTGGACATCAAACCGTTCGCTATTCAGGGGCTGCCGATGTCGGTACAGCCGACACAACTGGTGACGGAGACATTAAACGAACGTCAGGCGCGCGTACTGTCGCTTGCTGAGCTGAAAGACAAGCTTGACGAGATGGAAGGCGTGCAGTTTAAGCAGTTTAACTCCATCACCGATTATCATTCGCTGATGTTTGACTTAGGGATTATCGCCCGTCGTCTGCGCTCCGCTTCCGATCGTAGTAAATTCTATCGTTTGATAGAGGCCTCGCTGTACGGCGGGATCTCCAGCGCCATTACCCGATCGCTACGCGATTATTTATTGCCGGAAAACAGCGGCGTGCGCAAGGCGTTCCAGGATATGGAAGCGGCGCTGCGCGAGAACCGACTCACGCTGGAAGCGATTCGTGTTACCCAATCCGATCGCGATCTGTTTAAGCATTTGATCAGCGAAGCCACCGATTATGTGGCGGCGGATTATATGCGTCACGCTAATGAGCGTCGGGTTCACCTTGATCAGGCGTTGGCGTTTCGACGCGAACTGTACACATCGCGCAAACAACTGGCGGCGGAGCAGTACAAGCACGTCGATATGGCCCGTGAGTTGGGCGAACATAACGGTGCCGAAGGTTCTCTTGAGGCGGATTACCAGGCGGCGAGCGATCACCTGAATCTGGTGCAAACCGCGCTGCGCCAGCAGGAAAAAATTGAACGCTACGAAGCGGATCTTGAAGAGCTGCAGATTCGACTCGAAGAGCAAAACGAAGTGGTGGCGGAAGCCGCCGAAATGCAGGACGAAAATGAAGCGCGTGCCGAAGCCGCCGAGCTGGAAGTCGATGAACTCAAAAGCCAGCTTGCGGATTACCAGCAGGCGCTGGATGTACAGCAAACGCGCGCGATTCAGTATAACCAGGCGATATCAGCGCTCGCCCGCGCTAAAGAACTTTGCCATCTGCCGGATCTAACGCCGGAAAGCGCCGCCGAATGGCTGGATACTTTCCAGGCAAAAGAGCAGGAAGCTACGGAAAAACTGCTGTCGTTGGAACAAAAAATGAGCGTGGCGCAAACCGCGCACAGTCAGTTTGAGCAGGCTTATCAGCTGGTAGCGGCGATCAACGGCCCGCTGGCGCGTAGCGAAGCCTGGGACGTGGCGCGCGAGCTGTTACGGGACGGCGTGAACCAGCGTCATCTGGCGGAACAGGTACAGCCGTTGCGGATGCGCCTGAGCGAACTGGAACAGCGGCTGCGCGAGCAGCAAGAGGCGGAACGTCTGCTGGCTGAGTTCTGTAAGCGACAGGGCAAAAATTTTGATATTGACGAACTGGAAGCGCTGCATCAGGAGCTGGAAGCCCGCATAGCGTCCTTGTCTGATAGCGTATCGTCAGCCAGCGAACAGCGTATGGCCTTGCGTCAGGAACAGGAACAGCTGCAATCCCGTATCCAGCATCTGATGCAACGCGCTCCTGTCTGGCTGGCGGCGCAGAATAGCCTGAACCAGCTTAGCGAACAGTGCGGCGAGGAGTTTACGTCCAGCCAGGAAGTGACCGAATACCTGCAACAGCTACTGGAGCGTGAGCGCGAAGCCATTGTCGAACGCGACGAAGTGGGCGCGCGTAAAAATGCGGTTGATGAAGAGATCGAACGTTTAAGCCAGCCGGGCGGCGCGGAAGACCAGCGTTTGAATGCGCTGGCGGAGCGTTTTGGCGGGGTACTGCTGTCGGAAATCTACGATGATGTCAGCCTTGAAGATGCGCCGTACTTTTCCGCACTGTATGGTCCGTCGCGCCATGCGATCGTCGTACCGGATTTATCGCAAATAGCCGAACAGCTTGAAGGTCTGACCGACTGCCCGGAAGATCTGTACCTGATCGAAGGCGATCCGCAGTCTTTTGATGACAGCGTATTCAGCGTTGACGAGCTGGAAAAGGCGGTGGTCGTGAAAATTGCCGACCGTCAGTGGCGTTATTCGCGTTTTCCGTCGCTGCCTATTTTTGGCCGTGCGGCGCGCGAGAACCGTATTGAAAGTCTCCATGCGGAACGGGAAGTGCTTTCCGAGCGCTTTGCCACGCTCTCGTTTGACGTGCAGAAAACCCAGCGTTTGCACCAGGCGTTCAGCCGTTTTATCGGTAGCCACCTTTCTGTTGCCTTTGAGGACGATCCGGAAGCGGAAATTCGCCGACTGAACGGGCGTCGCGTCGAGCTGGAGCGCGCGCTGGCGACGCATGAAAGCGACAACCAGCAGCAGCGCCTTCAGTTTGAGCAGGCCAAAGAGGGCGTTTCCGCGCTTAACCGTTTGCTGCCGCGGCTGAATTTATTGGCCGATGAAACGCTGGCCGATCGGGGCGATGAAATTCAGGAGCGGTTGGATGAGGCGCAGGAAGCGGCGCGATTTGTGCAGCAATATGGAAACCAGTTAGCCAAACTGGAGCCAGTAGTTTCCGTTCTGCAAAGCGATCCGGAACAGTTTGAGCAATTAAAAGAAGACTATGCATGGTCGCAGCAAATGCAGCGCGACGCGCGCCAGCAGGCTTTTGCTCTGGCTGAAGTTGTCGAACGTCGGGCGCATTTCAGCTATTCCGACTCGGCGGAAATGCTGAGCGGCAACAGCGATCTCAACGAAAAGCTGCGCCAGCGGCTGGAGCAGGCGGAAGCCGAGCGTACCCGCGCCCGCGAAGCGCTGCGCAGCCATGCCGCGCAGTTAAGTCAGTACAGCCAGGTTCTGGTCTCGCTAAAAAGCTCTTACGACACGAAAAAAGAGCTGCTTAACGATTTGCAGCGCGAATTACAGGATATTGGCGTTCGCGCCGACAGCGGGGCGGAAGAGCGCGCCCGCCAGCGTCGGGATGAACTGCACGCTCAGTTGAGCAATAACCGTTCGCGTCGCAATCAGCTTGAGAAAGCGCTCACCTTCTGCGAAGCGGAGATGGAGAACCTGACCCGTAAGCTGCGCAAGCTGGAGCGTGATTATCATGAAATGCGCGAGCAGGTTGTGACCGCGAAAGCCGGCTGGTGCGCAGTCATGCGGATGGTGAAAGACAATGGCGTGGAACGCCGTCTGCACCGTCGTGAGCTGGCTTATCTGTCGGCGGATGAACTGCGCTCCATGTCGGATAAGGCGTTGGGCGCGCTGCGCCTGGCCGTCGCGGATAACGAACATTTACGCGACGTATTGCGCCTGTCGGAAGATCCGAAACGCCCGGAACGTAAAATCCAGTTCTTTGTGGCCGTTTACCAGCATCTGCGCGAACGTATTCGTCAGGATATTATTCGTACCGACGATCCGGTTGAAGCCATTGAACAAATGGAGATTGAGCTGAGCCGTCTGACGGAAGAGCTGACATCGCGTGAGCAAAAGCTGGCGATCAGTTCCCGCAGCGTGGCAAACATTATCCGCAAGACTATCCAGCGTGAGCAGAACCGTATCCGTATGCTGAACCAGGGGTTGCAAAGCGTCTCGTTTGGCCAGGTGAATAGCGTGCGGTTAAACGTCAACGTGCGTGAAACGCATGCCACCTTGCTGGATGTGCTTTCAGAACAGCAGGAGCAGCACCAGGATCTGTTTAACAGCAATCGTCTGACCTTCTCCGAAGCGCTGGCGAAACTGTACCAGCGTCTGAATCCGCAGATCGATATGGGGCAACGCACGCCGCAGACCATCGGCGAGGAGCTGCTGGACTACCGTAACTATCTGGAAATGGAAGTTGAAGTTAACCGTGGGTCCGACGGCTGGCTGCGTGCGGAATCCGGCGCGCTATCAACGGGGGAAGCTATCGGGACCGGGATGTCAATTCTGGTGATGGTGGTGCAAAGCTGGGAAGACGAAGCGCGCAGACTGCGCGGGAAAGATATTTCGCCATGTCGCCTGCTGTTCCTCGATGAAGCGGCGCGTCTGGATGCGCGCTCTATCGCCACGCTGTTTGAACTATGTGAACGTTTGCAGATGCAGCTCATCATCGCTGCGCCGGAAAACATCAGTCCGGAGAAGGGCACGACCTATAAGCTGGTGCGTAAAGTGTTTCAGAATACTGAGCATGTTCATGTTGTCGGGCTGCGTGGCTTTGCGCCGCAGCTTCCGGAAACGCTTCCCGGTACGCAAACGGAAGATACGCCTTCAGAAGCGAGCTAAATACGGCAGAAACGATGAAGTGCCCGATGGCGCCTCGCTTATCAGGCAAGGCCGGATAAGTCGGTTACGCCGCCATCCGGCACAACAAGTTCTGCTTTATCATTAGCCTGGGGCGGCGAAAGCCGCCTTTTTCTTTATCTGAAAAATCTCTCCGGGTAGTGCATTTTCTTTAAACTTCTTTACATTAGGTTAGGCAAAAACGTAACGAACTTTATATACTGGAGTTAAGCCTGACGAGTGAGCAGGCTGACTCGTCATACTAAACAAAAGCATTGGTTGAGGTTGACCCCCGCTGCGGGCAGCACAGTCATGCGGAGTATGATAACGAAAACAGGGGGCAAGGGATGTTGCTTAATAAGATGTGTGGTCGTTGTCTGTCGGCAATCAGTTTATGCCTGGCCGTAACATTCGCTCCACTGTTCAATGCGCAGGCCGATGAGCCTGAAATGATACCTGGCGATAGCGCCGTTGCCGCGACGGGTCAGGCTGGGTCGCAGAAGCAATCAGCCGCGACGGCGATTCTGGCCGGGATTCAGCCGCTGCCGGAGGGCGTTTCAGCCGAGAAAGTTCGGGCTGATTTACAGTCGCAGCTTCCTTCCGGCTATACGCCGGTCTATATGAGCCAGCTGACATTGCTGTATGCCGCGCGCGACATGAAGCCCATGTGGGATAATCGCGATGCGGTGAAAGCCTTCCAGCAACAGTTGGCGGAGGTGGCGATTGCCGGATTCCAGCCGCAGTTTACCGCCTGGGTGGCATTGTTGACCGATCCCGCCGTAAACGGTATGGCGCGCGATGTTGTGTTGTCAGACGCCATGATGGGCTATCTCCATTTCATTGCGAATATCCCCGTCAAAGGCCAGCGCTGGTTATATAGCAACAAACCTTACGCATTGGCGACGCCGCCAGTCTCGGTGATTAACCAGTGGCAAATCGCGCTGGAAGAGGGGCAGTTGCCGATGTTTGTCGCCAGCCTGGCGCCGCAGCACCCACAGTATGCGCCCATGCATGACGCACTGCTGAAGCTGGTGGCGGACTCTCGCCCGTGGCCGCAGTTGGCCAATACCGCGACGCTGCGCCCGGGGCAATGGAGTAACGATGTGCCTGCGCTGCGCGAAATATTACAGCGTACGGGGATGCTGGATGGCGGTCCAAAGATAGCCTTACCCGGCGATAACACTGCTGATAGTGCCGTCGTCAGCCCCTCCGCCGCGATAGTCGAAACATCGGTGGCGCAGCCGGTCGACGAACCAACGGCCCGCCGTAGTAAGTCGGCTCCGGCGGCACGCGCCTACGATCGTGAACTGGTCGAGGCGGTAAAGCGTTTTCAGGCATGGCAAGGGCTGGGGGCGGATGGCGTTATTGGCCCGGCGACGCGTAACTGGCTTAATATGACCCCCGCGCAACGCGCAGGCGTACTGGCACTGAATATCCAACGTTTACGCCTGCTGCCGGCGGAACTCTCTACCGGTATTATGGTAAACATTCCCGCTTATTCGCTGGTCTACTATCAGAATGGCAACCAGGTGCTGGCTTCGAGGGTGATCGTCGGGCGTCCCGATCGTAAAACGCCGATGATGAGCAGCGCGCTGAATAATGTGGTGGTGAACCCGCCGTGGAACGTTCCGCCCACGCTTGCGCGTAAAGACATTTTACCGAAGGTGTGGAATGACCCAGGCTATCTGGAGCGCCATGGCTACACCGTGATGCGCGGCTGGAACAGCAAAGAAGCGATCGATCCGTGGCAGGTTGACTGGACCACCATTACGCCATCGAATCTTCCGTTCCGTTTCCAGCAGGCGCCAGGCGCGCACAATTCGCTGGGGCGTTATAAATTTAATATGCCGAGCTCAGATGCGATCTATCTGCACGATACGCCTAACCATACTCTCTTTCAGCGTGACGCCAGGGCGTTAAGTTCCGGCTGCGTGCGGGTCAATAAGGCCTCTGAACTGGCGAATATGCTCTTGCAGGATGCTGGCTGGAACGATGCGCGGATCTCAGGCGCCCTGAAGCAAGGCGACACGCGGTATGTCAATATCCGGCAGAACATTCCAGTAAATCTTTACTATCTGACCGCGTTTGTCGGCGCAGATGGACGTATGCAATATCGTACAGATATTTACAATTACGATCTCACAGCGCGATCCAGCGCACAAATTGTGCCAAAGGTTGAACAATTAATCAGGTAAATGAAGAAGTTCTGGTAAATATGTTGTCCTAATGTTTGGCTTCAACGGGGCGTTTCGCTGTAGACCCCCGTTGTGGCTGGGGGAGGGCCATCTTGACGCGGGCTTTATCGGCAGTTAAGGTGCCTTTCGTGCGCCAGAAGTGCATATACAATAACCTTTAAGTCGACCGGGCCGTTCAGAAGTCTGTGCCAGCCGGTATCATGTCTGCTTAAAGGTAGAAGTGTATTAACGATAACATTGACCTGTAGACCTGATTATCATGGACAAATTTGACGCTAATCGCCGCAAGCTGCTGGCGCTTGGTGGTGTCGCTCTCGGCGCCGCCATCCTGCCCGCGCCAGCGTTTGCCACACTCTCGACCCCACGCCCGCGCATTTTGACGTTAAACAATCTCCATACCGGAGAGTCAATCAAGGCGGAGTTTTTCGATGGAAGAGCCTACATTCAGGATGAATTAGCAAAGTTAAACCATTTTTTCCGTGACTATCGCGCGAATAAAGTCCGATCAATCGATCCCCGCCTGTTTGACCAACTTTACCGACTTCAGGGGCTGTTAGGGACGCGTAAACCTGTGCAGCTCATCTCAGGCTACCGTTCTCTTGATACCAATAATGAATTACGCGCCCGTAGCAGCGGCGTAGCGAAAAAAAGCTACCATACAAAAGGGCAGGCGATGGATTTTCATATTGAAGGCGTGGCGCTGAGCAATATTCGCAAAGCGGCGTTATCTATGCGCGCAGGTGGTGTAGGATATTACCCACGTAGTAACTTTGTGCATATTGATACCGGGCCGGCGCGGCACTGGTAATCAGCGAGGCTTAATCAAAGGAGCAGTATGAACTATCGTATTATTCCGGTCACCGCGTTCTCCCAGAACTGTTCATTAATCTGGTGCGAACAAACCCGGCTGGCGGCGCTGGTCGATCCGGGCGGCGACGCGGAAAAAATTAAACAGGAAGTGGACGCCAGCGGCGTGACGTTGATGCAAATTTTACTCACGCATGGGCATCTCGATCATGTCGGCGCGGCGAGTGAACTGGCGCAGCATTACGGCGTTCCTGTTATCGGTCCGGAAAAAGAAGATGAGTTCTGGCTGCAAGGACTGCCGGCGCAAAGTCGCATGTTTGGTCTGGATGAGCGTCAGCCGCTGACGCCTGATCGCTGGCTGAACGACGGCGATCGCGTCAGCGTAGGGAATGTGACGTTACAGGTGTTACATTGTCCGGGACACACGCCGGGACACGTGGTTTTCTTTGATGAACAGTCGCAACTGCTGATCTCCGGCGATGTGATTTTCAAAGGTGGCGTCGGGCGCAGCGATTTTCCTCGCGGCGATCACACCCAGTTGATTGACGCCATTAAGCGTAAATTATTGCCGCTTGGCGATGATGTGACCTTTATTCCTGGCCACGGCCCGCTCTCTACGCTCGGATACGAGCGTCTGCATAATCCCTTCCTGCAAGATGAGATGCCGGTCTGGTAAGCAGAATGAAAAAGCCTGCAATGTGCAGGCTTTTTTATCGGTCACGCCAGTCGGCAGCTTTTTACAGTACCGCGACAATGGCTTCGCACAGCGGCGCCATATTATCCGGGGTCATGCCCGCCACGTTTACGCGACCAGAAGCCACGGCATAAACGCCAAACTCTTCACGCAGACGCAGCACCTGATCTTTGGTCAGACCGCTGAATGAGAACATCCCGTTCTGCTTGATAATAAAGCTGAAGTCACGGTTCGCGCCTTTTTCCTGCAAGGTATTCACGAACAGTTGACGCATACGCTGAATACGCTGGCGCATGTCCGTCAGTTCCTGTTCCCAGATAGCGCGCAGGACGTCATTACTCAGGATAGTCGCGACGATGGACGCGCCGTGCGCTGGTGGGTTGGAGTAGTTAGCGCGAATGGCGGATTTCATCTGGCTAAAAGCGCGATCCACGGTTTCCGCATCGGCAGCCACGAGGGTGCAGGCGCCGACGCGCTCATTATATAAGCCGAAGTTTTTGGAGTAGGAGCTGGCGACAATGAGCTCTTTATGCAGCGCGGCAAAGGCGCGCAGACCTTCCGCATCTTCTTCCAGGCCGCGGGCAAAGCCCTGGTAAGCGAAATCGAATAGCGGCAGCCACCCTTTTTCAACGGAAAGCTCAGCCAGAACCTGCCACTGTTCCAGAGTAGGGTCAATGCCGGTTGGGTTATGACAGCAACCGTGGAACAGAACCACATCGCCGGCCTGTGCTTCGCTCAGGCTGGCTTGTAGCGCTTCAAAATCCAGCGTGTGATTTTCCGCATCGTAGTAAGCGTACTCCCGAACTTCCAGGCCGGCAGCGTTAAACACGCTTTTGTGGTTCGGCCAGCTGGGGTTGCTCACCCACACCCGTTTTACCGGAGTATTTTTTGCCAAAAAGTCGGCGGCAATGCGTAACGCGCCGGTACCGCCCGGCGTTTGCGCCGTGCGTGCGCGCTTATCGTTAATCAGCGCGCTGCCTTTGCCGAACAGCAGTTCCTGAGTGCAGCGAGCAAATTCTGGAATCCCGTCAATGCCGAGATAGTTTTTCGTCGTTTCATTTTCCAGTAAATACTGCTCGGCTTTTTTAACGCTGGTGAGCACCGGTGTTTTGCCGGTTTCATCTTTATATACGCCAATGCCAAGGTTAATTTTCCCTGGACGGTCATCGGCGCGAAACAGATCGGCCAGGCCCAAAATCGGGTCGGCAGGAGCGGCGGTTATGTTCTCAAACATGACGAGGTTCCATTATAGTTACAGAAGGGAAATCCGCTATCAGGTTAACGGCAGATTTACAAAATGCCAACCGTTAGCGCTAAAAAGCCCGCCTGTTTTTGAAAGACGCACATTTTCTCTAAGAGAGATAAAAAAACAGGACCGAAGTCCTGTTTTTGAGGCATAAAACAAAGGGGTCTGCTGATCAGAACTGGTAAGTAATACCGACAGCCGCCTGATCGTCGGTGCCAACGTAGCTGGAGCTGTAGTCGTTTTCGTCCAGCAGGTTGAAACGGTAGTCAACCCATACGTTCATGTTTTTGTTGAAGTAGTAAGTCGCGCCCGCCTGAATATATTTCGCCAGATCGGCCGAGCCGTCGGCGCCGTTCAACTGCTTACCTTTACTCTGCACATACGAGATTGCCGGACGCAGGCCGAAGTCAAACTGGTACTGAGCGACCACTTCCAGGTTCTGCGTTTTGTTTGCCATTTCCACGGTATCGGTAACCGTATTTTCAACAATGCTCATATTGCGGGTTTCAGCATATACGGCAGCCAGGTAGACGTTGTTTGCATCATATTTCGCGCCAACGGCCCACGATTCTGCGCGATCGCCATTACCATCGCGATCCTGCTGATCGTTAGTACGCTTGCTGTTGCTGTACGCTGCGGTGACGCCAAAGCCGTCGAACTCATATGCCATGGTGTAACCTACGCCATCGCCATTCTGAGAGTTAATGCTGTGGTTGTCCTGATTTTTACCCTGATACTGGATACCGAAAGAGAGACCGTCCACCAGACCAAAGAAGTCAGAGTTACGGTAGGTCAACAAACCGCCAGCACGGCTGGTCATGTAGTTATCAGTATAGGCGCCGCCCCAGGTTTCGCCGGAGAAGTAGGGGGCCATATCGGTATAGGATTCAACATCGTAAACGATACCGTAGTTACGACCATAATCGATTGAACCCACTTCCGCGTATTTCAAACCCGCGAAAGCCAGACGGACCAGATTCGAGTTCTGCTGTTCGCCTTCAGCGCGGTCTGCTTTAGTACGGTATTCCCACTGACCGAAACCGGTCAGATCGGTGTTAATCTGCGTTTCCCCTTTAAAACCAATCTGGGCATAAGTCTGGTCGGCATTTTTACTATCGCCGGTCGTTGTCCATACGTGACGACCCACGGCTTTACCGTACAGATCCAGCTTATTACCATCTTTATTATAAATTTCTGCTGCGTTTGCGGTTGCAGCAGCCAGCAGGGCAGGGATCACCGCTGCCAGGATTTTGCGCTTCATCATTATTTATTACCCTCATTGGTTTTTTTATATGACACCTGCCACTGCCGTCAATAAATTCCGTAAATAAAACTTTACAGAAATATTGATGAGAGTTTGGTGTCTTTATGTGTCTGACAGGCATCTTTCCATTCAAACTAACGTTTCGCTACCGTGAAAGTGCTACAAATATAAATATTTAGTTTCAAAAGGAAAAAATATGTAAACAAATATTATTTTCGCGGAACTTTGTGAACAACGTCAAACTTCCCCTGAGTTCTCGCTTTGATTTGATCGTTTTTCTTTTATCGCTATGATTTTATTGTAATTATTCGCTTGTGGAACCGTTGTGCCTGAAAAAGCAGCAGACGAGCTATTTCATAAAAATAGCCATTTGGAAGTCTTGATGTCTGAAATTGTGGTGAAAAATTGTGCTACTAGAACAGAAAAATCTAATCCGCAATAAAATTAAGGATTAATTTTTATGTGTAAATATTTTCTTGAAATAAACAGTAACAAGATGTGGTAATTCAGAGGGTTGTAATTAAATTTATTTACTTATTGAGAATAAAACTGACATTCAGGCGAAAAAAAAGGCCAGCATAGCTGGCCCTGAGTGTGACGTAAAAATCAGAAGCTGGCGTTGCGTGGGGTCCGTGGGAACGGAATAACATCGCGCACGTTTTGCACACCCGTGACGTAAGCGATAAGGCGTTCAAAGCCCAGGCCAAAGCCGGAATGCGGTACAGTACCGTAGCGACGCAAGTCGCGATACCACCAGTAATCCTCTTTATTCAGCCCCATTTCGGCCATACGGGCATCCAGCACATCCAGACGCTCTTCACGCTGGGAACCACCGATGATTTCGCCGATTCCCGGCGCCAGCACATCCATGGCCGCCACGGTTTTGCCATCTTCGTTAAGGCGCATGTAAAACGCTTTAATTTCTTTCGGATAGTTTTTCACCACTACCGGCGCTTTGAAATGCTCTTCCGCCAGATAACGTTCGTGTTCGGAAGAGAGGTCGACGCCCCAGAACACCGGGTTTTCAAATGTCTTACCACAGCGTTCCAGAATGGCGACCGCATCGGTGTAATCCACCTGAGCGAAGTCGGTGGAGACAAAACGCTCCAGACGAGCGATAGCGTCTTTATCCACGCGTTCGGCAAAGAACTTCATATCATCCGCACGCTCTTCCAGAACCGCCTTGAAGACATATTTCAGCATGGCTTCCGCCAGACGGGCGTTGTCTTCCAGATCGGCGAACGCCACTTCCGGCTCCAGCATCCAGAACTCCGCCAGGTGGCGGCTGGTGTTGGAATTTTCCGCGCGGAAGGTCGGCCCAAAAGTATAGATTTTGGACAGCGCACAGGCATACGTTTCACCGTTGAGCTGGCCGGAGACGGTCAGGAATGATTCTTTGCCAAAAAAGTCTTTGTCAAAATCTACCCTGCCCTGGTCGTTACGCGGCAGGTTTTCCAGATCCAACGTTGAGACGCGGAACATTTCGCCAGCGCCTTCGGTATCGGAAGCGGTAATCAGCGGGGTAGAGACCCAAAAGAAACCCTGCTCATCGAAGAAGCGATGCAGCGCCTGCGCCAGAGTATGGCGGACGCGCGCTACCGCGCCAATCAGGTTGGTGCGCGGGCGCAGATGCGCGACCTCACGCAGATACTCAATGCTATGGCGTTTTGCCGCCATCGGGTAGGTATCCGGATCTTCCACCCAGCCTGCGACTTCTACTTTCGTGGCCTGGATTTCGAAACTTTGCCCCTGTCCCGGCGACGCGACAACTTTACCTGTTACTACCACGGAGCAGCCTGTCGTCAGGTGTAATACTTCTTCATTATAATTGGGCAGAGAATTATTAATGACAGCCTGTACAGGATCAAAGCAGGAGCCGTCATAAACGGCGAGGAAGGAGATGCCAGCTTTTGAATCTCGGCGGGTACGCACCCATCCGCGCACGGTGACTTCTTGGTCAACGGCTACGCGGCCCTGGAGTACGTCGGCTACAGGCACAACGCTCATAATATTCTCTCTAGTTAATAGTCGGAAAAAATAAACACTTGTCCACCCGAAATGGGGGTATTCCTATGTTACCTGGCATCTGCAATCAGACAAGCAGAAATCGCATCTGGAAGCAGGTTTTCAGAAAGAAACCTGTAAAAAGTTCGCACCTGCTCGCGAACAATTGAGAATTTAGGCTGGTTTTGCAAGCTTTGCGCACGTTACTCGATCAGGACGCGCATCTCTTGCTTGGCGTTTTGCATCACGACAATCGTTTTAAAAGACTTAATATTGCCTGAGGAAAAGAAAAGCTCACGGGTAAGCGTTTCATATTCCGCCATGTCACGAACATTGAGCACCAGTAAAAAGTCGAAATCGCCCGTTACGTAGTAGACCTGCTGCACCTGCGGGCAACTGACAAACCGTTGACGAGCCTCTTCCAGTAAATTGAATCGCTCGTTTTCGATCACCACCTGCACCACAATCGTGACCGGGCGTCCCACTTTGCCAGCATCAACAAGGCTGACATTGCCTTTAATTATGCCCGCCTCCTCCAGTGCCGCGATACGACGATTCACTGCCGAAGGTGAAAGATTGACCTGTTCGGCGATTTCCCGCTGAGAAAGACGATTATCGCGTTGCAATAATGTCAGAATGTTTTTATCCCAGGCGTCAAGCTTCATATCGCAAATAACCTCTTTAATGTGATGACTATCACTGTGCGCAATTTTGCCGCGTCCAGGCCGTTAAAAAAAGGTGAAAATTGCACGACGATGGGCATTTTCGCGCCATTTAACAGCAATAAGCATAGTACTATCATAATCAGCGGAATAAAGAAAAGGACGTAATAGATATTGTGCGACTCTTTTATCAGTACGGTTTATTAAAGTGAGGATAACCACTACTACAGCCACAAAACGCGAGTTCTTTACTTGTTTCTACTCAATAATTGCCAAAAACATATTATTTCAATAAATAAACTTTAACAAAAGGTATCATTATGCATGAGCTTATTAAATACCAGTTTAATACACGTCGGAAAAAATATGGTACAGGAGCGGCTTTAAGTTTGCTTAACGGAAATGTTGGGCGTGAGGTGTTAGCATTTCATAAAAAATTACCCAATTATGCCGTTACGCCGTTACATAATCTGGCGCATCTAAGCCGGCGGCTTGGACTAGGGTCCATCCATATTAAAGATGAGTCCTGGCGTTTTGGTCTGAATGCTTTTAAAGGTCTGGGCGGCTCTTATGCTGTAGGAAAATATCTCGCTGATAAATTGCAATGTGATATTAACTCGTTAAGTTTTGCTGCCCTTAACACTCCTGAGATTAAAGAAAAAATTAAAGATTGTGTTTTTGTTACCGCGACGGATGGCAATCATGGCCGTGGTGTGGCGTGGGCGGCGGAGCAATTAGGTCTAAAAGCCGTCGTTTATATGCCTAAGGGATCATCGTTAATCCGGGCAGAGAATATTCGCCATCATGGAGCTGAATGCACCATCACCGATCTGAACTACGATGATGCAGTGCGACTGGCCCATAGAATGGCGCAAACAAAAGGCTGGGTGCTTTTGCAGGATACAGCCTGGACAGGGTATGAAGAGATCCCAACATGGATTATGCAAGGCTATATGACACTAGCGGTTGAAGCTTATGAGCAGCTCGCAGAAACAAACAGTCCGTTGCCAACCCACCTTATTTTACAAGCGGGGGTGGGATCATTTGCTGGCAGTGTTATGGGTTATTTTGTTGAAAAAATGCAGGAAAATACCCCTAATATTATTGTGGTTGAGCCGCATCAGGCCAACTGTCTTTATCAATCCGCAGTTATGAATGATGGTCAACCTCACTGCGTCACTGGCGATATGGCGACGATAATGGCCGGGCTTGCGTGTGGGGAGCCGAATATTATCAGTTGGCCTATTATTCGGGACAACACCAGTTGTTTTATTTCCGCTGATGATTGTCTGGCGGCTAAGGGTATGCGCATTGCTGCCGCGCCGCGTCCAGGCACTGATACGCCTTTTATTTCCGGCGAGTCCGGAGCTATTGGCGTAGGGTTACTTTATGAGTTGATGAACAATATGCATTATCAGGATCTTGCTAATCGCTTACAGCTTGATGCCAATGCTCATGTTCTGCTTATTAGCACCGAAGGCGATACGTCCCCAGATATTTATGAAGATATAGTCTGGAACGGACGCAGTGCTTAAACATTACGACTAAAAAATTAGATAATAAAGGCAGCATGTAAAAAACGCGTTTTTTATACGCATAATAAACCTAATGCAGGAAGCAAAACTTCATAACAATATACCATTAAAACGGCATTTAGTGAGTAAGGGATGCTCCTACCCGCTGACTTTCCAGTTTAGTGTTGTTGGCAAAATTCAGGATTACGCTGAACTGGAAAGATTATTTCTGAGACTGAACGAATTAATTTAAATCCGAGGTCATTATGTTAGAGCAACTTTCACAACTCTTTGAATTTCTATGGGGTGGCCCATTATTTTTGTGTGTCATCGGCATTGGCTTTTATTTTACAGTACGCCTCAAATTTTTCCAGATTATCAATTTAAAAGAAATTTACCGTAATACAATTGGTACACTTGCCGGAAAAAATAAACAAAACACTACTGGCGAGGCAGCGTCTAAAAAATCCTTAAAATCAATAGAGGTGGCTGCCACTGTGCTATCCGGCTCATTAGGCGCGGGAACGATCGCAGGTGTTGCTGCGGCTATTGCGGTTGGCGGACCTGGGGCAATTTTCTGGATGTGGATCATTGCGGTCGTGGGTATGATGACCAAAATGGTTGAAGTGACGCTGGCGGTGAAATACCGAAGTAAAGGTGAGAATGGCGAATATTATGGCGGCCCAATGCATTATATTAAGAAAGGGCTCAATAAAAAATGGCATCCCCTGGCAGGATTATATGCGTTTGCATTAATGATTCTGGTTATTACGGATGCCTGTTTTGTGCAAACTAATACGATGGCGGCGGTCATTCACTATACGTTTGACATCCCAACAAGCGTCATTGGGGGATTTATTGTCATCGTAGGCGCGTTGGTTATTTTAAAAGGACTCGCCAGTCTTGGTAAATTCTGTACGATTGCACTTCCACCGATCACCATTGCCTATTTCATTGGTGCCGCTGGTGTAGTGGTATTGAATATCGAGGCTATCCCACAGGTTATAAAAAGTATTTTCTATTATGCCTTTGCCCCTGCGCCAGCAGCCGGTGGCTTTGTCGGGTCAACCATCATGATGGCCATCAGTAAAGGAGCCAGTCGCGGAATATTCACTAACGAAGCCGGCATGGGTACCTCGGCCACAGTACATGCTACTGCCAACGTGGATTACGCTTTCCGTCAGGGAATGTGGGGGGCAGTGGAAGTTTTTTTTGTCTCAATGATTACCTGTAACTTTACTGCATTTGCTGTACTTGCTTCTGGTATGTGGACAGACGCCAGTTATCAAGGTATTCAGATTATCTTTGCCGCCTTAAAAGAAACATGGCATCCGATTATTGTTCAGGTTCTCTGTCTCGGTGTGGCGTTGATTCTGTTTACTTCTTATCTTGGTTCATATATTAAATTTCGCACTTCGATAAACTATATTTTTGGCGATAAGCTAGAACGCATCATTAAATGGCTATATTTTTTGCCGCCACTGATTGCCGTTAATATGGAAATCCCGGTAATCTGGTTAATGGCTGATATTGCTGTCGGTTTTCTGGTTATCCCCAACGTAATTGCTCTGTTCTTGCTGCGTAAAGAATTTATTAGCGAATTCAATTTATTCAGAACGCGTACACAGCGGGACACTAATTCTGTAAAAACAACGCAAATCACGCACGTAAATATGTCGAAGAGTGAAGGGAAAGAAGAGTAACCATCGCGGCCAGAACAGGTAAGATGGTCAGAAGAGTAACAAAGCGCCCACTTTCCGGGCGCTTCGCACAGGCATGGTTAACTTGCTTTACGCACCTGCGGGAGATCGAACGCTTTACGCAGCGCGCGCACAAACGCTTTATCATGACAGATCGTTTTACCGGGGCTGTCGGAAAGTTTAGCCACCGGCTTTCCGTTACATTCCACGAGTTTAATCACGATATTGAGCGGTTTTACCTGAGGGATATCGCAGGTCAGGCGGGTACCGATGCCGAAGCTTAACTGCACGCGAGAGGCGAAATGGCGATAGAGCTCGACCGCCTTTTGCAGATCAAGGTTATCTGAAAAGACCAGCGTTTTTGTCAGCGGATCAATCCCCAGCTTTTCATAATGGGCAATCGCCTTTTCGCCCCATGCGACAGGGTCTCCTGAGTCGTGGCGTAACCCCTGATAACGGCTGGCGAATTCAATGCCGAAATCGCGTAAAAACGCATCCATTGTAATGCAATCTGTCAAGGCGATACCAAGCTGGTCCGGATATTCGTTAAGCCAGGCGGCCAACGCGGCACGCTGACTGGTCGCCAGGTCCGGACTGATTTGTTGATGCGCCTGGAACCATTCGTGCGCCTGAGTGCCCATCGGCGTCAGCGCCAGGCGACGCGCGAGATCATAGTTGCTGGTGCCGACGAACCATGACTCCTGCTGGAGACGTTTAACTATCGCCTGCTGCACTTCACGAGAGAAACGGCGGCGGGTGCCGAAGTCCATCAGATGGAAGCGGGACATATCGAGATTGGCGGTTAACGCAGTGAAATCAACCAGCTTACTTTCCAGCGCGTCGAGCGCCTGATCAACGCCTGCGTTTGGCGAGCGGTAGTGATGAACCAGCTCACTGATCACGGCCAGCAGCGGCACTTCCCACATAATGACTTCACGCCACGGGCCGGTTAAGCGAATATTCAGCTTGCCGTTATCGTTGGTGACACAGACTTGAGCTGGGTTATAGCGAAACTCGCGTAACCAGTTCAGATAATCCGGTTTAAAAAAGGGCAGGCCGGAGAGCCACTGGAACTCGTCCTCCTGGAGGCGCAGGTGCTGCATCGCGTCCACCTGCTCGCGAATAGCATCGGCATAAATACCCAGCAGGTCGTCGCCACGGCAACGAAACTCAGCCGCTACCTGCACATCATAGTAGTGGTGAAAAACGGCTTGCTGCATATGCAACTTATAAGCATCTGTATCCAGCAACGAGTGCAGAACAGGAGAAGCGAATTGTGTCATAGGTGCGCTGTTGCGTCCTCTCACGGGAGCGTTTAGTACAATAAACAACTAAGAAAACAGCTGGAGTATACCTTGTTTAGCGATTTATTGAACCCCGATCACACCATAAGCTGTCTTTAGGGTCGAGCGCATTTCGTGCCCCATGTTATAAAAATGTAGCAAATAGGCCGTTTGTGCCTGAAAAGATGAACATTCTGCGTAGCGCGATTTGCGCAACAGGAATAGACTGGAGTCGACACTCTACACAAAGATGCGAAAGGTTTTTTATGACACAACAGCCACAAGCCAAATACCGCCATGACTATCGCGCGCCGGATTACCAGATTACTGATATTGACTTGACCTTTGACCTCGATGCCGAAAAAACCGTGGTCACCGCAATAAGCCAGGCTGTTCGTCATGGCGCGCCTGATGCGCCTCTTCGCCTTGATGGGGAAGATTTAACGCTGGTATCTATCCACGTCAACGATGCGCCGTGGACAGTATATAAGGAAGAAGAGGGCGCGCTTATCATCAGCGACCTGCCAGAGCGTTTTACGTTACGCATTGTCAACGAGATAAGTCCGGCGGCGAATACGGCGCTGGAAGGATTGTACCAGTCCGGCGATGCGCTCTGTACCCAGTGTGAAGCGGAGGGCTTCCGCCATATTACCTGGTATCTTGACCGCCCGGACGTACTGGCGCGATTTACCACCAAAATTATTGCCGATAAAAGCAAATATCCGTTCCTGCTTTCCAATGGCAACCGTGTTGCGCAGGGTGAACTGGAGAATGGCCGTCACTGGGTTCAGTGGCAAGATCCGTTCCCGAAACCGTGTTATCTGTTTGCGCTGGTGGCCGGTGATTTTGACGTGCTGCGCGATACCTTTACCACCCGCTCCGGGCGTGAAGTCGCATTAGAACTGTACGTTGACCGTGGCAATCTGGATCGCGCGCCGTGGGCAATGACCTCGCTGAAAAATTCCATGAAATGGGATGAAGCGCGTTTTGGGCTCGAATATGACCTCGACATCTATATGATTGTCGCGGTGGATTTCTTTAATATGGGCGCGATGGAGAATAAAGGTCTCAATATCTTTAACTCCAAATACGTGCTGGCGCGAACCGATACCGCGACGGATAAAGATTATCTCGATATTGAGCGCGTGATAGGCCATGAGTATTTCCACAACTGGACCGGCAACCGCGTCACCTGCCGCGACTGGTTCCAGTTGAGCCTTAAAGAGGGGCTAACCGTGTTCCGCGATCAGGAGTTTAGCTCTGATTTGGGGTCACGCGCGGTGAACCGCATCAGTAACGTACGTACCATGCGCGGTTTACAATTCGCGGAAGACGCCAGCCCGATGGCGCATCCTATCCGCCCGGATAAAGTAATCGAAATGAATAACTTCTACACCCTCACCGTTTATGAAAAGGGTGCGGAAGTCATTCGCATGATCCACACGTTGCTGGGTGAGGAAAATTTCCAGAAAGGGATGCAGCTTTATTTTGAGCGCCATGACGGCAGCGCCGCGACGTGTGATGACTTCGTACAGGCGATGGAAGATGCTTCTAATGTCGATTTGTCCCATTTCCGCCGCTGGTACAGTCAGTCCGGCACGCCGATTGTAACGGTAAAAGATGATTATAATCCGGAAACCGAGCAGTACACGTTGACCATCAGCCAGCGCACTCCGGCGACGGCGGATCAGGCGGAGAAGCAGCCGCTGCATATTCCATTCGCCATCGAACTGTACGATAACGAAGGCAACGTCATTCCGTTGCAAAAAGGTGGTCATCCGGTCAATGCCTTGCTGAACGTCACGCAGGCGGAGCAGACATTTACCTTCGATAATGTCTACTTCCAGCCTGTTCCGGCCTTGCTGTGCGAGTTTTCAGCGCCGGTGAAACTGGAATATAAATGGAGCGATCAGCAGTTGACGTTCCTGATGCGCCATGCGCGCAATGATTTCTCCCGTTGGGATGCGGCGCAAAGCCTGCTGGCCACATACATTAAACTGAATGTGGCGCGTCATCAGCAGGGGCAACCGCTATCGCTTCCGGTGCATGTCGCTGATGCGTTCCGCGCAGTACTGTTGGATGAGAAAATCGATCCGGCGTTGGCCGCAGAAATTTTAACGCTGCCTTCGGCCAATGAAATTGCGGAGCTGTTTGAGGTCATTGACCCGATCGCCATTGCGCAAGTTCGTGAAGCGCTAACGCGTACGCTGGCGGCAGAACTGGCGGATGAGTTCCTGGCTATCTATAACGCCAATCATCTGGATGAGTATCGTGTTGATCACGGCGATATCGGTAAGCGCACGCTGCGCAATGCTTGCCTGCGCTTCCTGGCGTTCGGCGAGACGGAGCTGGCTAATACGCTGGTCAGCAAACAGTATCGCGACGCCAATAATATGACCGATGCGCTGGCGGCCCTGTCTGCTGCGGTGGCGGCGCAGTTGCCGTGCCGCGATACGCTGATGCAGGAGTATGACGATAAGTGGCATCAGGACGGCCTGGTGATGGATAAATGGTTTATCCTGCAATCCACAAGCCCGGCGGAAAATGTACTGGAAACCGTACGCGGCCTGCTCAAACACCGTTCTTTCAGTATGAGCAACCCGAACCGCATCCGTTCATTAATTGGCGCGTTTGCTGGCAGCAACCCGGCGGCGTTCCATGCGCAAGACGGTAGCGGATACCAGTTCCTGGTCGAGATGCTGACCGATCTGAATAGCCGTAACCCGCAGGTAGCATCTCGCCTCATTGAACCGCTGATTCGTCTGAAACGTTATGATGATAAGCGTCAGGAGAAAATGCGCGCGGCGCTGGAGCAGTTAAAAGGACTGGAGAATCTTTCCGGCGATCTGTACGAGAAGATAACTAAAGCGTTAGCCTGACAGTATCCGTTATAAAGAGGTAAGACATGCCCGGTAAGCGTTAGCGCTGCCGGGTATTTTTTTGCCGGACGATGACGCTCCCTGGCGAAACGTGAAGTGAGAATGAAGGAAAACGATTGCTATTTATTGCCGTAGGTCAATTCCCTTTTGCCTTGTTATCGCCCATAATACGCCCCCGGTTTGCACACCGGGAATCCAGGAGAGTTCATGTACTATCCCTTCGTTCGTAAAGCCCTTTTCCAGCTCGATCCAGAGCGCGCTCATGAATTTACATTTCAACAATTACGCCGCATTACAGGTACGCCGCTGGAAGCGCTGGTGCGCCAGAAAGTACCGACAAAGCCGGTTACCTGCATGGGACTTACCTTTAAAAATCCACTGGGGTTGGCTGCCGGTCTGGATAAAGACGGGGAGTGCATCGACGCGTTAGGCGCGATGGGGTTTGGCTCCCTGGAAATCGGCACCGTGACGCCGCGCCCACAGCCGGGTAACGATAAGCCGCGTCTTTTTCGTCTGGTGGATGCTGAAGGTCTCATCAATCGAATGGGCTTTAATAATCTGGGCGTCGATAACCTGGTCGAGAATGTTAAAAAAGCCCATTTTGATGGTATTCTGGGAATTAACATCGGTAAAAATAAAGATACACCTGTCGAAAATGGCAAAGATGACTACCTGATTTGTATGGAAAAAGTCTATGCTTATGCGGGTTATATCGCCATTAATATTTCTTCGCCGAATACGCCAGGGCTACGTACGCTCCAGTATGGCGATGCGCTGGACGATCTGTTAACTGCCATTAAAAATAAGCAAAACGATCTTCAGGCGATCCACCATAAATATGTGCCGGTGGCAGTAAAGATCGCGCCGGATCTTTGTGAAGAAGAATTGATCCAGGTTGCCGATAGCCTGCTTCGTCATAATATTGATGGGGTGATTGCGACAAATACCACCCTCGATCGTTCTCTGGTACAAGGAATGAAAAATTGCCAGCAAACGGGGGGATTAAGTGGCCGGCCATTACAATTAAAAAGCACAGAAATTATTCGCCGTTTATCCCAGGAGTTAAAGGGACAATTGCCTATTATCGGCGTCGGCGGCATTGACTCAGTTATCGCCGCGCGCGAGAAGATAGCGGCAGGAGCTACGCTGGTACAAATTTATTCCGGCTTTATTTTTAAAGGCCCGCCATTGATTAAAGAAATCGTAACGCACATCTAAACTTTAGCCTTTATCAGACAACCAGGGCTTTATTTCCGGCGCTGGTTGTTTTATATTTCTCCACTGTTGCTTATTTAGACATTTTAGGCTTTTATTATTGGGGTAATAAACGAAGCGGCAAAAGGGCAATGCTGTTACGAGTTGCTTAAAAGCGGGAGAGAGGTAATGCGAATTAAACCTGACGATAACTGGCGCTGGTATTATGATGAAGAGCACGATCGTATGATGCTCGATCTCGCCAATGGTATGCTTTTTCGCTCGCGCTTCTCTCGTAAAATGCTTACGCCGGACGCGTTTTGCCCGACCGGTTTTTGTGTGGATGATGCCGCGCTCTATTTTTCCTTTGAAGAAAAATGCCGGGATTTCGAATTAACCAAAGAGCAACGCGCGGAGCTGGTGTTGAATGCGCTGGTGGCGATTCGCTATCTCAAACCGCAGATGCCAAAAAGCTGGCATTTTGTGGCGCATGGCGAAATGTGGACCCCGGGAACGGGCGATGCCGCAAGCGTCTGGTTAAGCGATACGGCGGAACAGGTTAATTTGCTGGTCGTTGAGCCGGGAGAAAATGCCGCGCTGTGTCTGCTGGCCCAGCCGGGCGTGGTGATAGCAGGCCGAACCATGCAGCTTGGCGATGCGATTAAAATTATGAACGACAGGCTGAAACCGCAGGTTCACTGTCACAGTTTCAGCCTTGAACAAGCGGTTTAATTTTCCAGTCGTAACGCGGTCTTAGGCACGCAGCTACAGCTCAGAATCGTACCATCGTCACCCATAGCCGATTTTTTCAGCGGACTTACTTCGCCTTCCAGCAAACGTATCCGGCAGCAACCACAGATACCAGCCCGGCAAGAATACGGAATACGAATCCCCTGATTCTCCAACTGTTCCAGTAGTACCTGTTGATTATTCCCGCAGAAGGTTTGCCCCTGCCAGTCGATGGTTACACTCGCGTCCGGGTGTTTATCTGGCGTAACGCTGTCGTCGACCGTTGTGGCGCCATAAGCTTTTGCCGGGGCAGTCGCCAGAATCTCCACTTCATCGCCGACGCGAATGACGCCGCTATTGCGGGCAATCAGATTCTGACCGAAATCCACATCACCATTGTCCTGGGCGGTACGAAAAGCTTGCAGTGTCGCCAGCGGTTCTCCGGAAGGATGTTTTTGCCCCTTTTCAGGGCTGACGGTCGTAAAAATACAGCGGCTACAGGGCTTCACGACGTCAAAAATCACATCGCCAATGCGAAGCACTTTCCAGCTATCTTCCTCCCAGGCCGCTACGCCGGAAACCACTAAGTTTGGGCGAAATTGCTCCATTTGTACGCCTGCCGGACAACACTGTTGCAGATCGCGCAGTGAGGCTTCGTTGGTCAATAAATACGGGTAGCCATCGGCAAATCCCAGCGGCACCGCGTTATGCCGTTTAACCCGGCGCGTCAACTGCGGCCCAACCCAGCGCAACTGGACATCGCGGGAGAAAAAGCCGCTCAACCATTGATTAATCGCCGTCGGGGCGACGCGAGCGGTAAAATGATTTCCCCAGACCTCGGTCGGCGCATCCTGCGGGGTGAAATCCGTAAAGCGAACCAGCGCGCTGCTGCCGTCTGGCGCGGTCAAATGGAGGCCGTCGTGTAAGGGAGAGGGGGTAAAACGTACCATTTGTGGAAACTGGCGGGCGGTAATAAATGTGCCGTCAGACTCGGTTACCATGAAGATGCGATCAAAAGCCAGGCCGCTGATATCTGCCAGCGCATGAGTCAGGCCAATGCCGCGCATGGATTTGACCGGATGAATAAAGAGCCGTGATAACGTCGCCACCGTACAGTCCCTCAAATGAAAATAAGCCTTCAACTTTATGACATGGGCGTGAGATTAGCTATAATGCGCAACAATTTTCTTAGCGTAAAAGTGACAATATGAATTCTCTGTTTGCCAGTACGGCCCGCGGGCTGGAAGAGCTGTTAAAAACTGAACTGGAAAAACTGGGCGCCGTAGGGTGTCAGGTTGTTCAGGGTGGGGTCCATTTTCAGGGCGACACGCGGCTTATTTACCAGAGCCTGATGTGGAGCCGCCTGGCCTCGCGTATTATCCTGCCGATGGGTGAGTGCAAGGTCTACAGCGATCTCGATCTTTACCTCGGCGTTCAGGCGATAAACTGGACAGAGATTTTTAATCCTGGCGCGACGTTTGCGGTGCATTTCAGCGGCCTGAACGACACCATCCGTAATAGTCAGTATGGCGCGATGAAAGTTAAAGACGCGATTGTCGATGCGTTTACGCGGAAAAATCTTCCGCGTCCAAATGTGGACCGCGAATCGCCGGACCTCCGTATTAACGTCTGGCTGAATAAAGAAACGGCCAGCATTGCGCTGGATCTCAGTGGTGATGGCCTGCACCTGCGCGGTTATCGCGATCGCACCGGGCTGGCGCCAATTAAAGAGACGCTGGCGGCAGCGATTGTTATGCGTTCCGGCTGGCAGCCAGGTACGCCGCTGCTCGACCCTATGTGTGGTTCGGGGACACTGTTGATTGAGGCCGCGATGTGGGCGACCGATCGCGCGCCGGGCCTGCACCGTGGTCACTGGGGATTTAGCGGCTGGGCGCAGCATGACGAGACTATCTGGCAGGAAGTGAAAGCCGAAGCGCAGACCCGGGCGCGTAAGGGGCTGGCGGAGTATTCCTCTCATTTCTACGGTTCCGACAGCGATGCGCGTGTCATTGAGCGGGCGCGCAGCAACGCCCGTCGCGCCGGTATCGGGGAGCTTATCACCTTTGAAGTGAAAGATGTGGCGCAACTGAGTAATCCATTGCCGAAAGGCCCGTATGGTACGGTGATCAGTAACCCGCCTTACGGCGAACGTCTGGACAGCGAACCGGCGCTGATTGCGTTGCACAGCCTGTTGGGTCGTACCATGAAAAATCAGTTTGGCGGCTGGAACCTGTCGCTGTTCAGCGCTTCGCCCGATTTGCTGGGCAGCCTGCAATTACGTGCCGACAAACAGTTTAAAGCCAAGAATGGCCCGCTGGACTGCGTGCAGAAAAACTATCATATTGCGGAAACCACGGCGGACAGTAAGCCGGCGACGGTGGCGGAAGATTACGCTAATCGCCTGCGTAAAAATCTTAAAAAGCTGGAGAAATGGGCGCGCCAGGAAGGGATTGAATGCTATCGCTTGTATGATGCCGACCTGCCGGAATATAACGTGGCGGTAGACCGTTACGGCGACTGGGCGGTGATTCAGGAATATGCGCCGCCGAAAACGGTGGATGCGCAAAAAGCGCGGCAGCGCCTGTTCGATATTATTGCGGCAACCTTGTCAGTGCTCGGTATTCCGCCGAATAAACTGGTGTTAAAAACCCGCGAACGGCAAAAAGGAAAAAACCAGTATCAGAAAATGAGCGAGAAGGGCGAGTTCCTTGAGGTCAGCGAATATAATGCGCGCTTATGGGTAAATCTGACGGATTATCTCGACACCGGTCTGTTCCTCGATCACCGTATTGCCCGCAGAATGCTGGGAGAAATGAGCAAAGGCAAAGATTTCCTGAATCTCTTTTCTTATACCGGCAGCGCCAGCGTACATGCGGGTCTGGGCGGCGCGCGCAGCACCACAACGGTGGATATGTCCCGCACCTATCTGGAGTGGGCCGAACGTAATTTGCGTCTGAACGGACTGAGCGGCCGCGCGCATCGCCTGATTCAGGCCGACTGCCTGGGCTGGCTGCGCGAGGCGAATGAACAGTTCGATTTGATCTTTATCGATCCGCCGACGTTCTCTAACTCAAAACGTATGGAAGAGTCGTTTGATGTTCAGCGCGATCATGTCGCGTTAATGAAAGATTTAAAACGTCTGCTGCGTAAAGGCGGCACCATCATGTTCTCAAATAATAAGCGCGGATTCCGTATGGATCTGGAAGGGCTGGCTGAGCTGGGGCTTACCGCACAAGAAATTACGCAAAAAACGCTTTCCCCGGATTTTGCCCGTAACCGTCAGATCCATAACTGCTGGCTGATCCGCGCCGCCTGAAAGGAAAAGTAAATGTCATTAATCAGTATGCATGGCGCATGGCTGTCGTTCAGCGACGCGCCGCTTCTCGATAACGCAGAGTTGCATATCGAAGATAACGAACGCGTCTGTCTGGTGGGGCGTAACGGCGCCGGGAAATCCACCTTGATGAAGATCCTCAACCGCGAACAGGGTCTGGACGATGGGCGTATTATTTATGAACAGGATCTGATCGTCGCGCGTCTGCAACAGGATCCGCCCCGTAATATTGCGGGCAGCGTCTATGACTTTGTCGCCGAAGGTATCGAAGAACAAGCGGAATACCTCAAGCGCTATCATGAGATTTCCCGTTTGGTGATGACCGCTCCCAGCGAGAAAAACCTCAATGAAATGGCGCGCGTACAGGAACAGCTCGATCATCATAATCTGTGGCAGCTGGAAAACCGTATTAATGAAGTGCTGGCGCAGCTTGGACTCGATCCTAACGCCGCGCTGTCGTCGCTCTCCGGCGGCTGGCTGCGTAAAGCCGCGCTGGGTCGGGCGCTGGTCAGCAATCCGCGCGTATTGTTACTGGATGAACCGACTAACCATCTGGATATCGAAACTATCGACTGGCTGGAAGGGTTTCTGAAAACCTTTAACGGAACGATTATTTTTATCTCTCACGATCGTTCGTTTATTCGTAATATGGCGACCCGCATTGTCGATCTCGATCGTGGCAAACTGGTTACTTATCCGGGAAATTACGATCAATACCTGCTGGAGAAAGAAGAAGCGCTGCGCGTAGAAGAATTACAAAACGCGGAATTTGATCGCAAACTGGCGCAGGAAGAAGTCTGGATTCGCCAGGGTATCAAGGCGCGCCGCACCCGTAATGAAGGGCGCGTGCGGGCGTTAAAAGCGATGCGTCGTGAACGCAGCGAGCGCCGGGAAGTGATGGGCACGGCGAAGATGCAGGTCGAAGAGGCGGCGCGCTCCGGTAAAATCGTTTTTGAGATGGAAAACGTCGATTACCAGGTAGAAGGAAAACAACTGGTAAAAGATTTCTCCGCTCAGGTACAGCGCGGTGACAAGATTGCGTTAATTGGCCCGAACGGCTGCGGTAAAACCACGCTACTGAAACTGATGCTGGGACAGCTTCAGGCTGACAGTGGGCGCATCCACGTAGGAACGAAGCTGGAAGTCGCCTACTTCGATCAGCATCGCGCCGAACTGGACCCGGAAAAAACCGTGATGGATAACCTTGCGGAAGGCAAGCAAGAGGTGATGGTAAACGGTAAGCCGCGCCATGTACTGGGCTATTTGCAGGACTTCCTGTTTCACCCCAAACGGGCGATGACGCCCGTCCGCGCGCTTTCCGGCGGCGAACGTAACCGTCTGCTGCTGGCGCGACTGTTCCTCAAGCCGAGCAATCTTTTAATTCTCGATGAACCAACGAACGATCTTGACGTCGAAACGCTGGAACTATTAGAAGAATTAATTGATGGCTATCAGGGCACGGTACTACTGGTCAGCCACGATCGGCAATTTGTCGATAATACCGTGACGGAATGCTGGATTTTCGAGGGCGGCGGCAAAATCGGACGTTATATTGGCGGCTACCATGATGCGCGCGCGCAGCAAGAGCAGCATCTGGCGACGAAACAGCCAGTGGCGAAAAAAAATGAGGAAGTTATTGCCCCTAAAGCAGAAATTGTAAAACGTGGCAGTAGCAAACTAAGCTATAAACTGCAGCGCGAGCTGGAGCAGTTACCCGGTCAGCTTGAAGACCTGGAAGCGAAGCTGGAAGCGCTACAGGCGCAGGTTGCGGATGCGGCCTTTTTTAGCCAACCCCATGAGCAAACGCAGAAAGTTCTGGCCGATTTAAGTCAGACGGAGCAAGAACTTGAGCAAGCCTTCGAACGTTGGGAGTATCTTGAAGGCCTGAAAAACGGGGCATAACGAAAGGAGCGCCTATGTGTGAACATCACCATGCTGCGAAGCACATATTGTGCCCGCAATGTGACATGCTGGTGGCTTTACCCCGCCTCTCGCATGGGCAAAAAGCAGCATGTCCACGATGCGGCGCAACGTTAACGACCGAGTGGGACGCGCCCCGGCAGCGTCCTACCGCCTATGCGTTAGCGGCACTATTTATGTTGCTGCTTTCTAACCTTTTTCCCTTCGTGAATATGAATGTCGCGGGCGTCACCAGCGAAGTCACGCTTCTGGAAATCCCCGGCGTCATGTTTTCTGAAGATTACGCCAGCCTCGGCACGTTCTTTTTATTATTTGTCCAACTGGTGCCGGCATTTTGCCTGGTGACCATTCTATTACTTGTCAACCGCGCCAGTCTGCCGTTGTCGGTAAAAAAAACGCTGGCAAGGATCTTTTTCCTCCTCAAATCGTGGGGAATGGCGGAAATATTTCTCGCCGGGGTGTTGGTCAGTTTTGTTAAGCTGATGGCCTACGGCGATATCGGCATCGGCAGCAGTTTTATTCCCTGGTGCTTATTTTGTCTCGTTCAACTGCGGGCGTTCCAGTGTGTCGATCGCCGCTGGCTGTGGGATGATATCGCCCCGCAGCCTGCACTGGCGCAGCCGTTAACGCCGGGGATTACCGGTATTCGGCAGTCTTTGCGTTCTTGCGCCTGCTGTACGGCGATCCTGCCTGCGGAGAGTCTCGTCTGTCCGCGTTGCCATACGAAAGGCTATGTCCGGCGTAAAAACAGTTTGCAGTGGACGCTGGCGTTATTATTTACCTCGATCATGCTTTATCTGCCCGCCAATATTTTGCCGATTATGATTACTGACTTACTGGGCTCGAAAATGCCGTCGACCATTCTGGCTGGCGTGATTTTGCTGTGGAGCGAGGGGTCTTATCCGGTGGCGGCGGTTATCTTTCTTGCCAGTATTATGGTGCCGACGCTAAAAATGTTCGCCATTGCCTGGCTTTGTTGGGATGCGAAAGGCCACGGTAAGCGCGACAGTGAACGGATGCATTTTATTTATGAAGTAGTGGAGTTTGTGGGGCGCTGGTCAATGATTGATGTCTTTGTCATTGCCGTACTCTCTGCGCTGGTGCGTATGGGAGGGTTAATGAATATTTATCCTGCGATGGGTGCGTTGATGTTTGCTTTAGTCGTCATAATGACAATGTTTTCTGCGATGACCTTTGATCCGCGTCTGTCGTGGGATCGTGAATACGAACCAGGCCATGAGGAGTCCTGATAGCATGGAACCTAAAAAAGGGGAAGCCAAAGTACAAAAGGTGAAAAATTGGTCGCCTGTCTGGATATTCCCGATTGTTACTGCGCTTATCGGAGCCTGGATTCTGTTTTATCACTACAGCCACCAGGGACCGGAAGTTACCTTAATTACCACCAATGCGGAAGGCATTGAAGGCGGAAAAACGACGATCAAAAGTCGCAGCGTGGATGTCGGCGTGGTTGAAAGCGCGACGCTGACTGACGATCTGACCCATGTACAAATCAAAGCACGGCTTCATTCCGGTATGGAGAAGTTGCTGCATAAAGACTCGGTATTTTGGGTCGTAAAACCGCAGGTGGGGCGTGAAGGCATCAGCGGGCTTGGGACGCTGCTATCAGGCGCGTATATTGAACTACAACCAGGAAGTAAGGGCAGTCAGCCGGAAAGCTATCAGCTTCTTGACTCACCGCCGTTGGCGCCGCCCGATGCCAAAGGTATTCGTGTGATTCTGGACAGCAAAAAGGCCGGTCAGCTCAGTCCTGGCGATCCCGTTCTGTTCCGGGGTTATCGGGTAGGATCCGTTGAAACCAGCTCTTTCGATCCGCAAAAACGGACAATGAGTTATCAGTTGTTCATTAAGGCGCCAAACGATCGATTGGTCACCAGTAATGTCCGATTCTGGAAAGATAGCGGTATCGCTGTGGATCTGACATCGGCGGGAATGCGCGTGGAAATGGGATCGTTGACGACGTTGTTTGGCGGCGGCGTGAGTTTTGATGTGCCGGAAGGACTTGAGCAGGGGCAACCCGTCGCCGAAAAAACGGCGTTTAATCTCTACGACGATCAAAAAAGTATTCAGGATTCGCTGTACACCGATCATATCGATTACCTGATGTTCTTTAAAGATTCGGTGCGCGGATTACAACCCGGCGCGCCGCTGGAGTTCCGCGGTATTCGTCTGGGGACGGTAAGCAAAGTGCCTTTCTTTGCGTCTAAAATGCGCCAGGTATTTAACGACGATTACCGTATTCCTGTGCTGGTGCGCATTGAACCGGAGCGTCTGAAAGCGCAATTGGGAGAAAATGCGGATGTTGGCGCGCATTTGACGGAACTGCTTAAGCGCGGTTTACGCGCTTCGCTTAAAACCGGTAACCTGGTGACCGGGGCGCTGTATGTCGATCTGGACTTTTATCCTAAGGAGCCGCCGATTACCGGGCTACGCGAATTTGATGGTTATGAAATTATTCCCACCGTCAGCAGCGGTCTGGCGCAAATTCAACAGCGACTGGTGGAAACGTTGGATAAGATCAACAACCTGCCGCTGAATCCGATGATTGAACAAGCGACCAATACGCTGTCGGAAAGCCAGCGTACTATGCGTCGGCTGCAAACCACGCTGGATAATATGAACAAGATTATCTCCAGTCAGTCGATGCAGCAGCTTCCGGCAGATATGCAAACGACGTTACGCGAACTTAACCGCAGTATGCAAGGCTTCCAGCCTGGATCGGCGGCGTATAACAAAATGGTGGCGGATATGCAGCGTCTCGATCAGGTGCTTCGTGAGTTACAACCGGTGTTGAAAACTCTGAACGAGAAGAGCAACGCGCTGGTATTTGAAGCGAAGGATAAAAAAGATCCTGAGCCTAAGAGGGCGAAACAATGAAAAAATGGCTAGTCGTGATAATGGCGTTCTGGCTGGCGTCATGTAGCTCCGGCGGAGAGAATAAAAGCTATTATCAGCTCCCGATAGCGCAAAGCGGTGTGCAAAGCACCGCAAGCCAGGGCAACCGTCTCTTATGGGTAGAGCAGGTTTCCGTACCTGACTATCTGGCAGGTAACGGCGTGGTGTATCAAACCAGTGATGTCCAGTATGTGATTGCCAATAACAATCTGTGGGCCAGCCCGCTGGACCAGCAATTACGTAACACGCTGGTGGCGAATCTTAGCGCCCGGCTTCCTGGCTGGGTCGTCGCTTCCCAGCCGTTGGGAACCACCCAGGATACGTTAAACGTTACCGTAACCGGATTCCATGGACGCTACGATGGTAAGGTTATCGTCAGCGGGGAGTGGTTATTAAACCACAATGGACAGCTGATTAAGCGGCCTTTCCATATCGAAGCCAGTCAGCAGAAAGATGGCTATGATGAGATGGTCAAAGTACTGGCAAGCGCATGGAGTCAGGAAGCAGCCGCTATCGCAGATGAGATAAAGCGCCTTCCCTGAGATAAAAGTAATGTAAATTTAACCGCTTCAGGCCGTGCGCCTGAGGCGGTTTCTTTATTTTTGACGCCGGAAAAATAGTTGTTATGGCTCACATTTTTTGTACAAATGATTTACCGTATAGCTCACAAATATGACATTGGTGTGAATTTTGCGCATTGACGGGCGATCCATTTAGAGGTATTCGTGTAGTGTGATTGCACATTTTGTAATCACTGTTTTCTTTTCCACCAGATACAAATATGAGGGAAACGAGGCATGAAGAGACAAAAACGAGATCGCCTGGAACGGGCACATCAACGTGGATATCAGGCCGGCATCGCCGGACGATCAAAAGAAATGTGTCCCTATCAGACGCTGAATCAACGGTCATACTGGTTGGGAGGTTGGCGACAAGCCATGGAGGAGAGGGCGGTAATGGCCTGATTCTGTCTCTTTAGAAAAAGAAACCTCCGCAGTGCGGAGGTTTCGCCTTTATGGGCTTTGCAAGCATGATACCGATAGCGCGGAATATCAATTCAACACTTAGAACGCGGAAGTATCCTGGAACAAACCGACTTTCAAATCGTGTGCGGTATAGATCAGACGACCATCCACCAGAACCTCACCGTCCGCCAGACCCATGATCAGGCGACGGTTTACGATACGTTTGAAATGAATGCGATAGGTGACTTTCCTGGCTGTCGGCAGAACCTGGCCGGTAAATTTCACTTCGCCCACGCCCAGAGCGCGGCCTTTGCCTTCGCCGCCCAACCAGCCCAGGTAGAATCCCACCAATTGCCACATAGCATCCAGACCCAGACAACCGGGCATCACCGGATCGCCGATAAAGTGGCATCCGAAGAACCATAGATCCGGATTGATATCCAGCTCGGCTTCGACATAGCCTTTGTCGAAATTGCCGCCCGTTTCGGTCATCTTAACGACGCGGTCCATCATCAGCATGTTCGGCGCAGGGAGTTGCGGCCCTTTAGCGCCAAACAGTTCACCACGACCAGAGGCAAGAAGGTCTTCTTTTGTATAGGATTCGCGTTTATCTACCATGTTTTATGTAAACCTTATTTTATTGAAGCACGCAGGATAGCTAACACGTGTACGCTGAACAAGTCCGATCAGTTCGGAATAAAAGCGTTCAGCCAACGTAATGGCCACGGGAAACGATGACGGCCTTCCTGTTGCGTCGCCTGCGCGATACGCTCCTGGATAGTCTGCATCAACGTCGTTTGACCTTCGCCATCCCACACCAGATTTAACAGTAGCGGTAAGGCGTCGGTCACGTCGTCTACCGCCCAGATAGTGAACTTCTCTTCTTTAACCGCTTGCAGCAGTTCAGATTTAAGACTGAGATGGCGGACATTGGCGGCAGGGATAATCACGCCCTGTTTACCGTTTAATTCCCGCTGCTCGCAGATGGCGAAGAAACCTTCAATTTTTTCGTTTAGCCCACCCACCGGTTGCGCACGACCAAACTGATCGACCGAGCCGGTAATCGCAATGTTTTGATTCACCGGCACATTGGCCAGCGCGCTGATGAGCGCGCATAATTCCGCCATTGAGGCGCTATCGCCATCCACTTCGCTGTAGGACTGCTCAAAGGTTAACGAGGCAGAGAAGGGAATTTGTTGCTCCAGCTGCAACTCCGACATCAGGAAGGCCTGCATAATCATCATTCCCTTAGCGTGGATATTCCCGCCAAGTTCGGCCTTGCGCTCAATATCGTTAAATTCGCCATCGCCGATATGCACAACACAGCTAATTCGCGACGGTTCGCCAAAGGCGCGCGGATGTCCGGGAAACTCAATGACGGAAAGCGCATTGATTTGTCCAACGCGTTCGCCTTCGGTTTCAATCAGGATCTGCTCTTGCAGAATCTCATCCTGCATCCGCTCCGCCAGAAAGCCTTCTCGCCATTCGCGTCGGGCAAGCATCAGGCTGAGCGCTTCTGCGCCGCAGGTATCGCCTTCGCATAAAGGCGACGCCTCCTTAAACTGGCGGGCTATCCACAGTGGGCAAAGAGGCAGCGTATCCTGTTCGCCGGTATAGCGCACAGCCTCGCGTATCAGGACGGGCCAGGCGTCCGGTGCCGGGGGCGGCAAATTATCGCGTAAAGCGATACGCGTCACCCATTGACACCACAGGGTCATAGCTTCTGCGTCCGCTATCTGTAAATTGTCTTCAAATTCACTGTAGATAGCCTGTTCCGCGAGCTCCGGTTCCATCTCCTGAAAATCAGCCAGTGATTCACGTTCGCCAACCAGAATCACCTTCAGTTTGAGCGGCATTGATGGCACGGAGACCGGTAATGGACGCGACTCGTCAAAGGCCACCCAGTCAAAACGCTCGCGGCTAACGATGGCTTTCAGACGCATCCATAGTAACGGCTGCGCCAGAAGGGTTCGTAAGGAAATAATCAGCACGCCGCCGTTCGCCTGATGAACCAGTCCCGGTTGCAGGGTAATGTCGCCGTTATACTGCCGCAAGCAACCAAAGAGCTGTTCGGCTTCGACCCAGTCAGCGCTGACGACTTGTGTGACGGTGGCAAAGTTGTCTTGCGCATTCTGCGCGGCGCGGTAATGAACAGTATGCCCGGAAACGTCATAATGTCCGCCGGTTAATTGTCCGGCATCGGTTTGCAGAGCGCGGACGGCATCTGAAAGTAAAGTGAGATACTCTTGCTCTTCAGGCGCTTTAGTCAGCATAAAAGAGGATGATGCCCACGGCTGTATAAGTTGCTCAAGCGCAAATTGCAGTCGTGGCTGAGTATCACTGAGTAAGGTGTCGTTTTCGTC
This sequence comes from Salmonella sp. 32100201201700099SM, assembly GCF_017572645.1. Lineage (NCBI taxonomy): Bacteria > Pseudomonadati > Pseudomonadota > Gammaproteobacteria > Enterobacterales > Enterobacteriaceae > Salmonella > Salmonella sp. 32100201201700099SM. Next base: position 135,833 of record NZ_JAGERQ010000010.1, on the reverse strand, counting down.
AGTCGCGTGTGGCTGTGCAAATATCTCCTGATAGCTTTCGCTATCCGGAACCAGATCACGCCATGCAAGTTTCGTAATGGTCAAAGTTGAGGTTTTTTAGTCTGTTGTAAAAGGGGGGATTATAGCCTAACCCGTCACGCTGCACACGCGGAAAGCGAATGCAAAGTAATATGAAGACGTGTAACCATTCACAGGTTCGAGATTCTTTTCTTCAGATGGCTAAAAAACTGATATTCTGATAACAGTTACACGGTAACATTGGGATCACAATGAAATATCAACAACTTGAAAATCTTGAAAGCGGTTGGAAATGGAAATATCTGGTGAAAAAGCACCGCGAAGGGGAGTTGATCACCCGCTACGTGGAAGCCAGTGCTGCCCAGGAAGCCGTCAATTTGTTGTTGGCCCTCGAAAATGAACCGGTGCGGGTAAATGTCTGGATAGACAGGCATATGAATCCTGCCTTGCTTAATCGGATGAAACAAACCATTCGGGCAAGACGCAAACGACACTTCAATGCGGAACATCAGCATACGCGCAAAAAATCTATCGATTTAGAGTTTATGGTCTGGCAGCGTCTGGCGGGCCTTGCGCAGCGACGCGGTAAAACATTATCCGAAACGATTGTGCAACTGATAGAAGACGCGGAGCATAAAGAGAAATATGCCACGCAAATGACCACGTTAAAGCAGGATTTACAGGCGTTATTAGGCAAGAAGTAACGCTGAAAGGCGTTGTCACCCAGACCAGAGCAAAAAACCCCGCGACGCGGGGTTTTTTATCAGACGGAAACTTAAGCCTGCGGCTGAGTTACCACGTCTTTAACGCCTTTAACTTCGATCTCTACGCGACGATCTGGAGCCAGGCAATCGATCAGGGCAGCGCGAGGTTTCACGTTGTCACAGGTGTTGCCGGTAACCGGGTTAGATTCGCCCATACCACGTGCGGAGATTTTGTCAGACGGAATACCTTTGGAGATCAGGTAATCAACAACAGACTGAGCACGTTTCTCGGACAGACCCTGGTTGTAAGCGTCAGAACCGATACGGTCAGTGAAGCCCAGAACGACAACGGAACCGTCTTTCGGATCCAGGTTGCTCAGCTGGCTGTACAGCTGATCCAGAGCCTGCTGGCCTTCCGGCTTCAGGGTAGATTTGTTGAAGTTGAACAGTACGTCAGACTTCAGAGTGAAGTGCTTGGTCTGTACTTCCGGAGCCGGAGCCGGTGCCGGAGCTACTACCGGAGCAGCTTCTTGCTGGCCGAAACGGTAGGAAACACCTACGCTCAGCAGGCCGTTGTCCGGACGGGTGCCGATGGTGTTGGCATCACCGATGTTGTTAGTCCACTGGTATTCCAGACGGGTTGCGATTTCAGGGGTGATGGCATACTCGATACCGCCCGCGAATACCGGGGAAACGCCGGTGTCGTGGTCTTTAGTAGACGGGCCGCCAGGGACGTTAGACTTGGTGTCTGCACGCCATACCATACCACCCAGACGGGTATAAACGTCCAGATCGTCAGTGATTGGATAACCCAGTTTAGCGGTCAACTGAACGCCCTGAGCTTTATAAGCGCCATTGATGTTGTCGCCTTTGTACGGCATACGGCCTAACCAGTCGTAGCCCATTTCAAAGCCAACGTACGGGTTAACCTGGTAACCACCAAAAGCACCTGCGCCCAGTTGGTTTTCATGAGTCGGGCCATCATTGTTAATGAAGCCGGTGTCATGGTACTGAGACCAGCCCAGTTTAGCACCAGCGTACCAGGTGTTATCTTTCGGAGCGGCCTGCGCTACGGTAGCGAAACCAGCCAGTGCCACTGCAATCGCGATAGCTGTCTTTTTCATTTTTTGCGCCTCGTTATCATCCAAAATACGCCATGAATATCTCCAACGAGATAACACGGTTAAATCCTTCACCGGGGGATCTGCTCAATAGTTACTCTACCGATATCTACGGCTTATGCTGAGCACCCCTGGCGATGTAAAGTCTACAACGTAGTTGGAAACTTACAAGTGTGAACTCCGTCAGACATGTGAAAAAAACATGACGGATATACACATCATTTAACAGTTTCAGATGATAAATCGTACAGCAAAAATTGCGGAAACCGCTTCTGGCAAGCGTTCTCGCAAAAAAAAAGTTAGCACTCAAAGGAGATACGTTCGCGTAAAAAAAAGTCCAGGATAAATCCTAATTTTACTTAATGATACAAATTAGAGTGAATTTTTAGCCCGGAATGCTGTCTCCTGGGTAAAGCGTGCGCACGTACAGGGCGCATGATAAACCCTACCGCATTACCTACCTTCGCTGCTTCAACCAGGCTGGCATGTTCTTCTTCTGTCAGTTCTTCAGTCATCCAACCAATTACCACGCTGTAATTTCCTGTACGCAAAGCGCGGATCATCGACTCCAGCGTATGACGAGGCGCAAGCTGGCTAATTTGCATCACTTTCGTTAATGGCAAACCTGAAGACTGTACCCATTCACGGCTGAGCTTTTGCTGCGGCGTGAGCCAGAGCTGCCAGCGTGATTGTTGGCCTAACTGACGGAGTAAAGGCAAAAGCAGGAGTTGCGCCATCATGGGCTGGTCTTCGTGGTAGACAACTTCACTGACCAGTCCTGCCGCGGCATTTTCCGTAGCGGTGCGCGCAGCGTTGTGGGTAGTGGTAGGAAATGACGAAGAACGATTTGCATAACCTGAAGTGTACATAATCAATCCAGCCCTGTGAGTTACTGTATATTCATACAGTACCCCTGTGGCGATGAAAGATCAACTCTATTTTCGGAAACTGTCTCGCAATTTTTATTCTTAGTGGCGTCAAAAATAAAAATCATCTTGCTCGCGGAGTATAAGTTGCCTATTTTCGTCATTAACGGATCCGTTACTGCAAATCATTCTTTTACTTTATGATTTAAAAGGAATTTTATGAGAGTACTCTCTTATGACAGGATCTATAAATCGCAAGAATATTTGGCCTCTTTGGGGACGATCCAGTATCGATCTTTATTCGGTAGCTATAGTCTGACCGTGGAGGATACCGTCTTTGCGATGGTGGCTAATGGCGAGCTTTATCTCCGCGCCTGTGAAGAAAGCGTACCCTACTGTGTGAAGCATCCCCCCGCCTGGCTCATGTTCATGAAATGTGGACGTCCCGTTATGCTCAACTATTACCGGGTGGATGAAAGCCTGTGGCGCGATCAGCAGCAGCTGGTACGTTTATCGAAGTATTCGCTTGACGCGGCAATGAAGGAAAAACACAGCCGTATTTTACAGCACAGACTCAAAGATCTCCCCAATATGACCTTCCATCTGGAAACATTGCTCAATGAGTCAGGGATAAAGGACGAAAATATGTTACGCATACTGGGCGCTAAAATGTGCTGGCTAAGGTTGCGACAAAGCAATCCCTTGCTGACGGTGAAAGTTTTGTATGCCCTGGAAGGCGCAATTGTCGGCGTACATGAAGCGGCGCTCCCGGCGAGTCGTCGCCAGGAGCTTGCCGACTGGGCTCATTCGCTTACGGCTGGGTAATTAATGTAGAAGTCGGCGGTGAAATTTGCCGTTGCAAGCGTCCAATCTCGGGCAGTAAGGCAATGAGCAAACCAATTTGTTGAACAACCAGAGGTTCTTTGCTGTCCGGACGTGTTTCCAGCGACTGAACTCGCTGCTTTAAACCCTCCAGCGCCTGGTGTACGCGCTGTTCGTCTTCAGGCTGATGATGAAGCGCATCATCAACGTAGCAGACCGCGTCATCCAGAAGCCCCAACACGTCCGGATTACTGAGCTTTTCGCGGTGCGCGCCGAGGGCGGAGATATAGCTGGTAAAAGTGTGATTGAGGCAAAGCAGCCTGAACGCCGCCTCCCGGGTTTCAGCCGTGACGTCGGGTTCGCTCGACATATTAGAAACCACGGATGCCAGTTCTGCATCGCGGTTGTGCGCGTCGCGTCTGGCAATGCGATAGGCCAGGCGGTTATCCCGTCCCTGATGATATTGCTCAAGGATCGCATCAAGGTAGCGGCAATTAGCATCGGTGGCGCGCTGGAGTACCCGGGGAAGGTTGCGAAAGCGCCAGTCCGGCCAAATAAAGCTGACCGCAGCCCAGGCGATAGCGCAGCCAATTAACGTGTCGATGACGCGCGGTAACGCTACCTCGAAGCCTTCGCCCAGGAGGTTAAAGCAGAGTAATACCAGCAGGGTGATGAACATCGTCGCATGGGCATACTGCACATTACGGAATGCGAAGAAAAGCACGCCGGTAATCACCAGCAGAACTAACTGTCCTTCAAGCGAAGGGACAAACCATAAAATCGGCAGGCCGATCGCAACGCCTACCAACGTACCGATAATCCTGAGCGCAAGGCGATGGCGGGTCGCGTTATAGTTAGGCTGACAAACGAACAGGCTGGTGAGCAATATCCAGTACCCGTGGCGCATCCCGGTAATTTGGATGAGAGCATAACCGATGCACAATACCAGCGACATGCGTACCGCATGGCGAAAGAGAGCGGACTCCGGGGTAAAATTACGGCTCAGACGCAGCCAGATGTCGCTAAACCCGTGCAGGCTATCGTCAGCCAACTGGTTTTCTGACTCATTGCGCGGCATTGCCTGGGCCTGCTCCGACTCGATCGTCGCCAGTTGCGCATCAATAGCGCGTAGGTTGGTTAATAAGAATCCAAGCGTATTCAGCAGCTCTAAAGAAGCGCCGCTGGCGCGCATACGTTCAAGCGCGGCGTCAATGTGGGTAAAGACGCGTTCAAAGCGCGGATCATGCTGGTACGGCGTACGCAGTAAGATACAGCGCGCCAGCTGCGTACAGGCCTGCGCCTGCATCGACATCAGACGTTGAAAGCGGAACATGACGTCTCTATGGCGAAAATAATCGCGCAGCGTCTGGTATTGAATATGCGAAGAACTGGCGCGTTCATGAATATCCTGCGCCACAAAATAGTAATGGAGAGTGCGGCGCGTACCGCGTTGACCGCGATCGCCGCGCAGGCGAGTCAACAACGACACTTTCGTTTGGTTCAGCGTCGCCATTAACTGCCCGTTCGCTAACGCTAAATCATAGAGCGGCGCCTGGCTTTCATCTTCAATATCAGGATCAAACAGACGTGATTTCAGTTCCAGATAGTGCGCCAACTGTTCGTAACTGCGTGCCAGATTATCCTGCAACGGACGGATCGGAAATAGCAGATGCCCGGTTAGCGTCAGTAGGTTATACCATACTGCGCCTGCCAGCAGGAGCAGTGGTTGCTGATACCAGTGATCGTATAAAGAAGCGCCCAGCATCGTATAAATCGCAATGAGTAACGCGCCGAACGCGATGGTGGCATAGCGTTGCCCTAGTCCTCCCAACAGAATAAATCCGCTGGTGGATAACGTTAAGCCCAACGCAAATAGCCACGGCCAGGGAAAGAGCAGCTCCACAGAAGCCGACGCGATAAAAAAGCAAATTAAGGTAATGATTAAATTACGCAAGCGTCCGGCAAGGCGGTCGTCGAGATCGGTTAGCGCCGCGGCAACCATACCGAGCGTGAGCGGGATGGTCAGTTTGACGTCGCCCAGCCACCAGGGCAGGGCGGTGGTGCCGCACAGAGCGATAAAAATGCGGATGTAATACAGCCAGGTACTGTTCCAGGTATAACGGCGAATCAACGGACTTAACATAAAGGCTATTTGTCCCGATCATTCAAAACGGCGGCGCGCGTTAGCTTCTCGCGCGGCGCGAGCGGTTTCTACAGAGACGACGCGGCGACCGACAGGCCAAAGCGCAATCGCGGCAATTTTAAAGTTCGCAATACCGACAGGTATCCCGATGATAGTGACACACTGCGCGATACCGGAGGCAATGTGCATCAGGCATAGCCACCAGCCGAAAAAAAGTAACCAGAAAATATTCAGCAAGGTACCGCCAGTATTCATTAATACGCTTTTTGCCGCCGGATTAAGTTCGTCAACGTGAATGGCTTCATTACCGTAAGGGAACAGGGACAGTTTGGTTATCTCCCAGCAGGAGCGGGTCAACGGCAGGGTAAAAATAAGCACAATACTGACCAGCGTCGCCAGCAGCCAGGCCAGCGTAGTGGCAAAGCCGCCCAGTACAAAGTTTAAAATATTCAGAACGGTACGCATAAACCCTCAGTTCATTCCGGTTTTCTATCACTGCGGGCAATTGTAACGTTTTTTTAGACTGGAGCACGTTTTCTCTGGCGGTTACACTGATAAGCACATCTTTACGTCTGGATTCGCTGAGTCATGGAACTGAAAGCAACTTCTCTTGGAAAACGTCTGGCGCAACACCCGTATGATCGTGCCGTGATCCTCAACGCTGGGGTGAAAGTGTCTGGCGACAGGCATGAATATCTTATTCCATTCAATCAGTTATTGGCGATTCACTGTAAGCGTGGGCTGGTATGGGGCGAGCTGGAGTTTGTCCTCCCGGAGGATAAAGTCGTGCGTTTGCACGGTACCGAGTGGTCGGAAACCCAGCAATTCCATCGCTATCTGGACGCGCACTGGCGTCGCTGGAGCCAGGAGATGAGTGATGTCGCCGCGCAGGCATTACAGGAGCAATGGGCGCGTATTAGTGAGCGAACGGGCGAAAACCAATGGCTTACCCGTGAACGCGTTCGTGGGCTGGAACACGAAATTCGCCAGACGTTTACCGCCTTACCGCTGCCGGTCTCACGTCTGGAGGAGTTTGCTCACTGTCGCGAGATATGGCGTAAGTGTCTGGCATGGTTACAGGATAGCGAGGGAAGTCGGCAGCAGCATAATCAGGCGTATGCTGATGCCATGCTGGAAGCGCATGCCGACTTTTTTACGCAGATAGAATCTTCTCCGCTTAATCCTTCCCAGGCCAGGGCGGTGGTTAACGGCGAATCATCGTTACTGGTACTGGCGGGCGCGGGAAGCGGTAAGACCTCGGTGCTGGTGGCGCGCGCGGGTTGGCTGTTGGCGCGCGGGCAAGCCGATGCGGGGCAAATTCTTTTACTGGCGTTTGGTCGCAAGGCGGCAGAAGAGATGGATGAGCGTATCCGCGAGCGCTTACATACGGAAGAGATTACTGCCCGTACGTTCCATTCGCTGGCGCTGTATATTATTCAGCAAGGCAGTAAAAAAGCGCCGGTTGTCAGTAAGCTGGAAAGTGACGCCACCGCGCGGCATCAGCTATTTCTGCACACCTGGCGTCAGCAGTGTAGCGAGAAAAAAGCGCAGGCCAAAGGCTGGCGTCAGTGGCTGGAAGAGGAGATGCAGTGGGTAGTGCCGGAAGGTAATTTCTGGGACGATGAGACATTGCAGCGGCGTCTGGCCCCTCGCCTGGATCGTTGGGTCAGTTTGATGCGTATGCACGGCGGCGCGCAGGCAGAAATGATCGCTGGCGCGCCAGAGGAGTGCCGCGAGCTGTTTGGCAAACGCATTAAGTTGATGGCGCCGCTGCTGAAGGCCTGGAAAAGCGCATTGAAAGCGGAAAATGCCGTTGATTTCTCCGGGCTGATCCATCAGGCAATGGTGATCCTCGAAAAAGGGCGTTTTATTAGCCCGTGGAAGCATATTCTGGTCGATGAATTTCAGGATATTTCCCCGCAACGGGCGGCGCTGTTAGAGGCGCTACGCAAGCAGAATAGCCAGACTACGCTGTTTGCCGTTGGCGATGACTGGCAGGCGATTTACCGTTTTAGCGGGGCGCAGCTCTCCTTAACGACGGCGTTTCATCAGACGTTCGGCGAGGGCGAGCATTGTCACCTGGACACCACGTACCGTTTTAACAGTCGGATTGGCGATATTGCCAATCGCTTTGTACAGCAGAATCCGCACCAACTTAAAAAACCGTTAAATAGTCTGACCCCAGGCGATAAAAAAGCGGTTACGTTATTGGATGAAAGCCAGTTGGACGCGTTACTGGATAAATTATCCGGCTATGCGAAGGAGGATGAACGTATCCTGGTGCTGGCGCGCTATCACCATCTGAAACCCGCGAGTCTACAAAAAGCGGCGACTCGCTGGCCGAAGTTACAGATAGATTTCATGACTATCCATGCCAGCAAAGGCCAACAGGCCGATTACGTGATTCTTGTCGGATTGCAGGAGGGTAACGACGGTTTCCCCGCCCCGGCGCGAGAATCCATTATGGAAAGTGCGCTTCTTCCTCAGGTTGAGGATTTTCCGGACGCTGAAGAGCGGCGTTTGTTATATGTGGCGTTGACGCGCGCGCGTGCGCGGGTCTGGCTGCTTTTCAATAAAGATAATCCCTCGCGCTTTGTGGAGGCGCTTAAACAGCTGGATGTGCCGGTGGCGAGGAAGCCCTAAAGCGCGGGCGGTATAGCATCCCGCCCGCGTAGCGGTTATTTCAGGCGCTCGGCCAGATAACGCGCATAATCCGGAATAAGAATATCTACAGCGTCATTAAAATGCGGGGACTGGATGATAAAGTCCGCCGTTGAGACATTAGTGGCGACAGGGATATTCCATACAGTGGCCAGACGCAGTAGCGCTTTGACATCGGGGTCGTGCGGTACCGCGTTAAGCGGGTCCCAGAAGAAAATCAACACGTCGATTTTCCCTTCTGAAATGAGCGCGCCAACCTGCTGGTCGCCGCCCATCGGGCCGCTCAGCATCGCATTAACGTCCATACCGGTTGCGCGCTGGATCAGATTCCCCGTGGTGCCGGTTGCATAAAGAACGTGTTTTTCCAGCAACGGCTGATGGCGTTCCACCCAGTTCATTAACATCTGTTTGCAGTGGTCGTGAGCAACCAACGCGATATGTTTGCGCGTCGGCAAGGTGCGAGTCGTCAGTTCCATAATTCGATTCCGTAGTTAACCTATCTACAGATTACTGGAAGCGCTTGATGCTGCAAGAGAAAGACAAAAAAATTGCGCGCTGGGACAACTCATATCAAGAGGGCGGCTGTTTTTCCGCCCATTGCAGAAAATGATGGCGTGTCTGCGGGTCGGCCAGTCGGAAGCAATATTTCAGCCGCTGTTCTGTCAGAGTTTGTGATTGCGGCGGTACGGTATCAAGCTCTGAGACGTCGGAAAGTAATGTGCTGTCGTCTGCCATCATCGTGGCGAACTGAGGAAGCGAGGCGCGTTTCGCCGATTTATTATAACGCTCGGTCTCTATTTCGTAATCGACCACTTTAGCCGTAGAAGTAATGGCCAGAATATCGAGTTTTACCGGAATGGGCATGGCGTCGCCGTCCAAAAGCGCCAGACGCGGCGCCGCGTTAAAATGCGAGGCTTCGCGCTCGTTTTCCAGCCGCGGGAGCTGAAAATTGACCTGACTTATCAGCTGGGTATCGAAGCTTATCACCAGCGGCGGAGAAATATAAAGTCGCTCTTCATTACCGGGCAGGCGGATGGTTTTTTCCACCCGGAAAACGAGTTGATGCGGCCCGTTTTCCAGTTCGATGCTCTCTGCGCCGCGTAATAAAGAGCTGGACACCTTTTTGCCGTCCAGCACCAGCAGATCAACCTCATTAGACAAACGGAGCGTTGTGGCAAAAACAGTCACCGGCAAACAGAGAGCAAGGAAGGTGGCTAGCGCGCCGGTTTTCATAAGGTTCTCCTGTCCAAAGGCCGTCTGGCTAATAATGTATCGAAATTTTTCTTAGATCATGTTTACTAACATATAGACATATTTTGGCGTTTTGCTCTCATACATCGGTATGGGATGAATGGTTGCTATGTCAGGTTTGTCGTACACTTTGCAAAACAGCCAGGAGAAAGATGATGAAAGAGACCGATATTGCTGATGTTTTGACGTCCACTCGCACTATCGCGCTGGTAGGTGCGAGCGATAAACCCGATCGTCCAAGCTATCGGGTAATGAAATACCTGCTTGAACAGGGCTACCATGTGATTCCGGTTGCGCCAAAAGTCGCGGGTAAGACATTGCTGGGGCAACAGGGGTATGCCACGCTGGCGGATATTCCCGAAAAAGTCGATATGGTGGATGTTTTTCGCAACTCTGAAGCTGCATGGGGCGTCGCGCAGGAAGCTATCGCCATCGGCGCAAAAACGCTGTGGCTACAGCTTGGCGTGATCAACGAACAGGCGGCGGTACTGGCGCGGGATGCAGGCATGACCGTGGTGATGGATCGCTGCCCGGCGATTGAGATCCCTCGCTTGGGGCTGGCGAAATAAAAGTTTAAATGGCCGGATATCGCTCTCCGGCCTTTTACATACAATCAGTTACGTAGTCGCGGCGCCTGAAGCTGCTTGCGAATGGTACGCGCCAGTTCATCCATCGATGGCTGTTCTGGATGCTCGTCCCGCATTTCGCTTCGCAACTGGGCCTCGGCCAGATAAGTATGCACTGGCTGACCATTATCATCTTCCATTACCACGTGGTACCACGGAGCGGCGCGAAGTTCGTCGTTAACCGCCAGTTCATCAGGCGACGGCTCATCAAGCGAATATTCCGGGTCGATATCGACGACCACTCCGAGGTAACCTAACAGGGAATGGCGGACCTGTTGGCCGATACCGAATTTGCTGGCTATCATAGTCACCTCCCGGGAAATAGATACCCTTTATATGAGGATACTATTCCACTTTTCAAGTTACATGACGCGACAGGCAAACCCTTTCAGATACAGCCCTTCCGGGTAGGTGGCGATCACCGGGTGATCGGCGGCCTGACGGAACTGCTCTATAAATTGTACATCACGACCGGCATCTATTGCGGCATCGGCAATGATTTTCTGAAATAAATCGCTGGTCATCAGTCCGGAGCAAGAGAATGTCAGCAGTATGCCGCCCGGATTGAGCAGTTGAATCGCTAACATGTTAATGTCTTTATAGCCCCGGCAGGCGCCCATTAACTGGCTTTTATTTTCGACGAATTTGGGCGGGTCCATGATGATGACGTCGAATTTTTCGCCGTGTTCACGGTAAGCGCGCAGCAACTTAAACACGTCGTCGCGCACGAATTCGGCTTTGCTCAAGTCCAGTTGGTTCAGTTCAACGTTTTGCCTGGCGATATCCAGCGCATCCTGTGAGGTATCCACGCTGACAACCTGGCGACAACCGCCCATTAACGCCGACACGGCAAAACCGCCGGTATAAGAGAAGCAGTTCAGTACCCGCTGATTTTCCACGTAGCGGCGCGTCGCCAGACGACTGTCGCGCTGATCAAGATAATAACCGGTTTTGTGGCCGCCCTGGATATCGACCAGCAATTTCATACCGTGTTCTTCAATTGGCAAAAGCGCAGGCGGCAGTTCGCCAGTGACCGGGCCTTGCGTCAGCGCCATCCCTTCTTTTTTCCGCACGGCGACGTCGCTGCGATCGTAAATAGCGCAATCCGGATAGCATGTTTGCAGAGCGCTAATTAATGCGGCGCGTTGATATTCGGCCCCGGCGCTGAGCAGTTGCAGCACCAAAAAATAACCAAAACGATCGATAGTGACGCCAGGCAGGCCATCGGATTCACCGGCGATCAGACGATAGCTATCCAGACCGTCTTTTTTCGCCAGCCAGTCGCGCCACTGCTGCGCCTGACGCAGGCGGCGGGTGAAAAACGCAATATCAATGGATTCTGCTTTATCAAATGTCCAGACGCGCGCGCGGATCTGGGAGGCTGGCGACCAGGCGCCGCGTGCTAACCACTTTCCCTGATGGTCGACGATATCGATAGTTTCACCGAGGTTGGCTTTGCCTTCCAGACGGGATACGGCGCCGGAAAAGACCCATGGGTGGCGGCGGAGTAAAGATTTTTCTCGCCCTTTGCTGAGGACTAAACGGGGATATTGCGGAAATGTAGATTCAGTCATGCGGAGTAACCTCTCACAAACAGTGACGCGAGCCGGATGATAGCTCCAGCCAGGGACCGTGAAAACGAAATGGCGCGTAGGGTAGCACAGATAAGAGGGGCAATCATCAGCGTATGGCGGTGAGCGTTTCTGCACAAAATAGAATCGTAAAGGCACAGTTTCTTCGGCGGGCGCTTTTTATAGTGTTATTTCTTTACATAAAGAAGGAAATACAATGAAAACAGTCTTCTCTTTGACCGCAGCCGCAATGATGGCATTAAGTGGCAGCGTATCTGCCGCGTCGACGTTTAGCCTCAGTAGCGCGGATATTCCGGCGGATTTTCGTTTGTCGCAACAGCACGTCTTTAAAGGATTTGGTTGTAGCGGAGAAAATATTTCGCCGCAGCTGAGCTGGCGCAATCCGCCTGCCGGAACCAAAAGCTACGCTATTACCGTCTTCGATCCTGATGCGCCACCGGAAGCGGCTGGTGGCACTGGACGATGGTGAATATTCCTGCGCAGATTCACGACCTGCCGACGGGGGCTGATAAAAAAACGTTACCCGCTGGAGTGGTGCAGGGGCGTAATGATTTCGGTTATGCTGGCTTTGGCGGCGCCTGTCCGCCGCCGGGCGATAAGCCTCATCGCTATCAGTTTACTGTGTGGGCGCTGAATACGGCAACACTGCCGCTCGACAGTGAGTCGAGTGGCGCGTTGGTAGGGTTTATGCTTAACGCGCATGTGATTGCGAAAGCACAATTCACGGCCACATACGGAAGGTAAAACAGAGGACGGCACGGTGCAGGAGATGCATATTCGACATCAGGATCTTACGACGGCAGAGGTGCGTTCCAGTCATCTGCACCGTTTGCATCGTGTTACGCTTTTTTCCGCCGCGATCTGCCATATTACGCAGGGCAGTAAAGTCATCATTCAGGATGATAGCCGCCTTGTCGCCGGGCCTGGCGAGTTAATTATTATTCCGGCGAACACGCCGCTGGAGATTATTAATCAGCCTGCGCAGAACGGTTTTCGCTCCGACCTGTTGTTACTTTCACCGGAGATTATTGCTCGCTTTAAAACGATGTATGTTCAGGATTATCCACCGGCAAACCTGACATCGCTGTGTACGCCGATGAGCCGTAGCCTGACATTTATGTGGGAGAACGTGTTGGATGCTGTGCGCCAGGGGTTGCCCGTTGGGCTACAGGAACATCAGGCGATGGGGTTACTGTTAGCGCTTTTACATGATGGCGCGGCGGGACCGCTGCTTATTGAACGGCGTTACACCCTCACGGAGCAGGTGCGGCAACTGATTATGCTCTCACCTGCTAAGCTATGGACAGCCCAGGAGATAGCCCGCCGCCTTGCTATGGGAACATCGACGCTGCGTCGGCGTTTGCAGCGCGAATCGCAGAGTTATCGGCAAATTATTGAAGAGGTACGCATGTCCTGCGCGCTTTCTCAACTGCAATCGACGACGCTGCCGATCGGCGAAATAGCGCTACGGTGCGGCTACCTGTCGGGGTCGCGATTTACGGCCAGATTCCGCCAACATTATGGGTGTCTGCCCAGTCAGGTACGTTAAGTATGTCCTGTATGCGTCTTCACCGTTGATTATGAAAGGAGAACCATCATGTCGAACGTCTGCATTATCGCCTGGGTTTATGGTCGCGTTCAGGGCGTCGGGTTTCACTATACCACGCAGCATGAGGCGCAGCGGCTGGGGTTAACCGGCTATGCGAAGAATATGGATGACGGAAGCGTAGAAGTGGTGGCCTGTGGCGACGCGGCGCAGGTAGAAAAGCTCATCAAGTGGCTGAAAGAAGGCGGACCGCGCTCTGCTCGTGTGGACAAAATCCTCACTGAACCGCACAGCCCTCGCGAGACGCTAACAGGATTTAGTATTCGGTATTAAATACATTTTACCGGCTTGGGCAGACCGGCGATTTTGGTCGCTTGCTTTGCCGGGCCTTTCGGGAACAGACGATACAGATAGCGGCTGTTGCCTTTTTCTTCGCCGAACTTATTCGCCATCGCTTTTACCAGCATTCGGATGGCGGGAGAGGTATTAAACTCCAGGTAAAATTCGCGCACGAAGCGCACGACTTCCCAGTGTTCCGCAGAGAGCTCAATGCCTTCATTGGCGGCGATAGCGACTGCCAGCGCTTCACTCCACTGCGTCGTCTCTTTCAGATAGCCTTCGCTATCAGTACTGATTTCTTTACCTTCAAAGATCAACATAACGTTTCACTGCGTAATCAACACGGACGGCAGTGTAGCAAAAAATAAAGCCCTGCATAAGCAGGGCTGGAAGAGGGGAATGTCGATTAGTCGCGGCTGGCGAAGCCCAGAATGCTGAGCAGGCTGACAAAGATGTTGTACAGCGAAACGTACAGACTGACGGTCGCACGAATATAGTTGGTTTCACCGCCGTGAATGATGTTACTGGTTTCATACAGGATAGCGCCCGAGGAAATCAGGATAAACACCGCGCTAATCGCCAGGTGCAATGCAGGCAGTTGCAGGAAAATATTCGCCACCATACCAATCAGCACGACGACGATCCCGGCCATTAACATACCGCCCAGGAAAGACATATCCTTACGGGTGGTCAGAACGTAAGCGGAGCAGCAGAAAAATACTAACGCGGTCCCACCCAGCGCCAGGCCAATGACATCGCCCATGCCTGCTGACAGATAGGCGTTAAGAATTGGGCCCAGGATATAGCCGAGGAAGCCGGTAAACGCAAAAGCAGACAGGATACCGACCGGCTTATTGGCGGTTTTATAGGTCAGGAACATCAGCCCATACATACCGACCAGCGTCAGAATCAGGCCGGGGGAGGGCAGCATCAGTACCGTACTGGCTGTCGCGGTAATTGCGGAGAAAGCCAGCGTCAGGCTCAACAGAAAATAGGTGTTGCGCAGTACTTTGTGCGTACTCAGTAGCGAGCTACGATCACGCGATGATGTAATGATACGATCCATTAGTCACTCTCTTATGACAGATGTAATTAATAAAGGAGAATAATAAAAACAGTCACTGTCACCCAGTGGTTTTACCCATCTTTACGCATTCGTTTACGTTTAGTTTCCTTAAGAGATTTCAGGTGATTACCGTCGTTAAAACGGTCTGCTCATGCCTGGCGCTACGCCATAAAACAGGCGGCAGCGCCAACCACGCGTTACCGATAAAAAATTGATAATCACAGAGGTAAAACAGTGGGGACGATCAACACGTATTAAGCCCGTTTTTGTGTTGAAGAAATGGTCAATGTGCCGCTATTTCAGGCAATTAACGAAAATTTGCCTGTTTTTCACGCAAACGAACACATTCGGTCTTTACATGACGCACCGGGATGTTTATAGTGCGCCTCATTCCGGAAGTGTGGCCGAGCGGTTGAAGGCACCGGTCTTGAAAACCGGCGACCCGAAAGGGTTCCAGAGTTCGAATCTCTGCGCTTCCGCCAGATTAAACAAGGGGTTACCGAAAGGTAACCCATTTGTTTTTTGGGCGCTTAGAATATAGTTAGAAAATACTGCCAGAACATTTCCCGAAAAAACGGACTACGTGGGTTTTTAGTTTCTTTTCGTTTCCTGATGTGTCTATTTATTGAAGATGTAGACCATTCTGGGAGGTGAAGGATGCCCCATCTCTTTCAGAATAATGTTGGTATATTCGACAACAGGGCCTCTTGGATGATTTTCTTCTTTATCCTGAAGATGGGTCAGTGCATGTACAACTTCATGAATAAATGAACGTTTTGTGTCAAAAAGTTGTCTTCCTTCGTTACTTTCATAATGTTCGGTATATGAATCATCAGAATCGTCCAGATTGAGACAAATAACTTTCCTGCCTTCTGAAAGTTTGAAGTGTTCCTGAGCCACGGTAGTTTCAAAGGCTTCGCCTGCCCCCAGTAGCCAGCGCTGCTCCACATCATGTAGTTCTTTTTCATATGCGTAATTCATCAGTCTGCGGAATGTTTCGCTTTGGGTATGCGCATTTTGAAGTACGGAGGATAGTTCATCGTAGCATTCGTCATAAGTGTCGTCATCAATTTCTGTATCAGGGTCTATTCCACCCGCGCCTGAGATAAGGTACTCCACCACACACTCTGGCTCCAGACGGAATTCACTGTTTATGGCAAGGCTGTCATGAGCAAGGCGTAGCCGTGAGGGGTTTGGTGCATGTTCGGGAATATCGGGGAAAACAGGTGTATCTGCGGTATTTAATCCATATGTGGATACTCCGCTTTGAGGTATTAATCTGTAGGTGACCGGAAGCATAATTTCTTATTCCCTGACTGCAATTATGAATTATTTAAATTAAACAATAATAGTGTTTTTAGTTAATGTGCCACATACAGATAACGCTATGATTCAGACAAAACCAACAAGTAATACGCTGAAAATGTTATTTATAATGAAGCTTAGGGGCGGGGTTTGTTTAATAAAACAAGGGGGGCTTCTGTTTGAATACTTCTTGTTTATAAAATCCCTTTATCTCGACTAAAATATTGGATGGGGGAAAAGCGTTTTATCATTGTAATCCGGGAGTGGAGTAGGGGTATGTTGACTACCTGTCAGATCGGCTCCTGTTAATGCTTTTGCTAAAGTTAGAACTATCTTATCTAATTTTGCACCATTTAGTTTGGTGTCAGTTAAGTCTGAGCCGAATAGAATTGCAGCGGTTAAGTTTACACCGGACATGTTAGCGCAAGTCAGGTCTGCGTGAGTCAGGTTTGCTTTAGTCATGTTTGAACCCATTAGATTTACAGCGTGTAGATTTGCACAACACAAATTTGCACCGACTAAATTTACATTAGAAAGAGTTGTTTCACGGAAATCTGCATTAGAAGCATCTATTTTTGACAAATCTTCCCCCTGGAAATCTTTATGAGCCAGGTTTACTCCGCGCAGGTTCAGAAAACCATCCTCGGTTATAAGTGAATCAGGCTGTTGTATATTATGTTTACTCATCAGCTTTAACATTCGACATACATTCCAAAATCTCTCACTATCAACGTTATCCGTTACAGTTTTTCCATTTTTGTTCACTTCAATAATGACCATGGGATCCGTATTTTCGGATGCTGCTCCACATGACAGACATATAGTACACCCGTTGACATCCTCCAGAAATATTTTATTACCATCGAAGAAAGCATCTTTATTTACATATAATAATGATGTGGTCAGTTTTCCAATTACCTCCTGAAAGCATCTTTCATTGCTTCTTCTTACTCCACCACAGGTAAAAAAATTGACAAACCATTCCAGTATACCGCGTGGTGAAGTTGCACTTTTCATTGCTTCTTTCGTACCGGTACCGGCCGCATGCAAATATCTTAATATATTTTCTGGGGACGCGTTAGTTATTGGCATTTTGATTCCTTCTTATGGAAGTGAGTCGACTCCTTATAGGTGTGAGTCAAGTCACATTTATACAAGGAATAATAAGAAAAGATATAAGGTGATTTTTGTATTTAGAGCTTTGGTTGAGTATGAGTAGGTGTCTGGCATCTGACAAGAGGCGATGATATCTGCCATAACGGTGAAGCAGAAGTAATATCACCCGTGAATAATAAGATTATCCTTGCTATTGACTTCCTTCATTTCCAGCATAGCTTACGCTTCATCATCATTGAATAAACAATTAAGTTTGTTGAGCGAAAATTTACTTAAAGAAAAAATAATAAGCTTTAATATTTTTTGCAGCATTTCAACTTATAGCAGAATAAATGTGCGTAGATGGCGTAAAAACCTGATGAGCAGGAATACTTACACACTAAAAATGCTCCCGCAAACAGAGCAAAATGAGAAAGAGGAACGTTTGCCCCTTACATTTCCACCAAAGATTCTGGTTTTGTCTCTTGTAAAGGGCATACGTATCGCGTTTTATCTCATTAAGAAAGTATGTTGACGTATTACATTATGCATAATGCTCTTTCAATTGCTTCACGTTTGAAATGAATAATTCAAAACCAGTGAGCGCCTCTTCTTCGGTACTGGTTTGCGGCAAGCGATAAAGCGCCACTAAAGCAGTATTGTCTGCGTCAGCGCCGATAGTGACGGCGCTGGTGTAGTTAAGACGTAAAAAATGCTGCAAAGTCAGGATGTCGTCAGGCAATGGCATAAAGGGACAGCACATTTCCAGTGTATGATCGGATTCATTAAAATAAACCTGTATCCCATCATCAATGATAAGCAGTGGCTCATCTTCTGGCGCATCCAGGCCTAACGCGTCATATAAACGATTTAATAGACTTTCCATATAATTACCTCAAGACTCAAGATGTGATTAATGAAGAAATGCCTTTTACTGACTGCCAAATATTTTCATCCCCAACTCGTTTTTGATAGGAAAGATTGAGCACCTCTGGTGATAAATTTTTCATTACTTTGTTTCCCGCCCCGCCCGTATTTTGTTTCTGAATCTCCAGGTTACCGCTATTCAGTAATACTTTTTGGAAAATTTTCTGTCCACCGCTATCCGGAAGACTACCAGGCGCACTTAACATATGGGTCTGATGTAAAGAAATGTGCTCTCGCTTGATTTCTGAATCCATCATTCCTGTACGATCTTTGCCGCTTTTACAATTCCAGGCGGGCACCGCGTCAATTTCATGGGCTAACATGGCAAGGCGTTGTGCGAGTTTATAGGGTTCGCCACCATCTTTATGATGTTGGTTATTTTTCCAGATATCCTTAATCTGGCGCGCTAATGTATTGACGACCTCATAATTATCCGGGTATTGCGCCAGCCATTCGCCAACCCAGCCACCTGGTCTGGCTTCAGGGCGTAAATCATTGCCTAATAACTGATGTAGCGCTTCGGCATTATATCTATCCGATGCTTTAAGGCCAAAGCCGAGCTTGAGCGCCAGCTCATTAACACCCACATTAAATGCGGCGACGTCCGGTTTTATTTTTACCGTCTGTAGATCGCCATCTTTATTGCGGATTTTTAAATGAATCATTTTTCCCGGCTGGGTCAACGATTGCCATGCGCGCATTTGATCCTCGACCATAGTTCCCTCTTTGCCGAAAATATTCGACGCGGTGAGTAACCCGACGGATACCAGTTTAAGGCTTACCGCTTCGCCCTCTAAGGCTCTGTTAAGCAACTCAGGTTTACTATAAAGTGCCGCAGTTAATACTTCTTTGGCTTTGTTTTCAGCGCCGACCTGACGCAGAAGCGGATCTTTTTCATGATAGGGGGAAAGCACGCCATGACGTATCCCGCAAAAAAGCGTTTTATCTTTACCGTCCTCATGCACACTCACCGTGGACATCCACAAATTATTGGCGTGATGAATATTTTTGGTATCCCAACTGCATACGCCCTTTCCCTGATAAGCACTGGGAAAGATATCTTTTGCGCCGATTTTCATCTCTGCGGCAGGGAGCTGTGTGTTGGTATAGTGATGCCCGTTATGCGTGAGTGTATTTTTTATGGTTTGCCAGGGCTGGTTATTAAGCTGCTTGACCTGAGCATCTCTAAACGCTACTGCCGCAAAGCGATGAGCTTCTTTTGCAGGTAAGCCATTTTGCTGCTGAGTGCGTGCTGCAATAAGTTCGATAAGATTTTTCTTCAATGCTTTTGCCGCAGCTTCTTCTTGTTTTGTTGCTGGCCGGTCCGCTTTAACTTTGGCTAACTCCATTTGGTTTGCCATTGACGCCAGGACCGGGTCTTGTTTACCCAGAACGGTTGCCGCGACGGTAAGAAGATCGCGCTGTAAGTTATAGAGGTTATGCAGCGAGTGGTTAGACGTCTTCTGATGCTGTAGATAATTCCCCCATGTCGCGCCAGGTTCTCGCAGGACAATAATTTCCGGGCGAGCGTCGGGCGCTTTAGCCGGCGCTTTGCCCTGGCCTGAGAGAATCTGCATTCCGTTGTATAAGGTTTTTTGTAGGCTTTTAAAAGCCTCCTGGGTTTTTAGTGAAGCTGAGTGATAGAAGCTCTGTATTTGCATAGCGTTTTTAATATTCCTGAATAGGGGAGTGGAAACATTCAACAGGGTTAACAACCCTTTAAAAGGATGTGACTTTTATGCGCCAGGAACTTTAAAAAAATGTCCTTTTTAATGAGGAAACGCTTCTGATCAGGCGGGGAGGCATCCTGACGTCCATACGTAGTGGCGATCATGGGGGGAGATCGGTACATTAAATGTTCATAAAATCTACAAACTTCACAATTTAGGGCACAACTTTTATTGAAAACCCACCTTCTTGACTCAGATCAAATTCACCGATTTACTCCTGCGTAAAGTAACGGCGTTACATCAAATGTTATACAGGTGTGTGTATGCCAGCAAAGCCCCGGACAAGTAAGACCGTGACGAAGAACATTCGTTTTTCCTATTCCATGCTTGAACAGATAGAATTCGCGTTGAAATCTGAAAAGACGCGGAATTTTTCAGCATGGGTAAAAGAGGCCTGTCGGGAAAAGTTATGTAACACGGGGCATAAGCTGTAGTTATCGTCTTATGTAAGAGGGGGCGGCCATTTTGAAAAGAACAACGTGCTTATATACCTCCTGGGTCTTTGCCGTTTTTGTCTCTCTGCTGATATTTGCCTGGAGTGTCATAAACTATCCTCTCTATGAATCTATAATAATTATTGTCTTTTATATCTGGCTAATTCTGGTACCGCTTTATCTTATTGTGTATGAGTGGCTAATAGATTGTCATTAAATTTATGGCTGCGTACTTGAAAAGTGATATTTCATATCTGTGCGGTAAGTCATTGTCGTAATAATATTATTGGTCAGGCGACGGGCGAGCGTCTGCGCATTTTGCATCGTTTTATCTTCAAAATTTTGCAGTAAGCGTTGTGCTTCTTTCGGATGCGACGCATATAATCTCAGATAGCTCTGCTCCATCTTATACTGTTGCTTAGCTGTTTGCTGTTCAAATGTTTTCCAGGCATGTTGCACATCTGGCGCAAACGTATTGTAGTCTTGCATAACCAGTGTTTGCAGCGTGCGGAATGTCCAGTAGGTAGAGTCGTTGCTCGCCCGATCGGTTCCTTTATCATCTCCGGGTTGATAATGACGCATCCCCTGGTAATAGGGGAGATAGACGCTAAGAGATGGCATTCCATAGGCGATGTATTCTACGTTGCCGATAGCCTGCGGTAATTTCGGTCTGACCTGTAAAATATGTGACTCCTGGGTACGAAAAACGGATATAGGTCGCCATGGTTCTTGTGGATTATGACTGGCATAAGGGTCGTGCGACGTTCCCTGATAGTGATTGCGTAACGCGTTTTTTACTGCCGCCACGCTGATCTTCGTTATTGGCGTTAAAAAAACAGGAAATGTTTCCCCTTCGCTAACGGCCGTATCCAGATGCGGATTAAACTGGTGTTGTAGCGTCCAGACGCGCGGATAATTATAGGTGGTATCGTTTTTGTTATCCTGCGAATAGGCTTGATGAAAGTCGAATTCGCCGCGGGCCGGATCATATAATCCCTGCTTTTTCGCAAAGCTTACTAACGTTGATGACGCCATATAATTCGCGTTATCATTCGGATCGTAATGCCGTAAACGTCCCTGATTGGCGGAAACGAAATAGCTATCTGCCGGAAGTCGTACTGCCAGCCATTGATGTCCGCTTCCCGTCTCCAGATACCATATCTCTTTGCTATCAATAAACGCGACGCCGAAACCTTCGCCAGCGCCTTTTTGTTCAATAATGTCGCCCAGTAATTTGGCGCCCTGACGCGCCGATTGCACCACTGGCAGGATCACGGACTCAATGGCGTCTTCCGTGATTCCCGTTTTTGTCACGTAAGGATCGGCAGCCAGCGCCGCTCTGCCGTTGTAAATGGTTTCCGTTGCGCTCATTCCGACGCCCGCCGAATTGAAACCGGCTTCACCCATGGCGTTATCGTTAGTATCAAAGTCATGAATCGCCGTATAGCGCATCGCTGTCTCCGGAAGCGGTCAGCTAAAATTGTTGCGATGTGCTTTATACTCGCCTTGTTGATGAAACGCGACGGGATGAATAACCTTATGCTTGGCGTTATTTGCCGAGCCATCCTCGTTGCGCGCGATAATAAAGGAGCCGTCAGCCGAAGCCTGATTGCCTACCAAAAGGGTAGTACAGGCGATGACTTTACCCATACCCAGCAGCGTAACGACGAAAGCAAGATACTTTTTCATAAAGGTTCCCACTGAATAACGCGTTATGGGATGAATTGACCCTGGATTGGAAACCGAGAAAGTGATCGAGCCAGCAATATTCTTTACCGGCATCCTTTATTTTCTTTTTATTGAGGTTGTATTGATAACCACAGCCCTGTGGCAGGGAAGGGGAACAGAACCTGTACTGACCTTAGCTATCACCGCTATCGGGCAGACGAACCGAAAAGATATTATGTTCATCGGCATAGCGGTAAGATGCCGAGCCACCGTGTAATAGAGCAATCGCGTTAACCAACGATAGCCCCAGGCCGAAACCGGCAGTGTGGCGGGCATTATCTCCTCGCCAAAAACGCCGGAAAAGCTTATCCGCATCAGCGGGGTGGCTGCCCGGATTAGCGACCCGAATTTCTGCAACGTTATCATCATAAGCGCTTTCAATACGTATCACGGCGTTTTCATCAGAATAACGGATGGCATTCGTCAGCAGGTTTGAGAGCACTCTTTGTAATAATATTTCGTCAGCCCATACCGTTCCCTGACATTGATTTATAAAACAGATGCGCTTCTCCTCGGCAAGGAGGCTAAGATAATCCAGCATATTTTCGACCAGCGCATTGAGCGAAACAGGCTGTTTTTTTACCGCTATATTCTGGTGTTCCGCGCGTGCCAGAAAGAGAATATTTTCTGTCAGTCGCGACAGTCCCTCCAGCTCTTCAATATTATCGACAAGGGCTTGTTGATACTCTTCGGCGCTGCGTTCCTGACTCAGCATCACCTGGTTTTTCCCCAGTAAAATATTAACCGGCGTGCGCAGCTCATGCGCCAGATCGTCGGCAAATTGGTTCAGGCGTTCAAAATCGTCGGAAAGCTTCTGGCGCATGGTATTTAGCGCTTGTCCAAGCGGCCTGAGCTCAACGGGTAACGCCTGTTCCGCCAACGGCTGGCGAAGTGTGCCGCTATCTGTCGCCGCGGTGAGTCGGCTGAGCGACGTAATGGCCCGCAGCCCGTTTCTGATGACTAATGGACTGAGTGCCGAACAGACGAGGATCGCGATAAGGCTAATCAGCAAACTGTTACGGCGATATTGCGCCAGCATTTGCCGCCTTTCCGTCGCCAGCCTGGCAATAGTAAGGGTCAGCGGGTCATCGCCGCTTCTGGCGTTTACTCGTACCGCGGTAAGTTCTGTGCCTTGTACCGCCTGGCGAAATAAGGTTTCGCGGGTGATGTTTTTAGCCAGCGGAATCTCGTTAAAGCGTTGGTCGGGGATGCCGCTATGATTAATCGCAACATTGTGGCCTGTTGCTGAATGGATCAATAAGATGTCCTGCTTCGTATCCACCATCCGATTGAAATAGAGCGGCAGATTTTCCGGCCTGGCGCCATCCAGTAACAGTTGCTGCATTTGCGCCGCCCGATTTATTAGCGTCATATCATCCCGATACGTTAATTCTTTGCTCAGCGCGTTATAGAGCGTCCAGCTAATGCCGGTACAGGCGAGGATAAGGATGGCGATAAAAGAAATTGTCAGGCGCAGCGTCATTGATAACTTAACCATTCTGCGACGTTTCCGCCTGTAATCGGTAACCCATCCCCCGGACGGTCATAATGAGCTTCTTTTCAAATGGATCGTCTACTTTGGCGCGCAGCCGACGAATCGCGACATCAACGGTGTTGGTTTCACTATCAAAGTTAATTCCCCAAACTTCGCTGGCGATCGCGGTTCGGGGCACGATTTCTCCTGCCCGGGACGCCAGTAACCAGAGGAGCAGGAATTCTTTGCGGGTCAGGGAAATCGGTTTGCCATTTCGTGACACCGATTGCTTTGTGGCATCCATGTCCAGACCATTGATCGTCAGTCGGGTAAAGACCGGGACGTGCTGTCTGAGTTGAGCTCTCACCCGGGCCAGCAGTTCGGCGAAGGAAAAAGGCTTAACAAGGTAATCATTAGCGCCCGCCTCAAGACCTTTGACGCGATCCTCAACCGAGTCGCGCGCCGTCAGGCAAATAACAGGGGACTGATGCGCAGTGCGTAACGCGCGTAAAACCTGCCATCCATCAAGCCCCGGCAGCATAATATCAAGAATAATCAATGAATAATGTTCCTGAAGGGCCAGGTGTAATCCGTCTCGTCCATCACAGGCATAATCAACCATATAGCCTGCCTCCGTGAGTCCCTGACGTACCCACTCAATGGTTTTCTGGTTATCTTCAATCAATAAAATCTTCATCGACGCAGTATGCCATAGGCTTGTTAGCGAATCCGTAAATCTCCAACAAGATGACATAATTGTCATGTCCGTGTAAGGTTAATCCTGGACGCGCCAGATATATTTTCCTGCATCAATACCGTAAAGGAGTGAAGCATGAAACGATATATACTGGCTACCGCGATAGCGTCTCTTGTTGCAGCCCCGGCAATGGCGCTGGCCGCTGGCAACAATATTCTCAGCGTACATATTCTCGATCAGCAAACAGGCAAACCAGCGCCCGGCGTGGAGGTGGTACTGGAGCAGAAAAAGGATAACGGATGGACGCAATTAAACACCGGGCATACCGACCAGGATGGACGTATTAAAGCACTGTGGCCCGAAAAAGCTGCCGCGCCGGGGGATTATCGCGTTATTTTTAAAACCGGCCAGTATTTTGAAAGTAAAAAACTGGACACGTTTTTCCCGGAGATTCCCGTCGAGTTTCATATCAGCAAAACGAATGAGCACTATCATGTGCCGCTGTTATTAAGTCAGTATGGTTATTCAACCTATCGCGGGAGCTAATTTAGAGCCTATCCCATTAGGGCTATTTTACTTGCCATTTTGGACCTGGGCAGTGCTCGCCAAAACGCGTTAGCGTTTTGAACGCCGCTAGCGGCGGCCCGAAGGGCGAGCGTAGCGAGTCAAACCTCACGTACAACGTGTACGCTCCGGTTTTTGCGCGCTGTCCGTGTCCAAACAGGCTGCGCCAATAACGCCTGGTGGGACAGGCTCTTAGATTTTATTAATCGCCGGGATTTATGGCGAGCAGACATCGCGGCGGGAATAAAAATCTTCAGCGTATCGACTCTCCTCCCACAAGCGGTGGTTATCCCGCTTGTGGGCATGAGTGACGGTTAAACAGGCGCTTCCATCTCAAGTCTGACCGGATGAAAACGGCGTTTGAAATAAATCAGGCCATGCCCATCCTGGCTAAGGATAATATTTTTGATCGCCACCAGATACACCAGATGCGTGCCAATGGTTTGTACCTCGCTGATCTCGCCTTCAAGACCGGCCAGCGCGCCGTTAAGTACCGGCTGGCCCAGCGGCCCGTTTTGCCAACATGGCTGGTGAAAACGCTCCTCCATCGCCATCCCCGTCATACCGGCAAAGTGGCGCGCCATCAGCTCCTGCTCATGGTTAAGTACATTAATGCACAGCCTGCCGTTACCCTGAAAAACGGGGTTCATGGCGCTATTGGCATTAATACATACCATCACGGAGGGCGGCGTATCGGTGACGGAACAGACCGCTGTTGCGGTGATACCACAGCGTCCGGCGTGACCCGCCGTGGTTACGATGTTGACCGCTGCCGCCAGACTTGCCATCGCATCGCGAAAACGCAGACGTTGTTCATCTACTTGCATGAGAACCTCCTGCCGCGTTATTTCAGCAGCTTATCCAGTTGATTGATGTCGTCGTTATTGTGCAAATGCGAAACCGTCCAGCCATTCTGATCGTATTCGGAGAGGCAGCGATCGACCATTGCCATCATCTTATCCATATTGCCGGAGCTCTGGGCCTGACGCAGGCACTGCAAACGAATTTCATCCTGGCTGCCCGAGTAATTAATCTCGTACAGCTCATGGCGACCGCCAAACTCGCTGCCGATGGCATCCCACATCAATTTAAGAATTTTGATACGTTCAACATGGTCCATTCCGTTAGAGCCGCGTACGTATTTCGCCAGGTACTGGTCGATTTGCGGATTATTCAGATCGCGGGCGCTGGAAGGCAGGTAAATCAGGCCGCTGGTAACGTTACGTTCAATAATATTTTTAATTTTCGCGTAGGCCATTGGGGCCATCACACGATAGGTTTGCAGCGCGGCGTGGTCCGGCAGCCAGGCGCCGTTTACCCACGGGGTTGCTTCAGAACACATAGAATCGCTCAATGCCCAGAACATATTGCGCCAGGCCACGACTTCGCCGAGATCGGCCTGCACGCCCCGGAACTCTACGGTACCCGTACATTCGAGCGATTTTTTCAGCAGCGCGGTAATGAAATCAAGTTTAACCGCCAGACGAACACAGGCTTGCAGTGGATACATACGGGCAAAGCCGCCTTCCATCGTCCAGCGACGGCAACGATCGAAATCACGGTAAATCAACACGTTTTCCCACGGGATCAACACCTTGTCCATCACCAGAATGGCATCGTTTTCATCAAAGCGGCTGGAGAGTGGATAATCAAACGGCGAGCCCGTCGCGCCCGCGACCATTTCATACGAGGCGCGCGAAATAAGTTTTACGCCTTCGGCATCCATTGGCGCGACAAACATCAGAGCAAAATCCGGGTTTTCGCCCATCACCTGGGCTGAGCCGAAACCAATCATGTTGTAGTGAGTCAGGGCGGAGTTAGTGGCGACGACTTTCGCCCCGCTGACAATAATCCCGGCGTCCGTCTCTTTCTCCAGCTTGATATAGACGTCTTTCACTTCGTCGGCAGGTTTGTGGCGGTCAATGGGCGGGTTGACGATAGCATGGTTAAAGTACAGGCCGGTCTCCTGAATACGGGTGTACCAGTTGCGGGCGTTCTGCTCAAACTGGCCGTAGAAGGCTGGGTTAGCGCCCAGAGCGCAGCCAAAGGCGGCTTTGTAATCCGGTGTGCGTCCCATCCAGCCGTAACTCAGGCGTGACCACTCGGCGATAGCATCACGCTGTTGGCGCAGATCGTCTGCGCTTTTCGCCACGCGGAAAAATTTATGCGTATAACCGCCGCTGCCGGTATCGGTATTCCAGCATAGGGTATCTTGCATCGACGGTTTATGTAATGCGTCATACAGTTGTGCGACAGAGGCTGCGGCATTGCGGAATGCCGGATGTGTCGTAACATCTTTAACGCGTTCGCCGTAAATATAAATTTCCCGCCCGTCCTGCAGGCTTTTTAAATACTCTTCGCCCGTTAACGGACGCTTGTTATCAGTACGAAAATCTTCAGGTTTCATTGCGGCCTCTTCCTCGTTAATCGGAATGTTTTGTTAATGATATGTTTCTTGTTTGTTGTTAAATTGAATAGGCAGAAGCGTAAACTGTGAAGAGACTTTCAGGACAACGGCGGGTACTTTTCAGATGAACGTCGAAGAAGAAGAGTAAAATGCGATCGCCGTCAACGTTGTAAGCGGGAGGGGATTCCCGTGTCGGCGGCGTGGGAAGGTAAGAATACTATGCTTCCGCTTCGCTATCAGGATGCTGGCGCCCCAGAGCAATAAGATCGTCCAGCAGCAGCATCAATTGCTGTGTTTTTTCGGGCGTGAAATCGGCCTCAATTTTTCGATAAGCCTCTTCTACCTGGCTTCGGGCACGGGCGTACAACGTTTGTCCCTGCTCCGTCAACATGACATATAACTTACGCTGATCGTTAACCGGCTTGAGTCGCAACACCAGTCCGTCTCGCTCCATGCGCGTCAATATTCCGGTCAGACTTGGACGCAAAATGCAGGTACGAAAGGCCAGCTCGTGAAAATCCATAGAGGGGCTATCGGCCAGGATTCGCACAATGCGCCATTGCTGGTCGGTCAGATTGTGGCTTTTAACGATGGGGCGGAAATAGGTCATTGCCGCTTCGCGCGCCTGAAGCAATGCGATGGTTAATGAATCATGCATAAGCGTTTCTCTTTTGCAGAATTATTAATACCTGAATAATCGTGTTTACCGATGTGAGCTATGACATCTGTTTTATGTCCAAAGTTTAACAGAAACAAGGGCTTTTATTTAACTATTTGATATTTATGTATTTAATAATGAGTTTGTGAGAATATTGTTAATCACATCACAAATACTTTACTTCAGCTTGCTAAATGTACAGCGAAAGCATAAATTTAATCATTAATATATTAATGAAATCACAGCCCGTTAAATCGGCCTGAGGAGTTTATGTATGAAGGGTACTGTTTTCGCCGTTGCGTTAAACCATCGCAGCCAGCTTGATGCCTGGCGAGAGGCTTTCTCTCAGCCTCCCTATAATGCGCCGCCTAAAACCGCAGTGTGGTTCATCAAGCCGCGTAATACGGTGATTCGTCACGGCGAACCCATTCCTTATCCGCAGGGAGAAAAGGTACTGAGCGGCGCGACAGTGGCGCTCATTGTGGGGAAAACCGCCAGCCGGATACGCCCTGAAGCGGCGGCGGACTATATCGCCGGGTATGCGCTGGCTAACGAGGTCAGCCTGCCGGAAGAGAGCTTTTATCGCCCGGCGATTAAAGCGAAATGTCGCGATGGCTTTTGCCCGTTGGGTGAAATGGCGCCGCTGAGTGATGTGGATAACCTCACCATTATCACTGAAATCAACGGACGAGAAGCGACCACTGGAATACTGCCGATTTACAGCGTAGCGCCGCACAACTGCTTAGCGCGTTAAGTGAGTTCGCTACGCTTAACCCTGGCGATGCGATCTTACTCGGTACGCCGCAGAATCGCGTTGCGCTGCGTCCCGGCGATCGGGTGCGTATTCTGGCGAAAGGTTTACCCGCTCTGGAAAATCCGGTTGTCGCAGAAGATGAATTCGCCCGCCACCAGACGTTTACGTGGCCGCTGTCAGCGACGGGAACGCTATTTGCGCTGGGGTTGAACTACGCCGATCACGCCAGCGAGCTGGCATTTACGCCGCCGAAAGAGCCGCTGGTATTTATCAAAGCGCCAAACACCTTTACCGAACATCACCAAACGTCGGTGCGCCCGAACAACGTCGAATATATGCACTATGAAGCCGAACTGGTCGTGGTGATTGGCAAAACGGCGCGTAAGGTGAGCGAAGCCGAAGCCATGGAGTATGTGGCCAGTTACACCGTCTGTAACGACTACGCGATCCGCGACTATCTGGAAAACTACTACCGTCCGAATCTGCGGGTAAAAAGCCGCGACGGCCTGACGCCGATAGGCCCGTGGATTGTGGATAAAGAGGCGGTTTCTGATCCGCATAACCTGACGTTACGCACCTTTGTTAACGGTGAGCTGCGCCAGGAAGGGACGACCGCCGATCTGATCTTCAGCATCCCGTTCCTGATTTCTTATCTGAGCGAATTTATGACGTTGCAACCGGGCGACATGATTGCCACCGGTACGCCGAAAGGGCTGTCCGATGTGGTGCCGGGGGATGAAGTTGTTGTGGAAGTAGAAGGCGTGGGTCGCCTGGTTAACCGAATCGTCAGTGAGGAGAGCGCAAAATGAAGAAAATAAATCATTGGATTAACGGCAAAAACGTTGCAGGTAACGACTACTTCCAGACCACTAACCCGGCGACCGGTGACGTGCTGGCGGAAGTGGCCTCCGGCGGTGAAGCAGAAGTGAACCAGGCTGTCGCGGCGGCAAAAGAGGCGTTCCCGAAATGGGCCAACCTGCCGATGAAAGAGCGCGCGCGCCTGATGCGTCGCCTTGGCGATCTGATTGACCAGCATGTGCCGGAAATCGCGGCGATGGAAACCGCCGACACCGGCCTGCCTATTCACCAGACTAAAAACGTGCTGATCCCGCGCGCCTCGCATAACTTCGAATTCTTCGCCGAAGTGTGCCAGCAGATGAACGGCAAGACCTATCCTGTTGACGATAAAATGCTCAATTATACGCTGGTGCAGCCCGTCGGCGTCTGCGCGCTGGTGTCGCCGTGGAACGTGCCGTTTATGACCGCGACCTGGAAAGTCGCGCCGTGCCTGGCGCTGGGCAACACCGCGGTGCTCAAAATGTCCGAGCTGTCGCCGTTGACTGCCGACAGGCTGGGCGAGCTGGCGCTGGAGGCAGGAATTCCGGCAGGCGTGCTGAACGTGGTGCAGGGCTACGGCGCGACGGCGGGCGATGCGCTGGTACGCCACCATGACGTGCGTGCGGTGTCGTTTACCGGCGGTACCGCCACCGGTCGCAATATCATGAAAAATGCCGGCCTGAAAAAATACTCGATGGAGCTGGGCGGTAAATCGCCGGTGCTGATTTTTGAAGATGCCGACATTGAGCGCGCGCTGGACGCCGCGCTGTTCACCATCTTCTCAATCAACGGCGAACGCTGCACCGCCGGGTCGCGCATCTTTATCCAGCAGAGCATTTACCCTGAGTTCGTGAAGCGCTTTGCCGAACGCGCGAATCGCCTGCGTGTCGGCGATCCGACCGACCCGAACACTCAGGTCGGCGCGCTGATTAGCCAACAGCACTGGGAAAAAGTCTCCGGTTATATCCGCCTCGGCATTGAAGAGGGCGCAACGCTGCTGGCGGGCGGTGCGGAAAAACCCACTGACCTGCCTGCGCATCTGAAAGGCGGTAACTTCCTGCGCCCAACCGTG
The DNA here is from genome assembly GCF_017572645.1 of Salmonella sp. 32100201201700099SM. NCBI lineage: Bacteria > Pseudomonadati > Pseudomonadota > Gammaproteobacteria > Enterobacterales > Enterobacteriaceae > Salmonella > Salmonella sp. 32100201201700099SM. The sequence goes on along the minus strand of NZ_JAGERQ010000010.1, from coordinate 105,396 downwards.
CTGGCCGATGTCGACAACCGTATGCGCGTCGCGCAGGAAGAGATCTTTGGGCCAGTCGCCTGTCTGCTGCCATTCAAAGACGAAGCGGAAGGGTTACGTTTGGCGAACGACGTGGAATACGGTCTGGCCTCTTATATCTGGACCCAGGACGTGAGCAAAGTGTTGCGCCTGGCGCGTGGGATTGAAGCCGGCATGGTCTTCGTCAACACCCAGAACGTCCGCGACCTGCGCCAGCCGTTCGGCGGCGTGAAAGCCTCCGGTACCGGGCGCGAAGGCGGCGAATATAGCTTCGAAGTGTTTGCGGAAATGAAAAACGTCTGCATCTCAATGGGCGACCATCCTATCCCAAAATGGGGAGTTTGATATGGGCAAGTTAGCGTTAGCAGCAAAAATTACCCACGTGCCGTCGATGTATCTTTCTGAACTGCCGGGAAAAAATCACGGTTGTCGTCAGGCAGCCATTGATGGGCATATTGAAATAGGCAAGCGTTGCCGCGAAATGGGCGTTGACACCATTATCGTATTCGACACCCACTGGCTGGTGAATAGCGCTTACCACATTAATTGTGCCGACCATTTCCAGGGCGTCTATACCAGCAACGAATTGCCGCACTTTATTCGCGACATGACCTATGACTATGACGGTAATCCAGAGCTCGGCCACCTGATCGCCGACGAGGCAGTCAAACTGGGCGTGCGCGCTAAAGCGCATAACATCCCGAGCCTGAAGCTGGAGTATGGCACGCTGGTGCCGATGCGCTACATGAACAGCGACAAGCACTTCAAAGTGGTCTCCATCTCGGCGTTCTGTACTGTGCATGACTTTGCCGACAGTCGCAGACTGGGCGAAGCCATTCTCAAGGCGATTGAGAAATATGACGGTACCGTAGCGGTATTCGCCAGTGGTTCTCTGTCGCACCGTTTTATTGACGACCAACGGGCGGAAGAGGGGATGAACAGCTACACCCGCGAGTTCGATCATCAAATGGACGAGCGCGTGGTCAAGCTGTGGCGCGAAGGCAAATTCAAGGAGTTTTGCACCATGTTGCCGGAGTACGCCGACTACTGCTACGGCGAAGGCAACATGCACGACACGGTCATGCTGCTGGGAATGCTGGGCTGGGACAAATACGACGGCAAGGTGGAGTTCATCACCGACCTGTTCGCCAGCTCCGGTACCGGCCAGGTGAACGCTGTTTTCCCGCTGCCTGCGTAAGGGGGGGTTATGCCGCACTTTATTGCTGAATGTACTGAAAATATTCGCGAGCAGGCTGATTTACCAAGCCTGTTCAGCAAGGTAAACGAGGCGCTGGCCGCCACCGGGATTTTCCCCATCGGCGGTATCCGCAGTCGCGCCCACTGGCTGGATACCTGGCAGATGGCTGACGGTAAGCATGATTACGCGTTTGTGCATATGACGCTGAAAATCGGTGCCGGGCGCAGCCTGGAGAGCCGTCAGGAAGTCGGCGAAATGCTGTTTGGGCTGATTAAAGCCCACTTCGCCGACCTGATGGAGAACCGCTATCTGGCGCTGTCGTTTGAGATTGCCGAGTTACATCCAACGCTCAATTACAAACAAAACAACGTACACGCGTTATTTAAATAGCACACTCTTTCGCCCGGTGGCGCTGCGCTGACCGGGCCTACAAAAAAACGATGCACGAAGCAGTACCGAACCGTAGGCCGGGTAAGACGCACCTGCGTCGCCACCCGGCGCAGCAGCACCGAATGACGTAACAGGAAACACTATGCTCGATAAACAGACCCATACCCTGATCGCCCAGCGACTTAATCAGGCTGAAAAACAGCGCGAACAGATTCGCGCAGTGTCGCTGGATTATCCCAACATCACTATTGAAGATGCCTATGCCGTACAGCGTGAATGGGTCAATATCAAGATTGCCGAAGGGCGCACGCTCAAAGGCCACAAAATCGGCCTGACCTCAAAAGCGATGCAGGCCAGCTCGCAAATCAGCGAACCGGATTACGGCGCGCTGCTTGACGATATGTTCTTCCATGACGGCGGGGATATCCCCACCGACCGTTTTATCGTCCCGCGTATTGAAGTGGAGCTGGCGTTTGTGCTGGCGAAACCGCTGCGCGGCCCTCACTGCACGCTGTTCGACGTCTACAACGCCACGGATTATGTGATTCCGGCGCTGGAACTGATTGACGCCCGCAGCCACAACATCGACCCGGAAACCCAGCGCCCGCGCAAAGTGTTCGACACCATTTCCGACAACGCCGCCAACGCCGGGGTGATCCTCGGTGGTCGCCCCATCAAACCAGACGAGCTGGATCTGCGCTGGATCTCCGCGCTGCTCTATCGCAACGGCGTGATCGAAGAAACCGGCGTCGCCGCAGGCGTGCTGAATCATCCGGCCAACGGCGTGGCGTGGCTGGCGAACAAGCTTGCCCCCTACGATGTCCAGCTTGAAGCCGGGCAGATCATCCTCGGCGGCTCGTTCACCCGCCCGGTGCCGGCGCGCAAGGGCGACACCTTCCATGTCGATTACGGCAACATGGGCGCGATCAGTTGCCGGTTTGTGTAAGGAAAAAACGATGAAAAATGCTTTCAAAGACGCGTTAAAAGCGGGGCGCCCGCAAATCGGTTTGTGGCTGGGGCTTGCCAACAGTTACAGCGCTGAACTGTTAGCGGGCGCCGGCTTCGACTGGCTACTGATTGACGGTGAACACGCGCCAAACAACGTGCAGACGGTGTTGACCCAGTTGCAGGCGATTGCGCCTTATCCCAGCCAGCCGGTGGTGCGTCCGTCATGGAACGATCCGGTACAGATTAAGCAACTGCTCGACGTCGGCGCGCAAACGCTGCTGATACCGATGGTGCAGAATGCCGATGAAGCGCGAAACGCCGTGGCGGCTACGCGTTATCCGCCTGCCGGTATTCGCGGCGTGGGCAGCGCGCTGGCGCGGGCATCGCGCTGGAACCGCATTCCGGACTATCTCCACCTGGCCAACGACGCCATGTGCGTACTGGTGCAGATTGAAACGCGTGAGGCGATGAGCAATCTGGCGTCAATTCTCGACGTGGATGGCATTGACGGCGTGTTTATTGGTCCGGCGGACCTCAGCGCCGATATGGGCTTTGCCGGCAATCCGCAGCACCCGGAAGTGCAGGCGGCGATTGAGAACGCCATCGTGCAGATACGCGCGGCGGGGAAAGCGCCGGGGATTCTGATGGCCAATGAAGCACTGGCGAAACGTTATCTGGAACTGGGGGCGCTATTTGTCGCCGTCGGCGTTGACACCACGCTGCTGGCGCGCGGCGCAGAGGCGCTGGCGGCGCGCTTTGGCGCAGAAAAAAACCTGTCCGGTGCGTCCGGCGTCTATTAAGCCTGGCCCGGTAAGCGCAGCGCTACCGGGCAACCGTAGTACCCTACAAAAATTCCCATCAGAGGAAAAAAAATGAGCGACACATCATCTGCACTTCCGGAAAGCCCCGAGTCTGTCCGTTCGCACAACGCGCTCAGCACGGGTCAACAAACCGTCATAAATAAACTGTTCCGCCGACTGATCGTATTTTTATTCGTGTTGTTTATCTTCTCGTTTTTAGACCGTATCAACATCGGTTTTGCCGGGTTGACGATGGGGCAGGATCTGGGGTTAAGCGCCACCATGTTTGGCCTTGCCACGACGCTGTTTTACGCCACCTACGTCATTTTCGGCATTCCCAGCAACGTGATGTTGAGCATTGTCGGCGCCCGCCGCTGGATTGCGACCATTATGGTGCTATGGGGCATTGCATCTACCGCCACGATGTTCGCGGTGGGACCGAAAAGCCTGTATGTGCTGCGAATGCTGGTGGGCATTACCGAAGCGGGCTTTTTGCCAGGAATATTGCTCTATTTAACCTACTGGTTCCCGGCATTTTTCCGCGCCCGCGCCAACGCATTATTTATGATTGCCATGCCGGCCACTACCGCGTTGGGGTCGATTGTCTCCGGCTATATTTTATCGCTGGACGGCATATTCAATCTGCATGGATGGCAGTGGTTATTCCTGTTGGAAGGATTTCCGTCAGTTTTGTTAGGCATTATGGTCTGGTTTTACCTGGATGATACCCCGGCAAAAGCCAAATGGCTGACGGCAGAGGATAAAAAATGTTTGCAGGAGATGATGGATAATGACCGCCTGACGCTGGTTCAGCCGGAGGGGGCCATCAGCCATAACGCCATGCAGCAGCGTAGTCTGTGGCGCGAAGTATTCACGCCAATTGTACTGATGTATACGCTGGCCTATTTTTGCCTTACCAATACGCTTAGCGCCATTAGTATCTGGACGCCGCAAATCCTGAAAAGTTTTAATGAAGGCAGCAGCAATATCACCATCGGCCTGCTGGCGGCGATCCCGCAGATTTGTACTATTCTGGGCATGATTTACTGGAGCCGCCATTCGGACAAACATCAGGAGCGTAAACATCACACGGCGTTGCCGTTCCTGTTTGCCGCCGCGGGCTGGCTACTGGCGTCGGCGACCGACCATAACCTGATCCAGCTCCTGGGGATCGTGATGGCATCCACGGGTTCCTTTAGCGCGATGGCGATCTTCTGGACCACGCCGGATCAGTCGATCAGTTTACGCGCCAGGGCGATAGGCATTGCGGTCATCAATGCCACCGGCAATATTGGCTCCGCACTTAGCCCGTTTATGATTGGCTGGCTAAAAGATATCACCGGTAGCTTCAATAGCGGACTCTGGTTTGTCGCTTCTCTGTTAGTCGTCGGCGCCGCCATTATCTGGCTCATTCCCATGAAAGCATCGCGTCCGCGCGCCACCCCTTGAGGAGAAACTATGTGCCAACGTGCGATCGCCAATATTGATATCAGCAAAGAGTATGACGAAAGCATGGGCAGTAACGATGTGCATTATCAGTCGTTTGCTCGTATGGCGGATTTCTTTGGTCGTGATATGCAGGCGCATCGCCACGACCAGTTTTTTCAAATGCACTTTCTTGATACCGGGCAGATTGAGCTACAGCTCGACGATCATCGCTATTCGGTGCAGGCGCCGCTATTTGTGCTTACGCCGCCCTCGGTGCCACATGCTTTTATTACCGAATCGGATAGCGATGGTCATGTTCTGACGGTACGCGAAGAGCTGGTTTGGCCGCTGCTGGAGGTGCTTTATCCCGGCACCAGAGAGGCCTTCGGCCTGCCGGGAATCTGTCTGTCGCTGGCGGATAAACCCAACGAGCTGGCGGCGCTCAAACATTACTGGCAGCTAATTGAGCGGGAGTCCACGGAACAACTGGCTGGCTGCGAACATACCCTGGTGCTACTGGCGCAGGCGGTATTTACCTTGCTGTTGCGTAATGCGAAGCTGGACGATCACGCCGCAACCGGGATGCGCGGTGAACTGAAACTCTTTCAGCGCTTTACCCTGTTAATTGACAACCACTTCCATCAGCACTGGACGGTGCCCGATTATGCCTGCGAGCTGCATATTACCGAATCTCGTTTGACCGATATTTGCCGACGTTTTGCTAATCGCCCGCCTAAACGCCTGATTTTTGATCGGCAATTACGCGAGGCGAAACGACTGCTGCTTTTTTCCGACAATGCTGTCAACGAGATCGCCTGGCAATTAGGTTTTAAAGATCCGGCTTATTTCGCCCGTTTCTTTAATCGCCTTGCGGGCTGTTCTCCTTCGCAGTTTCGCCAACGTGAAGTTCCCTCTTTTCTCAACTAAGAAGAGTAAAAACATGATGAAAAAAAGCGTCGCTATGCTGGCGGTTTGTATGCTGGCGCAAAGCCACCTTGCCCTTGCTGCCGGTACTCCTGCGCCTCAAGAGATCAACATTGTTTTACTGGGCACCAAAGGCGGGCCTTCTTTGCTCAATACAGCCAGACTACCGCAAGCGACGGCGCTTACTATCGGCGATAAAATATGGCTGATAGATGCCGGCTACGGCGCCAGTCTGCAACTGGTGAAAAATGGCATTCCACTGCGCAACATCAATACTATTTTGCTCACCCATCTGCACAGCGACCACATACTGGATTATCCTTCCTTGCTGATGAATGCCTGGGCAAGTGGTCTGAAAGACCATACCATACAGGTTTATGGCCCGCCGGGAACCCAGGCGATGACGAAGGCTAGCTGGAAGGTCTTTGACAGGGATATCACGTTACGCATGGAAGAAGAGGAGAAACCCGATCCGCGCAACCTGGTTAAGGCGACCGATATTGGCCAGGGCGTCATCTATAAAGATGAACTGGTCACAATAAGCGCGCTGAAAGTGCCTCATTCCCCTTTTCCGGACGGTGAAGCGTTTGCTTACCGTTTTGATACCCAGGGTAAGCGAATCGTCTTCTCTGGCGATACGTCCTGGTTTCCGCCGCTTGCAACGTTTGCCCAAGGGGCGGATATCCTGGTACATGAGGCGGTACATGTCCCTTCGGTAGCAAAACTGGCTAATAGTATTGGCAACGGAAAAACGCTGGCTGAAGCGATTGCGTCGCATCACACCACGATTGAAGATGTCGGTAAGATTGCTCGCGAGGCCCACGTGAAAAAACTGGTGTTAAGTCATCTGGTGCCTGCGACGGTTGCGGATGACGTCTGGCAACAGGAAGCCATGAAAAATTACCCGGGCCCTGTCATTGTCGGTCATGACAATATGACGATAAGCGTACCGTAAGTATCAGGGCAGGGGTAAACCCACGGGCTGACATGATGTCAGCCCGTTATGCTTTTGGCGATCAGCATAACGCGCAGAGCTTTTGTCTAAAACATTATTTTTTCTAAACACTACTTGCTGATTTTTATGCACAATAAAGGTAAGATGATTGCTCTGGTGAAATATCACTAAATAAGAATGTCACGGATGGAATTTATACAGTGTTAAAAGCAATGCGTTTCTTTGTCTGCCGGCCATCAGTAATATCCTCTGTACCGGCTCCTCGTTGCCAAAGTGAAGGTTAGATTAAACGAATCAAAAAATATCCGAACTGTACAATTTTTATATCAAACATATTTAACTGCAAAATACTGCAAACGTGCGCGAATACACTTAATCAGTAGTATGGCTAATGCATACTTTATTTCCTAAACTTTCTTATTATCTATTTGAATATTTCTGGTTAAACCAAATGGACAAACGGATACCAGACACTCGAAAGGATAACTGCAGGCTTCTGGTTTAGGATTGCAGTTACCAGGACAGTGGCTATTTTCTTTAAGCGATTTCCATAGAACAGGATTAAACCTGGTAACGTTGTAAACAGTAACGGGATAAAGTTTATCGTTTATTAAGACCCCCTTATTAAAGGGGATGATAATGCTACCTGGAGGCATGTAAACATCTGCCTGATACCATAAGGTCAATCTAAGATTTTTTAGGCTATGTATGCATGAGAACGACACTCCGGTAGAGGGACTTATAACTGTATCAACGACCTTCCATTCCATTACAGAAACCTTTTAAGTGAAATAGTCAATGGTGTAAATTACATTTTCCGCAAGCCTATTCAGGATAGATGAAAATCTGAGAAACATAACTCGTTGAAAACGATCGTTTTTTATTGACCACTCTATTTATATTGATTTTTTAATAAGTTATTTATTTTATGCTCTTATTTTGTTTACATTCTATTACATTTTTGTATTTTAGGCGTGGTGTAAATATTGGGCGGTAGTGGATGTTATAACGCTCAATTATTAAACTGTAAGTGACTGTTGTATTTCTTATTTATAAATACCGCAACCTGTAAGCGCAGCGGTACATTTTACCCGGCATTGACAGTGAGAAGGTACGTATCAACCAGAGAGTACAAAACAGTGAAAGAATATATTCTTCAGGCAATAAATGATCGCTAACGTGTAAAAATAACCGACGTATCTAAAAAATGTGAACGTGTGGCTGGTCTTTATTTAAACGATGATCTTCGCAATGGCGCATTAATGGCTGACATTGGCGGTTCGTTGATCGGGTTGTGCGCGGTGAAAGGCTATATTTCTTCCGTTGGGGGAAGTATGTCAGAGGCATTCTGGTATTATACCGGGTGCATGTAAATCCGGGGTGGGCAGAAAGCCCACCCTCGGTTTATTGCCTTTATCGTGGATTAGGGATGCGAGATAAAGCGAGAAAGGCGTTGCAGCAGTAACCGGTTTTCTTCGCGCAGCCGTGAATTCTCTTCCAGCAGCGTTAACGCGACCGCGATCCCAGGCCAGTCGAGCGCCAGCTCCTCGCGTAAGCGTAGCGCGCGTTGTACCACGCTCGCTGCGCGATCGTCGAATTGCCAGTCGGTGTTATCGTCTTCGTAAGGCTCAATTACGCCAAGTCCGACGATTTCGTTTAGCTCCTCTTCCGTCACGCCGGTGTGCAAACAAAATTCGGTGATGGTAAAGGTGACAGTGATGTTAGCCATTATGCTTTCCCCCATTGCTGGCGTGGGTCAAAGGACGACTGCGCGTCCGCCAGTTGTTGCCACAGGGCAGCTGTTTTCTCGTCAGGTTTCGGCGGCATAACGATTTTGATGATGGCATAGAGATCGCCAGTGTGCTTTTTACTGGCTAATCCTTTTCCTTTGATACGCAGCCGCTGACCAGCCTGGCTGCCGGGGGGAATGGTCAGCAAAATACGCTCTTTAAGCGTTGGCACAGACACCTTAGCGCCGAGCGCCGCCTCCCATGGGGCAAGCGGAAGGACGACTTCCAGATCCTGATTGACGATATCAAAGAGCGGATGCGGGGCAATATGGATAACGAGCCATAAATCGCCATTAGGTCCGCCGTTTTCCCCCGGCGTGCCCTGGCCTTTCAGTCTGATTCGTTGCCCGTTGCTGACGCCAGCCGGGATTTTCACATTCAATGTTTTGGGAATTTCCCGCTCCACCAGGCCGAACGCGTTATAAACGGGGACGGAATAGCTAATCGTACGCTGGTGCTCTTCCAGCGTTTCTTCCAGGAATACCGCCACTTCAATTTCGATATCATGACCGCGTGCGGCGTGGCGGTGATGCGAATGGCGACCGTGCTGACCAAAAATAGACGAGAAAATATCATCAAAATCTTCAGCGTTATACGGCTGGCCTTCGTGTTGCTGGAACTGGCGATTAAATTGTGGATCGTTACGGTGTTGCCATAACTGGTCATACTCGGCGCGCCGTTGCTCATCACTCAGCACTTCCCATGCTTCAGCAACCTCTTTGAAACGGGCTTCGGCATCGGGTTCTTTGCTGACATCTGGATGGTACTTGCGGGCCAGTCGGCGATAGGCGGTCTTAATCGTCTTGAGATCGTCCGTCGGTTTCACGCCCATAATGGCGTAATAATCCTTAAGTTCCATAGCATCATCTCGCTAAATCAATACATACAGAAGGGACCCCAAAAAGGTTTCTCCACTAAGTGTAGGGTAAACCTGAAAAGTGCGTATGAAAACACCAGTTATATCATTAGTAAGAATAAATTACGTTGTTCGACTATCAGAAGGTTGCGCAGCGCGCCGACATAACTTTACAGGGGAAAGGTTGCCAAAACCGCGCCAGTGGCTAAGATAACTCGCGTTAAACAGTGAGGGCGCAATGGCGAAACAACAACGGATGGGCTGGTGGTTTCTTTGCCTTGCATGTGTCGTGGTAATGGTTTGTACCGCGCAACGCATGGCGGGCCTGCACGCCTTGCAGATGCAGGCGACGGCCTCTGCTGCGGTGGTCAGCGCTCCCTCCTCGACAGATGACGGCTCGCCGGTCACTCCCTGCGAATTAAGCGCCAAGTCGCTGCTGGCGGCGCCTCCGGTACTCTTTGAAGGCGCTATCCTTGCGCTTTGTCTACTGCTTTCCTTACTGGCGCCTGTCCGGGTCATGCGCCTGCCGTTTTCGCCTCCACGGGCTATTTCGCCGCCCACATTACGGGTACATCTACGATTTTGTGTCTTCCGTGAATGACAGACCGGTTATTACTAACGGTTAATTACTCATTCACGGAGAAAAAATATGATGATTTTATTCAGGCGGATACTGTTCTGCCTGTTATGGCTTTGGCTGCCCGTCTCCTGGGCGGCGGAAAGCGGCTGGCTGCGTTCGCCCGATAACGACCATGCCAGCATACGGCTACGTGCCGATACGTCCGCTAACGGTGAGACCCGGCTGTTGCTGGATGTCAAACTGGAAAACGGCTGGAAAACCTACTGGCGCGCGCCGGGGGAAGGGGGCGTGGCGCCCTCTATCGCCTGAAAAGGCGACATGCCTGAGGTAAGCTGGTTCTGGCCAACCCCCTCGCGCTTTGATGTGGCGAATATCACCACCCAGGGATATCACGACGAGGTGACCTTTCCGATGATCGTGCGCGGTACGCCGCCGGCGACCTTGCGCGGTGTGTTGACGTTATCAACCTGCAGCAATGTTTGTCTGTTGACCGATTACCCCTTTTCCGTGACGCCCACTGTGCAGAATGCCGATTTTGCCCATGACTATGCGCGGGCGATGGGTAAAATTCCGCTCCGCAGTGGACTAACGGACTCGCTTGACGTCGGCTATCGCCCGGGAGAACTGGTGGTCACTGCTACGCGAGCGGCGGGCTGGTCATCGCCCGGGCTCTATCTTGACACCATAGATGACGTCGATTTTGCGAAGCCTCGCCTGCGCGTAGAGGGCGACAGGTTACAGGCGACGGTGCCGGTGACGGACAGTTGGGGCGAAAAGGCGCCCGATTTGCGCAACAAATCGCTGACCCTCGTGTTAGCCGATGGCGCTATCGCCCAGGAGAGCACGCAAACCATTGGCGCTGCGCCAGCACAAACGCCGGACAATGCGGCGCTACCTTTCTGGCAAGTTGTAATGATGGCGCTGATCGGCGGACTGATTCTTAATTTAATGCCCTGCGTACTGCCGGTTCTGGGCATGAAACTTGGCTCTATTCTATTGGTAGAGGAAAAAAGCCGCTCTCACATCAGGCGACAATTTTTGGCTTCGGTCGCCGGTATCATTGCGTCATTTATGGCGCTGGCGGCGTTTATGACCCTCCTTCGCCTGTCAAACCATGCGCTGGCCTGGGGAGTCCAGTTCCAGAATGCATGGTTTATTGGTTTTATGGCGCTGGTGATGTTGTTGTTTAGCGCCAGCCTGTTCGGGCTTTTTGAGTTCAGGCTTCCCTCATCTATGACCACGAAACTGGCCACTTACGGCGGTAACGGTATGTCGGGACATTTCTGGCAGGGGGCATTCGCCACGCTGCTGGCGACGCCTTGTAGCGCGCCGTTTCTGGGCACGGCGGTCGCCGTGGCGCTCACGGCGTCGTTGCCGACGCTGTGGGGGCTGTTCCTTGCGCTAGGCCTGGGGATGAGCGCGCCGTGGCTACTGGTCGCGATACGACCAGGGCTTGCGCTACGTTTACCGCGCCCCGGGCGCTGGATGAATGTCCTGCGCAGGATCCTCGGTCTGATGATGCTGGGGTCGGCTATCTGGCTGGCGACGTTACTCCTGCCGCATTTCGGCTTCACTGCGTCAAAGAGCGCGCAAGACACGGTTCAGTGGCAACCGTTGAGTGAACAGGCAATCCAGTCGGCGCTGGCGCAGCATAAGCGGGTATTTGTCGATGTCACTGCGGACTGGTGTATTACCTGTAAAGTGAATAAATACAATGTCCTGCAAAAAGAGGATGTACAGGCTGCCTTGCAACAGCCGGATGTTGTGGCGCTGCGGGGAGACTGGACGCTGCCGTCCGATGCCATTACAGATTTTCTGAAAACGCGTGGCCAGGTCGCCGTGCCGTTTAATCAGGTATATGGCCCCGGCTTGCCGGAAGGGGAGGCATTGCCCACTTTGCTGACCCGCGATGCGGTATTACAAACGTTGAAAAAAGCGAAAGGAATAACCCAATGAAATACATGATTGTTTTGCTGCTGGCGCTGTTTTCGACGCTAAGCATCGCGCAAGAAACCGCTCCTTTTACGCCGGATCAGGAAAAGCAGATTGAAAATCTGATCCATGCGGCGTTGTTTAACGATCCTGCCAGCCCGCGGATAGGCGCTAAACACCCTAAGCTGACGCTGGTGAACTTTACGGATTACAACTGCCCGTACTGCAAACAGCTCGATCCGATGCTGGAAAAGATTGTGCAGAAATATCCTGACGTTGCGGTCATTATTAAACCGCTGCCATTCAAAGGAGAGAGTTCCATACTGGCGGCGCGTATTGCGCTGACCACCTGGCGCGAGCATCCGCAACAGTTCCTCGCGCTACATGAAAAACTCATGCAAAAGCGCGGTTACCATACGGATGACAGTATTAAACAGGCCCAGCAGAAAGCAGGGGCTACGCCAGTGACGCTGGATGAAAAAAGCATGGAAACGATACGCACTAATTTGCAGTTGGCAAGGCTGGTCGGCGTGCAAGGAACGCCAGCGACGATCATTGGCGACGAGCTGATTCCGGGCGCAGTGCCCTGGGATACGCTGGAAGCGGTGGTGAAAGAAAAACTGGCGGCTGCCAATGGCGGGTAAACTGCGGCGTTGGCTGCGTGAAGCCGCGGTTTTTCTGGCGCTCCTCATCGCGATAATGGTGGTCATGGATGTCTGGCGCGCGCCGCAGGCGCCTCCGGCGTTTGCCGCGACACCGTTACATACGCTGACGGGAGAGTCGACAACTCTGGCGACCTTGAGCGAGGAACGCTCCGTACTGCTCTATTTTTGGGCCAGCTGGTGCGGGGTATGCCGCTTTACTACGCCTGCGGTCGCTCGCCTGGCGGCTGAAGGGGAAAACGTCATGACCGTTGCGCTCCGCTCCGGCGGTGACGCTGAGGTTGCCCGCTGGCTGGCGCGCAAGGGCGTTGACTTTCCGGTCGTCAATGATGCTAACGGCGCCTTATCCGCTGGCTGGGAAATCAGCGTGACGCCAACGCTGGTGGTGGTTTCACAAGGTCGGGTTGTGTTCACCACCAGCGGCTGGACCAGCTATTGGGGCATGAAGCTTCGGCTGTGGTGGGCAAAAACGTTCTGAATATGCGCCGGGGTTTCCCGGCGCTAACGCGTTTACTGTAAGAAAAACCCCCGTTTTGCGAAATCGTTCCCGGAAAAATGATCCATTTCTGTCACACTCAGAACGATTTGATAACAACAAGAGGTCATAGGGATGAAAAAATCATTACTCGCTGTTGCTGTGGCAGGGGCTGTTTTGTTGTCATCCGCCGTACAGGCGCAGACAACGCCGGAAGGTTATCAATTACAACAGGTGCTCATGATGAGCCGCCATAATCTGCGGGCGCCGCTGGCGAATAATGGCAGCGTACTGGCGCAGTCGACGCCGAACGCCTGGCCGGCGTGGGACGTTCCCGGCGGGCAACTGACGACGAAAGGCGGCGTGCTGGAAGTCTATATGGGACACTACACACGTGAATGGCTGGTCGCGCAGGGGCTGATACCGTCGGGAGAATGTCCGGCGCCCGACACGGTATATGCCTATGCGAATAGTTTGCAGCGCACCGTCGCCACCGCGCAATTTTTCATTACCGGCGCTTTCCCCGGCTGTGATATTCCTGTTCATCATCAGGAAAAAATGGGCACTATGGATCCTACCTTCAATCCGGTGATTACCGATGATTCCGCCGCGTTCCGGCAACAGGCCGTACAGGCGATGGAAAAGGCGCGTAGTCAGCTACATCTTGATGAGAGTTATAAACTGCTTGAGCAGATAACGCATTATCAGGACTTGCCGTCCTGCAAAGAGAAGCATCAGTGTTCGCTAATCGACGCGAAAGATACCTTCAGCGCGAACTATCAGCAAGAGCCTGGTGTGCAGGGGCCGCTGAAAGTAGGGAATTCGCTGGTGGATGCGTTTACCCTGCAATATTACGAAGGGTTTCCGATGGATCAGGTCGCCTGGGGCAAGATTAACACCGATCGGCAGTGGAAGGTGCTGTCAAAACTGAAAAACGGCTACCAGGACAGCCTGTTTACCTCACCCACGGTGGCGCGCAATGTCGCTGCGCCGCTGGTGAAATATATCGATAAGGTGCTGGTTGCCGAGCGCGTTAGCGCGCCGAAGGTTACCGTACTGGTGGGGCATGATTCCAATATCGCGTCGCTGCTGACGGCGCTGGATTTTAAACCCTATCAGCTCCATGACCAGTATGAGAGAACGCCGATTGGCGGTCAGCTTGTCTTCCAACGCTGGCATGACGGCAACGCTAACCGGGATTTGATGAAAATCGAGTATGTCTACCAGAGCGCCCGGCAGTTACGTAATGCGGAAGCGTTAACGCTCAAATCGCCTGCGCAAAGGGTAACGCTGGAACTGAAAGGATGTCCGGTGGATGCGAACGGCTTCTGTCCGCTGGATAAGTTCGATAACGTCATGAACACTGCCGCAAAATAGCCGTATGCCCCCGCGCAGGCGGGGGCGTTTGTGTTATACGTTCTTACGTTCGATGATCTGCTCGCCCCAGAAGAGCGAATCTTTGTCCGTTTTCTCAAAGGCTTTGATCAGCACCTCATCGCTACCTTCTTCCCATATTTTTTCTGCCAGTTTCTCGTCATAGTGAGCGACTTCAAAAATGGCTTCGGCAATTTCCGGCGACGTATTACGCAGGCTTGCCCATTCGCCGACGCGGTGCGCTTTTGCTTCTTGAGTTGGCATTCGAATCCTCCTGTTGAAGATTAGCCGTTGAGTTTGACTGCCAGACCGGCGACGTATTCCCCCTGATAGCGAGCGATAGAGAGTTCCTCCTGGCTTGGTTGACGTGAACCGTCGCCTCCAGCGATAGTCGTTGCGCCGTAAGGCGTGCCGCCGCGAACCTGGGAGACGTCAAACAGTTCCTGTGCGGCATAGCCTATCGGGACAATCACCATTCCATGATGGGCAAGCGTAGTCCAGGTCGAGGTGATGGTCTGCTCCTGGCCGCCGCCCGTTCCGGTAGAACTGAACACGCTGCCGAGCTTGCCGTATAGCGCGCCGGATGCCCACAGTCCGCCGGTTTGGTCCAGGAAGGTACGCATCTGGCCTGGCATATTGCCAAACCGGGTTGGCGTACCAAAAATAATGGCATCGTAATCCGCCAGCTCCTGTGGGGTGGCAACCGGTGCGTTTTGCGTTTTACCGCCAGCTTTTGCGAAGATTTCAGGCGGCATTGTTTCTGGCACACGCTTTATAATGACCTCTGCGCCGTCGACTTTCTTTGCCCCTTCCGCCACCGCGTGCGCCATGGTTTCAATGTGTCCGTACATGGAATAATAGAGCACCAGAATCTTTGCCATTTGTACTACTCCTCAGATTAATCAGGTGTGTAGCGATTCGCTACGTCTATTTAAAGATATGCTCTCCTGTGAAGAGTGCAAATTTCAGCGCCATTTCTTTGATTTATAACAATAATTAATTTGGCGACCTTTGTTGCAAAATGATACATTTTTAAGCGCTTTGATTTTCCCAAATATAAGAATAACTTATTTATTTCTTATGGTTATTATTCTGCGTATTCGGCTTCCAATGTTGCAGAATATTTCGGTAAGCGGCCTACCACGACGTTTTTCACTATGCTTAATGTTACGCGGCGTTACTGATGATATCGTTCATACGCTGCGCGAGGAGATACTCCTCATTACCTATGCAATATGATGTCTAATCTATGACGGAGGTCAGTAATGGCAAACCATCGTGGCGGTTCCGGTAATTTTGCGGAAGACCGCGAAAGAGCATCAGAAGCAGGTCGTAAAGGTGGTCAGCACAGCGGGGGCAATTTTAAGAATGACCCGCAGCGTGCATCCGAAGCAGGCAAAAAAGGGGGCAAAAGCAGTAACCGTAATAGCTAGCCTGCGTCACAACAGCAAGACGCTGAGCGTTTCACGCTAAAAAGCGTCATGCGCCACCGCCGCCGGATTTCCGGCGGTTTTTTGTTTATAAGCCGGATTTGGTATGCTTGCGTCCTGACGAAAAGGAGAGGGCGCATGTCGCAACGCACAGAGAAAAAAATCGGGAAACGCTCGCAGGCCACCGGTGCAAAACGGCAGCTTATCTTAACCGCCGCGCTTGTTGTTTTTTCCCAGTATGGCATTCATGGCGCGCGTCTTGAGCAGGTCGCCGAGCGGGCAGGCGTCTCCAAAACCAATCTGCTTTATTATTATCCCTCGAAAGAGGCGCTGTATGTCGCGGTAATGCGACAGATCCTGGATGTCTGGCTGGCGCCGCTCAAGGCGTTTCGCGCAGAATTTTCCCCTCTGGAGGCCATCAAAGAGTATATCCGTCTCAAGCTGGAGGTTTCGCGTGATTATCCGCAGGCGTCGCGGCTCTTCTGCATGGAGATGCTGGCGGGTGCGCCGCTCTTAATGGATGAACT
The DNA here is from genome assembly GCF_017572645.1 of Salmonella sp. 32100201201700099SM. Lineage (NCBI taxonomy): Bacteria > Pseudomonadati > Pseudomonadota > Gammaproteobacteria > Enterobacterales > Enterobacteriaceae > Salmonella > Salmonella sp. 32100201201700099SM. The sequence goes on along the minus strand of NZ_JAGERQ010000010.1, from coordinate 89,109 downwards.
GACCGGCGATCTAAAAGCGTTGATAGATGAAAAATCCGCGCTGATTGCCGGATGGGTGCACAGCGGGAAACTGGCGCCCGTTTCTCCGCATCATTTGATCTTCATGATTTGGGCCGCCACGCAACATTACGCCGATTTCGCCCCTCAGGTTGAAGCGGTAACCGGCGCGACGCTTCGCGATGAAGCCTTTTTCAACCAAACGGTCGAAAGCGTTCAGCGCATTATTATTGAAGGGATTCGCGTGCGTTAACCGGCTGGCGGCAGTGGGCAGCTCAAATCACCCTCTTCACATTGCAGCAGCGAGGCTAAAAACGCTTCGCGTTCGTTCGTTTTATCGGTCAGACACTGGCTGGCGATCATGGGTTGAACGCTGCCGCCCTCCGTACCTGAGCGAATCAGCGCGCAATCGGCGTCGCGCAGGGCAATCCATGCCACCTGTGCTTTTTGTAACAGCTCACGCTGCGGCGGTTGCGCACGCTTAATCGCGCTTTGATAGGTTTCGTTCAGCTTTTTATCTGCCGCCTGGTATTGCGCGGCGGCGCAGCGATTCATTTCCAGCTGCGTACTGGCGCTGGCGCACTCATCGGCCAACGCCTGACTGCTGAACAACAACGCCGCGCAGGTAAGGAAAATTCGTTTCATACGCTCCTCTGACGCGAGTAAAAAGGCTCCATTGACGGAGCCTTAATTAACCACAGTATTAGCCAATTGTCATCAGGCTGGCATTACCGCCAGCGGCGGCAGTGTTTACGCTCAGCGAACGTTCAATATAGAGCCGTTCCAGCAGTATATTGCTTTCGCCGCGGGCGAACCCCTGTACCGACACTATCGCGCCTTCGCGGGCGGCGACGGCTTCGCACACGGTTCGCAGCTTGTCGGAGTCGCCGTGGAAAATCACCGCGTCAAACGGCTGCGCCATCAGCGTTTCCGCTTTCGCAAACTGGACACGCGCCGCAACGGCGGCGGGGAGACGTTTCGCCAGATCGCGGTGGAAGGCGTCGTCTGACCATAGCGCCTGACTGCCGACGGCGAGAACGGCGGCAAGCTGCGTCAACGCGTCCTGTTCGTCATCAGCCAGGCATAATACCCGTTCACGCGGCAACAGCGTCCAGGTATTACGCTCGCCGGTCGGTCCCGGTAGCAGGCGCTGCGTGCCGGCCTGCGCCAGATCGGCGAATTGTCGGCAGAGCGTCTGTAGCGCTGGACGATCCGCCGCCCATTGCGTCAGGGCGGTCAACGGCGCGAGTAGCTTGGTTTTAAGCTGCGCATCCACCGGGTAACGCGCATCCTGACGAGTCAGCGTCGTATTGAGCGCATTGGGCGGGCGGTGTGCCAGCAGGCGGTAGAGATAGAGCGGCCCTCCCGCTTTTGGCCCGGTGCCGGACAGTCCTTCGCCGCCAAACGGCTGGACGCCGACGACCGCGCCCACCATATTACGGTTAACGTACAGGTTGCCGACATGGGCGGAACCGGTGACTTGCGCAATGGTTTCATCAATACGGGTATGTACGCCCAGCGTTAGCCCGTAGCCGGAAGCGTTAATCTGTTCGATAAGCTCCGCCAGTTGGTTACGGTTATAACGCACGACGTGCAGCACGGGTCCGAAGACCTCTTTTTCCAGTTCTGCGAAGTTTTCCAGCTCAATAAGCGTGGGCATAACAAACGTACCGGTCTGCCATTCCTGCGCATCATCACTGTTTTCACGTGCGGCCTGGAAAACCGGACGGCCTTTGGCGCGCATCGTCTGGATGTGACGTTCAATGTTGGCTTTGGCCTCGCTATCGATCACCGGCCCGATATCGGTCGTCAGACGGCCTGGATTCCCCATCCGACACTCCGCCATCGCGCCGCGTAACATTTTCAGCGTATGTTCGGCGATATCGTCCTGCAAACACAGCACGCGGAGCGCGGAACAGCGTTGTCCGGCGCTGTCGAAGACGGAAGCCAGCACATCCACGACCACCTGCTCGGTGAGCGCGGAAGAGTCGACAATCATAGCGTTCATACCGCCGGTTTCCGCAATCAACGGAATAGGGCGGCCCTGGGCGTCAAGACGCGTGGCAATGTTGCGCTGCAACAACGTCGCGACCTCCGTGGAACCGGTAAACATCACGCCGCGTACACGCGCATCGGCGGTAAGCTGGGCGCCGACGGTTTCTCCCCGTCCCGGCAACAGTTGCACGACGCCCGGTGGTACGCCCGCTTCCAGCAAAATGGCAATGCCCTGGGAGGCAATCAGCGATGTCTGCTCTGCCGGTTTCGCCAGAACGCTGTTGCCTGCCGCCAGCGCGGCGGCGATTTGGCCGGTAAAAATAGCCAGCGGGAAGTTCCATGGACTGATGCAGACCACCGGCCCTAACGGGCGATGCGTTTCGTTATCGAAATCGTCACGCACTTGACTGGCATAATAATGGAGGAAGTCTACCGCTTCGCGCACTTCGGCAATGGCGTTGCTGAACGTTTTCCCCGCTTCACGTACCAACAGGCCAATCAACTGCTGCATTTGGTCTTCCATCAATACCGCCGCCCGCTGCAAAATAGCGGCGCGTTCTTGCGGCGGCGTCGCAAACCAAACCGGCGCCTGATTGACCGCGTTTTGCAACGCCTGTTCAACCTCGCTTTCTGTCGCTTCGCGTCCCCAACCAACAATATCTTTCGGTTCCGCCGGGTTGATAACCGGCGTCATCTCACCGTCGGCCACCGGTTGTTCCAGCACAGGTTTGGCCTGCCATTTCTGCATGGCGTTGCTTAACAGGGCAGAAGAAAGCGAGGCGAGGCGATGTTCATTCGCTAAATCAAGTCCGGCGGAGTTTATCCGACCTTCGCCGTACAGATCGCGCGGCAGCGGAATTTTCGGATGCGGTATGCCAGCCTGACCTTCCTGCTGCGCCAGTTTTTCCACGGCCTCGACCGGGTCGGCCACCAGTTCATCGAGCGGTAGGGTGGCATCGGCGATGCGGTTGACAAAAGAGGTGTTGGCGCCGTTTTCCAGCAGGCGTCGTACCAGATAGGCCAGCAGGGTTTCGTGTGTTCCCACCGGCGCGTAAATACGGCAGGGACGGTTAAGTTTTCCGTCCGCTACTTTACCGGTGACCTGTTCATACAGCGGTTCGCCCATGCCGTGCAGGCACTGGAATTCGTACTGACCCGGATAGTAATTTTGCCCGGCCAGATGATAAATCGCCGCCAGTGTGTGAGCGTTATGGGTCGCGAACTGCGGGTAGATCAGATTAGGAACGGCGAGCAGTTTTTTCGCGCAGGCCAGATAAGAGACATCGGTATACACTTTGCGGGTATAAACCGGATAGCCCTCCAGCCCTTCCATTTGCGCGCGTTTGATCTCGCTATCCCAGTAGGCGCCTTTCACCAGACGAATCATCAGCCGACGGCGGCTACGGGAGGCCAGATCGACTAAATAATCAATGACCAGCGGGCAGCGTTTCTGGTAAGCCTGAATCACAAAGCCAATGCCGTTCCAGCCCGCCAGTTCGGGTTCGAAGCAGAGTTTTTCCAACAGATCGAGCGAGATCTCCAGACGATCCGCCTCTTCGGCATCGATATTGAGACCGATATCATACTGGCGCGCCAGCAGCGTCAGGGATTTCAGGCGCGGATAAAGCTCCTCCATTACCCGATCGTATTGCGCGCGACTATAGCGTGGATGCAGGGCAGACAGCTTAATCGAGATGCCTGGCCCTTCGTAAATACCGCGACCGTTAGACGCTTTGCCGATGGCATGAATCGCCTGCTGGTAAGAGACCATATAGGCCTGCGCATCGGCGGCGGTTAACGCGGCTTCGCCCAGCATATCGTAAGAATAGCGGAACCCTTTCTCTTCCAGTTTTCGGGCATTCGCCAGTGCCTGAGCAATGGTTTCGCCAGTCACGAACTGCTCTCCCATTAAACGCATCGCCATGTCGACACCTTTGCGGATTAACGGTTCGCCGCTCTTGCCGATAATGCGGTTCAGCGAGCGTGAAAGATTGGCTTCGTTATGCGTTGAGACCAGTCGGCCGGTAAAGAGCAGCCCCCAGGTGGCGGCATTTACAAACAGTGACGGGCTACGGCCAATATGCGACTGCCAGTTGCCATTACTGATTTTGTCGCGAATTAACGCATCGCGCGTAGCTTTGTCGGGAATACGCAGCAGCGCTTCCGCCAGACACATCAGCGCTACGCCTTCTTGCGAAGAGAGGGAAAACTCCTGCAACAGGCCTTGTACCATACCCGCGCGACCGCTGGCGGATTTTTGATTGCGCAATTTCTCCGCTAGTTGATACGCCAGTTTATGCGCCTGCTCAGCGACAGGCGGCGACAGGCGCGCCTGTTCCATTAGCATTGACACCGCATCGGTTTCCGGGCGGCGCCAGGCGGCGGTGATGGCGGCGCGAGAGACGGATTGGGGAAGAATCTGTTCGGCAAACTCCAGAAAGGGCTGATGCGGCTCATCCTGCGGCGCGACCGGCTCCTCGCTTTCATTTGCCGCGCCGGCAAACAGCGCAGGTAGCTCCGGTAGCGTATCGCTATTTTCCAGCTTGTCCAGATAGCTAAAGATTGCCTGTTTTATTAACCAGTGCGGCGTGCGATCGATACGCGACGCGGCCATTTTGATCCGTTCGCGCGTGGCGTCGTCCAGTTTAACCCCCATCGTGGTGGTTCCCATACCCTCTACTCCTGTTATTCGCTCTATCTGCTAACCAATAGTTAGCGGAAAATATCCACTATGTTGCAACTTTGTGCAACCGCGTTAAATGTGACCTGCGTTGCAAGCTTAAAAATGAATAAATTGTTAAAAAAAGAAAGAGGGAGTCTGACGGGGAAAACCATCTGGATTTATTTTCTCTGCGGTAGTTAACACTTTTAAAAGGTGCAACCGCAAAAAATGTGAGAGAGTGCAACCTGGAGAAAAATAGTATCCCTCTGCAATCAAATTTGATGTAAATGGTGTGTTAAATCGATTGTGAATAACCACCGTTTCCGGCAGGATACGGTCGCCCTGGTAAACATAACACCCTTGCCACGTTCCGGCAGGGTACAAAACGGCACGCTACGGTAGTGCCAATAAATAAATTTGGAGAACCTTGATGGCTATTAGCACACCGATGTTGGTGACATTCTGTGTCTATATTTTTGGCATGATATTGATTGGGTTTATCGCCTGGCGCTCAACCAAAAACTTTGATGACTATATTCTTGGCGGTCGCAGTCTGGGGCCGTTTGTTACGGCTTTATCAGCCGGCGCGTCGGATATGAGCGGCTGGCTTTTAATGGGGCTGCCTGGCGCTATCTTTCTGTCGGGGATCTCTGAAAGCTGGATCGCCATTGGCCTGACGTTAGGCGCATGGATTAACTGGAAGCTGGTGGCCGGGCGCCTGCGCGTGCATACCGAATTTAACAATAACGCGCTCACGCTGCCGGACTATTTTACCGGTCGGTTTGAGGATAAGAGCCGAGTCCTGCGTATTATTTCCGCGCTGGTCATTCTGCTGTTTTTCACTATCTATTGCGCATCAGGTATTGTCGCTGGGGCACGACTGTTCGAAAGCACCTTCGGTATGAGCTATGAAACCGCACTGTGGGCGGGGGCCGCGGCAACCATTATTTATACCTTTATCGGCGGGTTTCTTGCCGTTAGCTGGACGGATACCGTTCAGGCCAGCCTGATGATTTTTGCGTTAATCCTGACGCCGGTGATGGTAATTGTCGGCGTAGGCGGTTTTAGCGAGTCGCTGGAAGTGATCAAGCAAAAGAGCATCGAGAATGTCGACATGCTCAAGGGGCTGAATTTTGTCGCTATTATTTCTCTGATGGGCTGGGGACTAGGTTACTTCGGTCAGCCGCATATCCTGGCGCGCTTTATGGCGGCGGACTCCCATCACAGCATTGTTCATGCGCGTCGTATCAGTATGACCTGGATGATTCTGTGTCTGGCGGGCGCGGTGGCGGTGGGCTTCTTTGGCATTGCGTACTTTAACAATAACCCCGCGCTGGCCGGGGCGGTGAACCAAAACTCAGAACGCGTATTTATAGAACTGGCGCAGATCCTGTTTAATCCGTGGATTGCCGGTATTTTGCTGTCTGCTATCCTGGCGGCGGTGATGTCGACGTTGAGCTGTCAGTTGCTGGTATGCTCCAGCGCGATTACGGAAGATTTATATAAGGCTTTTCTGCGTAAAAGCGCCAGCCAGCAAGAGCTGGTATGGGTAGGGCGAGTGATGGTGCTGGTGGTAGCGCTGATCGCCATTGCGCTGGCGGCGAACCCCGATAACCGTGTGCTGGGGCTGGTGAGCTACGCCTGGGCTGGATTCGGCGCGGCATTTGGGCCTGTTGTCCTGTTTTCTGTGATGTGGTCGCGTATGACACGTAACGGCGCGCTGGCGGGAATGATTATTGGCGCGGTGACGGTTATCGTCTGGAAACAATATGGCTGGCTGGATCTGTATGAGATCATCCCTGGCTTCATTTTCGGCAGCCTGGGGATCGTAATCTTTAGCCTGCTTGGCAAAGCGCCGACAGCAGCGATGCAGGAACGCTTTGCAAAAGCGGACGCGCATTATCATTCCGCGCCGCCGTCGAAGCTACAGGCGGAATAACCGACATGTCCGATAGCATTATTGCCATCGGACATATTTTACCAGGCGGCGTTATACGCCTGCCTGGTCCTCTGATAAGTCCCGGACCGATTGACTGAAGATGTTCAGGTAAATGAGGACGCTCTCTCAAACTATTTTTAGCCCTTGAGCGCCGTTAACGCGGGCGTAATACGTCTCGAGTAATCACTAACTGGCCATATATGAAATCGCCTGTTAATGGTACCAATAGCCTTGACGCAATAGAGTAATGACAAAAATTAAAACGAGTCAGCGTTACTGGCGTAAGTATGCCGCACAAAATTTTGCATAAATAATGCCGTTTTAGCGATGGGAGAGAGGACACGTTAACTACTCCGTTTTAACCTTTTATATGTTGAATATTCAATGGGTTATGGGTGGTTTCACCATTAATACCCATAGTAGCTAATGATTATCTTTTTTAGTCTCCTGCCAATGAAATAATTGTGTAATCTTTCTGTAAGAGACTGACAATGACGCAATAATGTTTGGTTAATGTTTGGTGAATATATTGTTGCATTATTGATGTTTTGTGTTGTACTTAGTAGTAATAGCGGTAGTTCCCGGCAGTGATGGTCACTCACTATGGAGATCGCGAATGGTAATGTCCGCACCAGGACACATTGTTTACAGTAGTTACAACACCCTGTACGGACATTCTCTCTCCGGTGGTGGTCTTGTCACCTTAAAAGCTCTCATCATTTCTCTTACTGTCCATACCCATGACGTCATATGTGGTGCGCGTAGCCGTGTGTGGCGTCGTTTCAAAAAGCAAGCTAAGGCTTACAAGGAAGCCAACCCTCAGATGTGTGTGCGCATAATCGCGTTCAAGAGAACGCGGGTGATGTATACCTACAACTCAAGGTGCTATCCATGGGAAGACAAAAAGCAGTGATCAAAGCTCGTCGTGAAGCAAAGCGTGTGTTGAGACGAGATTCGCGTAGTCATAAGCAACGTGAAGAAGAATCGGTCACGTCACTGGTACAGATGGGCGGAGTAGAAGCCATTGGCATGGCGCGCGATAGTCGCGATACCTCTCCTGTTAAGGCGCGAAATGAAGCACAGGCGCATTATCTGAACGCTATCGACAGTAAACAGCTTATTTTTGCGACCGGCGAAGCCGGCTGCGGAAAAACATGGATCAGTGCGGCAAAGGCGGCAGAAGCATTGATTCATAAGGACGTCGAGAGGATCATTGTGACGCGTCCGGTATTGCAGGCTGATGAAGATCTTGGTTTTTTGCCCGGTGATATCGCTGAAAAATTCGCGCCTTATTTTCGTCCCGTCTACGATGTCCTGCTTAAACGGTTGGGCGCGTCCTTTATGCAATATTGTTTGCGCCCGGAAATCGGTAAGGTAGAAATTGCCCCGTTCGCCTATATGCGTGGGCGTACTTTTGAAAATGCGGTCGTGATCCTCGACGAGGCGCAAAATGTGACTGCGGCGCAAATGAAAATGTTTTTGACGCGATTAGGCGAAAATGTCACGGTCATTGTCAATGGCGATATTACGCAATGCGACCTGCCGCGCGGCGTGCGTTCCGGATTGAGCGATGCGTTGGAACGCTTTGAAGAAGATGAAATGGTAGGGATTGTGCATTTCAACAAAGACGACTGCGTGCGCTCGGCGCTTTGTCAGCGAACGCTCCACGCATACAGCTAATATAGCATTGACTTTCAGAGCCCGGGAGACCGGGCTTTGTTGTCTATAAAGCGTCCAGCAGACTCATGGACAAAAAAGGAAAATGACGCCTGTACGTGAAGGGAATTATTTTGTCATGTCCAGGGCATTCATTGTCCGTAATTTGCTTTCTCGGGCCTGTTCCGGCGAGGACTGTACAAGAAGGGTATAGAGCAGGTCAAAGACGAAAAGCTGCGCGGCTTTCGTACCGATCGAGTCACCCTGCAACATTCCTTGCCGATTACCATTGATCAGGCAAAAATCGGCCTCTTCACATAATGGAGAACCCAGATTATGGGTAATGGCGACTGTGGTGGCGCCAGCCTGTCGGGCCAATCGGAGTGAATGCACTGTTTCTGGCGATGTGCCCGAGTGACTGACACCCATCGCGACATCGCCTGCTTTTAATAGCGTAGCCTGCATGTACATAAAATGGTTATTGCTTACCGCATCGCCCCGTAAACCAATACGCATTAGCTTGTGTTTCATATCCAGCGCCGTGATCCCCGATGAGCCCACACCAAAGATATAAACTGAGTGACAGTGACGTAGGGCGTCCACGACACCGAGAACTTGTTGCATATCAAGCAGATTTAGCGTTTCAGATAATACATTACTAATGGTGTTCTGCAATTTTAAACCAATGGCGTGGGCATCGTCGGATTCGCTAACTTCGGCATCCAGTAGAGGACTACTGTCATCAGACTCGGTAGTGGCAAGTTCAATGGCCAGGTCCATTTTAAAATCCTGAAAACCTTTATAGCCCAGGGTGCGACAAAAGCGAATAACCGTGGCTTCTCCGGCCTGTGTGTCGCGCGACAAATCGGCAATAGATGACTGTGTCACCTGTCTGGGGAAGGCTAAAATATATTGCACAATACGCTGGGAGGCACGTGTCAGGCTTTTTTGCATAGCACCCAGAGTGTCAAGGATTTTTCCGGGTTTAAGACGTGGGGGTTGAGGCTCCATATAGTTCCTGCTCTTGAGGGCTGATTGCGGCAAAAAGCCTGCAATATCGAACAGAGCAGAGCCTATCAAGTCTGCGGCATGAAAAAAAGCGCGATGTAAGTAAAGGAGGGGGAATATTTACATCGCGTTGCCAACTTATGACAGAACATCACTGGAGAGTAATCTGTTTGCTCTTACGGTGTTTATAGCGCGCCATCTGACGGATGGTTTATATCTGGCCCGGTATTGTCGCCCCGCGCGTTGGCGTCACCGTGTGCTGTGTCGGTATAGCGTGGTATCATGAAATCATAATGTCACCTTTGGTTCAGGTTTTTCATCCAGCGTCAATGGCGGTGCCGGGGCAAATAACGGGGCGAAAATAACGCCGCTGATCACCACGCTTAGCGAGCCAATGACCCCATAAAAGAAGAAGTTAAGGTCAGTGGCATAGCGTGCGCCCAGCACGGTAATGACGCTGATAATAATTCCTAAAACCGCACTCCCGGCATTTGCTCGTTTAAAGAAAATGCCCAGCATGAACAGACCGGTCATTGGCCCTCCCATCAGACCTATCAGACTATTAAATGCATCCCAGATTTCTGATTCATCGGCCATGACCAGCCATACCGAGGCCGCGCTACTTATCAGGCCCGCGACCAGAATAACTAACTTAGCTATTTTCATACGGTTTTCTGGCGTTCTTTTTTTATGACTCAAACGCTGATAGATATCGGAATTAAAACAACTGGAAATGCTGTTTAAGCTGCTGGAGATACTGGACTGCGCAGCAGCGAAAATAGCGGCGATTATCAACCCTGCAATGCCGACTGGCATTTCGGTGACCACGAATAAGGGTAAAATGCCGCCAGTGTTGAATCCCGCCGGTAATAATTGTGGATGTTGCTGATAGTAGACAAACAATGCCGAGCCTATAGCAAAAAAGAAAACAGGGATCACAGCAACCAGTTTGGCATTTGTAAGTAATGTTTTCTTCGTTTCCTCTATGGAGTCAGTCACGATATAGCGTTGGACCACATCCTGACTGGCAGTAAATTGCTGAATATTGGCAAACAGAAAACCAATCATCAATACAGGTACTGTGCTTTCCGTCCAGCTCCAGTGGAACTGCGTAGCCGGAAAGAATTTATCCGCTTGCTGCGTCACCGTAAAAATTTCACCAATGCCGCCCTGGACTTTGAGACATATCACTATAAAAATCAGTATCGCGCTGCCAGAAAGTAAGAGGCCTTGAATAACATCAGTCCATATTACTCCTTCAATTCCACCCATCCAAGTATAAATGATACACATCACGCTAATCAACAGTACCAAAATCACCGGGTCTATAGCGATGAAGGGGCGCAAGGCCAGCACGGTGAGGAAAGTGATAATGGCGATACGTCCGATATGAAACAACATAAATGACATGCTGGCGAATAGACGGCAGCGCACATCGAACCGTGCTTCGAGATATTCATAGGCTGATGTGACTTTCAATTTCCGAAAAAACGGAATATAGAAATAAAAAACCAGCGGTAAAATTGCGATAGCCAGATACTGACCAATGATAAACGTCCAGTCGGAAGTAAACGCTTTGGCAGGAATTGACATAAATGTAATTGAGCTTAACGTAGTAGCAAATACACTGACCCCAGCCGCCCAACCAGGAACCCGGCCACCACCGCGAAAATAATCGTCTGCTGTTTTTTGCCGTCTGGAAAAATAGACACCGACTAACATCATGGCCAGGAGGTAACCAAATAATACAAGATAATTAACGATGCCGAAAGAATGTGTAATCATAGTTCTTTCCTGCTTATGGTTTTGAGTAGAGTTGCGGTCATCGTCTGTGTATTTTTATCTTCCCATCATTCAGACGATACGATATTCAGATCAAGTAATAGTTTTTGTTAATCTCAATGACGCTAATCATGAGATGTAAAAGGCAGAGCATTTATGCTCCACCAATGGTGATGCCCAGACGCATGTCCTGCCGGATACCTGAAATAGCAGCTATCCGATATTGCGTTCAAACAGGTTTCAGGCCTGGGTATCGTATTTGCCGATAGCATTATTAACGTCGGATCATTCTCTGAGACATAAATATCAATAGTAAGCGTGTTCATTTTCTTTTCCTGTTCAGCGTCTTACTGCGTGACTGAACCACTGACAGATATGCTCGATACGGGTGATAGCGGAACCAACGGTAACTGCCCAGGCACCATGCTCAATAGCATTGGCCGCCAGTGCAGGCGTGTTATAGCGCCCCTCGGCAATCACACGACAACCTGCATGGCTCAGTTGTGTCACCATTGCCAAATCTGGCTCAACCGGCGTGATGGGGCCGGTATAGCCAGACAGTGTTGTACCAATGAATTCGATTCCTTTCTGATGGCAACTTATGCCTTCATTCACGGTTGAACAGTCTGCCATCGCCAGTAATCCATGCAGGCGAATACGTGTCAGTAAACTATCAATATCAACCGGGCGAGAGCGGAATGAGGCATCAAAAGCGATAATATCGGCACCTGCCTGCGCCAGGGCGTCAACATCCTGTAAATAGGGAGTGATACGGACTGGCGACCCTGTAAGGTCACGTTTAATTATCCCAATAATAGGAACAGAAAGATGGGGACGAACAGTCCGCAGATTCTCAATGCCTTCAATGCGCACAGCGACCGCACCCGCCGAAGCCGCTGCCTGTGCCATTGCAGCCACAATTTCAGGTTTATCCATAGGGCTGCCTGGTACCGGTTGGCATGAGACAATCAGCCCACCGTTTTCGTGTACACTTTGTTCCAGCCTGGCTAATAGTGACATCCAGTTCCGCCTTATATATTTTGAAGTTTTGCTCCGTTTTATGTTATGTTGTGGAGCGTTGCTGCATCAAGCAAAAAGATAGAAAAATGTGAACACAGTCATAAGGTATGTTTGTTATTCAATTACTGCGCCAGCGGATTTGAGGCTATAACCTGAAGCTACAAGACAAATACAATTCACTCTGACGGCAGCATGCTGTATTTTATTAACTGCTTCCGGCATAAAGATAAAATGCTCAGAAGGAGCTTATACGCCACGGGATAGCCAGTATGAAATGCATCACATAATTCTTGTTGTATTTATTCGAATGCTATCACTAATGAGTTTGACCATAACAGGTCACCCATAATCACTTCTAACATCACCATGGTGTGCTTTTACCTCGCACATGATAACCCCATGTAATTATTTTTAGCGCTTGGTCACATTTTGTCATTATCATTGTTGAAATTGTGCACCATAAGATCACTAATGATGAAGCTTTACTCCAATTGTATTTCTTCGCATGGGGATGCAGATGAAAAATTTTAAGAAAATGATGACGCTAATGGCGCTATGTTTATCAGTCGCTATCACCACATCAGGATATGCAACGACGCTTCCTGATATACCAGAACCACTGAAAAATGGTACTGGCGCTATTGATAATAATGGCGTGATTTATGTCGGCTTAGGTACCGCAGGGACATCCTGGTATAAAATTGATCTTAAAAAGCAACATAAAGACTGGGAGCGTATAAAGTCGTTTCCTGGTGGAGCTCGTGAGCAATCCGTGTCGGTATTTTTAAATGATGAGCTTTATGTTTTTGGTGGCGTAGGGAAAAAAACAGTGAATCACCGTTGCAGGTTTATAGCGATGTGTACAAATACTCACCGGTGAAAAATACATGGCAAAAAGTTGACACTATATCTCCAGTTGGATTAACAGGGCATACGGGAGTAAAATTAAACGAAACGATGGTACTTATTACCGGAGGGGTTAATGAGCATATCTTTGATAAGTATTTTATTGATATAGCGGCTGCGGCTGCGGATGAAAGTGAAAAAAATAAAGTCATCTATAATTATTTTAATAAACCTGCCAAAGATTATTTTTTTAATAAAATCATATTTATCTACAATGCTAAAGAGAACACATGGAAGAATGCCGGTGAGCTGCCAGACGTGGGGACGGCAGGATCGTCATCGGTAATGGAAAATAATTTCCTGATGCTGATTAATGGTGAGCTCAAACCGGGTTTACGTACCGATGTGATTTACCGCGCCATGTGGGATAACGACAAGCTAACATGGTTGAAGAACAGCCAGTTACCGCCATCGCCTGGAGAACAACAGCAAGAAGGGTTGGCCGGAGCATTTTCGGGCTATAGTCACGGTGTCCTGCTTGTCGGTGGTGGCGCGAATTTTCCGGGAGCAAAACAAAATTATACCAATGGAAAGTTTTACTCCCACGAAGGAATAAATAAAAAATGGCGAGATGAAGTCTATGGTTTGGTTAATGGCCATTGGCAATATATGGGTAAAATGAAACAACCTCTCGGCTATGGTGTATCAGTAAGTTATGGTGATGAAGTTTTCCTTATTGGTGGTGAAAATGCTAAAGGGAAACCTGTTTCGTCTGTAACCTCCTTTACCATGTGTGATGGTAATTTATTAATAAAATAATTTTTTAAATACAAAAATAAAGTTAATTGATGAGCGGAGTATTTTATGAAAATCAACAAATATCTTCTGGGTATGGTTTCGTTTATAGCATTTTCATCATATCTACAAGCGGCAACCCTTGATTATCGGCATGAATATGCTGATAGAACAAGAATTAATAAAGACCGTATTGCTATAATTGAAAAGCTTCCTAACGGCATTGGTTTTTATGTCGATGCCAGCGTTAAATCGGGAGGAGTAGATGGTGAGCAGGATAAGCATTTAAGCGATCTCGTCGCAAACGCTATAGAACTGGGCGTAAGTTATAATTATAAAGTTACGGACAATTTTGTTTTGCAGCCTGGATTTATATTTGAAAGCGGTCCAGACACTTCAATTTATAAGCCTTATTTAAGGGGGCAATATAATTTTGATTCTGGTGTTTATATGGCTGGTCGTTACCGTTATGACTATGCAAGGAAGACAGCTAACTATAGTGATGATGAGAAAACGAATAGATTTGATACTTATATAGGTTATGTTTTTGATGAGTTGAAATTAGAATATAACTTTACCTGGATGGATAGCGATCAAATTAAATTTGATAACAAAAAAACAAACTATGAACATAATGTGGCTTTAGCCTGGAAACTGAATAAGTCATTTACACCATACGTTGAGGTCGGAAATGTAGCGGTGAGAAATAATACCGATGAGAGACAGACCCGTTATCGTGTTGGATTACAATACCACTTTTGAGAAAGGTTAAAGAGTTACTGTACTAATCTTTGCTTAGTATTCATATCGATAATCTTATAGCCCGTGGCTACGTTACAGAACGTTAGACTTTGTCTTGAGTATTCACGTCCTTAACGTAGCTACGAATAAGGATGATAAACAATGAATATACGTCTTACATAGCTACGATCTCAGGCGGTTGTCGGAAAGTGCCGGTTGATTGTGTCTTATTCGGCAATTGATATGACTTAAAAATTAATTCCGTAAGCATTTCAGACGGTAACAGCAAATAAGGGTTTTATTGTGATAGCAAAATTCTTCCCGTGGTATAGCGAGATAACTCGTCCACAAAAAAATGCTTTATTTTCAGCATGGCTGGGTTACGTTTTTGATGGCTTCGACTTTATGCTGATTTTCTACATTATGTATCTGATCAAGGCTGACTTAGGATTGACAGATATGGAGGGCGCATTCCTTGCCACAGCGGCCTTTATTGGGCGACCATTTGGCGGGGCGCTATTTGGTCTGCTGGCAGACAAATTTGGCCGTAAGCCGTTGATGATGTGGTCGATAGTTGCCTATTCTGTAGGTACAGGGTTAAGTGGCCTGGCTTCCGGTGTAATTATGCTGACGCTTAGTCGCTTCATTGTCGGTATGGGGATGGCGGGGGAGTATGCTTGCGCTTCTACTTATGCCGTGGAAAGTTGGCCAAAGCATTTAAAATCTAAAGCGAGCGCATTTCTGGTTTCAGGTTTCGGTATTGGTAACATCATAGCAGCCTATTTTATGCCGTCATTTGCCGAAGCGTATGGTTGGCGTGCTGCTTTTTTTGTCGGTTTGCTACCCGTTCTTTTAGTAATCTACATCCGGGCCAGGGCTCCTGAATCTAAAGAGTGGGAAGAAGCCAAACTCAGTGGTCCCGGAAAGCATTCACAAAGTGCCTGGTCAGTTTTCTCTTTGTCAATGAAAGGGCTATTTAATCAAGCTCAATTTCCACTAACATTATGTGTATTTATTGTTCTGTTCTCTATTTTCGGCGCAAACTGGCCGATCTTTGGTCTACTGCCTACATATTTGGCGGGAGAGGGCTTTGATACGGGCGTGGTCTCTAATTTAATGACGGCGGCGGCATTCGGCACTGTATTGGGAAATATCGTTTGGGGTCTGTGCGCAGATAGAATTGGTTTGAAGAAAACGTTCAGCATTGGTCTTCTCATGTCCTTTTTATTCATTTTCCCGTTATTCAGAATTCCGCAAGATAATTATTTACTGCTGGGCGCATGTTTATTCGGTTTAATGGCGACTAACGTAGGTGTTGGCGGGTTGGTTCCCAAATTTCTCTACGACTACTTTCCTCTTGAGGTTCGTGGTTTGGGTACCGGGCTGATTTATAATCTTGCTGCGACATCAGGCACATTCAATTCAATGGCGGCGACCTGGCTTGGAATAACAATGGGGCTAGGCGCTGCGCTAACGTTCATTGTTGCTTTCTGGACCGCAACAATTCTACTCATTATTGGCCTATCCATTCCGGATAGACTAAAAGCACGTCGTGAAAGTTTTCAATCAACAAAAGAATTTTAATAGAGGATAAATGATGACGAAATACGGTGTTGTAGGTACAGGTTATTTTGGCGCTGAACTGGCGCGATTTATGTCTAAGGTTGAAGGGGCGAAAATCACTGCGATTTACGATCCGGTAAATGCGGCTCCGATAGCGAAAGAGCTGAACTGTGTCGCCACTGCAACGATGGAGGCGCTTTGTACCCATCCTGATGTGGATTGCGTAATTATTGCTTCACCAAATTACTTACGTAAAGCGCCGGTCATTGCGGCGGCTAAAGCGGGTAAACACGTGTTTTGTGAAAAACCTATCGCCTTAAATTACCAGGATTGTAAGGATATGGTTGATGCCTGCAAAGAAGCTGGTGTTACCTTTATGGCGGGTCACGTTATGAACTTTTTTCACGGGGTTCGCCACGCTAAAGCGCTCATCAAAGCCGGTGAAATTGGTGAAGTTACACAAGTTCACACTAAACGTAATGGTTTTGAAGACGTGCAGGATGAGATCTCATGGAAGAAGATTCGCGCAAAGTCAGGTGGGCATCTGTACCATCACATTCACGAGCTAGATTGTACACTGTTCATCATGGATGAAACCCCATCCCTGGTTTCAATGGCGGCGGGGAATGTTGCGCACAAAGGTGAAAAATTTGGTGATGAAGATGATGTTGTCCTGATCACCCTTGAGTTTGAAAGCGGTCGTTTCGCGACACTTCAGTGGGGATCATCGTTCCACTACCCTGAGCACTATGTATTAATTGAGGGCACGACAGGTGCAATTCTCATTGATATGCAAAACACGGCTGGTTATCTAATAAAAGCGGGCAAAAAAACACACTTTCTTGTGCATGAAAGCCAGGCGGAGGATGATGATCGTCGCAACGGTAACATATCCAGCGAGATGGATGGCGCAATCGCTTATGGTAAACCCGGTAAACGTACGCCGATGTGGCTCTCATCAATTATGAAACTGGAGATGCAGTACTTGCATGATGTGATAAACGGTCTGGAGCCAGGCGAGGAGTTTGCTAAATTGCTAACGGGAGAAGCGGCGACAAATGCCATTGCTACCGCTGATGCTGCGACGCTTTCCTCAAACGAGGGGCGCAAAGTTAAACTCACTGAAATTCTTGGCTAAAATTGAAAGCCGGATGGTGGTGTTATTGGCCGGTGGCGCTGCGCTTATGTAGACTGGATAAGGCGCCTGTGAACTGTGCCGCCATCCGGCAATGGACGGGTCACATATAAGCAAAAAGCCCGTACTTTCGTACGAGCTCTTTCTTAAATATGGCGGTGAGGGGGGGATTCGAACCCCCGATACGTTGCCGTATACACACTTTCCAGGCGTGCTCCTTCAGCCACTCGGACACCTCACCATATTGTCGCTCCAGCATTACTGGAACGGGCGCTAATGTAGGGAAATATCTTTTCTACGTCAATCAACTTTTTTAAAAAAAAAGCGCGTTTATACAAACTTCCATCAATCTGTGGTTTTAATAAGCGAAAACTGCTTTTTTTGCCCGCGCCGGGAAATTTGCTATGCTGCACATCCCGTTGAAAACGCTGATAACAGGCGCAATCACATTCCGCACCATACTGCTCAGGAGATAACATGGAGATAATTTTTTATCACCCGACATTTAACGCCGCCTGGTGGGTAAATGCGCTGGAGAAGGCTCTCCCACATGCGCGCGTTCGTGAATGGAAGGTCGGTGATAACAACCCCGCAGACTATGCGCTTGTATGGCAGCCCCCGGTTGAAATGCTGGCCGGAAGACGCTTAAAAGCCGTCTTTGCGCTGGGCGCGGGGGTGGATGCAATTCTGAGTAAATTAAATGCGCATCCGGAAATGCTGGACGCCTCCATTCCTCTGTTCCGTCTGGAAGATACCGGAATGGGCCTGCAAATGCAGGAATATGCCGTCAGCCAGGTATTACACTGGTTCCGCCGTTTCGATGATTATCAGGCGCTGAAAAATCAGGCGCTATGGAAACCGTTGCCGGAATATACCCGCGAAGAATTTAGCGTCGGTATCATGGGCGCAGGGGTGCTGGGCGCAAAAGTGGCAGAAAGTCTACAGGCGTGGGGGTTCCCGTTACGTTGCTGGAGTCGTAGCCGCAAATCCTGGCCTGGCGTGGAAAGTTATGTGGGGCGTGAAGAGCTGCGCGCTTTCCTGAACCAGACGCGGGTGCTGATTAATCTGCTGCCGAATACGGCCCAAACGGTAGGAATTATTAATAGCGAATTGTTGGATCAATTGCCGGATGGCGCTTACGTGCTGAATCTCGCGCGCGGCGTTCATGTTCAGGAGGCGGATCTGCTGGCTGCGCTTGATAGCGGTAAGCTAAAAGGCGCGATGTTGGATGTCTTTAGCCAGGAACCGTTACCGCAGGAAAGTCCATTATGGCGCCATCCGCGAGTCGCCATGACGCCGCACATTGCGGCAGTCACCCGTCCGGCGGAAGCCATCGATTATATTAGCCGCACCATTACCCAGCTGGAGAAGGGAGAGCCGGTGACGGGGCAGGTGGATCGGGCGAGAGGATATTGACATCAACCCGGCGCGGGCCGGGTTTCGCTAAAAAACGCTGGCGATACCTGCTATCCTTGTCGGAAATGACTACAGGAGAGAGCAATGTATCCCGTTGACCTGCATATGCATACCGTCGCCAGCACTCATGCCTACAGTACTCTGAGCGATTATATCGCGGAAGCCAAACGCAAAGGCATTAAACTTTTTGCGATTACCGATCATGGTCCGGACATGGAAGATGCGCCGCATCACTGGCATT
Source organism: Salmonella sp. 32100201201700099SM (assembly GCF_017572645.1). Classification (NCBI taxonomy): domain Bacteria; kingdom Pseudomonadati; phylum Pseudomonadota; class Gammaproteobacteria; order Enterobacterales; family Enterobacteriaceae; genus Salmonella; species Salmonella sp. 32100201201700099SM. The sequence goes on along the minus strand of NZ_JAGERQ010000010.1, from coordinate 70,313 downwards.
TTATTAACATGCGCATCTGGCCGCGTCTGGTTGACGGCGTGGGGATACTGCGTGGCATTGAGGCGAATATCAAGAACATTAACGGTGAAATTGATTGTTCCGGAAAGATGTTCGACTCGCTGGATCTGATTATCGCAGGCTTCCATGAGCCCGTTTTTGCGCCACATGATAAAGAAACCAATACCCAGGCGATGATCGCGACCATCGCCAGCGGCAAGGTGCATATAATTAGTCACCCCGGAAATCCAAAGTATCCAGTGGAGGTTAAAGCCATCGCGCAGGCGGCGGCGAAACACCATGTAGCGCTGGAAATCAACAACTCTTCTTTTCTGCATTCGCGTAAAGGAAGCGAAGATAATTGCCGCGCGGTCGCTGCCGCCGTACGCGATGCGGGAGGCTGGGTAGCGTTAGGCTCTGATTCCCATACGGCCTTTACGCTTGGCGATTTCACCGAATGCCGGAAAATTCTGGATGCGGTGAATTTTCCGGAAGATCGAATCCTGAACGTCTCGCCGCAGCGCTTACTGGCCTTTCTCGAATCACGCGGTATGGCGCCTGTACCGGAATTTGCCGAACTTTAATCGTTATTTATGGGAAGATATCAATGAATGAGTTTTCAATCCTGTGCCGTGTGCTGGGATCGTTGTTTTACCGCCAACCGCAAGATCCTTTACTGGTTCCGCTGTTTACGTTAATCCGTGAAGGTAAACTGGCGGCAAACTGGCCGCTGGAGCAGGATGACATGCTGGCGCGTTTACAGAAAAGCTGCGATATCACGCAGATTTCCACTGATTACAATGCGTTATTTGTTGGGGAAGAGTGCGCGGTAGCGCCATACCGCAGTGCGTGGGTCGAAGGCGCGGAAGAGTCTGAGGTGCGCGCTTTTTTAACGTCGCGAGGGATGCCGCTGGCCGATACGCCTGCCGATCACATTGGCACTTTATTGCTCGCGGCCTCCTGGCTGGAAGATCAGTCTGCCGAAGATGAAAGTGAAGCGCTGGAAACCTTATTTGCCGATTATCTGCTTCCCTGGTGCAATACCTTCCTCGGTAAAGTTGAAGCCCATGCCGTTACGCCATTCTGGCGCACTCTGGCGCCGCTAACGCGTGATGCGATAGGGGCCATGTGGGATGAACTTCAGGAAGAAGATGAAGAATAATGTGATGTAAATCACCATTAACTGCAACGAGTTTTACATCATTGCATAAAATGTGTGCGCGATCTCATTAATGTGCCGCTTTTCTGTTATGATGCGCGCCATGAACATACTTCTTTCTATTGCTATCACGACGGGCATCCTTTCTGGAATATGGGGATGGGTGGCCGTCTCCCTGGGGTTACTAAGCTGGGCCGGTTTTTTAGGCTGTACGGCTTATTTCGCCTGTCCGCAGGGCGGCTTTAAGGGATTGTTGATTTCCGCCTGTACGCTGTTAAGCGGTATGGTGTGGGCGCTGGTCATTATTCACGGTAGCGCGTTGGCGCCGCATCTGGAAATTGTCAGTTACGTGTTGACGGGGATCGTGGCATTCCTGATGTGTATCCAGGCAAAGCAGCTATTGCTTTCTTTTGTTCCGGGAACATTTATCGGCGCCTGCGCGACATTTGCAGGGCAGGGTGACTGGCGGTTGGTATTACCGTCGCTGGCGCTGGGGCTAATCTTTGGCTATGCCATGAAAAATAGTGGGCTATGGCTGGCATCACGCCGCGAGCAACATTCAGCGAATACGGCGGTCACAAAATAAAAAAGCGTGGGGTTCTTCCCCACGCTTTGTCGTATTCATCAGGATTCTGGCGGTACTGACAGCTCACGGTATTTCACCAGAATATCATTTTGCCTGTCCGCTTTATTCTGCAAATCCCACAGTCCGCGATCGATACCATCATTAATGAGGAAGATAACGCCGGTTTCAATGGCTGACATCAGACACAGCATCACCGGTTCGTTCGAGGTATAGCCGATTTCGCCTTCCAGTAAGCGCTGGTAATCAATAAAACGGAACACGCCTGCCTGTACTTCATAGGAAAGGATCGTTTTACTGGTGTTCACCGAGGAAAGGATCTCGCCCGTACTGACGTTAACCACGCGCAGGTTGACAGCAATCTGATCCAGCTGATACTGCGTATCGGCGCCAATACCGAAATATCTTGCGCCGACCCCGCCGGATTTGACGTTACTTTCATAACCAATAATAGAACCTTCCACCATAATATTTGCCGCCGTCAGCGACTGAAGCGGGATACGGTTATTCATCGCCACGGTGCCGTTTTCCTGGGCTGCGCGAATAATTTTCCGTTCATTCAAAAGATTCTGTAAGCCTTGTCGTTCCAGCGGGATAAACCAGCGCGAATCTTTCAGCGCAGTGACCAACATAGCGGTGGCGCTCTGCGGCACAGCCGTAGAAAAGTTACTTGCCGGGTAAGGTTTAAATTGGCCCGTTTCATCCTGAATGTTATATACCGAAACAAAGATCTTACCGGTGGGAGCAGGTAAGTGCGTCAAATCTTTGTAACTTTGTGCGCGGGGCATTAATGTCGGTTTCGCAGCTTGTTTCGGCGGGGCAGTTAAGCATCCGCTCAACAATAAAACGGCAACCAAAATAAGTAAGCGCGGCATGATTTATATCCTTTAGTGACTGTAGCTTAAAAATCGGTTGACTGAGTTTGTAAACCTGACACTTCGATGGTCGAGGTTCTTCCCGTTTTTCTGTCCGTGACGTTGAGCTGGAGCTGTCCGTCGCGATTAGCGATATCGATAATAAAATCGTTGGTCACCATACGTCCTGGTTTCCCGGTATTAATATTGGTCAACAAGCCGCCCAGAATTTGCGATTGAATAGCCTGCGTAAAGTTATCCAACGCTGAGGGGGTTTCGATACCAAAATCGTTATCATAAGCGGGGTCTTTATATGAATTTTGCGCCTGGGCGCTATTCAATAAAAAGGAACCGTTATTGGGGTTTCCACCAAAGTTAGGATTACGGAACTGGAACGTCATATTTCCAGCCTAGGTTAATGGCGAAAAAAGCATGAGCAGCACTACTGCATGTTTAACACGCATGACAGCCTCCGGATAAAAATCATGTTTTAGAATTCATCACGCGCTAAATCACTCGTACTTAATAGCGTTTGATCTATTTGTCGGCGATTTAATGCTTCCTCTGTTTGCGCTAATGCGAAGACGACGGTTTTCTCGAAGTCTCTTTTCATTGGAAATAAAAAGGTCTGGAAAATAACGTCCTGATTTACCGTTATGGTGATCCAGCTTCCCCAACGCGCACTGGGTCTTTCATTAATGGTCAGATTGCCGGTGTATTCGCTTTCCCATTTGTCGCTGAATGCACGATAGAATTCATGTCCTATCGAAGAGACGGTATGGTCGGTTAACAATCCGGGAACCTCGACTTCAACTTCATTGGCATGCAGGTTTCCGGTAGCGAACAGTAACTCTGCTGCTACAATCCAGGTCAGATAGCGTTTCATGGCCTTACCGCCTGAGATTATCGTTTGCCCATGAAACTGCCTGGGTGCGATTTTTGACAGCTATCTTTTTGAAAAGATTATAAAGATGTGTCTTAACCGTATTCTCGCTGATAAATAGCGACCTCGCGATTTCATTATTAGAGGCACCAATACGTAACTTATTGAGGATCTCTTTTTCGCGATGAGTGAGTAATGCGGACTCGGTGCTGTTGTAGCGGTAATTTCCTGAGTGCGTAATCAGGTAACTGGCTAATTTTTGTGAAAAATAGCATTCGCCACGCAGAATACCCTGTAATCCGCTGACCACGTGTTCCTGGTCTTCAGTGGCGTAAAACACGCCGTTAATATGAGGCCAGTTTTCAATTTCACGGTAGGGATAATCGTCAGGGGTATTTAACAATAATGTTTTTATATTATTGTTTTTGCGGCTTAAATTATCCTGCCAATAGTGGATAAGCTTCTTATCCGCTTCCATCATATCCATTAAAACAATGCAACTGGCTGAGATATCTTCCAGAGAACGTTGAATATTATGCAGTTTTCCGGTTATGGCCAGCGATTGCTTTAAATGTTGCAATAATGCCGTAGCTTGCAGAGATGGCTTTGTGATCAACAATAGTGTGTGACCATGACTACTATGGACTTCATTAAACATGATGAAACTCCACTTTTTTTAATCGCACATCTGACAGCTGCCCCCATAAAATAAAGGCACCAGAAGTACTGACAGATGTTGCACTGCTGTGGGTTGAAATAGCCCATTATCCAGAAAGAGAAAAATATTTACGAAAATACTTTTAACTGTTTTTAATCTAGCTATTACAAATCTTAAAGCAAGTGTTAAACTTGTAACAAAATATAAAAATATATATTAAAATGTTGTTTTTGGGTTTTTTTGAAGTTTATATTTGATAGTAAAGTTGTACATTTCGCTGTTATTGCATAGATTTAAAAAATCATACAAATTATAATAATTCATTGATTTTTAATCATTTTAATTATTATATGTTATGTTTTGATTTTATTTTTTCTTAAAATTTGAGACGTGGCATTAACCTGGACAGCACAAAGACAAAAAAAACGAAGTGTGTCACGTCTTGTGCGTATTGCCCCCCATGGGAAGCATAAGAACATCCCCATGGCGGCATAACACACACCAAAACTTCATTTTTTGGGTTCGCGATACACTCTCTTCTGTGGCCAAAAATCAATTATAAAAAATCACATGGCTATCGTTTTATTAGTACTTTGGTATGAGCTTAAATAACAAAATACCACGCGTGGGTGAGTTATTAAAAATGTTTCCACGGACATACTCTTCATCGTAACGACGCGTTAACAAAAAACGCATGTCGCTAACAAAGTAATAGATAATTTTCGCTATGTACGACCAGGTCCAGGGTGACAGCATGAAAAACAAATTGTTATTTATGATGTTGACAATACTGGGTGCGCCTGGGATTGCAACCGCGACAAATTATGATCTGGCTCGTTCAGAGTATAATTTTGCGGTAAATGAATTAAGCAAGTCTTCATTTAATCAGGCGGCCATTATTGGTCAAGTCGGCACGGATAATAGTGCCAGAGTACGCCAGGAAGGATCAAAACTATTGTCCGTTATTTCACAAGAAGGAGGAAATAATCGGGCGAAAGTCGACCAGGCAGGGAATTATAACTTTGCGTATATTGAGCAAACGGGCAATGCCAACGATGCCAGTATATCGCAAAGCGCTTACGGTAATAGTGCGGCTATTATCCAGAAAGGTTCTGGAAATAAGGCCAATATTACCCAGTACGGTACGCAGAAAACAGCAGTTGTAGTGCAGAAACAGTCGCATATGGCTATTCGCGTCACCCAACGCTAATACCGTTACGACTTTTAAATCAATCCGATGGGGGTTTTATCATGAAACTTTTAAAAGTGGCAGCATTCGCAGCAATCGTAGTTTCTGGCAGTGCTCTGGCTGGCGTCGTTCCACAATGGGGCGGCGGCGGTAATCATAACGGCGGCGGCAATAGTTCCGGCCCGGACTCAACGTTGAGCATTTATCAGTACGGTTCCGCTAACGCTGCGCTTGCTCTGCAAAGCGATGCCCGTAAATCTGAAACGACTATTACCCAGAGCGGTTATGGTAACGGCGCCGATGTAGGCCAGGGTGCGGATAACAGTACTATTGAACTGACTCAGAATGGTTTCAGAAACAATGCCACCATCGACCAGTGGAACGCTAAAAACTCCGATATTACTGTCGGTCAATACGGCGGTAATAACGCTGCGCTGGTTAATCAGACCGCATCTGATTCCAGCGTAATGGTGCGTCAGGTTGGTTTTGGCAACAACGCCACGGCTAACCAGTATTAATTTAGCGTCTGCGCTAATAAAAAAGCAGGGCGTAAGCCCTGTTTTTTTTCGGGAGGAAATTATGCATACTTTATTGCTCCTTGCCGCACTTTCAAATCAGATTACGTTTACCACGACTCAGCAAGGCGATATTTACACGGTGATCCCTCAGGTCACATTAAACGAACCCTGCGTCTGTCTGGTGCAAATTCTCTCTGTGCGCGACGGCGTCGGGGGACAAAGCCATACACAGCAAAAACAAACGCTATCTTTACCTGCTAATCAACCGATTGAGTTGTCTCGTCTTAGTGTAAATATATCTTCAGAGGACTCGGTTAAAATTATTGTTACTGTTTCGGACGGACAATCACTGCATTTATCACAACAATGGCCGCCTTCTGCACAGTAGTTTTTGATGGTGGCGGAAATGGATTGGCTGACCTGGGTATTAAAGAGGCGATAAAAGCGTCTCATCGTCTCGGCATGTCGCTAAAAGGTAACGCCGAACCCTCGAGGATGACTAATCATTGAGGAGTTAACATGTCCGTAATCAAGAAAAATATCCCTGCCATAGGCCTGTGTATCTGCGCTTTTTTTATCCATTCTGCGGTAGGGCAACAAACGGTACAGGGCGGCGTTATCCATTTTCGCGGCGCGATTGTTGAGCCACTGTGCGATATTTCTACTCACGCCGAAAATATTGATTTAACCTGCCTACGCGAAGGTAAAAAGCAAATGCACCGGATAGACCTTCGGCAGGCATCTGGATTACCGCAGGATATTCAGTCCATTGCGACGGTACGGCTGCATTATCTCGATGCGCAAAAAAGCCTGGCGGTGATGAATATTGAGCACCGTTAACGGCGGTGTCATAGATATAAAAAGAGCGACTCTGTTGAAAGCCCTGCTGTACACTTTGCAGATAAGGTGAGACAAAAGGGGGGGGGTTATGACATCACGTCTTCAGGTCATACAGGGTGATATCACTCAACTTAGCGTCGATGCGATTGTGAATGCCGCTAACGCATCATTAATGGGCGGCGGTGGCGTAGACGGCGCGATTCATCGCGCGGCGGGGCCGGCATTGCTGGACGCCTGTAAACTCATCCGTCAGCAACAGGGCGAATGTCAGACGGGACATGCGGTTATCACGCCTGCTGGCAAGCTTTCGGCAAAGGCGGTTATTCACACAGTGGGGCCCGTCTGGCGAGGCGGCGAACACCAGGAAGCTGAGCTACTCGAAGAGGCATACCGGAATTGTTTGCTGCTTGCCGAGGCGAATCACTTTCGTTCCATCGCTTTTCCGGCAATCAGTACCGGCGTTTATGGCTATCCACGCGCCCAGGCCGCTGAAGTCGCCGTCAGGACGGTTTCAGATTTTATTACCCGTTACGCTCTGCCTGAACAGGTATACTTTGTCTGTCATGATGAAGAAACAGCCCGGCTTTACGCAAGATTACTTACTCAGCAAGGCGACGACCCTGCCTGATAAAACACGCCTGGAGCGTGCCGTTGAACCGCTATGCGCGCGCCATCCCGGAGAGTGCGGCATTCTTGCGCTGGATAACAGTCTGGACGCTTTTGCCGCCCGCTACCGCCTGACCGAAATGGCGGCGCGGACGCTGGATGTGCAGTATTATATTTGGGAAGACGATATGTCCGGGCGGCTGCTCTTTTCGGTTCTGCTGTCGGCGGCGAAGCGCGGCGTTCATGTTCGTCTGCTGCTGGATGATAACAATACGCCTGGTCTGGATGATACGTTGCGCTTGCTGGATAGCCATCCTAATATCGAAGTTCGTCTGTTTAATCCTTTCTCTTTTCGTACGCTACGCGCGCTGGGATATTTGACGGATTTTGCGCGGCTGAATCGGCGGATGCACAATAAAAGTTACACTGCCGACGGCGTAGTGACGCTGGTCGGTGGGCGCAACATCGGCGATGCCTATTTCGGCGCTGGCGAGGAGCCGCTATTTTCCGATCTGGACGTGATGGCCATTGGCCCGGTGGTCAATGATGTCGCCAATGATTTTGAACGTTACTGGCGCTGTAGTTCAGTGTCGACATTGCAGCAAGTATTATCCCTTTCTGAGCAGGAACTGACGCAGCGTATCGAACTTCCCGAATCCTGGTATAACGATGAGATCACCCGCCGTTATCTGCATAAGCTGGAAACCAGCCAGTTTATGGCGGATCTCGATTGCGGAACGTTGCCGCTGATTTGGGCAAAAACACGCTTGCTTAGCGATGACCCTTCTAAAGGCGAGGGGAAGGCGCAGCGCCATTCGCTTCTTCCGCAGCGATTATTTGACGTGATGGGGTCGCCGACGGAGCGTATCGACATTATTTCCGCTTACTTTGTCCCTACGCGCGCAGGCGTGGCGCAGTTGCTTAATCTGGTCAGGAAAGGTGTGAAGATCGCCATCTTAACTAACTCTCTGGCGGCCAACGATGTGGCGGTCGTTCACGCAGGGTACGCGCGCTGGCGCAAGAAATTACTGCGCTATGGCGTGGAGCTCTACGAACTGAAACCGACCCGCGAACATGAAACCGCCGTACATGATCGCGGACTCACCGGGAACTCAGGTTCCAGCTTACATGCTAAAACGTTCAGTATTGATGGTAGTAAGGTGTTTATCGGGTCGCTTAATTTTGATCCCCGTTCAACGCTTTTAAATACCGAAATGGGCTTTGTCATTGAAAGTGAAACGCTGGCGACGCTTATTCATAAGCGTTTTACGCAGAGCCAACGCGATGCGGCCTGGCAACTGCGGCTGGATCGCTGGGGACGAATTAACTGGATCGATCGTCAGCAAGAAGAGGAAAAGGTGTTAAAGAAAGAACCCGCTACGCGTTTCTGGCAGCGAGTTCTGGTACGGTTGGCGGCAATTTTACCTGTGGAATGGTTGCTGTGAACCCGCGCGCGGAAAACTACCCGATCGCGGCGCGGCTTTCTTGTTTTACCGGCGGTTTACCTGAAAAGAGAAATTTCAGGAGCGGGATGCGTAAATGAATTTCATACAGAATTAACGCAATACCCATAACAAATATCAGCCCGCACAAGAACCCGATCAGGTTGGAGGAGATATGCGGTGTAATATACGCGCCAAAGAAAAGCGTTAAGGGATGATGCACCAGATAAATAAACAGCGAAGCATTCACGAAATAGGTGACACGCGCGGACTGAAAGTTTAACAAGCGATGCCCCAGTGAAAATACCACGTTCACCATCCATAGCCCCATTACCATCGTAATCACGGATTCGGTTTCGTACATCCAGGCGTCGCCGCTCCCATAACGTTGATTCAGCAGATACGCGATAAAAGCAACGGCAGCGCCTAAAGTGCATCCGCGTGAGGGCGTGGTGAAGCGCGCTTTCAGATCGGGGTGAATGAAGGCCAACGCGCCGAGAATAAAAAACGGCACATAAAATAGCGTTTGCATCACAATAAAATTGAACATGCCGTCACTGAGGATTGCCGGATATACGATGAAAATAATGCGCCTGATAGCGGCGTAAGCCATCCCCAGCAGGAAAAAAATAAGCGAAAGCCTGGCCAGTGAAATAGCGGCGGGACGAGGCTTGCTTGTTTCCTGCCTTTTTTGGAACCAGGTAAAAATCCCGATGCTGACTGTGGTTAATATCACCAGCACCAGTAAAAACCACAGATGTGAAATGAGTTCCCACGCTAACGTATTATATTTTTCATAGGCAGAGAGTGTAGGCCAGTTCTCTGTTTTCTCTTTGACATATTGCAACAGGATAAATTGCGGCAAGGTAAGCAAAGGGATTGCGGTAAGCATGGGAATACCCACACGTTCTACCCGTACTTTCCACCAGCGTTTTAACGGATAACGTAAAAACAACATGTACGAAAAATAACCAGAAATAACAAAAAACACCTGCATACGAAAAGCGTGGATAAAATCGTTAAACAGGGTTAGCCACCACGATGGCGTGGCGCTATTGACATGCCAACTGTGAGTGGAATAGATCAACGAGATATGAAAGGGAATCCCTAACAACATCAGCCATGCGCGGATAGAGTCAAGAAAATATTCGCGCGGCGCGGGTACAGAGCTCATATAAGGTCACGTATTCTCAGATTTTTCACCTTATCCATAAGGCGAATTATAGTTACATTCGGTAGCAACCCTACACCAACTCCGACAACCTGTCTCCAGGATAAGCACGCAAAGTGAAAACAGGCGCGGGAGGTGCTTAATCCATGAGCCAGCGCGCTGAACAAAGCCTGGATTCAGTTGTCGTAATGCCTGATTATCCATTAAAATGGATCGGATCGATATAAGCACACAAAGGGGGAAGTGCTTACTTATTATGAAACATAAACGACAAATGATGAAAATGCGTTGGTTGGGCGCAGCTATTATGTTAACGCTCTACGCATCATCGAGCTGGGCGTTCAGTATTGATGACGTGGCAAAACAAGCTCAATCTTTAGCCGGGAAAGGCTATGAGGCGCCTAAAAGCAACTTGCCCTCCGTTTTCCGCGACATGAAATATGCGGATTATCAGCAGATCCAGTTTAACAGCGATAAAGCCTACTGGAACAACTTAAAGACCCCTTTTAAGCTCGAATTTTACCATCAGGGGATGTACTTCGATACGCTGGTCAAGATTAACGAAGTGACGGCGACGACGGTCAAAAGAATCAAATACAGCCCGGATTACTTCAATTTTGGCAATGTTCAGCACGATAAAGACACGGTAAAAGATTTAGGCTTCGCCGGGTTCAAAGTACTGTACCCCATCAACAGTAAAGATAAGAACGACGAAATCGTCAGTATGCTTGGCGCCAGCTATTTCCGCGTTATCGGCGCAGGCCAGGTATATGGCTTATCTGCGCGCGGCCTGGCGATTGATACCGCCTTACCATCTGGTGAAGAGTTTCCCCGCTTTCGCGAGTTCTGGATTGAGCGTCCAAAACCCACCGATAAGCGTTTGACCGTCTATGCATTACTGGATTCTCCGCGCGCGACCGGCGCTTACCGTTTTGTGATCATTCCTGGCCGCGATACCGTAGTGGACGTGCAGTCAAAAGTCTATCTGCGCGATAAAGTGGGCAAGCTGGGCGTTGCGCCATTAACCAGTATGTTCCTGTTTGGGCCAAACCAGCCGTCGCCGACGACCAACTATCGTCCGGAACTGCATGACTCGAACGGCTTATCCATTCATGCGGGTAATGGCGAGTGGATTTGGCGTCCGCTGAACAATCCAAAACACCTCGCTGTGAGCAGCTATGCGATGGAAAACCCTCAGGGATTCGGCCTGTTGCAGCGTGGTCGCGAGTTCTCGCGCTTTGAAGATTTAGACGATCGCTACGACCTGCGTCCAAGCGCCTGGATTACCCCGAAAGGCGACTGGGGCAAAGGTAAGGTTGAACTGGTTGAAATTCCGACCAATGATGAAACCAACGATAACATCGTCGCTTACTGGACTCCGGATCAACTGCCGGAACCGGGTAAAGAGATGAACTTCAAGTACACTCTGACCTTCAGCCGCGATGAAGATAAACTTCATGCGCCGGATAATGCCTGGGTGCTGCAAACACGCCGCTCAACGGGCGACGTTAAACAGTCGAATCTGATTCGCCAGCCCGACGGCACTATTGCCTTTGTGGTGGATTTCGTTGGCGCCGACATGAAAAAACTGCCGCCGGATACGCCTGTCGCTGCGCAAACCAGCATTGGCGATAACGGTGAAATCGTTGACAGTAATGTACGCTATAACCCAGTCACTAAAGGCTGGCGTTTAATGCTGCGCGTGAAAGTCAAAGACGCGAAGAAAACCACGGAAATGCGTGCCGCATTGGTGAATGCCGATCAGACGCTAAGTGAAACCTGGAGCTACCAGTTACCTGCCAATGAATAAAACAACTGAGTATATTGACGCACTGCTGCTTTCTGAACGTGAGAAAGCGGCATTGCCGAAAACTGACATCCGCGCCGTGCATCAGGCGCTGGATGCCGAGCATCGGACTTACTCGCGAGAAGACGATTCACCGCAGGGTTCCGTAAAAGCCCGCCTTGAACACGCCTGGCCGGATTCATTGGCGAAGGGGCAGTTAATTAAAGATGATGAAGGGCGCGATCAGTTGCAGGCTATGCCAAAAGCGACGCGCTCTTCGATGTTTCCCGATCCCTGGCGAACCAACCCGGTTGGCCGTTTCTGGGATCGTCTGCGTGGGCGGGATGTAACGCCGCGCTATGTTTCTCGTCTGACAAAAGAAGAGCAGGCGAGCGAGCAAAAATGGCGTACCGTCGGCACTATACGCCGCTATATTTTGTTAATTTTGACTCTGGCGCAAACCGTCGTCGCGACCTGGTATATGAAGACCATTCTGCCTTATCAGGGATGGGCGCTCATCAATCCTATGGATATGGTGGGGCAGGATATTTGGGTCTCTTTTATGCAGCTCCTGCCCTACATGCTGCAAACCGGTATCCTGATTCTGTTTGCCGTGCTGTTCTGCTGGGTGTCAGCCGGATTCTGGACGGCGCTGATGGGCTTCCTGCAACTGCTTATCGGGCGCGATAAGTACAGCATCTCCGCGTCTACGGTTGGCGATGAGCCCCTCAATCCGGAACACCGGACGGCGCTGATCATGCCTATCTGTAATGAAGACGTTAGTCGCGTTTTCGCCGGTCTGCGCGCGACCTGGGAGTCCGTTAAAGCCACAGGCAACGCCGCGCATTTCGACGTCTATATCCTTAGCGACAGTTATAACCCGGATATCTGCGTGGCGGAGCAAAAGGCGTGGATGGAGCTTATCGCGGAAGTGCAGGGCGAAGGCCAAATTTTTTACCGTCGCCGCCGCCGCCGTATGAAACGCAAAAGCGGCAATATTGACGATTTTTGCCGCCGCTGGGGCAATCAGTACAGCTATATGGTGGTGCTGGACGCGGACTCAGTGATGAGCGGCGAGTGTCTGAGCGGCTTGGTGCGCCTGATGGAAGCGAATCCAAACGCCGGGATTATCCAGTCTTCGCCGAAAGCGTCGGGGATGGATACTCTGTATGCCCGCTGCCAACAGTTCGCGACCCGCGTCTATGGGCCGCTGTTTACCGCCGGGCTGCACTTCTGGCAGTTGGGGGAGTCGCACTACTGGGGGCACAATGCCATTATCCGCGTGAAGCCGTTTATCGAGCACTGCGCTCTGGCGCCGCTGCCGGGAGAAGGTTCGTTCGCCGGATCGATTCTTTCCCACGACTTTGTGGAGGCGGCGCTAATGCGTCGGGCAGGGTGGGGCGTCTGGATTGCCTACGATCTCCCCGGCTCCTATGAAGAGCTGCCGCCAAACCTGCTGGATGAGCTTAAACGCGACCGCCGCTGGTGTCACGGCAACCTGATGAACTTTCGTCTGTTCCTGGTGAAAGGAATGCACCCGGTGCATCGCGCCGTGTTCCTGACGGGGGTAATGTCATATCTGTCCGCGCCGTTATGGTTTATGTTCCTCGCGCTTTCTACCGCGCTGCAGGTCGTTCATGCGTTAACAGAGCCGCAATATTTCCTTCAGCCGCGCCAGCTTTTTCCGGTCTGGCCGCAGTGGCGTCCGGAACTGGCAATCGCGCTGTTTGCGTCAACGATGGTGCTGCTGTTCCTGCCGAAGCTGCTCAGTATTATGCTGATCTGGTGTAAAGGCACCAAAGAGTATGGCGGTTTCTGGCGCGTTACGCTGTCGCTGTTGCTGGAAGTGCTGTTCTCCGTGTTGCTGGCGCCGGTACGTATGCTGTTTCATACCGTATTTGTGGTCAGCGCGTTTCTCGGCTGGGAAGTGGTCTGGAACTCACCGCAACGCGACGATGATTCTACGCCGTGGGGAGAAGCCTTTATGCGTCACGGCTCTCAACTGCTGCTGGGGCTGGTCTGGGCGGTGGGTATGGCGTGGCTGGATTTACGCTTTCTGTTCTGGCTGGCGCCGATTGTCTTTTCGCTGATTCTGTCGCCATTTGTTTCGGTGATCTCCAGTCGTTCAACGGTAGGATTACGCACCAAACGCTGGAAGCTGTTCCTGATCCCGGAAGAGTATTCGCCGCCTCAGGTGTTGGTCGATACCGATAAATATCTGGAGATGAATCGCCGCCGTATTCTGGACGATGGCTTTATGCATGCGGTATTTAACCCGTCGCTTAATGCGCTGGCGACCGCGATGGCCACTGCGCGTCACCGCGCCAGTAAGGTACTGGAAATAGCCCGCGATCGTCATGTGGAGCAGGCGCTAAACGAAACGCCGGAGAAACTGAACCGCGATCGGCGTCTGGTTTTGCTCAGCGATCCGGTGACGATGGCGCGTTTACACTATCGGGTCTGGAATGCGCCAGAGAGATACTCTTCCTGGGTAAACCATTATCAGTCTCTCGTCCTGAATCCGCAGGCGTTGCAGGGACGAACATCGTCAGCGAGATAAGGTCTTCAGGTCTGGAGTGAGGTGAAAAATACCGGCGTGATGCCGGTATTTTTATAGTGAAATGAGGTATCAGGTGCGTATATTCGCGGTGAGCATAATGGTGATTACCCTGAGCGGCTGCGGCAGTATTATCAGCAGAACGATCCCCGGACAAGGACACGGCAACCAGTATTACCCTGGCGTGCAGTGGGATATGCGTGATTCCGCATGGCGCTATATCACTATCCTCGATCTGCCCTTCTCACTGATCTTCGATACATTGCTGCTGCCGCTCGATATTCACCACGGGCCTTATGAGTAATTAACGCTCATCCCATTCGTCTGCCGCAGTACGGCCTTCCTCGGTATCAAGCGGGGGTTCAAGCTGGAATTCCCCTTCATCCCATTCATGCAAAGTATTCTCTTCCTGCCACTCCTGGCGGATCTCTATCTCATCATAATCACCGTCAAACACGCTCTGCGCGGCTTCACCACTCAGCATCGGCAGACATTCGCCATCTTCACCTTCATCGGCGAAAAATTCGACCTGCCACATGATGTCCCCATCCTGCAGTACATATTTCTGAACGTTGAACTGCTGCACATTCGCTTCATCTTGTTCGAGGCCTGGATGGTTAGCCAGAAATTCTTCCCGGGCTGCATCGATAGCTTCTTCCAGCGTGGCATACATGGTCATCAGTGTCTCCCTTTGATTTGACGAGGTATTTAGGGAAAGAATAGCTGATTCTGTAATATTGCAAGTATGAAAGCGCAAAAATTATTCTATTGCCAGTCTGCGCCGTCGTAAGCTGTTCCATGAATAGATAGCATTGAACAACACCACGCCTGCCGTGACGCAGAATACGGCGCGGAAGCCATAGCTCGCGGAAATTGCGGCGCCCATGAGAGGGCCGGTGACGTTGCCGATATCGCGGAAAGATTGGTTGTAACTGAATATGCGCCCGGCTATCTGGTTGGTAGAGTTGTAAACCAGCAGAGTTTGAACGGCTGGCAGCAGCGCGCCATCCGCCGCGCCAAGCAGAAACCGCAATAGCGCGAGCTGCCACGGCGTTTGCACAAAAGACATTGGAATCAGCAGCAGTACGGAAATAATCAGCGCGACGATAAGGATCTTTTCCGGGCCAATTCTGTCGCCGAGCTTGCCGAGCCGGGGGGCGCTAAGTAATGCCGCCACGCCGGGAACGGACGCTATCATTCCGCTAATGAACGCAATATTACTGACATTGCCTGCGAGTTCGCGCACATAGAGCGTCAGGATGGGCGCAATAGACCCCGTCGCCACCTGAATAATCAGCGTGGTGACAAACAGGCTTAACACCAGGCGGGGATTTTTTAACGAGGCGACCACTTCCCGAACGTGAAGCATCTCTTTTTTGCTCACCGGCAGGAAATTCTCGCGAATAAAAAAGAAGGTGAGCAGAAAACAGATAAACAAAACGCTGGCGGTAATAAAAAAGACCGGGCGAAGGCCGTAATGGTCGGCGAGCAGACCGCCCGCAAGTGGGCCAAGCAGAGCGCCGCTGACGCCGCCAGTAGAGAGCGTCCCTAACGCCCAGCCGCTTTTGTGGCGCGGCGCCTGAGTGGCGATGAGCGCATTGGCGTTGGGAATAAATCCGCCCAGCAGGCCTAATAACGCGCGGAGGATCAGAAATTGCCAGATATTTTGCGCCATGCCCATTAACAGCATCACAATGGCCATGCCGAGAGCGGAACGCAACAGCATGATCTTACGCCCTTTACGATCCGCCAGGCCGCCCCAAAAAGGGGAAGCAATAGCTGAAAAGAGGAACGTAATACTAAAGACCAGCCCGGACCACATGTTGAGCGCGCTATGGCCTGTTACGCCGAGTTGCTCAACGTAGAGAGGGAGAAAAGGCATGACCAAGCTGAATGCCGCGCCGGTTAAAAAACAGCCCAGCCAGGTAACAGTTAGATTGCGTTTCCAGTTTATGGGGACATCAGAGGGTGACATAGCGTTCCACAGTATGATGCGCGTTTTGCGCTATCATCAATTTAATTATGAGCGTACTAATTATAATTATGCGCCGACCTTACCAGCCTCGCAATGTGGGGAGCTTTTAAAGCTAAAAGAGGGGAAAAATTGCAGCCTGACGGCTGCAATCCTGTCAATAGCGCGACGGTACGCCTTCAGGGCGAGTTTTAAAGCGGCGATGCAGCCACATATACTGCTCTGGCGCCATCATAATGCACTGCTCAACAATCTTATTCATCCATGCGGCAGTCGCTTCTGCGCTCTCCAGCGGAGGCGAATATTCTGCAGGAAGAATGATCAGTTCGTAGCCTTTCCCATCGGGTTTACGGCGAGGAACGAAGGGGATAATACAGGCTTTAGACATGCGCGCGAGCATCCAGGTACCGGAGGTCGTAGCGGCCTGGTCGACGGCGAATAATGGTACAAAAACGCTGGCGCGCGGGCCATAATCGTGATCCGGCGCATACCAGATCAATTCGCCGCTTTTCAATGCCTTAACCATGCCTTTCAGATCTTTGCGATCCAACATCGATTTATTGGAGCGTAAGCGTCCCCAGGTCTGTAACCAGTCGAGCAACGGATTATCATTCGGGCGATAAACTCCGATCCCCGGGTTATGCATACCAAACATGCGGGCGCCAAACTCAAGGGTAAGGAAATGTATTCCTACCAGAATGAACCCCAGCCCCTGCGCTTTAACTTCACGGATATGCTCCAGACCGCTCGCTTCCATCCAGCGGTTCACTCGCCGATCGGGCCAGAACCAGGCCATGCCGGTTTCCATCACGCCCATACCGACGGATTCAAAGTTTTTGACCACCATGGTGTGGCGTTCCTGCGCGGTCATTTCCGGAAAGCATAATTCAAGGTTGCGATAGGCGATTTTCGCGCGGCGTTTCATTACGCGTCGCGCCAGGTGGCCCAATGCGCAACCCAATTTATAGATGACCGGGTAGGGGAGTTGCACGACCAACCAAAGCGCGCCTATACCCAACCAGGTTAACCAATAGCGCGGATGCAGTAAGGCCACGGAGAACTTAGGCAACTTCGTCATTTCTATCCTGTCTTTCAACGAACAATTCCCCGTATTCTCGCATCTTTTTGCGTTGAGCAAAAATATGTAGCAGGAGAGTGGCGATTAAATCGACAATTGTTGTTAATTATTTAGTGTAAAGCAGGAAATGTAGCGCAAAATGTGTGGATGTAAATTGGCGAGACTTGCCTTATCATGCCTGCCCACTTTATTTTTTGCTGATTGCAGGATACGTACACTATGCCAGTGTTACACAACCGCATCTCTAATGACGAGCTGAAAGCCAAAATGCTGGCGGAAAGCGAGCCGCGTACGACAATTTCTTTTTATAAATATTTCACTATCGCCTCGCCGCAACAGACGCGGGACGCGTTGTATCAGGTGTTTACGGCGTTGGACGTTTTTGGTCGCGTTTACCTGGCGCATGAGGGCATCAATGCGCAAATCAGCGTGCCGCAAAGCAAGGTCGAGACCTTTCGTCAACAGCTTTATACGTTCGACCCCGCGCTGGACGGGCTGCGTTTAAATATCGCGCTGGAGGATGACGGAAAGTCATTTTGGGTGCTGCGTATGAAAGTTCGCGACCGTATCGTCGCTGACGGAATTGACGATCCGACTTTTGACGCCAGTAATGTCGGCGATTATCTGAAGGCGGCAGATGTGAATGCGATGCTGGACGATCCTGATGCGGTCTTTATTGATATGCGCAACCACTATGAGTATGAAGTCGGCCATTTCGAAAATGCTCTGGAAATCCCGGCGGATACGTTTCGTGAACAGTTGCCAAAAGCGGTTGAAATGCTGCGGGAACATGCAGATAAAAAGATAGTGATGTACTGTACCGGCGGTATTCGTTGTGAGAAAGCCAGCGCCTGGATGAAACACAACGGTTTCAATAAAGTCTGGCATATTGAGGGTGGCATCATTGAATACGCCCGTCGCGCGCGCGAGCAGGGGCTTCCCGTTCGCTTTATCGGCAAAAATTTTGTATTTGATGAGCGAATGGGCGAACGAATCTCGGATGAGGTTATCGCGCATTGCCATCAGTGCGGCGCGCCCTGCGATAGCCATACCAACTGCAAAAATGACGGTTGCCATCTGCTGTTTATCCAGTGTCCGCAGTGCGCCAGTAAATTTAACGGCTGCTGTAGTGAACAATGCTGTGAAGAGTTGGCCTTGCCGGAGGAAGAACAGCGCCGACGTCGTGCGGGTCGCGAGAACGGCAACAAAATTTTTAATAAATCGCGTGGTCGGCTTAATAGCAAACTGAGCATTCCCGATCCGGCTGAGTAATATTTTGCCGGATAGCGGCGTAAAGGCCGCTATCCGGCATTTCGCCAGGCGTTACTTCTGCTGAACGCCTTCTACTGAGATGATAAGCTCCACCTCTTGTGAGGCTGGGCCGAGATCGGTAGTTATATTGAAATCCTTCAGCTTAATTTTTCCTTCGGCCTCAAAGCCCGCGCGCTTACCGCCCCACGGATCGTCGCCCTGGCCCATCAGCTTCGCTTCCAGCGTCACCGGTTTAGTCACGCCATTGAGCGTCAGATTGCCGGTAATATCCAGTTCATCGCCCTCTTTTTTCACGCTGGTAGAGGTGAAGGTTGCCTGCGGGAATTTCGCAACATTAAGAAACTCCGCGCTACGCAGGTGTTTGTCACGTTCGGCATGGTTAGTGTCGACGCTATTGGTGTTAATGGTCACGTTCACTTTGTCTGCCGACGGATTTTTTTCGTCAAAAGTGAACGTGCCGTCGAAATCTTTAAAGGTGCCGTATAGCCAGCTGTAGCCCAGATGCTGGATGCGGAAATTGACGAACGCATGTTGGCCTTCTTTATCAATTTTATACTCCGCCGCCACGGCGGAACCGGTCGTGAATAACAAGGATGCGAGGGTGAATCCCAGTAGGTTTTTTTTCATTTTTGAGCTCCATAGTCAGATGACGACATTCCTGTCATACGTTTCAGAGTGTCGTCTTTATCGATGAAATGGTGTTTTAGCGCCATAACCCCATGCGAGAGCGAGATAATGACCAGCGACCAGGCAAACCACAGATGCAGTGTTCCGGCGATGTCAGCCTGCGCGCCCGCGTCCGTAAGCGTGGCCGGAATCTCAAACCAGCTAAAGACGCTAATCGGTTTACCGTCGGCGGTGGAAATCAGGTAGCCGCTAATGATTATCGCAAAGAGCAGGAGATACAGGAGGAGATGACCCGCGGCGGCGCTAGCGCGCGTTAAACGGGAATAGCTGGTCAACGCAACGGGCGGCGGAGAATAAAGCCGCCAGATAATACGCACGATCAGCGCCATCATCAGTAATATGCCAATACTTTTATGTATTTCCGGTGCCTGGTGATACCAGCCGTCGTAATAACTGAGCGTGACTATCCATAAACCCAACGCAAACATGCCATAGACCACCAGGGCGGTCAGCCAGTGGAGCGCGGCGGAAACCACGCCATAACGCTGTGGAGTATTTTTAAATTGCATAAACACACCAATGAATATTTCACGAGAGAATGAAAATGGCGTGGAAAAGCGCCGAATGCAACTTATAAATAAGAATTTGAATGATATTTATTTTTATTTCAATAATTTTGATGTTGTTTGCGGTTCAGCTTCAGAAGTTTCGAGATATTTCCCCCTGATAACCGCGCAACGGCAGGAACTGGCATTATTACCGTGCTTCAACATTATGAAATAAAAAGTGAGGAATTTTCAGGAAGTGTCAGTTAATGTCAATGAAAAGCCATCAGAAGAAAAGGAGATAAACAATATCCATCACTGCCAGCAGCGACCAAAGAATAACGTAAAGCATGAAATGTTCGCGAATATTATTCATCAGAAAATGAAAGAGACGACGCATAGCTTACCTTAATAAACAGCCCCTTTACGGGGCCGACAAATTATTGGCTAAAACGGGAAAGCCGGAACGGCGTCAGATCAAAGGAGGGCGTTTTTCCCAACGCAAAATCCGCAGCGATTTCTCCTAACACCGGGGCGAATTTAAAACCATGTCCGCTGAGTCCAGTGATGACAAGCGTATTCTCATGGCCAGGCAGCGTATCGATAATAAAATCCTCGTCCGGCGAATTATCATAGGTACATGCCGCCCCATGTAAACAACCGCCGATACCCGGCAGTACGTTACGCAGGAAAGGAAATGCTTCCGCGCCATCGCTGGCAACGGCGGCAAAGGGCTTGCGCTCTTCCGGTGCCTGTATTCGCTGCCCGCCATTGTGTTTGCCGATTTTTAACTCGTCGTTCTCCGCCGGGAAACCGTAATAGTGATCGCCGTTGGGCATTTCGCCGGTAAAGGCCGGAAAGCGGTTTTTAGTGCTGTAACGTCCATCCGCCTTAAACCAGGCAAAAACTTTACGTACGGGCTGAACGGGCAGCTCCGGTACCAGCGTTTTGACCCAGGTGCCCGCGCTAATCAGCGCTTTGCTGGCGTGGTAGCAGCCTTCACTCGTCTCTATCGTCACACCGTTATCATCATGGTGAATATGGCTTACCGGGCTGTTGAATAGCTGTGCGCAGCCTGCCTCTCGGGCCAGACGAAGCCATGTGGTAATGGCTAATTCGCTGCGCAGGAAACCGGAGTCAGCTTCAAACAGCCCGATATAATTATCGGGCACGCGAATTTCCGGCCAGCGCGTCATGAGGGCCGTCGCGTCCAGGCGCTCGACGTTCAATTGCCACTGTTGCGTGCTTCGTGCGACGTTGGCTAAGAAAGCGGAATCGGCCGGGCCGAGGTTGACGACGCCGGAGCGGACAAAAATAGGCTCTTCATTGTGTGTGGAGAGTTCATCCCAAAGCGTCTGGGCGCGAAGCACCAGCGGGACATATTTTTCGCCTTCACCATAAGCGTGGCGGATAAGACGGGTATCGCCGTGGTGGCTGCCCTGTTGATGAGGCGGCATATGCGCATCGGTCATCAGGACCTTTAGCCCGGCGCGGGTGGCGTAATAACCAGCGGCGGCGCCAACCGAACCGCTGCCGATAATAATAAGGCCGTATTTCATCAGCTTCTCTCTGCTATCGCGATGATTTCAGGGTAAATAACTGCGCTGAGATATACAAGCCAGAAATAAGTGAGGCACCTTACGGTGCCTGAGAGAGGGGGAGCGCGTCACGCTAATGGCGACGATACTCGTTTTCCTGGTAATCGCCTGATTCTATTTTGGCGATGCCGGCTTCTAATATTGAAATAAATTGCCTGGCTACATCTGTCGTTAACCAGAGCGTTTGACCAACTTCAGTCCCTTCCGGTTCCGGACGATTTGGGGTCTGGTAGTGTAAACGCAGCATCAGCGCATCATAGCTATCGACGGTGCTGATGTCCCATCCTACAAGCGGATGGGTCTGAATGACTTCATTATTCTTTTCCATCATGCCCCCCTGGTACGTGTTATAAGACAACGGTTCTCGAGGTTCAATGCGTGTTTTTCTTCTGAAGCAACTTCAGTATACCAATTAATAAGGCTATTCACTGCGTTTTTAAAGAGACCGGAGGATAAATTTCTCTTTTTAAGAATTATATGAACAGTAAAGCGGCAGTTCATTCATATTTTTTTAGGATGTTGTGCAATTATTTTGAGGGTCAGGTGAAATATTCATCAGTTGCGCAAATAAAAAAGCCGGGGCGACCCGGCAAACATACATCACTGCATATCATTTTTTATTCATTGATGAACCAGTCATCAGCGCTCTCCCAGGTCTCCTGGAGAATCTCGCTAATGCGTTCTTTGTCCTCTTTTGATGCGCCAATGACGGACAAGTTGTTGGCGGTAGCGTAACGCACGGTGACGTTCCCCAAGTTCTCAGGAAAATGATGGCTAATACGACGGGAGAGTTCGCCCGCCAGCGCATCAATCGCACCGGCAGGCAGAGGTGACGTTTTGGCTATAGTGACTTCAATACGCATAATGGCCCCCTGTTGAATATACTGGATATATATACAGTTAAATCCAATATATAGCAACAGGTAAGCGCATTTTTTATTTTTTTACTGACCAGCGTACTGTTTCACCCGCTAAAAAAGGCACCAGCGAATCATCAGCCAGCGCGATATTTTCCGGTATCTGTTGTTCATCGCGAACCAGTTCCACCCACCCCGTATTCACCGGCAGGCCATAGAATTGCGGGCCATTCAGTGAACAGAACGCTTCAAAGTGCGCCAGCGCGTTCATTTCCTCAAACACGGCGGCATAACTGCCAAGAGCGGAGGGGGCGTTGAAACAACCGGCGCAGCCGCAACGGGTCTCTTTACGATGACGTGAATGCGGCGCTGAATCCGTCCCCAGGAAGGCGCGCGTAAAACCACTGGCGACCAGGTCGCGTAACGCCTGCTGGTGAATATTGCGTTTCAGAATCGGCAGACAGTACAGGTGAGGACGAATGCCGCCGACCAGCATATCATTACGGTTAAACATTAAATGTTGAGGCGTAATGGTCGCCGCCAGGTTGTCGCTGCCGTCACGTACATACTGCGCGGCATCTTTGGTTGTGATGTGTTCAAAGACCACTTTAAGCGCGGTCAGACGCTGGCGTAGCGGTTCCATTACGGTGTCGATAAAACGCGCTTCGCGATCGAAGATATCAACATCCGCATGGGTCACCTCACCGTGGACCAGCAATGGCATTCCGAGTTTTTCCATCCGCTCCAGTACCGGCATGATAGCGTCGACTGACGTTACGCCATGACTGGAGTTAGTGGTGGCATTGGCCGGGTAAAGCTTGGCCGCAGTAAACACGCCTTCATGGAAACCACGCTCCAGTTCATCGGCATCGAGCGAATCCGTTAAATAGCAGGTCATTAACGGCGTGAAATCATGCCCGGCGGGCACCGCATCGAGAATACGCTGGCGGTAGGCGATCGCTGCATCAACGGTCGTGATGGGGGACGCCAGGTTCGGCATCACGATAGCGCGACCATAAATTTCGCTGGTATAGGGTACGACCGTTTTTAACATGTCGCCATCGCGAAGGTGAACGTGCCAGTCGTCCGGGCGGCGGATCTTTAAAACCTGGGATGGTGCAGTCATTAATAAGCTCCGGCTGAGGAATAGTCTTTTTGCCGGAAACAAAGGATAAGCGGAAACGTTTTCGTTTGCACGTAAAAAAAGGGCGCGAGCGCGCCCTCCGAAATCAATTGGTGAAAGGAATAACGATTTCACCAGGTTTAACTTCAATGCCTTTCGCGAGTTTCTTTGCTAACGCTTCGCCTTTACTGCTGTCCTCACGCAACACGTAAGCGGGCCGCTGGTTAAAGTAGCTACGTAAAGACTGATTTAAATAAGGCAGGAGCGTTTGTAGCACCGATTGCATTTTCTCCGGCGTCACGGTGGCGTCTACTACTTCCATCTCCTGAAGATAGATGGCGCCTTTTTCTTTATCAAAGACCGGCAGGGCTTTTAGCTTGAGTTTCATCGTCGCTTTTTGACTGCCAAACAGGGAATTCATATCCAGCCTGGCATCGCCAGTAAGGGTGACTTTATTAGGTTCTTCCCGACCAATCTGGCTGGCAAGGTTAGTCAATACGATATGCGCGTCGGCAATGCCGGGCAGACCAATATCTTTTGAGAAATTATTCCGTTTTTCAAGCGCTTGATTGATTTCTTGTTCGCTAATGGTGTATTGCGTAAGTTGATTACAACCCACTAACAGGCCGCTAACTACCAGCGCAGCGGCAAAAAAAAACTTTTTCATGGCGTTCCTTAGCATGTTGCCTGTGCCCTAATCTTGACACAAAGCAGCATGTCGCGCCAGCGGACATGGCACCACTAAAAAAAGCTGAAAAAGGCGGCAAGAAAGGGTTGCCGCCTGGCGGGCGTTAGATAGCCATTGAGGAGAGTAAATTAATTTGCGTCTGCTTCGCCATATTATCGCGATAGTCCGCGACTTTTGTCGGCCAGTGAATACCGGCGACCAGCGTCAGATTACGCAGAAGCGGAAACAGATGAATATCATCTTCCGATAATTCGCCGTTAACGGCGTTAGGCTGTACGATGAGTTTATCCAGCAAACGTAAATCATCGCCGATCTTTTTAATCAGTCCGGCAGAGTGCGCAAGATGGTTGTCAAAACTGCCAGATGAGGCCTCTTTTTTGCGGATAAAATACTGGCGCGCCGCAGGGGTAGAAAATTCATCGAAAGCGGATTTTGCAAATCGCGGCAGCAGTAGCTGATTAACGTAACCGTTAACTTTGCGCAACCACTCTTCAATGGCTGGATTACGTTTCCCGGTTAACAGCGGTTTGCCGTCGAGGTTGTCGACATAATGTACAATATCCATACTTTCAGGAAGGTAGCGACTATCATCTTTTTGCAGGATGGGCACCATCTTTTGACCAATCATCCGGGTGGGCGTCGCCTCGTCGTCATTTTGTAACACGTTAAGTTCAACGGGGATGTTCTTCAGGCCGAAAATCATGCGGGCTTTAACGCAGAAAGGGCAATGATCGTAAATATAAAGCTTCACGTTTCTCCTCCATTTGACTGTCGGTTCCTGACCAGTATGGAGGAGATAGCGACAGGTATCAAATCAGGCGCCGGGTTCCAGCATCCGGCGCGGCGTGCGCTTATGACTAAATTGCCAGCCTAAAGCCAAAAAGGTGATAAAGCCGATAATACCGAGCATCATCCACGGTAGTTCAGGCTGCGCAAGCGCTTTCCCCATATCAAACAACCAGCCGCCGCCGATATAACCAATCGCGCCGCCAATGGCTAATCCCAGACGGCTAAAGCCCATATAGCTTCCCCGCGCCCTCGCGTCCGCGAGCGACGCGCTGAGCGTTTCGCGCGCCGGTTCGGCGATAACCGAGCCGATGTAGAAAGCGCAAATAAGCGTAAAAAGCTGCTGTAAATTGCCCACCATCCCGATGGGGAGCATGCTCAGCGACATGACGAGCAAACCGGCCATCAGCCGATGCTCCAGCCGAAAACGCTTTTCGCTCCAGCGGGCAATCGGGTAGAGCAACGTCAGCGAGAGACACGCCTCAATAGCGTACATCCATTTCACGGCAGCAGGCGAACCGGCGATATCGTTTACCATAATCGGCAGCATTAACATGACCTGTACCGCCAGCATATAGTAGCCCGCCAGCGTCAGCACGTAGGTGACAAACCTTTTATCGCTCATGACGCGGCGCATTCCTTCACGCACCGGCGTTCTGACCGTTGATAGCTTCCAGGCCGGAAGCAGCCATGCATTGAAAAGGGCGCATAATATGAACAAAATAGCACCTGTCGCGCAGACCAGGCGAAAATCGTATTGTAGCAACCAGCTTCCCAGCAGCGCGCCAATCACCGCGCCCGCGCTGTCCTGCATCATCAACAGAGAGAAGAAGCGGCCCCGTTGCTCCGGACGAATTAATTTGACCACCAGCGCTGAACGCGGCGGGTCGAAAAGCGTACCGCCGAGACCGGAAAGAAAGCAGGAAAACCACAAGAGCCAGGGCTCATGCGCGATACCCATGGTGGCAAAGCCTGCGGCGCGCATCAGCATACCGGTGACAATCATCGGTTTCGCGCCAAAGCGATCGGCGATGGCGCCGCCAAAAATGCCCAGACCTTGTTGAATAAACTGGCGCAGGCCGAGCGCGATCCCTACCATTACGGCAGCCCACCCCATTTGATCGACAAAGCGAATAGAGATGAGCGGGAAGACGACGAAAAAACCCAGCACCACTAACATGTTATCGATGAGAAGAAAATATTTACCCAGGTTCCTCGCCTGCGAGACGCGCGACATTTCCCCTCCCGGGAAATAAAAGATGAGCGTCTTCTATTCTGCGGCGGCGTTTCGTTTTTTCCTACCGTTAGCGGGACAATATTTTTTTATCAAAAGTCCTTTTTAATCGAGAGTTTTCATCAAAATGTGGCAGCAATTCAAAAAATGACGATTTGCGCTTTTCACAGAGCCTGGTTGCGCAGGTATAGTAATGTTACTGGCGTGCTGAAGACGTTACAGGAAGGAGTAGGTATAGAATGTTTGGCTATCGTAGTAACGTGCCAAAAGTGCGCTTAACCACCGATCGTCTGGTGGTACGTTTAGTGCATGAGCGTGATGCCTGGCGTCTGGCCGATTATTACGCGGAAAATCGTCATTTTTTAAAACCCTGGGAACCGGTCCGTGATGAAAGTCATTGTTATCCTTCAGGATGGCAGGCGCGTCTGGGAATGATCGGTGAATTTCACAAACAGGGCTCCGCCTTCTATTTCGCGCTACTTGATCCGGAAGAAAAAGAAATTATCGGCGTGGCGAATTTTTCCAATGTGGTGCGCGGTTCTTTTCATGCCTGTTATCTGGGCTATTCCATTGCGCAGAAGTGGCAGGGGCAGGGGCTGATGTTTGAAGCCTTAACCGCTGCGATTCGCTATATGCAGCGCACTCAGCATATCCACCGTATCATGGCGAACTATATGCCGCACAACAAACGTAGCGGCGCGTTGCTGGCGCGGCTTGGCTTTGAGAAAGAAGGCTATGCGAAAGATTACCTGTTGATTGATGGACAATGGCGCGACCATGTCCTGACGGCGTTAACCACGCCGTTATGGACGCCGGGGCGTTGAGCGGCTTACGGAATGAGAGGCAAAGGGAGAAAACGATGAAATATGAATTAACTGCCACTGAAGCGCGAGTGATTGGGTGTCTGCTGGAAAAGCAGGTGACAACGCCGGAACAGTATCCGCTTTCCGTCAACGGCGTGGTGACAGCCTGTAATCAGAAAACCAACCGTGAACCAGTGATGAACCTGACGGAACAAGAGGTACAAGAACAGCTCGATAACCTGGTGAAACGCCACTTTTTGCGTACGGTCAGCGGGTTTGGCAATCGCGTCACCAAATATGAACAGCGTTTCTGTAATTCCGAATTTGGCGATCTGAAACTTAGCGCGGCGGAAGTGGCGCTTGTCACTACGCTGCTGCTGCGCGGCGCGCAAACGCCCGGCGAGTTGCGTAGCCGGGCGTCGCGGATGCATGAATTCAGTGATATGGCGGAAGTTGAATCCACGCTGGAACGGCTTGCCAGTCGTGAGGACGGCCCGTATGTCGTCCGTCTGGCGCGTGAACCGGGTAAGCGCGAAAGCCGTTATATACACCTTTTTTGCGGCGACGTCGATGAACTGTCTCTCCAGACGTCTGCGCCGGAAAGTGCGTCGGGCGATCTTCAGTCGCGCGTCGAAGCGCTGGAAAGCGAAGTGGCGGAGTTAAAGCAGCGGCTGGATTCTTTGTTAGCTCACCTGGGAGAGTAATGTGAGAACATTACGGATTGGCATTGTCGGATTAGGCGGTATTGCGCAGAAGGCCTGGCTGCCGGTATTAACCAACACCGCCGGATGGACGTTACAGGGCGCCTGGTCTCCTTCGCGGGATAAAGCCTTACGTATCTGCGAAAGCTGGCGCATACCGTATGTGGATTCGCTGGCGAATTTAGCGTCCGGCTGCGATGCGGTCTTCGTCCACTCCAGTACCGCAAGCCATTATGCCGTGGTCAGCGAACTTCTCAATGCCGGCGTCCATGTTTGCGTGGATAAACCGCTGGCGGAAAATCTACGTGATGCCGAACGGCTGGTGGCGCTGGCGGCGCAAAAAAAATTGACGCTGATGGTTGGCTTTAATCGCCGTTTCGCGCCGCTGTACCGCGAACTGAAGACGCGCCTCGGCACTGCGGCGTCACTGCGTATGGATAAACATCGTACCGATAGCGTCGGGCCGCACGACTTACGTTTTACTTTGCTCGATGACTATCTGCATGTCGTGGATACCGCTCTGTGGCTGGCGGGCGGCGAGGCGCGCCTTGCCAGCGGCACGTTGCTCACCAGCGAGTCCGGCGAAATGTGCTATGCGGAACATCATTTTTCCGCCGACAAACTACAAATTACCACCAGTATGCACCGGCGCGCCGGAAGTCAGCGTGAATCGGTCCAGGCCGTCACCGACGGCGGGTTGTATGACGTGACGGATATGCGTGAATGGCGCGAAGAGCGCGGGCAGGGTATTCTCATCAAACCCATTCCGGGTTGGCAAACGACGCTTGAACAGCGTGGTTTTGTCGGATGCGCGCGGCATTTCATTGACTGCGTACAAAATCAGACGGTTCCGGAAACGGCGGGGGAGCAGGCGATTTTGGCCCAGCGCGTCGTGGAGGCGCTGTGGCGGGACGCCATCAGCGAATAACCCTCTGTAACATCTGGCGGTAGTAATTCATCGTAATCCAGGTACTATACCCTCAATAATTCGAGTTGCAGAAAAGCTAACGCACATGCAGCTCGAAGTATGGCGGGTATATATGCCCACTCTACATAATACCTCTTTTCACAGTGAATAATGGCAAACCGTGGGGAGTCTGTAAGGCCTGATAAGACGTTTTGACGTCGCCGTCAGGCGCGGTGATACAGCCGGATACGGCAGAAGTTGCGTTATCCGGTCGATGGATCAGCCATGCAGGAGTTTTACGCCAGGGTCTGGAATACAAAAGAAATGAATTTATTGAAATCGCTGGCTGCCGTCAGCTCGATGACTATGTTTTCACGCGTGTTGGGCTTTGCCCGTGATGCGATTGTCGCCAGAATTTTTGGCGCAGGGATGGCGACCGACGCCTTTTTTGTGGCGTTTAAACTCCCTAATTTACTACGCCGGATCTTTGCCGAAGGCGCTTTTTCTCAGGCCTTTGTGCCTATCTTGGCGGAATATAAGAGCAAGCAGGGTGAAGAAGCGACGCGGATCTTTGTCGCTTACGTTTCCGGCCTGTTGACGCTGGCATTGGCCGTCGTGACGGTGGCCGGTATGCTGGCCGCCCCGTGGGTGATTATGGTAACCGCGCCGGGTTTTGCCGATACTGCGGATAAATTCGCGCTGACGACGCAACTGCTGCGGATTACGTTTCCCTATATTCTGCTGATCTCTCTGGCTTCACTGGTTGGCGCCATTCTCAACACCTGGAATCGCTTCTCTATTCCCGCTTTTGCGCCGACATTTCTTAATATCAGCATGATCGGTTTTGCATTATTCGCCGCGCCATACTTTAATCCGCCGGTGCTGGCGTTAGCCTGGGCAGTCACCGTCGGCGGCGTGCTGCAACTGGTGTATCAACTTCCGTATTTGAAAAAGATCGGTATGCTGGTGCTGCCGCGCATTAACTTTCGCGACACCGGGGCGATGCGGGTGGTCAAACAGATGGGGCCGGCGATTTTGGGCGTTTCCGTCAGTCAGATCTCCCTTATCATCAATACCATTTTCGCCTCGTTTCTGGCCTCCGGCTCGGTCTCATGGATGTACTATGCCGATCGGTTGATGGAGTTCCCGTCCGGCGTGCTGGGCGTGGCGTTGGGGACCATCCTGTTGCCGTCATTGTCGAAAAGCTTTGCCAGCGGCAATCATGATGAGTACTGCCGCCTGATGGACTGGGGGCTGCGTTTGTGCTTTTTACTGGCGTTGCCGAGCGCGGTAGCGTTAGGCATTCTGGCGAAGCCGCTGACGGTCTCGCTGTTTCAGTACGGTAAATTCACCGCCTTTGATGCGGCGATGACGCAGCGGGCGTTAATCGCCTATTCGGTGGGGCTGATTGGCTTGATCGTCGTAAAAGTGTTGGCCCCGGGCTTCTATTCTCGCCAGGATATTAAAACGCCGGTGAAAATCGCCATCGTGACGTTAATCATGACTCAGTTAATGAACCTGGCGTTTATTGGACCGCTGAAACACGCCGGGCTGTCGCTCTCTATTGGTTTGGCGGCATGTCTCAATGCGTCGCTGCTGTACTGGCAACTGCGCAAACAGAATATCTTTACGCCACAACCGGGGTGGATGTGGTTCCTGATGCGTCTGATCATTTCCGTACTGGTAATGGCCGCCGTATTGTTCGGCGTGTTGCATATTATGCCGGAGTGGTCGCAAGGGTCGATGTTATGGCGTTTGCTACGTTTGATGGCGGTAGTGATCGCGGGTATCGCGGCCTATTTCGCCGCGCTTGCCGTGCTGGGCTTTAAAGTGAAAGAGTTTGTTCGTCGGACGGCGTAAATTCAGTGCCTGATAGCGCTGTGCTATCAGGCCTACAAGGCATTCAGGCCGGAAAGGCGCAACGTCGCCATCCGGCAATGATTAGATAGAAATTTTTTTACCGCCGCGGTGAGAGACGGAGGTCTGACCGTCAGCCCCGTACAAGGTCGGCTCCTGGTGAGGTTTCAGCACCTCCAGCGCCTGTTGATTACGCTCGATTTGCCCTTCCAGCAGCCAGCCGTTGTGCTGGTTGAGGTCGCGAAGATGCTGCGTTTTTTCGGTAATCGCCTGCCAGCGCTCTGCAATGTCATCGTTTGCGCTACGCTGCGCGTTCTGCTCCAGACGGCGCTGTTGTTCCAGATAATCCAGCGTCGCCAGCAACGAGCTTTTTTCTTCTGTAATACGCTGTAGCTGGCTGCCGTTAATCTGGCCTACGGAAAGCTGTTGTTGCTCGGCGTCCATCACCGTCTTCAGGTCATTCAGGACGGTGGTCATCTGGTCAAGTATTTCTGACAAACGAGTCATACGCTTATTTACTCTGTAAGTAGCTCTGCGCCTCGCGAATGAGCGAGTCTGCTATTTTTCCCGTATCCATTTTTAACTCACCGTTACGGATAGCCGTTTTTAATGCTTCGACGCGTTCCATATTAATGTCGCTGACGCCTGGCTGCATGAGCTTCGCTTGCGCGTCGCTTAACGTTACGCTGGCGCTCGTCGCGGCGGACGTTTTTTCCTGACGCGTTTTTTGTACCGGCGTGTCGCTGGTTTCGCGCGTCTGGACAGTGCTAACGGGTTTCAAAGGTGAGGTACGGTCAATGCTCATTTATTTATCCTCATCGAGGGTTACGTTGTAGCGGCCAGCTACCATCATGGTTGAATATCTCATCGGCAGCCGCGACAAAATCTTTACACAATTATAGGTTAATAAGAATATTCCCATCAGAATCGACGGTTCCACTCACGATTTGACCCGATGTCATGCGCACGCGCGCATTTTGCGCGACGGCGGCATTATTCATCGCCTGGCCTTCCGCATTGACGCTAAACCCCTCGCCATTGGCGATGACCTGTACTCGTTGCCCCGCTTTGACGCGCCAGGCCTGACGTATCATCGTAAGCTGTACCGGCTGCCCGGGAGCGAGATCGCGCAAACTGACGGCATCCTGAATCTGACGGATATCCAGTACCGTTCGCGGCGGTAACTGATCCAGCCTGCCACGTTTTAACGTGACGTTGGCCGACGTCAATTTTCCGCCGCGCGCGACGGGCGCGGCAACGGCGACATAATTGCCGGTCGCTTGCACATTCACCTGCAAATAACGTTTTTCATTGGCGCAGCGCGCCACCACATTGACGTTGCCCCACAGCTTCGCGCTGCCCGTCATGCTGAAGGCTGGCTGTTCGCAGCTCGGTAGCAGATTGGGCGATGAACGGAGCGTGACAACCACCTCGTCGCTGAAGCCAGCCAGACGCTGGGAAAACCACGTGGTCAGCTGGGCGTTGATGTCCTGCGCCATTGTCAGGGGGCTGAACAGCAAAGCCGCCACGGCGAATCCTCGTTTTAACGTTTGCATGGTACTTCCCCCTGGTTGATGTCATGGCAGGATTCTACCCGTGTGAAGCAGGCATCAACGCAATAAATAGCGACGCATTTTGCGTTTATTCCGGCGATAACGCGCGCGTGAAGGCATTTAAGCTGTCGGCTGAATTTTGCCATTTGCGGAGGAGATATGCTCGACAGGCTCGATGCCGCCTTACGATTTCAGCAGGAAGCGCTAAATCTGCGCGCGCAACGTCAGGAAATATTAGCGGCGAATATCGCCAATGCCGATACGCCGGGGTATCAGGCGCGCGATATTGATTTTACCAGTGAGTTAAAAAAGGTGATGGTGCGTGGACGGGAAGAAACCGGCGGCGTCGCGTTAACGTTGACTTCCTCTCACCATATTCCCGCCCAGGCGGTCTCTTCTCCCGCAGTGGATCTGCTTTACCGCGTACCCGATCAGCCTTCTTTGGATGGTAACACCGTAGATATGGACAGGGAACGTACGCAGTTTGCGGATAACAGTCTCAAATATCAGATGGGGCTTACCGTTCTGGGTAGCCAACTCAAAGGCATGATGAATGTGCTACAGGGAGGAAACTAATTCGTGGCGCTGTTAAACATTTTTGATATTGCCGGATCGGCGCTTGCCGCGCAGTCCAAGCGGTTGAACGTTGCGGCCAGTAACCTGGCGAATGCGGATAGCGTCACCGGCCCGGACGGACAGCCTTATCGCGCCAAACAGGTGGTTTTTCAGGTGGACGCCGCGCCGGGGCAAGCCACTGGCGGGGTAAAGGTCGCCAGCGTGATTGAAAGTCAGGCACCGGAAAAGCTGGTTTATGAGCCAGGCAATCCGCTGGCGGACGCTAATGGTTACGTCAAAATGCCCAACGTCGATGTGGTCGGCGAAATGGTCAACACGATGTCAGCCTCGCGCAGCTATCAGGCAAATATCGAAGTCCTGAATACCGTAAAAAGCATGATGCTTAAAACGCTGACATTAGGCCAGTAAAGGAGGCGCGTATGTCTATTGCCGTAAATATGAATGACCCGACCAACACGGGCGTCAAAACGACGACCGGCAGCGGGTCGATGACCGGAAGCAACGCTGCCGATCTGCAAAGCAGTTTCCTGACCTTACTGGTCGCGCAATTGAAGAACCAGGACCCGACTAACCCATTACAAAATAATGAGTTAACGACACAGTTGGCGCAAATCAGTACCGTGAGCGGCATTGAAAAACTGAATACGACGCTGGGGGCTATTTCCGGGCAAATCGATAATAGTCAGTCCCTACAGGCGACCACGCTGATTGGGCATGGCGTTATGGTGCCTGGCACCACAATTCTGGCGGGTAAAGGCGCGGAAGAAGGGGCCGTGACGTCCACGACGCCGTTTGGCGTGGAATTGCAACAGCCTGCGGACAAAGTGACGGCAACCATTACCGATAAAGATGGCCGGGTGGTACGGACGCTGGAGATCGGTGAGTTGCGAGCCGGGGTACACACCTTTACCTGGGATGGTAAGCAAACGGACGGAACAACGGTACCGAATGGTTCTTACAACATTGCGATTACCGCCAGCAATGGCGGAACGCAACTGGTGGCGCAGCCGCTGCAATTCGCTCTGGTACAGGGCGTGACGAAGGGCAGTAACGGCAACCTGTTGGATCTGGGTACCTACGGCACCACCACACTCGACGAAGTTCGGCAAATAATCTAAGCCCTTACACTTATCAGGAGTCAGTCATGTCTTTTTCTCAAGCGGTTAGCGGCCTGAACGCTGCGGCCACCAACCTTGATGTTATCGGTAATAACATCGCCAACTCCGCCACCTATGGCTTTAAGTCCGGTACGGCATCATTTGCCGATATGTTCGCCGGTTCCAAAGTGGGGCTGGGCGTAAAAGTGGCGGGGATTACCCAGGATTTTACCGACGGTACGACAACGAACACCGGGCGCGGGCTGGATGTCGCGATTAGCCAGAACGGTTTTTTCCGCCTGGTAGACAGCAACGGTTCCGTGTTCTATAGCCGCAACGGCCAGTTCAAACTGGACGAGAACCGTAACCTGGTCAATATGCAGGGGATGCAGTTGACCGGCTATCCGGCCACCGGTACGCCGCCGACCATTCAGCAGGGGGCGAATCCTGCGCCGATCACCATTCCGAACACGCTGATGGCGGCGAAATCGACCACCACCGCGTCAATGCAGATCAACCTGAACTCAACGGACCCTGTACCGTCTAAAACGCCCTTTAGCGTGAGTGATGCGGATTCGTATAACAAAAAAGGCACCGTCACCGTTTATGACAGCCAGGGTAATGCCCATGACATGAACGTCTATTTTGTGAAAACCAAAGATAATGAATGGGCCGTGTACACCCATGACAGCAGCGATCCTGCAGCCACTGCGCCAACAACGGCGTCCACTACGCTGAAATTCAATGAAAACGGGATTCTGGAGTCTGGCGGTACGGTGAACATCACCACCGGTACGATTAATGGCGCGACAGCGGCCACCTTCTCCCTCAGCTTCCTTAACTCCATGCAGCAGAACACCGGGGCTAACAACATCGTCGCCACCAATCAAAACGGCTATAAGCCGGGCGACCTGGTGAGCTACCAGATTAACAACGACGGCACCGTGGTTGGCAACTATTCCAACGAGCAGGAGCAGGTGCTGGGGCAGATAGTGCTGGCTAACTTCGCCAATAACGAAGGTCTGGCATCCCAGGGCGATAACGTCTGGGCGGCGACGCAGGCCTCCGGGGCTGCGCTGCTGGGGACTGCCGGTTCCGGCAACTTCGGTAAGCTGACGAACGGCGCGCTGGAAGCCTCTAACGTGGATTTAAGTAAAGAGCTGGTGAATATGATCGTCGCGCAGCGTAACTACCAGTCGAATGCGCAGACCATCAAAACCCAGGACCAGATCCTCAATACGCTGGTTAACCTGCGCTAAGCGCCTGACGGGATAGCTTAATGGATCACGCAATTTATACCGCCATGGGGGCGGCCAGCCAGACGCTTAACCAGCAGGCGGTAACGGCCAGCAACCTGGCTAATGCCTCAACGCCGGGCTTTCGCGCGCAGCTTAACGCGCTACGCGCGGTGCCCGTTGATGGCCTCTCTTTAGCGACGCGCACGCTGGTTACGGCGTCGACGCCGGGGGCGGATATGACCCCGGGTCAGTTGGACTACACCTCCCGCCCGCTGGATGTTGCGTTGCAGCAGGACGGCTGGCTGGTGGTGCAAGCGGCGGATGGCGCTGAAGGATATACCCGTAATGGGAATATCCAGGTGGGTCCGACCGGGCAGTTAACCATTCAGGGACATCCGGTTATCGGCGAAGGCGGCCCGATTACCGTTCCTGAAGGGTCGGTAATCACCATTGCGGCAGACGGCACGATCTCCGCGCTCAATCCCGGCGACCCGCCAAACACGGTGGCGCCCGTTGGGCGACTGAAGCTGGTCAAAGCGGAAGGCAATGAAGTGCAGCGGAGCGATGACGGTTTATTCCGCCTTACCGCCGAGGCACAGGCTGAACGCGGGGCGGTACTGGCCGCCGACCCGTCAATTCGCATTATGTCGGGCGTGCTGGAGGGCAGTAACGTCAAGCCGGTTGAAGCCATGACCGACATGATCGCCAACGCACGTCGTTTTGAAATGCAGATGAAGGTTATCACCAGCGTAGATGAGAACGAAGGGCGAGCTAACCAACTGCTGTCGATGAGTTAATACAGGACATTTTATGATCAGTTCATTATGGATCGCCAAAACCGGTCTGGACGCGCAGCAAACCAATATGGATGTGATTGCCAATAACCTGGCAAACGTCAGCACCAATGGTTTTAAGCGTCAGCGCGCGGTATTTGAAGATCTGTTGTATCAGACCATCCGCCAGCCGGGCGCGCAGTCGTCCGAGCAGACGACTCTGCCTTCCGGGCTGCAAATCGGTACCGGCGTGCGTCCGGTCGCCACGGAGCGCCTGCACAGTCAGGGGAACCTGTCGCAGACCAACAACAGTAAAGATGTGGCGATTAAAGGGCAGGGCTTTTTCCAGGTCATGCTGCCGGACGGTACGTCTGCCTATACCCGCGACGGCTCTTTCCAGGTGGATCAGAATGGTCAACTGGTGACGGCGGGCGGTTTTCAGGTGCAGCCGGCAATCACCATTCCGGCCAACGCGTTAAGCATCACGATTGGCCGCGACGGCGTGGTCAGCGTTACCCAGCAGGGGCAGGCCGCGCCGGTTCAGGTCGGGCAGCTTAACCTGACCACCTTTATGAACGACACCGGGCTGGAAAGCATTGGCGAGAACCTCTATATCGAAACGCAATCGTCCGGCGCGCCGAACGAAAGCACGCCGGGGCTCAACGGCGCGGGGTTGTTGTATCAAGGGTATGTCGAAACGTCGAACGTTAACGTGGCGGAAGAGCTGGTGAACATGATTCAGGTTCAACGCGCCTATGAAATTAACAGTAAAGCAGTATCGACGACCGATCAGATGCTGCAGAAACTGACGCAACTCTAAGGGGCCGCCGGTGGGGGATACGCCACCGGCTCCCTGATTTTGAAGATGAAGGTAATGCAAAAATACGCGCTTCACGCTTACCCAGTTATGGCCCTGATGGTCGCGACGCTGACAGGATGCGCCTGGATACCCGCTAAACCGCTCGTGCAGGGGGCGACCACGGCGCAGCCGATACCTGGCCCGGTACCGGTGGCGAATGGCTCCATATTTCAGTCTGCGCAGCCGATTAATTATGGCTATCAGCCGCTTTTTGAAGATCGTCGACCGCGTAATATCGGCGATACGCTCACGATTGTGTTACAGGAAAACGTCAGCGCCAGTAAAAGCTCGTCAGCAAATGCCAGCCGCGACGGCAAAACCAGCTTTGGTTTTGATACGGTACCGCGTTATCTGCAGGGATTATTCGGTAATTCCCGCGCGGATATGGAGGCCTCCGGCGGCAACTCTTTTAACGGTAAAGGCGGCGCGAATGCCAGCAATACCTTTAGCGGCACGCTGACCGTGACCGTCGATCAGGTTCTGGCCAATGGCAATTTACACGTCGTGGGGGAAAAACAGATCGCGATTAATCAGGGAACGGAATTCATCCGCTTCTCCGGCGTGGTAAATCCACGCACCATCAGCGGCAGCAACTCCGTTCCCTCGACACAGGTGGCGGATGCACGGATTGAATATGTCGGGAACGGCTATATTAACGAAGCGCAAAATATGGGCTGGCTGCAACGTTTCTTCCTTAATTTGTCGCCGATGTAAGCGAGGTGTATGTGTTTAAAGCTCTTGCAGGAATCGTTCTGGCACTGGTTGCCACTCTGGCGCACGCCGAGCGTATCCGGGATCTGACCAGTGTCCAGGGAGTACGGGAAAACTCGCTGATCGGCTACGGGCTGGTGGTCGGGCTGGACGGTACGGGCGACCAGACGACCCAGACGCCATTTACCACCCAGACGTTGAATAACATGCTGTCACAACTGGGGATTACGGTCCCCACCGGCACCAACATGCAGTTGAAAAACGTGGCGGCGGTGATGGTGACGGCGTCGTATCCGCCTTTTGCGCGACAGGGACAAACGATCGATGTCGTCGTTTCCTCAATGGGGAACGCTAAAAGTCTGCGTGGCGGGACGTTATTAATGACGCCGTTAAAAGGGGTGGACAGCCAGGTGTATGCTCTGGCGCAGGGCAATATTCTGGTCGGCGGCGCGGGCGCTTCCGCAGGCGGCAGTAGCGTGCAGGTTAACCAGCTTAATGGCGGGCGCATCACTAATGGCGCGATTATCGAACGCGAGTTGCCGACTCAGTTCGGCGCTGGCAACACCATTAATCTGCAATTGAACGACGAAGATTTTACGATGGCGCAGCAAATTACCGACGCCATCAACCGCGCCCGCGGTTACGGCAGCGCCACTGCGCTTGATGCGCGAACGGTACAGGTACGCGTGCCCAGCGGCAACAGCTCGCAGGTGCGTTTTCTGGCGGACATTCAAAATATGGAAGTCAACGTGACGCCGCAGGATGCAAAAGTCGTGATCAACTCGCGTACCGGTTCGGTGGTCATGAATAGGGAAGTCACGCTGGATAGCTGCGCTGTGGCGCAGGGCAATTTGTCAGTGACAGTCAATCGCCAGCTCAACGTCAACCAGCCGAATACGCCATTTGGCGGCGGACAGACCGTGGTGACACCACAGACTCAGATAGATTTGCGTCAGAGCGGCGGATCGCTACAGAGTGTGCGTTCCAGCGCCAATCTGAACAGCGTAGTGCGCGCGCTGAATGCGCTTGGCGCGACGCCGATGGACCTGATGTCGATTTTGCAGTCCATGCAGAGCGCGGGCTGTCTACGCGCCAAACTGGAAATCATCTGATGATCGGAGACGGTAAATTGCTGGCCAGCGCGGCCTGGGATGCGCAATCTCTGAACGAACTGAAAGCGAAAGCGGGCCAGGACCCGGCGGCGAATATCCGTCCTGTGGCCCGTCAGGTGGAAGGGATGTTTGTGCAGATGATGCTGAAAAGTATGCGCGAGGCTTTACCCAAAGATGGTTTATTCAGCAGCGATCAGACGCGTCTGTATACCAGCATGTATGACCAGCAGATCGCTCAGCAGATGACCGCCGGTAAGGGACTGGGGCTGGCGGATATGATGGTTAAACAGATGACGGGCGGGCAGACGATGCCTGCGGATGACGCGCCGCAAGTACCGCTTAAATTCTCCCTGGAGACGGTAAACAGCTATCAAAATCAGGCGCTGACCCAACTGGTGCGCAAAGCCATACCGAAAACGCCGGACAGCAGCGATGCGCCGCTCTCCGGCGACAGTAAAGACTTTCTGGCCCGGCTTTCGCTCCCGGCGAGGCTGGCCAGCGAACAAAGCGGGGTGCCGCATCATCTGATTCTGGCGCAGGCGGCGCTGGAGTCCGGCTGGGGGCAACGGCAAATCCTGCGGGAGAATGGCGAACCCAGCTATAACGTATTTGGCGTGAAAGCGACCGCCAGTTGGAAAGGGCCGGTGACGGAAATCACCACCACTGAATACGAAAATGGCGAAGCGAAAAAAGTGAAAGCGAAATTCCGCGTCTATAGCTCGTATCTGGAGGCATTATCGGATTATGTCGCGCTGTTAACGCGTAACCCACGCTACGCTGCCGTGACCACTGCCGCCACGGCAGAGCAGGGCGCAGTGGCCCTGCAAAACGCCGGATACGCCACTGACCCGAATTACGCGCGTAAATTGACCAGCATGATTCAGCAGTTGAAAGCGATGAGTGAAAAGGTCAGCAAAACCTACAGCGCGAATCTCGACAATCTCTTTTAAATTGCTCAAGTCCACGTAGTCGCTGCCGATAACAACGAGTATTGAAGGATTAAAAGGAACCATCATGTCCAGCTTGATTAATCACGCCATGAGCGGACTTAACGCCGCGCAGGCCGCGTTAAATACGGTCAGTAATAACATCAACAATTATAACGTTGCGGGTTATACCCGGCAGACAACTATTCTGGCGCAGGCAAACAGTACGTTAGGGGCTGGCGGCTGGATAGGTAATGGCGTTTACGTTTCAGGCGTACAGCGCGAATATGATGCGTTTATCACTAATCAGCTACGCGGCGCGCAAAACCAGAGCAGCGGCTTAACCACGCGCTATGAACAAATGTCGAAAATCGACAACCTGCTGGCCGATAAATCCAGCTCACTGTCTGGTTCGTTGCAGAGTTTTTTTACCAGCCTGCAAACGTTAGTCAGTAATGCGGAAGATCCTGCGGCGCGTCAGGCGCTGATTGGTAAAGCGGAAGGGCTGGTAAACCAGTTCAAAACCACCGATCAGTATCTGCGCGA
This sequence comes from Salmonella sp. 32100201201700099SM, assembly GCF_017572645.1. Lineage (NCBI taxonomy): Bacteria > Pseudomonadati > Pseudomonadota > Gammaproteobacteria > Enterobacterales > Enterobacteriaceae > Salmonella > Salmonella sp. 32100201201700099SM. The sequence continues at coordinate 30,631 of NZ_JAGERQ010000010.1, read as the reverse complement.
TCAGGATAAACAGGTCAATATCGCGATTGGCTCCAGCGTGGCGCAAATCAACAATTACGCGAAGCAGATAGCTAACCTGAACGATCAAATCTCCCGTATGACGGGCGTAGGCGCGGGCGCATCGCCGAACGACCTGCTCGATCAGCGTGATCAGTTGGTCAGCGAGCTTAACAAGATCGTTGGCGTCGAGGTGAGTGTACAGGACGGCGGCACCTATAACCTGACGATGGCCAATGGCTATACGCTGGTGCAGGGGTCGACGGCGCGTCAGTTGGCGGCGGTTCCCTCCAGCGCCGACCCGACGCGAACGACTGTCGCTTATGTCGATGAGGCCGCCGGTAACATCGAAATTCCGGAAAAGTTGCTGAACACCGGTTCGCTCGGCGGATTACTGACGTTCCGTTCTCAGGATCTGGATCAGACTCGTAATACGCTGGGCCAGTTGGCGTTGGCGTTTGCCGATGCGTTTAACGCGCAGCATACCAAAGGTTATGACGCCGACGGCAATAAAGGGAAAGACTTCTTTAGCATTGGCTCGCCGGTGGTATATAGCAACAGTAATAATGCCGATAAAACGGTATCGCTAACCGCTAAGGTGGTCGACAGCACGAAGGTTCAGGCGACGGATTATAAGATTGTTTTTGACGGTACAGACTGGCAGGTTACTCGCACTGCGGATAACACCACCTTCACGGCGACAAAAGATGCTGACGGAAAACTGGAGATTGACGGTCTGAAAGTGACGGTAGGGACTGGCGCACAGAAAAACGACAGTTTTCTTCTCAAGCCGGTCAGCAATGCTATCGTCGACATGAACGTTAAAGTGACAAATGAAGCCGAGATTGCGATGGCGTCTGAGTCAAAACTCGATCCTGATGTGGATACCGGCGACAGCGATAACCGCAATGGTCAGGCATTGCTGGACTTACAAAACAGCAATGTAGTGGGCGGCAACAAAACCTTTAACGATGCTTACGCCACGTTGGTCAGCGATGTGGGTAACAAAACGTCAACGCTGAAAACCAGCAGCACCACGCAGGCGAATGTGGTTAAACAGCTTTATAAACAGCAACAGTCGGTTTCCGGCGTTAACCTCGACGAAGAATACGGCAATTTGCAGCGTTATCAGCAGTATTATCTGGCGAATGCGCAAGTATTGCAGACCGCGAATGCGCTGTTTGATGCGTTACTGAATATTCGCTAAAGGAGAAGGATGACATGCGTATCAGTACCCAGATGATGTACGAACAAAATATGAGCGGCATCACTAATTCTCAGGCCGAATGGATGAAGCTGGGCGAGCAGATGTCTACCGGTAAGCGCGTTACCAACCCATCTGACGATCCGATCGCCGCGTCGCAGGCGGTAGTACTCTCTCAGGCGCAGGCGCAGAATAGCCAGTACGCCCTGGCGCGTACGTTTGCCACCCAAAAAGTGTCGCTGGAAGAAAGTGTACTCAGTCAGGTGACGACGGCGATTCAAACCGCGCAGGAAAAAATCGTCTATGCCGGAAACGGCACGTTAAGCGACGATGACCGCGCGTCGCTGGCGACGGATTTACAGGGGATCCGCGATCAGCTGATGAACCTGGCAAACAGCACTGACGGCAATGGTCGCTATATCTTTGCCGGGTATAAAACGGAAGCGGCGCCATTCGACCAGGCGACAGGTGGTTATCATGGCGGCGAGAAAAGTGTTACCCAGCAGGTGGATTCCGCACGCACGATGGTAATTGGCCATACGGGAGCGCAAATTTTTAATAGCATCACCAGCAATGCGGTGCCGGAACCGGATGGCTCGGACTCCGAAAAGAATCTGTTTGTCATGCTCGATACGGCAATTGCCGCGCTCAAGACCCCGGTGGAAGGCAATGACGTGGAAAAAGAAAAAGCCGCTGCCGCCATTGATAAAACCAATCGCGGCTTAAAAAATTCGCTTAATAACGTCCTGACCGTTCGTGCGGAACTGGGAACGCAACTGAGCGAACTCAGTACGCTGGATTCACTGGGAAGCGACCGTGCGCTGGGACAGAAGCTACAGATGAGCAACCTGGTAGATGTGGACTGGAACTCGGTCATTTCCTCCTACGTCATGCAACAGGCGGCATTACAGGCGTCCTATAAAACGTTTACCGACATGCAGGGAATGTCGCTTTTCCAGTTGAACCGGTAACGCCTCTTTTTGAAACATATCACGAAACTGGATATGTTTTGTCTGCCCGCGCCATCCACCCCGGCGCGGGCATTTTTTTAGTCGTCATTGAGTTAGTGGTCATATTGTCGCGCCCGTAGCGACGCCATCCGTACGTATTATCCCGCCCGATCTCATAAACGCCTGGAGTGACTAAAAGACGCCATGGGGTGAGGCATCGCCCTGTAAGAGGCATAAAAAAAAGCCGACCTGGCGGTCGGCTTTGTATCAGCATTTACATCATTCTACCGGCTGTGGGCGTGTCGCCGGGGCGCTGGCGTGACGTGTGGCGCTGTGTCCGCCTGCTGCGCCTTTACCTTCAAAGTGGAAGGAAGGGCGCTGCCAGTCGCTATGGTGCGGGGTTTCCGGCACATATTCCGGCGCTGGCGCACGCGTCATCGGCGCGCTGGCGTGGTTATGATCGTCAACGCAGACAACGTCCTGCGGCTTTTCCACCACCTGGGCCGGTGCGATAACGGTTTCTTCTGCCGTGTGCTCCACAACAGCCGCTTCCGCTTTTGTCTCTTCTTCTGGCTCGACAACGGCAACATCAGCTACGTTTTCAGCCACCGTAATGGACGCGTCGGCGGTTTCTGCTACCGGTTCGGCGTCAGCAATAACCTCTTGCGCTTCCGGCGTATCGCTTTCGGCAATCAGTTGCGGCTGTTCATCAACCGGCGCGGCAATCACTTCCGGATGCGTTGTCTCGACCTTGACGACTTCCGGCGCCTGTGGTTCGGCGACGGTCTGCGGTTCAACGGCAACGTTTTCTACCGCCTGTACCGACGCTTGTGGTTCGAGCGCTACGGTCGCAGCGATAACCTGCGGTTCAGCGACAACCGGTTGTGGCAGCGCCAGATCTGCTTCACGCTGCTCTTCAACAACCTGCGTTTCCTGAGGACGGACAATCGGGTAGCGGATCCAGACTTTACCGGACGCCATTTCTGGCGACGCGCAGGCGACGGTTAACGGCATCGGCGATTGTGTCGGGTAGCGCTCGTCACGATAGCGACGGCGACGCTGACCGCTTACGCGCAGGTGGCGCGGAGAACGGCGGGAGCGACGCGGCATACCGGTATTATCGCGAGGTTCTACGCTATCATCCTGCTCCGGCGCGATATCGGCAACGACAGGTAAATCAACTTTCGCCAGCTCGGTACGCGGCGCTGGAACGGGCTGTTCAACGTTTTCAACCGGGCGTGGTTCGTCGACGACGACCGGCGTGTCAACCGTTTCAACCACTGTGCTGTTGGTAAAGCGGACTTTCTGATTAAGCTGACGTTGCTTACGGCGCGGCTGAACCTGCTGAACGCGTTCTTCCTGCTCGGTCTCCTGGACAGGCTGTTCTTCGCGGTTAAGCGCTTTTACTTCCTGCTGCGCCTGGCGTTTGTCATCATTGCGGCGGCGGCTGCGTTCGCGACGCGGCGTCTGTTGCTGCTCATCGCCGGTTTTCACTTTTTCCGCCGTTTCCTGCTGGCGGGTATCGCGCGCTTCCGCATTTTGCTGCTGCGCCTGGCGACGGTTACGACGATTATCGTCGCGGCTCTCGCCGCCGTCACGTCCGGCACGGTTATCACGGGTGTCGCGGCGTTCGTTACGATCGCGACGGTTGTTCTGTCGTGGCTTGCGACGATCCTGCTGACGCTCCGCTTTTTCTTCCGCTTTCGGCGCGGCTGTTTCGACGGTTTTCGTTTCTTCACCGCTGAACAGTTGTTTCAGCGCGTTAAGGAAGCGGCTAAACAGACCCGGCTGGGCAGGCTGCTCGGCGGCAACATTATCCTTTTTCGCCGTAGCAACGCTAACCGCCGGTTCGACAGGCGTCGGCGCCGGAGGCACATCTGGCATAGCGAATGTCGCCAGCGCAGGCTGTTCCGGGCGTTTACGCTCGGCGTACTCTTCTTCAGAAGGCAGCGCCATCGCTTCTTCGTGCAGCTTCGGCAGCATGTAGCTCAGGGTCGGCGTTTCTTCCCCTTTGCGTACGCGTAGCACGGAATAGTGCGGCGTTTCCATCTGATCGTTCGGGACGATGACACAGCGGACGCCATCCTGACGCGTCTCAATAGCGTTAACTGCCGTCCGTTTTTCGTTAAGCAGATAAGAGGCGATCGGCACCGGAACAATGGCATGGACTTCCTGCGTATTCTCTTTCAGCGCTTCTTCTTCAATCAGGCGCAGAATGGACAGCGACAGAGATTCGTTATCGCGCACGGTGCCGGTACCGCTACAGCGCGGACACACGTGATGGCTGGATTCGCCCAGCGACGGGCTCAGGCGCTGACGCGACATTTCGAGCAGGCCGAAGCGGGAAATATGGCTAATCTGAATACGCGCCCGGTCCTGACGCACCGCTTCACGCAGGCGGTTTTCTACCGCGCGCTGGTGACGTACCGGCGTCATATCGATAAAGTCGATAACGATCAGGCCGCCCAGGTCGCGCAGACGCAACTGGCGGGCAATCTCATCGGCCGCTTCGAGATTGGTGTTGAACGCGGTTTCTTCGATATCGCCGCCGCGAGTTGCGCGGGCGGAGTTGATATCGATAGCGGTTAACGCTTCGGTGCTGTCAATGACGATGGAGCCGCCGGAGGGCAGGCGCACTTCACGCTGGAACGCAGACTCGATCTGCGATTCGATCTGGTAATGGCTGAACAACGGGATTTCACCGGTGTATAGCTTAATTTTGCTGCTAAAATCCGGGCGGCCCAACGCGGCGATATGCTGACGCGCCATTTCCATCACTTTTGGATTGTCGATTAGGATTTCACCGATATCCTGACGCAGATAGTCGCGAAACGCGCGTACGATGACGTTGCTTTCCTGATGGATCAGGAACGGCGCGGGACGGCTTTCAGCGGCTTTCTGAATGGCTTCCCAGTGTTTCAGGCGGAAGCTTAAATCCCACTGCAACGCTTCGGCGGATTTACCCACGCCCGCGGTACGTACGATAAGCCCCATCCCTTCAGGAAGTTCCAGGCTGGCCAACGCTTCTTTTAACTCGGTACGATCGTCGCCTTCAATGCGACGGGAGATACCACCCGCGCGCGGGTTATTCGGCATCAGTACCAGGTAGCTGCCCGCCAGACTGATAAAGGTGGTTAACGCCGCGCCTTTGTTGCCGCGCTCTTCTTTATCGATTTGAACAATGACTTCCTGGCCTTCGCGTAACACGTCTTTGATGTTCGGGCGACCATGAGCGCTGTAGTTAGCGGGGAAATATTCGCGGGCAATTTCTTTTAACGGGAGGAAACCGTGGCGTTCTGCGCCGTAATCAACAAAAGCCGCTTCCAGGCTCGGTTCAATACGGGTAATTTTGCCTTTATAGATGTTCGCTTTTTTCTGCTCGTGTCCGGGGCTTTCTATATCCAGATCGTACAGACGCTGCCCATCTACAAGGGCGACGCGCAACTCTTCCTGCTGAGTCGCGTTGATTAACATTCTTTTCATCGTAACTTACTCATTATTCTTACGTTGACGACTAAGCTGCGGGCATGGTGACGCCTTACCGGGCATGAACCGATGGCCTCGTGACTATTTCGCGTCGCCAACCTCACGGTTATCGTCAGCTCAAAGAGGCGCAGAGTGTCGGTTGCCTGTATTTCATACGGAAACACAGCGCAATTATCAGGGAAGCAGCCTGGGCATTACTCTCCAGAGAAGATCCTATCTACCGGTAAGGACTGCAACCCGCAGCCCGCTAACTGTCTGAAAAATCAATACGTCTTACGCCATTGCTGCGTTGATGATCGGTCAGACAAAATGGGTTATTCCGCTAAACTTTTTGTTTTAACAAGTTTCGGTGCGGAAACCGCATCATTATTCCACTGCTAACCTTGTTATAGCAAGATGACTTTTACCATTTATCACCCGCTTACTCACAGTTTTTTCACCAGCGCGAGCCAATCGCTTTAATAACCAGCAAAACCGCAGTGAAAAATGTTCATCCACTGGCGTAGACGTCTCTATAAGCATAGAAAAATGTGTGGCGCGAATCTCACAGGCTATTTAGAATCGCCCCCCATGAAAACAGAAACGCCATCCGTAAAAATTGTTGCTATCGCCGCTGACGAAGCGGGGCAACGCATTGATAACTTTTTGCGCACCCAACTGAAAGGGGTACCAAAAAGTATGATTTATCGCATCTTGCGTAAAGGCGAGGTACGGGTGAACAAAAAACGCATTAAACCGGAATACAAACTGGAATCGGGCGATGAAGTCCGCATTCCGCCGGTTCGCGTTGCTGAGCGCGAAGAAGAGGCTGTGTCGCCGCATTTGCAAAAAGTGGCGGCGTTGGCGGACGTCATTTTGTATGAAGACGACCATATTCTGGTGCTGAATAAGCCTTCCGGCACCGCCGTACACGGTGGGAGCGGGTTAAGTTTCGGCGTCATCGAAGGGCTGCGGGCGTTGCATCCGGAAGCGCGATTCCTGGAACTGGTGCATCGTCTTGACCGCGATACTTCCGGCGTGCTGTTGGTGGCGAAAAAACGCTCCGCGCTGCGTTCGCTGCATGAGCAACTGCGCGAAAAGGGAATGCAGAAAGATTATCTGGCGCTGGTGCGCGGCCAGTGGCAATCACACGTTAAAACCGTACAGGCGCCATTATTAAAGAACATTCTGCAAAGCGGCGAACGCATTGTCCGCGTGAGCCAGGAAGGCAAACCTTCAGAAACGCGCTTCAAGGTGGAAGAGCGTTATGCCTTCGCCACGCTGGTGCGCTGTAGCCCGGTCACGGGCCGTACGCATCAGATTCGCGTACATACCCAATATGCCGGTCACCCTATTGCGTTCGACGATCGCTACGGCGACCGTGAGTTTGATCAACAGCTTACCGAAGCGGGAACCGGTCTTAAACGTCTCTTTCTGCACGCCGCGGCGCTGAAGTTCACGCATCCGGGAACGGGCGATGTCATGCGCATTGAAGCGCCAATGGATAAGCAATTGAAGCGCTGCCTTGAGGTATTACGTAGTAAAGCCTGATGCGCGTTGCTTATCAGGCCTACAATCGTGTGATGCACCGTAGGCCTGATAAGACGCATCGCGTCGCCATCAGGCAGATTAATCAGGCATTCAGCGGGTTCATCTCTTCCCGTCGCAGCATCTGGCACAGGGCAATAAGCGGCAAGCCGATCAGCGTGTTCGGATCGCGGCCCTCTAAGCGCTCAAATAATGCAATGCCTAAACCTTCGCTTTTAAAACTTCCCGCGCAGTGCAGCGGATGCTCTTTACGGACATAGTCGTCTATTTCCGCTTCGCTTAAATGGCGAAAATGAACGTCAAAAGGCTCCACTTCGGTTTGTAAGTGCCCGGAGGCGGAGTTATACAGTGCCAGTCCGGTATAAAACGTCACAATATTTCCGCTGGCTTTGGCTAATTGCTGACGCGCTTTTTCTTCCGTCAGCGGTTTGCCGGTGATTTCGCCGTCCAGAACACAAATTTGGTCGGAGCCAATAATCAAATGATTCGGGAAACGCGCGGCGAGCGATTGCGCCTTCGCCTGCGCCAGCCGCAGCACCAACTGACGCGGCGCTTCGCCCGGCATGGGGGTTTCATCAACATCCGGCGCGGCGCATTCGAAAGGAATCGTCAGCTTTTCCAGCAGCGCGCGACGCCAGGGAGAGGTAGACGCAAGGATGAGACGGGGCATATTTTTTCCCTCAGATATAGCGTAATGATGAGAGCCATCTTAAACTATGCTCTTCGGTCTTCAAGCCTGTCATACTGACTCGTCTTGAGCGAAAATAAGTCTGTAACCCGCAATGTGTGCGAATTATTGGCAAAAGGCAACCGCAGGCTGCCTTTTTCTTTGACTATATGACGTTACGAAGTTAATATGCGCGCCCTATGCAAAAGGTAAAATTACCCCTGACTCTTGATCCGGTTCGTACCGCTCAAAAACGCCTTGATTACCAGGGTATCTATACCCCCGATCAGGTTGAGCGCGTTGCCGAATCTGTAGTCAGTGTGGACAGTGATGTGGAATGCTCCATGTCGTTCGCTATCGATAACCAGCGTCTCGCCGTTTTGACCGGCGATGCGGTCGTTACGGTGTCGCTCGAATGCCAGCGTTGCGGGAAACCGTTTACCCATCAGGTTCACACAACGTATTGTTTTAGCCCTGTCCGTTCCGACGAGCAGGCTGAAGCACTGCCGGAAGCGTATGAGCCGATTGAGGTAAACGAATTCGGCGAAATCGATCTGCTGGCGACGGTTGAAGATGAAATCATCCTCGCCTTGCCGGTAGTTCCGGTGCATGATTCTGAACACTGTGAAGTGTCCGAGGCGGACATGGTCTTTGGCGAACTGTCTGATGAAGCGCAAAAGCCAAACCCATTTGCCGTATTAGCCAGCTTAAAGCGTAAGTAATAGGTCTTCCCCGCGGACGCAGGGATAAACCGTAATTGAGGAGTAAGGTCCATGGCCGTACAACAGAATAAACCAACCCGTTCCAAACGTGGCATGCGTCGTTCCCATGACGCTCTGACCGCAGTCACCAGCCTGTCTGTAGACAAAACTTCTGGTGAAAAACACCTGCGTCACCACATCACTGCCGACGGTTACTACCGCGGCCGTAAGGTCATCGCTAAGTAATCGCGCGATACTCGATGCCTTTTGCATCACAGGCGTGCCTGTGGTGTAAAAGCCGAAGAGTACAAGCGTGATAAAGCTTAGTGAGGATTTCTCCGCGTAAGCGGAGAACACCGAACCAGGCAGCGACGATACCTTGACACGTCTAACCCTGGCGTTAGATGTCATGGGGGGCGATTTTGGTCCTTCCGTGACGGTGCCTGCAGCATTGCAGGCACTGAACGCTAATTCGCAGCTCACTCTTCTTTTAGTCGGGAATCCCGATATTATCACGCCATTACTTGCCAAAGCTGACTTTGAACAACGTTCGCGTCTGCAGATTATCCCTGCACAGTCAGTTATTGCCAGTGATGCCCGGCCTTCGCAGGCGATCCGCGCCAGTCGCGGGACATCCATGCGTGTGGCCCTGGAGCTTGTGAAAGAAGGCCGAGCCGAAGCTTGCGTTAGCGCCGGTAATACCGGGGCGCTGATGGGGCTGGCGAAATTATTGCTCAAGCCTCTTGAGGGGATTGAGCGTCCGGCGTTGGTGACGGTATTACCGCACCAGCAAAAGGGCAAAACGGTAGTGCTTGATTTGGGGGCCAACGTCGACTGCGACAGTACCATGCTGGTGCAGTTTGCCGTGATGGGCGCCGTTTTAGCGGAAGAAGTCGTCGGGATTAAAAATCCCCGCGTGGCGCTACTCAATATCGGGGAAGAAGAAACCAAAGGCCTTGACAGTATTCGCGAAGCCTCTTTAATGTTAAAAACAGTCCCAACCATCAATTATATCGGCTACCTTGAGGCGAATGAGTTACTGACGGGAAAAACCGATGTACTGGTGTGTGACGGCTTTACAGGCAATGTCACACTTAAAACGATGGAGGGGGTTGTCAGAATGTTCCTTTCACTGCTGAAATCACAGGGCGAGGGGAAAAAACGGTCGTGGTGGCTGCTGTTATTAAAACGTTGGTTACAAAAAAGCCTGACGAGGCGATTCAGTCACCTCAACCCCGACCAGTATAATGGCGCCTGTCTGTTAGGATTGCGCGGCACGGTGATAAAAAGTCATGGTGCGGCCAATCAGCGAGCATTTGCAGTCGCGATTGAACAGGCAGTGCAGGCGGTGCAGCGACAAGTTCCTCAGCGAATTGCCGCTCGCCTGGAATCTGTATACCCAGCCGGATTTGAACCGCTGGACGATGGCAAAGGCGTAAACCTGCGGGCGCACAGATAATATCGCTGTCTCCCCGGCGCCGCCAGCGTGCCAGACGTTTACAGGTAACGGTATATAACCGAAAAGTGACTGAGCGTACATGTATACGAAGATTATTGGTACTGGCAGCTATCTGCCCGAACAAGTGCGGACTAACGCCGATCTGGAAAAAATGGTTGAGACCTCTGACGAGTGGATTGTCACTCGTACAGGTATTCGTGAACGCCATATCGCCGCGCCGGATGAAACTGTCGCGACGATGGGCTTTACCGCTGCGAATCGTGCGATTGAGATGGCGGGGATCGATAAAGACCAAATTGGCTTGATTGTGGTGGCTACCACATCAGCAACGCATGCATTTCCAAGCGCGGCATGTCAGATTCAAAGTATGCTCGGTATTAAAGGTTGCCCGGCGTTTGATGTCGCGGCAGCGTGCGCAGGTTTCACCTACGCGTTAAGCATCGCCGACCAGTACGTTAAATCCGGCGCGGTTAAACACGCGCTGGTGGTCGGTTCCGATGTATTAGCCCGCACTTGCGATCCTGGCGATCGCGGTACGATCATTATTTTCGGCGATGGCGCAGGCGCGGCCGTACTGAGCGCTTCTGAAGAACCGGGTATTATCTCCACTCATCTTCATGCCGATGGCCGTTACGGTGAATTACTGACCCTGCCGAATGCCGATCGCGTAAATCCGGATAACCCGATTTACCTGACGATGGCGGGCAATGAAGTCTTTAAAGTGGCGGTCACTGAACTGGCGCATATTGTCGATGAGACGCTGGCGGCTAATAACCTGGATCGCTCAGAACTCGATTGGCTGGTGCCGCATCAGGCTAACCTGCGTATCATTAGCGCGACAGCGAAAAAACTCGGCATGTCGATGGACAATGTCGTCGTCACGCTGGACAGGCACGGCAATACCTCCGCGGCTTCTGTGCCGTGCGCGCTGGATGAAGCCGTGCGTGACGGGCGAATTAAAGCCGGTCAGCTGGTATTGCTTGAAGCCTTCGGGGGTGGATTCACCTGGGGCTCCGCGCTGATTCGTTTCTAGTATAAGGATTTAAACATGACGCAATTTGCATTTGTGTTCCCCGGTCAGGGTTCTCAGAGCGTTGGGATGTTGGCCGAAATGGCGGCAAATTACCCTATCGTAGAAGAAACGTTTGCTGAAGCTTCTGCGGCTCTGGGATATGATCTGTGGGCGCTCACCCAGCAAGGTCCAGCGGAAGAACTGAATAAAACCTGGCAGACGCAGCCGGCGTTATTAACCGCTTCCGTCGCTCTTTGGCGCGTTTGGCAGCAGCAGGGCGGTAAAATGCCTGCGTTAATGGCAGGTCACAGCCTGGGCGAATATTCCGCGCTGGTTTGCGCTGGCGTCATCAACTTTGCTGATGCCGTTCGTCTGGTGGAAATGCGTGGTAAATTCATGCAGGAAGCGGTTCCGGAAGGTACTGGCGGCATGTCTGCGATCATCGGGCTGGATGATGCCTCTATTGCTAAAGCCTGTGAAGAATCTGCCGAAGGGCAGGTTGTTTCGCCGGTTAACTTTAACTCGCCGGGACAGGTGGTTATCGCCGGGCATAAAGAGGCGGTAGAACGCGCGGGCGCAGCCTGTAAAGCCGCTGGCGCGAAACGCGCGCTGCCGCTGCCGGTGAGCGTACCGTCGCACTGCGCGCTGATGAAACCAGCGGCAGATAAGCTGGCGGTTGAATTAGCCAAAATTACCTTTAGCGCGCCAACGGTGCCGGTAGTAAACAACGTTGACGTGAAATGTGAAACCGATGTCGCCGCTATCCGCGATGCGCTGGTTCGCCAGTTGTACAATCCGGTACAGTGGACGAAGAGCGTGAAATTTATCGCGGCGCAGGGCGTTGAACATCTTTATGAAGTGGGTCCAGGTAAAGTCCTCACTGGTCTGACGAAACGTATTGTCGACACCCTGACAGCGTCGGCGCTGAACGAGCCGGCGGCGCTGTCTGCGGCACTTACGCAATAAAAGAGGAAAACCATGAGCTTTGAAGGAAAGATTGCGCTGGTGACTGGTGCAAGCCGTGGCATAGGCCGCGCAATTGCAGAGACTCTCGTTGCCCGCGGCGCGAAAGTTATCGGGACTGCGACCAGTGAAAATGGTGCGAAGAACATTAGCGACTATTTAGGTGCTAACGGGAAAGGTTTGATGTTGAATGTGACCGATCCTGCATCTATTGAATCTGTTCTTGAAAATATTCGCGCAGAATTTGGTGAAGTGGATATCCTGGTTAATAATGCCGGTATCACTCGTGATAATCTGTTGATGCGAATGAAAGATGATGAGTGGAACGATATTATCGAAACCAACTTATCATCCGTTTTCCGCCTGTCAAAAGCAGTAATGCGCGCTATGATGAAAAAGCGTTGTGGTCGCATTATCACTATTGGTTCTGTGGTTGGTACCATGGGAAATGCAGGTCAGGCAAACTACGCTGCGGCGAAAGCGGGCCTGATCGGTTTCAGTAAATCACTGGCGCGTGAAGTTGCGTCCCGTGGTATTACTGTCAATGTTGTGGCTCCGGGTTTTATTGAAACGGACATGACGCGTGCGCTGTCTGACGATCAGCGTGCGGGTATCCTGGCGCAGGTGCCTGCGGGTCGCCTCGGCGGCGCTCAGGAAATCGCCAGTGCGGTTGCATTTTTAGCCTCTGACGAAGCGAGTTACATCACTGGTGAGACTCTGCACGTCAACGGCGGAATGTACATGGTTTAATCACGATTGAAAAATATTTGCGTTATTAGGGCGAAAGGCCGCAAAATAACGTAAAATCGTGGTAAGACCTGCCGGGATTTAGTTGCAAATTTTTCAACATTTTATACACTACGAAAACCATCGCGAAAGCGAGTTTTGATAGGAAATTTAAGAGTATGAGCACTATCGAAGAACGCGTTAAGAAAATTATCGGCGAACAGCTGGGCGTTAAGCAGGAAGAAGTAACCAACAATGCTTCTTTCGTTGAAGACCTGGGCGCAGATTCTCTTGACACCGTTGAGCTGGTAATGGCTCTGGAAGAAGAGTTTGATACTGAGATTCCGGACGAAGAAGCTGAGAAAATCACCACCGTTCAGGCTGCCATTGATTACATCAACGGCCACCAGGCGTAAGTGAACATCTCCAGGCGGTCGTTCGACCGCCTGAGTTTTATCTTTTTGTCCCACTAGAATCATTTTCCCTCCCTGGAGGACAACCGTGTCTAAGCGTCGTGTAGTTGTGACCGGACTGGGCATGTTGTCTCCTGTCGGCAATACCGTAGAGTCTACCTGGAAAGCTCTCCTTGCCGGTCAGAGTGGCATCAGCCTGATCGACCATTTCGATACTAGCGCCTATGCAACGAAATTTGCTGGCTTAGTAAAGGATTTTAACTGTGATGACATTATCTCGCGCAAAGAACAGCGCAAGATGGATGCCTTCATTCAATATGGAATTGTCGCTGGCGTACAGGCCATGCAGGATTCTGGCCTTGAAGTGACGGAAGAGAACGCAAGCCGTATTGGCGCCGCTATCGGCTCCGGTATCGGTGGTCTCGGTCTGATCGAAGAAAACCACAGTTCGCTGGTAAAAGGCGGACCGCGTAAGATTAGCCCGTTCTTTGTCCCGTCGACGATTGTTAACATGGTAGCAGGCCATCTGACTATCATGTATGGCCTGCGTGGGCCAAGCATCTCTATTGCGACTGCCTGTACTTCAGGCGTGCATAACATCGGCCATGCCGCGCGTATCATCGCCTATGGCGATGCGGACGCGATGGTGGCAGGTGGCGCAGAAAAAGCCAGTACGCCGCTGGGCGTAGGTGGTTTTGGCGCAGCGCGCGCGCTGTCGACCCGCAACGATAACCCACAGGCGGCGAGCCGTCCGTGGGATAAAGAACGCGATGGTTTTGTACTGGGCGACGGTGCCGGTATGTTGGTGCTTGAAGAGTACGAACATGCAAAAGCGCGTGGTGCGAAAATCTATGCCGAAATCGTCGGCTTTGGTATGAGCAGCGATGCTTACCATATGACGTCGCCGCCGGAAAATGGCGCAGGCGCTGCGCTGGCGATGGTTAACGCGTTGCGTGATGCCGCGATTGAGCCTGCTCAGATTGGCTACGTCAACGCGCACGGCACGTCGACGCCTGCCGGCGACAAAGCTGAGACGCAGGCGGTTAAGTCAGTCTTTGGCGATGCAGCAAGCCGAGTGATGGTGAGCTCGACCAAATCGATGACCGGCCATCTGTTGGGCGCCGCAGGCGCAGTAGAGTCTATTTTCTCTATTCTGGCGCTACGCGATCAGGCCATTCCGCCAACCATTAATCTGGATAACCCGGATGAAGGTTGCGATCTGGACTTCGTGCCGCATGAAGCGCGCCAGGTCAGCGATCTGGAGTATGCTCTGTGTAACTCCTTTGGCTTTGGCGGAACTAACGGTTCCTTGATTTTTAAAAAGATCTAAGTTAAGTCAGAGACAGACATTAATAAAAAGGTCCGCTTGTCGGGCCTTTTTTATCAGGCATATCATCTCTTGTTCTGCGTTATTCATCCTGCCACACTAGCAGGCGACGGATAAGGAGCCACTATGTTTTTAATTAATGGCCATGCGCAGGATCAACTTGCTGTAAGCGACCGGGCGACGCAGTTCGGCGATGGCAGTTTTACGACCGCACGTATTGTTGATGGCAACATTTGCCATCTGGAAGCGCATCTTCAGCGCTTGCAGGTTGCCTGTGCAAAATTACGGATCGCTTTTAGCCATTGGGCGACCCTTCGGCAAGAGATGACAATGTTGGCCACAGGGCATGATTCAGGCGTGTTGAAAGTGATCATTAGCCGTGGCAGCGGCGGCCGGGGATACAGCGCCATGAATTGTCAGGCAGCTACCCGAATCCTCTCCGTTTCTGCTTATCCCGCTTATTATTCTCAGTGGCGTAAGCAAGGCATCACTCTTACCCTTAGTCCCATACCGCTTGGGCGCAATCCTTATCTTGCCGGATTAAAACATCTGAACCGCCTCGAACAGGTGTTGATTCGCTCTCATCTTGAGCAGACGGACGCCGATGAGGCGCTGGTTCTTGACAGCGAGGGATGGGTTACGGAATGCTGTGCGGCTAATTTGTTCTGGCGTACAGGCGACATTGTTTTTACGCCGCGTCTGGATCAGGCCGGGGTGAACGGCATTATGCGACAATTTTGTTTACGCCAACTGGCGCAATCTCCTTTCCAGGTTCTTGAAGTACAGGCGAGAGAGGAGGCAGTCAGGCAGGCGGATGAGATTATCATTTGCAACGCGCTAATGCCGATTATTCCCATACGCGCCTATCACGGGACGTCGTATTCTTCGCGAACACTGTTTCAATTTTTAGCCCCATTTTGTGAGCATCCGAATTAGTTATGAAAAAATTGTCAGGCGTTTTCCTTCTGCTGTTGGTTGTGCTGGGTATTGCCGCGGGCGTGGGGATGTGGAAAGTTCGCCATCTGGCGAACAGCACGTTACTTATTAAAAACGAGACTATTTTTACGCTCAAGGCGGGAACGGGGCGGCTGGCGCTTGGCGACCAGCTTTATGATGAAAAAATCATTAATCGCCCCCGGGTATTTCAGTGGCTGCTGCGCGTGGAGCCTGAGTTATCGCACTTTAAAGCGGGAACTTACCGTTTTACGCCCGGGATGACCGTACGGGAGATGCTTGAGTTGCTGGAGAGCGGCAAAGAAGCGCAATTCCCGTTGCGGTTTGTGGAAGGGATGCGCCTTAGCGATTACCTGAAACAGCTACGGGAGGCGCCGTATATTCGCCATACATTGCCGGATGATGACTACGCCACTGTCGCTCAGGCATTAAAGCTTGCGCACCCGGAATGGGTAGAAGGGTGGTTCTGGCCTGATACCTGGATGTATACCGCCAACACCAGCGATGTCGCTATTCTCAAGCGAGCGCATCAAAAGATGGTGAAAGCTGTCGATACTGTCTGGAAAGGTCGGGCCGAGGGGCTGCCTTATAAAGATCAGAACCAACTGGTGACAATGGCCTCGATTATTGAAAAAGAGACGGCTGTCGCCAGCGAACGCGATCAGGTGGCCTCAGTCTTTATTAATCGCCTGAGAATCGGTATGCGCCTTCAGACCGATCCCACCGTGATTTACGGGATGGGGACGAGTTATAATGGTAACTTGTCGCGTGCGGATCTGGAAAAGCCGACGGCTTATAACACGTATACCATAACCGGGCTGCCGCCAGGACCGATTGCATCGCCCAGCGAAGCGTCATTGCAGGCGGCGGCGCATCCGGCGAAAACGCCGTATCTCTATTTTGTGGCCGACGGTAAAGGCGGTCACACATTTAACACCAATCTTGCCAGCCATAATCGGTCAGTGCAGGAGTACCTGAAAGTGCTTAAGGAAAAAAATGGGCAGTAATTATATCGTCATCGAGGGCCTGGAAGGCGCCGGAAAAACCACTGCGCGCGACGTGGTGGTGGAGACCCTTGAGCAACTGGGTATTCGTAACATGATTTTTACCCGTGAGCCGGGCGGTACGCAGCTTGCCGAAAAACTACGAAGTCTGGTGCTGGATATTCGATCGGTAGGCGACGAAGTGATTACCGATAAAGCGGAAGTGCTGATGTTTTATGCCGCTCGCGTACAGCTCGTCGAAACGGTAATCAAGCCCGCGCTGGCGCAAGGCATATGGGTGATCGGCGATCGCCACGATCTCTCGACCCAGGCGTATCAGGGGGGAGGGCGCGGCATTGATCAAACCATGCTGGCGACACTACGCGATGCCGTGCTGGGCGATTTTCGCCCTGACCTGACGCTGTATCTGGATGTCACGCCGGAAGTCGGGCTAAAACGCGCCAGAGCGCGCGGCGATTTGGATCGCATTGAGCAGGAATCTTTTGATTTCTTTAACCGGACTCGCGCGCGCTATCTGGAACTGGCGGCGCAAGACTCGCGTATCCGCACCATTGACGCGACCCAGCCGCTGGATGCCGTCATGCGCGACATTCGCGCCACGGTGACGAAGTGGGTGCAGGAGCAAGCGGCATGAAATGGTATCCATGGTTACGGCCCGCCTATGAAAAACTGGTAGAAAGTTACCAGGCGGGACGTGGGCACCATGCGCTACTGATTCAGGCCTTACCTGGCATGGGCGACGAGGCGCTGTGCTATGCGCTGAGCCGTTATCTGTTATGCCAGCAGCCTGAGGGCCACAAAAGCTGTGGGCATTGCCGTGGCTGTCAGCTTATGCAGGCTGGCACGCATCCGGACTATTACACGCTGACGCCGGATAAAGGCAAAAGCAGCCTCGGCGTAGATGCGGTACGCGAGGTCAGCGAGAAATTGTACGAGCACTCCCGTCTGGGCGGCGCGAAGGTGGTGTGGATTGCGGAGGCGGCGCTATTAACCGACGCCGCCGCCAATGCGTTGCTCAAAACGCTGGAAGAGCCGCCGGAGCAAACCTGGTTTTTCCTTGCCAGCCCGGAGCCTGCTCGTCTGTTGGCGACATTACGCAGCCGCTGCCGGCTGCATCATCTGGCGCCGCCGTCCGAATCGTATGCGATGTCATGGCTATCGCGAGAAGTGACGGCGTCACAAGAAGCATTGCTCACGGCGCTACGCCTGAACGCGGGGTCGCCCGGCGCCGCGCTGGCGCTGTTGCAGTCTGAACGTTGGGCGCAGCGTGAGGCGCTGTGTCAGGCGTTGATGGACAGTTTACATACGGGCGACTGGTATGCGGTATTAACGGCGCTCAATCATGAGCAAGCCCCGGCGCGCCTGCATTGGCTGGCGACGCTGCTGGTAGACGCGCTGAAACGTCAGCACGGCGCGTCGTACCTGACAAACGTTGATGCGGACGCGGTTGTTGCCGCGCTGGCGGGGCCGCTATCCCCGGCGCGTATTCAGGCAATCCTGAACGATGTTTGCCATTGTCGTGATCAATTACTTCATGTGACCGGATTAAACCGCGAACTGGTATTAACCGATCTCATTCTCCGCATCGAGCATTACCTGCAACCAGGCACCTTGTTGCCTGTTCCTCATCTTTGAGAGAGACATTATGTTTTTAGTCGACTCACACTGCCATCTTGATGGTCTGGATTATCAATCTTTGCATAAGGACGTGGACGATGTGCTGGCAAAAGCCGCCGCGCGCGATGTGAAGTTCTGTTTAGCGGTGGCGACGACGCTGCCGGGGTATCGCCATATGCGCGAGCTGGTGGGCAAGCGCGATAATGTGGTCTTTTCCTGCGGCGTGCATCCGTTAAATCAGGATGAAGTATATGACGTAGAAGAACTGCGCCTCCTTGCTGCAGAAGACGATGTGGTGGCGATGGGCGAGGCCGGGCTTGATTACTTTTACACGCCTGAGACCAAAATCCGCCAGCAGGCGTCTTTTATTCATCATATCCAGATTGGCCGCGAATTGCATAAACCGGTGATTGTCCATACTCGCGACGCGCGCGCCGATACGCTGGCTATCCTGCGCGAAGAAAAAGTGACGGATTGCGGCGGCGTACTACACTGTTTTACAGAAGACAGAGAAACGGCCGGCAACTTGTTGGATCTGGGGTTTTATATCTCATTTTCCGGCATCGTAACGTTCCGTAACGCTGAGCAGTTGCGTGATGCGGCGCGTTATGTGCCGCTGGATCGGTTATTAGTCGAGACCGCTTCTCCTTATCTGGCGCCGGTGCCGCATCGCGGTAAAGAGAACCAGCCTGCGATGGTACGCGACGTCGCAGAATATATGGCGGTATTGAAAGGGGTTGCCGTTGAAGAACTGGCGCAGATCACCACCGATAACTTTGCTCGCCTGTTCCATATTGACGCGTCTCGCCTGTCATCAATCCGTTAAACGAGTTTTTTTAAAGCTCGTAATTAATAAGCAAAGCGCGTAAAGTTCACCGCCACAAAAGGGGCGGTGAGCGAGCTTATGGAAACATTCGGAAACTCATTTTGGCAGAATGTGATACTTTTTAGGCTATCTGGCGCTGAAACGTGATAGCCGTCAAACAAAATCAGACGTATTTATTTTACTCTGTGTAATGAATAAAAGGGCACTTAGATGTCCTGTCCACGGCGGGGTTCTCCCCCCTCGCCAATGCGTGAGAACGTAGAAAAGCACAAATACTCAGGAGCACTCTCAATTATGTTTAAGAATGCATTTGCTAACCTGCAAAAGGTCGGTAAATCGCTGATGCTGCCGGTATCCGTACTCCCTATCGCAGGTATCCTGCTGGGTGTCGGTTCCGCTAACTTCAGCTGGCTGCCAGCCGTTGTATCGCACGTTATGGCAGAAGCGGGCGGATCTGTTTTTGCCAATATGCCGCTGATTTTCGCTATCGGCGTGGCGTTGGGCTTCACCAACAACGACGGCGTTTCGGCTCTGGCGGCGGTAGTAGCGTATGGCATCATGGTGAAAACCATGGCTGTGGCTGCGCCGCTGGTTCTGCATTTACCTGCTGAAGAGATCGCCGCTAAACACCTTGCTGATACGGGTGTTCTCGGGGGGATTATCTCCGGTGCGATCGCAGCGTATATGTTTAACCGCTTCTACCGCATCAAACTGCCTGAGTATCTGGGCTTCTTTGCGGGCAAACGCTTCGTGCCGATCATTTCGGGTCTGGCCGCTATTTTTACCGGTGTGGTGCTGTCTTTCGTATGGCCGCCAGTCGGTACGGCTATCCAGGCGTTCTCGCAGTGGGCGGCTTATCAGAACCCGGTTGTCGCGTTTGGTATTTACGGTTTTATCGAGCGTTGCCTGGTGCCGTTTGGTCTGCATCATATCTGGAACGTTCCTTTCCAGATGCAGATCGGCGAATACACCAACGCCGCGGGTCAGGTATTCCACGGCGACATTCCGCGCTATATGGCGGGCGACCCGACGGCGGGTATGTTGTCTGGCGGCTTCCTGTTCAAAATGTACGGTCTGCCGGCTGCGGCCATTGCTATCTGGCACTCTGCTAAACCGGAAAACCGCGCAAAAGTGGGCGGTATCATGATTTCCGCCGCGCTGACCTCGTTTTTGACGGGTATTACCGAGCCTATCGAGTTCTCCTTCATGTTCGTGGCGCCGATCCTGTACATTATTCACGCGATTCTGGCAGGTCTGGCATTCCCGCTCTGTATCCTGCTGGGGATGCGTGACGGTACGTCGTTCTCCCACGGTCTGATCGACTTTATCGTGCTGTCCGGTAACAGCAGCAAATTGTGGCTGTTCCCGATTGTTGGCGCCGGTTATGCGATTGTGTACTACACCGTGTTCCGCGTGCTGATCAAAGCGCTGGATCTGAAAACGCCGGGTCGTGAAGACACTACTGATGACGCAAAAGCGGGGGCGACCAGCGAAATGACGCCGGCTTTGGTTGCGGCGTTTGGCGGTAAAGAGAACATCACTAACCTGGATGCCTGTATCACGCGTCTGCGCGTGAGCGTAGCCGATGTAGCGAAAGTGGATCAGGCTGGCCTGAAGAAACTGGGCGCGGCAGGCGTTGTCGTCGCGGGTTCCGGCGTTCAGGCTATTTTCGGTACGAAATCCGATAACCTGAAAACGGAAATGGATGAGTACATCCGTAACAGCTAAGCAGTAATGATGTTGGGGAGAATTAAGGCAGCCATTCGGCTGCCTTTTTTAATGGCGCTTTACATGCCGCTCTCCGACAGTCTGTCAGAACTGATAATTGGCGGTGAGGCTGACGTTACGCGGTGCGCCGTAAACAATGGAACCATCAATATTGGTGTCGTAGGTTTTATCAAACAGGTTGTTGATGTTTCCCTGTACGGAGAAATTTTTCGTCACCTGATAGCGGGTAAACAGATCGACCAGCGCATAGCTGCCCTGTTCGGCGCGGAAAGTGCCGTACGGCGTCGTGGTATCTTTGTAAACCCGATTCTGCCAGTTCACGCCGCCGCCGACCGTCAGCTCCGGTATCGCCGGCAGACGATAGCGGGTGAATAACTTCACGCTGGTGCGCGGAAGATTAGGGTTCACGGCGTTACCTTCATTGTCCTCGGCAACATACCGGGTAGCCCCGAAAGTCATCTGCCAGTTATCGGTAATTGCGCCGTTCACTTCAAATTCGACGCCTTTGCTCACCGTTCCGTCAGTAGACTTCCAGGCAAACTCCCCATTACTGCCAGGGATGGGAATAGTGGTTGCCTGAGCGACGTTATTCTGCTCAATGCGGAACACGGACAACGTGGTGGTGAGGCGACTGTTCATCCAGTCGGACTTCAGACCCGCTTCATAGTTATTACCGGTAATCGGAGCCAGATATTGACCCGCTTTGTCGCGTTTATTCTGCGGCTGAAAGATAGAGGTATAACTGGTATAAGCGGACCAGTTGTCGTTGATATCATAAATCAGCCCGGCATACGGCGTGGTATGGTTTTTCTCCATGCTGTAGGTCAGTGTATCAACACGCCAGTTGGTATAACGAGCGCCGAGAATCAGATGCAGCGGGTCGGCCAGCGAAATGCGCGTAGCGGCATACAGCGATTTCATATGCGTGGTATCGTCCTGCGCCAGATTTTGTGGCGCCCAGTGGGTTTGGGGGAAATTACCGTTAAAGGCGCTGAAGTTGCCAATGTCGTCCGGAAAGACGTTCGCCCAGGCGCTAAAATAGCGGTTATTCTGTTTACTATAACTGCCGCCAAACATCATATTGTGCTGGCGGCCAAACAGCTCATAAGCGCCATCGGCAAAGAGATCTATGGCATCTACTTTGCGCTTGCCGCTGTTCCAGCCCGTACCGCCGACCACGGGGTAGCTTGCGCCATAAGGACTCACCAGCGTACCTGTCTCTTTATCCACTAACGCATCGATATACATCATTTTACTGTCGAATTTGACCTCAGTATGGGTCGCATTCAGGGTCGCCTGCCAGCTTTCGGCAAAACGCTGCTTAAGCGTGACGAAGAATTTATTTATCTCTTTATTGTTATAAGCCCAGTCCGGGGCGGTACTACGCGCGCGGTCATAGCTATTTTTGCTGCCATCGGTGTTCCAGCGCGGCAGACCGCCCTAGGTCGGGCTGTTGACATCAATTTTTTGATATTCATAACCGGCTGAAAGGCTGGTGGTTGCACCCAGATCGGCATCGACAATTCCGGAAAAGAACGCTTTCTCACTGTTATAGCGGTCCAGCCAGGAATCATTATTCTGATAACCCGCCACGATGCGCCCACGGACATTACCGTCTGCGGTGAGCGGACTTTGCAGATCCATGACGTAACGCTGCTTATTCCAGCTACCGTATTCTGTGGAGACGTTACCTTTGAACTCCCGACTGGTGGCGTGTTTACGGATCATATTAATTGAGGCAGAAGGATTGCCGGTTCCGGTCATCAGCCCATTCGCGCCGCGAACCACCTCCACGCGCTCATACAGCGCGGTATCCGTTAGCGCATCGCCCAGATTCCAGCGGGACTCAAAATACGTTGGAATACCGTCAACCATATAGTTGTCAATTTCAAACCCGCGCGAGTAATAGCTGATGCGATCGGAGTCAGCCTGGCTTCCGCTGATCCCCAGCGTATTGGTCATCACCTCGCCCAGGGTTTGCAACTGCTGGTCTTCCATCCGCTGTTGGCTGACAATACTGACCGACTGCGGGATATCGCGCTGAGTCATCGGCATTTTGGTGTCCGCAGCGGTCGTTTTCACGCTGTAATCCTGTTCTTCACGGTTTACGGCGTCAGCGGTCGTCGCGCCCTCGACAATAACGGTATCCTCAGCCGCGAAGGCGGCAGGCATAAATGCCATCGCCATACCCATAGCTAACAGCGACGGTGCGGCGGTGGACGGAAGGTGTTTGTCCCGGCGGTATTGAATGAAAGACATCTGAAAATCCTTGCTTGTTATTGGGGTAAGTTCAGGACGTATGACGTTGAACCTTTTCATTCTTTGCTAGTTAATGCGCATAAAAATGCAAATGAGAAATATACGCATTTGTATTAAATGTGTAAAACGGTATAAACAGGGAAACTAGAAATATTTTTTAAGCGTACAAAGGCGTCATGGCAGGGGGATATGGCGGTAAGTCCAGCATGTAGTCATTTTTCGCTTAATAAATCGTGGGTTAAAGTTGAAAGAGCGTCGGTAACTCGCTCATACTCTATACTCGCAGTATGGCTCGGCGTAGCATGTGCGCTGCAAGGGCTATTATGAAAAAGGAAAACGTCGTGGCAGAAGAAACTATATTCAGCAAAATTATTCGTCGTGAAATCCCTTCGGATATCGTTTATCAGGATGAGCTGGTCACCGCCTTTCGTGATATTTCACCGCAGGCGCCGACGCATATCTTGATTATTCCCAATATCCTGATCCCAACCGTCAATGACGTGACGGCGGAACATGAACAGGCGTTAGGTCGGATGATCACCGTGGCGGCGAAAATCGCCGAACAGGAAGGCATTGCCGAAGATGGGTATCGTTTAATCATGAATACCAACCGCCATGGGGGCCAGGAGGTTTATCATATCCATATGCACCTACTGGGCGGCCGCCCGCTAGGCCCGATGCTGGCGCATAAAGGCTTGTAAGTATGATCAAAGGATGCATCGCGGTTTCTCTGGGCTTGCTGCTGCTTACCGGCTGCCGGTCACACCCTGAAATTCCGGTAAGCGACGCGCAGTCGCTGGTGATGGAGTCCACGGTTCTGGCGGCGGGCGTCACCGCAGAGCCGCCTGAACTGACGGCGTCTGATATCCAGCCATCAGCCTCTTCCCGCGTCTATAACGAAAGGCAAGAGCCCATAACCGTTCATTATCGGTTTTACTGGTATGACGCGCGGGGGCTGGAGATGCATCCGCTGGAGGCGCCGCGAAGCGTAACCATACCCGCGCATTCGTCGGTAACGCTATTTGGCAGCGCCAATTATCTGGGGGCGCATAAGGTTAGGCTTTATCTTTATTTGTGAGGAGTGAATTTTGATGACAAAAATGCATCGCTACGCTGCCATCGCTGCGCTGGCGATATTTCTCTCCGGGTGTATGGCGCAACGTCAACCTGCGCCAGTTGAAGAGGTAAAACCAGCGCCAGAACAACCCGCGCAGCCGCCGCAGCCTCCTGTTGTGCCGTCTGTGCCAACGATTCCACAGCAACCGGGGCCGATCGAACATGAAGATCAAACGGGCCAGCCAGCGCCTAAGGTGCGCCACTATGACTGGAACGGCGCGATGCAACCGCTGGTCAGCAAAATGTTGCAGGCTGATGGCGTGACGGCCGGAAGCGTATTGCTTGTCGACAGCGTGAATAACCGGACGAATGGGTCGTTAAATGCGAACGAGGCAACGGAAACGTTACGTAATGCGCTGGCGAACAACGGTAAATTTACGCTGGTCTCCGTACAGCAACTCGCGATGGCAAAACAGCAGTTAGGATTGTCTCCGCAGGATAGTCTGGGAACGCGCAGTAAAGCTATTGGCATTGCGCGCAATGTCGGGGCGCAATATGTACTTTACTCCAGCGCATCCGGTAACGTTAACGCGCCTGCATTACAGATGCAGTTAATGCTGGTGCAAACTGGCGAGATAATCTGGTCAGGTAAAGGTGCGGTCCAACAACAATAATCCCTTAACGCGCGACGAGATCCTGTCGCGCTATTTTCCCCAGTATCGTCCCGCCGTCACCGCATCGCAGGGGCTAAGCGGCGGGAGCTGTATTATTGCTCACGATACTCACCGTATCGTGCTGCGCCGTCATCACGACCCCGACGCTCCACCAGCCCATTTTTTACGTCATCACCGCGCCTTATCCCAATTGCCAGCCAGTCTGGCGCCGCGAGCGCTTTTTTATACGCCGGGCTGGATGGCGGTAGAATATCTGCATGGTGTGGTAAATTCCGCTCTGCCAGATGCCGACGAACTGGCGGCCTTACTGTATCATTTGCATCAACAGCCGCATTTTGGCTGGCGTATCGCGCTATCGCCACTATTGGCGCAGTACTGGTCGTGTTGCGATCCGGCAAGGCGTACGCCGTTTTGGTTGCGGCGGCTCAAACAGTTGCAAAAAAACGGTGAACCTCGCCCGCTGCGGCTCGCGCCTTTGCATATGGATGTCCATGGCGACAATATAGTATTAACGTCCGCCGGGTTGAGACTGATTGACTGGGAGTATGCCGGCGACGGCGATATTGCGTTGGAGCTGGCGGCAGTATGGGTTGAGGATGAACGCCAGCACCGACAACTGGCAGACGCTTATGCCGCGCGCGCGCGAATCGACGCCCGGCAGCTATGGCGACAGATACGATTATGGCACCCCTGGGTCATTATGCTAAAAGCAGGGTGGTTCGAATACCGCTGGCGACAAACCGGCGAGCAACAATTTATCAGGCTGGCCGATGAAACCTGGCGCCAGCTACGTATGAAAGGATAAGGAGAGCAGTGTGGGCCCAGTAATGTTGAATGTCGAAGGATGTGAGCTGGATGCGGAGGAGCGCGAGATACTGGCGCATCCGCTGGTTGGCGGGCTTATTCTGTTCACGCGTAATTACCATGACCCGGAACAGCTGCGCGAATTAGTGCGCCAGATTCGGGCGGCATCGCGTAACCATCTGGTGGTGGCCGTCGATCAGGAAGGCGGGCGCGTACAGCGTTTCCGTGAAGGGTTTACCCGCCTGCCCGCGGCGCAATCTTTTTTTGCGCTGCATGGGCTGGAAGAGGGGGGGCGACTGGCGCAGGAGGCAGGGTGGCTGATGGCCAGCGAAATGATCGCGATGGATATTGATATCAGTTTTGCGCCAGTGCTGGATGTCGGGCATATCAGCGCGGCAATTGGCGAGCGTTCTTATCATGCCGATCCCGCAAAAGCGTTGGCAATGGCAACACGCTTTATTGACGGTATGCATGACGCCGGGATGAAAACGACCGGTAAGCATTTCCCCGGCCACGGCGCGGTCACGGCGGACTCCCACAAAGAGACGCCGTGCGATCCACGTCCTGAAACGGACATCCGTGGCAAAGATATGTCGGTGTTCCGCGCGCTGATTAGTGAGAATAAACTGGATGCGATTATGCCTGCCCACGTAATCTACCGCGCTATCGATCCACGCCCGGCAAGCGGTTCGCCGTACTGGCTGAAAACGGTGCTGCGTCAGGAGTTAGGCTTTGACGGCGTCATTTTCTCCGACGATCTGTCGATGGAGGGCGCGGCGATTATGGGCAGCTATGCTGAGCGCGCTCAGGCGTCGCTGGATGCGGGTTGCGATATGATTCTGGTCTGCAATAATCGTAAAGGCGCAGTCAGCGTGTTGGATAATCTGTCGCCGATCAAAGCAGAACGTGTTACACGTTTGTATCATAAAGGTTCATTTTCACGCCGGGAGCTCATGGACTCAGCACGCTGGAAAACAGCCAGCGCCCAGCTCAACCAGTTACATGAACGCTGGCAGGAAGAAAAAGCAGGTCATTAACTCGAGTTTTCGTGAGGGTGCCAGATGATTATTTATTTACACGGTTTTGATTCAAATAGTCCGGGCAACCATGAAAAAGTGTTGCAATTACAGTTTATCGACCCGGATGTTCGGCTGGTAAGCTACAGTACGCGGCATCCTAAGCACGATATGCAGCATCTGCTGAAAGAAGTGGACAAAATGTTGCAGTTGAATGTGGACGAGCGCCCTTTAATCTGTGGCGTGGGGCTGGGCGGTTACTGGGCGGAGCGGATTGGCTTTTTGTGCGATATCCGTCAGGTGGTTTTTAACCCGAACCTGTTCCCCTATGAAAACATGGAGGGGAAAATCGATCGCCCGGAAGAATATGCGGACATCGCTACAAAGTGCGTGACCAACTTTCGCGAAAAAAATCGCGATCGTTGTCTGGTGATCCTCTCGCGTCATGACGAAGCGCTGGACAGCCAACGCTCAGCGCAAGCGCTTCACCCGTTTTATGAAATTGTGTGGGATGAGGAACAGACTCACAAATTCAAAAATATTTCGCCGTATTTGCAACGTATCAAAGCGTTTAAAACGCTGGGGTAACGCCCCCGGCAATATGGCGTTATCAGTGACCGGATAACCAGCCTTGCGGCTGGTTTTTTTATGCTCAATTCTCGCAAACTGTCTATCTTTTCAGCATGAAAACTTGATGCACATCAATTTTGGTATGACCAATGCACCGTTCATGCTATTCTCATATCAGAAGCTTATTCTCATTAACGTAACTTGTTGTTAATTAAAGGCTATACTAATAACTTTTAATTAACAATTGGTTAATAAATTTAAGGGGGTCACGTTGACTACACCATTAAAAAAGATCGTGATTGTCGGCGGCGGCGCTGGCGGACTGGAAATGGCGACGCAGTTAGGCCATAAACTGGGGCGCAAGAAAAAAGCGAAAATCACGCTGGTAGACAGAAATCACAGCCATCTGTGGAAACCATTGCTGCACGAAGTGGCGACTGGCTCTCTGGACGAAGGCGTGGATGCGCTGAGCTATCTGGCTCATGCGCGTAATCATGGTTTCCAGTTCCAACTGGGGTCGGTGATGGATATCGATCGCGAAGCGAAAACCATCACCATTGCCGAGTTGCGTGATGAAAAGGGCGAACTGCTGGTGCCGGAGCGCAAAATCGCGTATGACACGCTGGTGATGGCGCTGGGCAGTACCTCTAATGATTTCAACACGCCGGGCGTGAAAGAGCACTGTATCTTCCTCGATAACCCGCATCAGGCGCGCCGTTTTCACCAGGAGATGCTGAACCTGTTCCTCAAGTATTCGGCTAACCTGGGCGCGAACGGTAAGGTCAATATCGCCATCGTTGGCGGCGGTGCGACGGGGGTTGAGCTGTCGGCTGAACTGCATAATGCGGTAAAACAGCTGCATAGCTATGGTTATAAGGGGCTGACCAACGACGCGCTGAACGTGACGTTGGTTGAGGCTGGCGAGCGTATTCTGCCTGCGTTGCCGCCGCGTATCTCCAGCGCCGCGCATAATGAACTGACCAAACTGGGCGTTCGCGTGCTGACGCAAACTATGGTCACCAGCGCCGACGAAGGCGGTCTGCATACGAAAGAAGGTGAATATATTCAGGCCGATCTGATGGTGTGGGCGGCGGGTATCAAAGCGCCAGATTTTATGAAAGAGATTGGTGGTCTGGAAACGAACCGCATTAACCAACTGGTGGTGGAACCGACGCTGCAAACCACGCGCGATCCTGATATTTATGCGATTGGCGACTGCGCTTCTTGCGCACGTCCGGAGGGAGGTTTTGTGCCGCCTCGCGCTCAGGCGGCGCATCAGATGGCTACCTGCGCGATGAATAACATTCTGGCGCAGATGAATGGCAAACCGCTGAAAGCTTACCAGTATAAAGATCATGGTTCGCTGGTCTCTCTGTCCAACTTCTCTACCGTGGGTAGTCTGATGGGGAACCTGACCCGCGGTTCAATGATGATTGAAGGACGTATCGCCCGCTTCTTGTATATCTCGCTATACCGTATGCACCAGATAGCGCTGCATGGATACTTTAAAACCGGCCTGATGATGCTGGTGGGCAGTATTAACCGCGTCATTCGTCCGCGCCTGAAACTGCATTAATTTCTCTGCGCCTCACCGGCTGCTCGCGCCGGTGAGCGCTTCTCCATCTCTTGCTTCGGAGTTGTCCGAATCCTTCAGCTTTACCGCCTCATCCCGCATTTTTCATCCTCATTCCGATTGGCTTTGTTCGCATACTGGTTGCAAAATTGTTACCAATAGCAACGAAGGAGGAACTCCCGTGAATAAATCAATGTTGGCGGGTATAGGGATTGGCGTAGCGGCTGCGCTGGGTGTGGCGGCAGTGGCCAGTCTCAACGTATTTGATCGTGGTCCGCAATATGCGCAGGTGATATCGGCTAAACCGATTAAAGAGACGGTAAAAACGCCGCGTCAGGAGTGCCGTAATGTCACGGTCACGCATCGTAGACCGGTTCAGGACGAAAACCGTATTGCCGGCTCGGTGCTTGGCGCAGTAGCAGGCGGCGTGATTGGACATCAATTTGGCGGCGGTCGTGGTAAAGATGTGGCGACGGTCGTCGGGGCGCTGGGCGGCGGTTATGCTGGCAATCAAATCCAGGGATCAATGCAGGAAAGTGATACCTACACTACCACGCAGCAACGCTGTAAGACGGTGTATGACAAATCTGAAAAGATGCTTGGCTACGACGTGACCTACAAAATTGGCGATCAGCAGGGCAAAATCCGCATGGATAAAGACCCCGGAACGCAAATTCCCCTCGACGGCAATGGCCAACTGGTTCTGAATAACAAAGCATAAAAAAGCTGTACTCTGCAAGTTAGCCCCTCATTCGCTCAGGCTGAGGGGCTTTTTTTTATCCGAAGCCGCGTCGTTCAGGACTTGATCAGTTCAGGCCAGATGCGCAGAGTCGTACGCGTAATTTGCATCAGTTGTTCGAAGGTGGCACCTTCACGGGCGCTGATCGACATTCCCTGTAAAATACAGTTTATATATTCTGCGAGCGCCTGCGGGTTACAGTGCGCCGGAATTTCACCGCGCTCCTGACGTTGGCGCAGAAACTGGATGAGCGTCTGTTCCTGCATGGCGTGGCGTGATTTTACCGTGCGGGCGATATCGCGCGAGGAGGCGGCCAGGGTGGCGGACGTATTAATCATAAAGCAGCCAGCCGGCGTGTCTGTACTGGTAAAGCAGGCGGCAATTTCTGTGAAGTAATCTTCCAGCGCCGATTCTACGCTTTTCTCTTCACAAAAGAGCTGGGCTTCGTGTTTTGAGGCAAAGCGAGTGATGTAGCGATCCAGGGCAGCGCGAAATAATCCTTCTTTGTTAGTGAATTCCGCATAGAGAGTAGGCGCTTTCGCCCCGGTAGCCTCTACGAGATCGGCAAGCGAAGTTGCTTCATAGCCGTGCTGCCAGAAGAGAGTCATGGCCTTATCAAGCGCGGCTTCCCTGTCGAACACTTTTGGTCGGCCACGGCTTTTCTTCGCGCAACTCGTGGTATCCGTTGTCATGATGCCGTTGTACCTGTTTAAAGAGCGGTCTCTCTATTATAAAAACAAACCACTTCTGGCTCCAGAGTATTCATTAGAAAAATAAATCAATTCTATTCACATGAAAAATAACATCTTTATAAATTATATAACGATCATTATAAAAAGAAGTTGACGTGTGATGTAGATCACATCTATGATTAACTTATCGATCGTTAAGTTAATGCTTACGACACCTATTCATCTGCTAAAGGTCATCACTATGAAAAACGTAAAAACCCTCATCGCTGCTGCGGTACTGAGTTCGCTCTCATTCGCCAGCTTCGCCGCCGTTGAAGTTCAGGCAACGCCAGAAGGTCAACAGAAGTTCGGCACCATTTCCGCGAATGGCGGCACGAATCTGGGCTCGCTGGAAGATCAGCTGGCGCAAAAAGCGCAGGAGATGGGGGCGAAGTCTTTCCGTATTACCTCTGTTACCGGCCCGAATACCCTTCACGGTACGGCGGTAATCTATAAGTAAGCATTAACCCTCATTAATGCCGCTGCGATTGCCACAATAAAAAAAGAAAGCCTCGCGATGCTTTTTTGTCTATGGAAAACCCCCAGCTAGGCTGGGGGTTCCGGAAAGCTTTCAGCTTTAAGCCAGTTATTAAAACCCCTTTTGATTTGTTAAAACATCTTGCGGTCTGGCAACTGCAAAAGTTCAAC
>NZ_JAGERQ010000001.1:512840-668355 GCF_017572645.1 Salmonella sp. 32100201201700099SM | reverse complement strand
GTTGAACTTTTGCAGTTGCCAGACCGCAAGATGTTTTAACAAATCAAAAGGGGTTTTAATAACTGGCTTAAAGCTGAAAGCTTTCCGGAACCCCCAGCCTAGCTGGGGGTTTTCCATAGACAATAAATAGAAACACCGTTTTATAAAATGGTGAGGTAGGTTGCCGGACTCTTTGCGTTTTTGCCATTTACGCTCTGGCAATGGCAGAAACAAAAAGGTTTCCGCCCAGCTTAGCTTTTACTGTAGCGAATCGACTGCGTCCGCGGTAAAACTGCACGCAGCACTGAATTCGACATTACACAGAGGTTAAGCAAATGATGGTTTATCCAGTCAAACACAGTCCGCTATTGCGTCAGCCTGAGCATTTTATCGCCAGAGATGAACTAAAAGCCTTGATTCAAAAGGTGACGCATAACCTGGTCAATATTAAAGATGAGACGGGCGAATTTTTATTGCGACTGGACGACGGACGCGTGATCGATACTAAAGGCTGGGCCGGATGGGAGTGGACGCACGGCGTGGGCCTGTACGGAATGTATCACTATTATCAACAGACCGGCGACCAGACGATGCGTAAGATCATTGATGACTGGTTTGCCGATCGTTTTGCGGAAGGCGCGACGACGAAAAACGTTAATACGATGGCGCCGTTTTTAACGCTGGCGTATCGCTATGAAGAGACGCGTAATCCAGCGTATTTACCGTGGCTGGAAACGTGGGCCGAATGGGCGATGAATGAAATGCCCCGTACCGATCACGGCGGAATGCAGCACATCACGCTGGCGGAGGAAAATCATCAGCAGATGTGGGACGACACGCTAATGATGACGGTGCTGCCGCTGGCGAAAATCGGTAAGCTGTTGAACCGGCCGGAATATGTGGAAGAGGCAACCTATCAGTTCCTGCTACACGTGCAGAATTTGATGGATAAAGAGACGGGGCTGTGGTTCCACGGCTGGAGCTATGACGGTCATCATAACTTCGCTAACGCTCGCTGGGCGCGCGGCAACAGCTGGCTGACCATTGTGATCCCGGATTTTCTTGAACTGCTGGACTTGCCGGAAAATAATGCCGTGCGCCGTTATCTGGTCCAGGTACTGAATGCGCAGATCGCCGCGCTGGCGAAATGTCAGGATGAAAGCGGTTTGTGGCATACGCTGCTTGACGATCCGCACTCTTATCTTGAGGCGTCGGCGACGGCGGGTTTTGCCTACGGTATTCTTAAAGCGGTGCGCAAACGCTATGTCGAACGGCACTATGCGCAGGTGGCGGAAAAAGCTATTCGGGGGATAGTGAAACATATCTCGCCGGAAGGCGAACTGCTGCAAACATCATTTGGCACTGGCATGGGCCACGATCTCGATTTTTACCGTCATATTCCGTTGACCTCTATGCCTTACGGGCAGGCGATGGCAATGCTGTGTTTGACGGAATATCTGCGTAACTATTTCTGATGTATGCAGATATTCCGGTCGTATCCTTGTCTGATGGCGCTTTGCTTATTTGACTATGGCGCCTGACCCGACTGTGTGGTATCAGCCTGTGGATCAAACAGGTGGTCAAGGATTTTTCGCATGATGGGCGCGGCGGTAACGCCGTCGCTTCCGCCGTTTTCCAGAATCAAGGCAATAGCGACCTTAGGGTTTTTATACGGTGCAAAAGCGGTATAAAACACATGATCGCGCAGGCGAATGGGGATCATTTTCGCATTGTAGGTCTGATTTTCTTTCAGGCTAAACACCTGCGACGTGCCGCTTTTGGCCGCAATGCCGTAGGGCGCGGTGTGAAAGAACTTATAGCCCGTTCTGTTGGGTGCATTCGCCATGCCGTACATCGCCTGACGCACCAGTCCCCAGTATGGCGACGCCGGATCGGCTATCTGTGCCGGTGTTCCTGAAGGACGATACGGAACCACCGTTTTGCCGCTCTCTTCATTGAGTAACAGGTGAGGGGCAATCACCTTACCGTTGTTGATGAGCGCCACCATCGCTTTTACCATCTGGATGGGGGTGGCAATCCAGTAGCCCTGGCCGATGCCGACAGAGATGGTATCGCCCTGATACCAGGCTTTTTTATGGACCCGCTGTTTCCATGCGCGGCTGGGAAGCAGCCCGTCATACTCTTCACTAAGGTCGATACCCGTCGGTTTGCCATAGCCGAACTGAGACAACATCGTGTCGATACGGTCAATACCCATCATATAAGCGACCTGATAGAAAAAGGTATCCGCAGATTCCTCAATCGCTTTAGTGACATCCAGCATACCGTGTCCGGTTTTTTTCCAGTCCCGGTAATGACGCTGCGTGCCGGGAAGCGTCCAGGTTGGCGCGCCAAAGAAGGTGGTTTGCGGCGTAATAATCCCGCATAACAGCGCGGACATCGCCATATAGGGTTTAACCGTTGACGCCGGGGGATAAAGCCCTTGCGTCACGCGGTTGATCAGCGGCAGATTTTTATCGTGCAGCAGTTTGCCGTAATCCTGATAGCTAATGCCTTTTACAAAGGGGGTCGGGTCGTAGCTGGGCATAGATACCATCGCCAGCACTGAACCATCGTGCGGATCTTCAACCAGTACGGCAGCACGCTGCCCGGCCAGCAAACTTTCAATGTACTCTTGTAAATGGAGATCCAACGTCAGGTGAATGTTCTTACCCGCGATGGGAGGAACGTCTTTCAGCAGGCGGACAATACGCCCGTGATTATCCACCTCGACCTCCTGATAACCGGTTTTGCCATGAAGATCGTTTTCGTAGTAACGCTCAATCCCCTGTTTACCGATGTTATGGTCCGCCGCGTAATTCTCTGCCAGCCCTTTTTTATCCAGCGCTTTAAGGTCGTTATCGTTTATCTTTGACACGTAACCGAGAACATGCGCCAGCTCCGCGCCGTAAGGATACTGCCGATCCTGATAGCTATTGATCGTGACGCCGTTGAAATGAAACTGATTGACCGCAAAGCGTGCGATTTCAACATCCGTTAGCGCGTTTTTGAGCACTACCGGACGATAGCGGCTACTGGATTTTAGCGCGCGGCGAAAGTCGGCGATATCGTCGGGGGAGAGATCAACAATAGGGGTGAGCTGTTTTAGCAGCGCATCCATATCGGCAATTTTATAGGGCGTAACCGCGATATCATACCAGGTTACGTTACGCACCAGCGGAATGCCGTTGCGATCGTAAATGATGCCGCGCGTGGGCGCGACGGGTAGCATCTTGATATCGTTCTCATTCGAACGGGTGGTGTAGTAGTGGTGCTGGCGGATTTGCAAGTTATAGAGGTTGAAGATCAGGATACCAAAGCAGACAACCACTACACCAAACGCCACAATCACACGTCTCAGGAAGAGTTTCTCTTCCGCATCAAAGTCTTTAAAAGTCATTACCTGTACCTGAACAATCCGCCGCCTAATGATACGGGGCGGTCAGCGCCAGCACAGGTAAAAGATGTTCCATCTCTCTATAGAAATGTGTCATTCCTTGTGATTTGTTACAGATATACCGCTGTGGCAATAAAAAGGCCTGAGTCCGTTACCCGGAGTCAGGCCTGATGATGTTAACGACGGCGCGTTTACATGCGTTCTACGGTTTCGATACCCAACGTATCCAGACCCAGTTTCAGCGTCTTCGCCGTCAGTTGCGCCAGTTTTAGGCGGCTATTGCGAACCGCGTCATTCTCGGCGCTGAGAATAGGGCAGTGCTCGTAGAAGCCGGAGAACAGCCCGGCGACGTCATACAGATACGCGCACATGACGTGCGGCGTACCTTCACGCGCGACCACCGTCAGGGTTTCTTCAAACTGCAGCAGACGGGCAGCGAGCTGCGCTTCGCGATCTTCGCTAATGATAACCGGCGCGCTCGCCAGCGCCTGCTCGTCGATGTCCGCTTTACGGAAAACAGACAGCACACGCGTATAGGCATACTGCATATAAGGTGCGGTATTGCCTTCGAAAGCCAACATATTATCCCAGTCGAAGATATAGTCAGTGGTGCGGTTTTTTGACAGATCGGCGTATTTCACCGCGCCAATACCGACGGCGTTAGCCAGTTTTTCCAGCTCGTCAGCCGGCATATCCGGGTTCTTCTCCGCCACCAGACGACGCGCGCGCTCCAGCGCCTCATCCAGCAGGTCCGCCAGTTTCACCGTACCGCCCGTGCGAGTTTTAAACGGTTTACCGTCTTTACCCAACATCATGCCGAACATGTGGTGTTCCAGCGGAACGGAATCCGGCACATAACCGGCTTTACGCACAATGGTCCAGGCCTGCATCAGGTGCTGGTGCTGACGGGAGTCAATGTAGTAGAGCACGCGGTCGGCGTGCAGCGTTTCGTAACGGTATTTGGCGCAGGCGATATCGGTAGTGGTATACAGATAACCGCCATCTTTCTTCTGAATAATGACGCCCATCGGGTCGCCTTCCTTGTTTTTAAACTCATCAAGGAAAACCACCGTTGCGCCTTCGCTTTCAACCGCCAGGCCTTTGGCTTTCAGATCGGCGACGATGCCCGGCAGCATCGGATTATACAGACTTTCGCCCATCACATCGTCACGCGTCAGAGTGACGTTCAGACGATCATAGGTGATCTGGTTTTGCGTCATCGTGATATCAACCAGCTTACGCCACATCTCACGGAAATAGGTATCACCGCTCTGCAATTTGACGACGTAGTTACGCGCGCGCTCGGCAAACGCTTCATCTTCGTCATAATGTTTTTTCGCATCGCGGTAAAATCCTTCGAGATCCGCCAGCGCCATGTCGCCCGCGTTTTCCTGCTGCTGTTTTTCCAGCCAGGCGATAAGCATACCGAACTGGGTGCCCCAGTCGCCGACGTGGTTAGCGCGAATAACATGATGGCCCAGAAACTCCAGCGTGCGCACTGCCGCATCGCCAATGATCGTGGAGCGTAGATGACCAACGTGCATCTCTTTCGCGACGTTGGGCGCGGAGTAGTCGACGACAATCGTCTGGCGAGTCGGCTGAGAAACGCCCAGACGATCGGAGGTCAGCGCCTGTTGCACCTGTTCAGCGAGAAAAGCCGGTTCGAGGAAAATATTGATAAAGCCTGGGCCGGCGATTTCAACCTTGCTGGCGATGCCGCTGAGATCCAGATGAGTCAGCACCTGCTCTGCAAGTTGTCGGGGGGCCATACCCAGTTTTTTCGCAACTGCCATCATGCCGTTGGCCTGATAGTCGCCGAACTGAACTTTGGCTGACTGACGAACCTGGGGCTCGCAATCTGCAGGCGCGCCTGCAGCAATCATGGCCTGACTAACTTTTTCTGAGAGAAGAGCCTGAATATTCACCGGAATACCTTACGTTTATGAAGTGGACTGTATTGCCCGCGCCAGTTTAAGAATTAGGGCGGGAGTATACTGCAAATGCCCGTTGGCGTCAGCATTGCGCGCGCGGCGCGTCGCCTGAAATATACGCAACAATAATCTGCATAAGCATTCAATAAACGCCCAATCAAATCAAAGGTTGGTTGCCGGGGCGCAACAGCGTAAATTAGCGGTTTTCACAGCAAGAAGAGCGTCCTGATATGGCGAACTGGCAACACATTGATGAACTGCATGATATTTCCGCAGATTTACCGCGATTCACTCTGGCGTTCAGAGAACTTTCCACTCGCCTTGGTCTGCAGATTAGCGCCCTTGAGGCCGATCACATTTCATTGCGCTGTCACCAGAATACGACGGCGGAGCGTTGGCGTCGCGGTTTTGAACAATGCGGCGAGCTACTGTCGGAAAATATCATCAACGGCAGGCCGATTTGTCTGTTTAAACTGCATGAACCGGTATGTGTGGAACACTGGCGGTTTTCTGTTATTGAATTACCGTGGCCGGGAGAAAAACGCTATCCACACGAAGGGTGGGAGCATATTGAAATCGTGCTGCCCGGCGAGCCGGAGACCTTGAACGCGAGGGCCCTGGCGTTGTTGTCGGATGAGGGGCTTAGTCAGCCGGGGATCGTGGTTAAAACCAGTTCGCCACAGGGCGAGCATGAACGTTTGCCAAACCCTACGCTGGCTGTGACCGATGGCCGCGTCACGGTAAAATTTCATCCATGGTCGATTGAAGCGATTGTCGCCAGCGAACAGGCGGCCCATTAACCTGCCGAGCGGAGTGAATATGGCGTTACTTGAGATCTGTTGTTACAGCATGGAATGCGCGCTCACCGCGCAGCGAAACGGCGCGGATCGTATCGAACTGTGCGCCGCGCCGAAAGAAGGAGGGCTTACGCCTTCTTTCGGCATCTTACGCAGCGTACGCGAGCATATTACGATTCCCGTACATCCGATTATTCGTCCTCGCGGCGGAGATTTTTACTACACTGACGGCGAATTTGCCGCCATGCTGGAAGATATCCGTCTCGTCAGAGAGTTGGGGTTTCCCGGGCTGGTTACTGGCGTGTTGACCGTTGATGGGGATGTCGATATGTCGCGAATGGAAAAAATAATGACGGCGGCCGGGCCGCTGGCGGTGACATTCCACCGCGCCTTCGATATGTGCGCTAATCCCTTCAATGCGCTAAAGAATCTGGCTGACGCAGGCGTAGCAAGAGTACTGACTTCCGGGCAAAAAGCCGATGCGGCGCAAGGTTTATCAATAATTATGGAACTTATTGCCCAGGGGGATGCTCCAATCATTATGGCTGGTGCGGGGGTTCGTGCAAATAACCTGCAGAATTTCCTCGATGCCGGAGTACGGGAAGTACACAGTTCCGCCGGAGTCTTACTGCCTTCGCCGATGCGCTATCGCAATCAGGGGTTATCGATGTCTGCCGATATACAGGCGGACGAGTATTCTCGCTATAGGGTAGAGGGTGCGGCGGTCGCTGAAATGAAAGGAATCATTGTTCGCCATCAGGCCAAATGATTTTTACCGTTGCATCATGTCGCCCAATATGATGCTTGCTCGTACCAGGCCCCTGCCAATTCAACAGGGGCTTTTTTTCTCCTTCATATTTCAAGCCGCAGCAGCGTTGGCCGCCTCGCGCACCCCGGTCACGTAGCTACCTACGTTCCCGGGGATTTGCTGCGTTGCCGCCTTGCTGCAACTTGAACTATTTTGGAGAAACGGTGCTATACGTAACGGTCATTCGGCAATCCATCACCGTTTACGCGCAATCAGCACCGCGCGCTGCGGGGCGGGATAGCCTTCCACCGTCTTGCTGCGATCGTTCGGGTCAAGAAAATCGGCCAGCGACTCGGTAACCATCCATTCGGTACGGCACTGCTCTTCGGTGGTAGTGACGCAAACGTCAGCGATACGCACATCAACAAAGCCGCATTTTTCCAGCCATTTTTTTAATGCCGGCGCGGAAGGAATAAAATAGACGTTACGCATCTGCGCGTAGCGGTCACCCGGCACCAGTACAGTATTTTCGTCGCCGTCGACGACCAGCGTTTCCAGTACCAGCTCACCCTCGTTGACCAACTGATCTTTTAATTGCCACAGATGCTCCAGCGGCGAGCGACGGTGATAAAGCACCCCCATTGAAAAGACGGTATCAAATGCTTTCAGCGCCGGGAGTTGTTCAATGCCCAACGGCAGCAGATGCGCGCGCTGATCGTTACCCAACAGTTTACGCACCGCCTCAAATTGGCAGAGGAAAAGCTGTGTAGGATCGATGCCGACCGCCAGATGTGCGCCCGCGCCAATCATCCGCCACAGGTGATAGCCGCTGCCGCAGCCGACATCAAGGATCGTCCGGCCGGTTAAATCTGACAGATGCGGCAGTACGCGATCCCACTTCCAGTCTGAGCGCCATTCGGTATCAATATCTACGCCATAAAGCGAGAACGGGCCTTTACGCCACGGCATCAGATTACGCAGCAATGTATCAATACGCTTTAGCTGACCTTCGCTGAGCGGCGTTTCGCTTTCCGCCGTGACGCTGTGCAGTAAATCCAGCCGCCAGGGCGTAATTTCCGGTAAAAATTCTACCGCGTTCGACCACTGTTTAAACAAGCCATGCTGCTGCTCGCGTTGCCAGGCGGCAATCTGCGCGGGCAATGTTTCCAGCCAGTGGGAGAGATGATTTTTAGCAATGAGCTGATAAAAGTTACCAAACTCGATCATGCGGCAACTCCGGCTTTTAACGCGACAAGCGACCCGAAGTTAAAGCACTGGAACCACAGTTCGCTGTGTTCGAAACCCGCCTGACGCAGGCGCGCTTTATGTGTTTCCACCGAGTCGGTGAGCATCACGTTTTCCAGCATACTGCGCTTTTGGCTGATCTCCAGTTCGCTGTACCCATTAGCGCGTTTAAAATCGTGGTGCATGTTGAATAACAGCTCGCCCACTTTCGCGTCTTCAAAGCTAAATTTTTCCGACAGTACCAGCGCGCCGCCGGGATTCAACCCCAGGTAAATCTTATCCAGCAATGCCTGGCGTTCGGCAGGTTCAAGGAATTGTAGGGTAAAATTCAGCACCACCATCGAGGCGTTTTCAATAGTGATATCGCGGATATCGCCTTCAACGACTTCAACCGGCGTAGGCGCTTTATACGCATCAATATGACGGCGGCAGCGTTCAATCATGGCCGGGGAGTTATCGACGGCGATAATGCGACAATGCTCATGGCGGATATTACGCCGAACAGACAGCGTCGCGGCACCCAGCGAGCAGCCCAGATCGTAGACCTGCGTGTTCGGCTGCACAAAGCGTTCAGCTAACATGCCGATCATGGAGATGATGTTGGAGTAGCCTGGTACCGAACGCTGAATCATGTCGGGGAAAACTTCGGCTACTCGTTCATCAAAAGTCCAGTCGCCGAGACGGGCGATAGGCGCAGAAAAAAGCGTGTCGCGGTGAGACATAACGTATACATCCGGGAAAAATAAAGGCGCATATTGTGCGCTAATACAGGGAGAAAACCAACTCCCAGGGCATATACCACAGGTTTGCCAGCACCATCAGCAACAATGCGTACCAGGTCGCGCTCATCCCCGCCCGCCGCCAGCGGAACAGGCGGTGGTGAAAACCGTAATAATGCATCAGCCGACCGGCGATTAAAATGATGCCGCAGATATGCACCATCCACGTTTCGGCGCCGTTCATTTCCATAAACAGCAGCAGCACCAGCGCGACAGGAATATATTCCACCGCGTTGCCATGAATACGGATGGCGCTTTGCAATTCGCTAAAACCGCCGTCGCCATAGGCGACACGGTACTGCATTCGCAAGCGAACGACATTAAAAGAGAACTTCATTAATAATAACGCACCCAAAACGGCATACAGCGCGCTTACCATACAAACTCCCTTTTAAAATGGCTGATGGCACTGTCTATGATAGGGGGCATTTTCAGAAAAGAGAAGATTGCTGTGGAATGGACGGAGCAGTGCCGATTTCCGGTAAGACGCTGCGTAAATCATGCCAAAGCGTATTCACCAGTTCCGGCGCCTGCGCGATATCCGGAGTATGTAAAAACAGAAAAGGCGTGGTGGTCTGCCGCCACTGCGGGAGTTTCTGCAACCAGGCAG
Source organism: Salmonella sp. 32100201201700099SM (assembly GCF_017572645.1). NCBI lineage: Bacteria > Pseudomonadati > Pseudomonadota > Gammaproteobacteria > Enterobacterales > Enterobacteriaceae > Salmonella > Salmonella sp. 32100201201700099SM. The sequence goes on along the minus strand of NZ_JAGERQ010000001.1, from coordinate 658,869 downwards.
CGAAAAACTCACGGTTTTGCGCCATATTATCGCTACCGATAAAACGCACCATCGGATGGCTGGCCGTCACGACCGCATGTACCGGGACTTTGGGTTTTTTTCGCTGCGCGTCACGGACGGCCTCGCTGTGGGGATGGGCGGCATGTACCGGACGACTATCCAGGATCACGCGGTTTACGCCGCGCGCGTGTAACCCGCGATTGAGCCGCTGTTCATCCTCACCCTTGTCAAAAAAACACGGATGACGAACTTCTACGCCATAGGTAAACGTGGCGGGGAGCGCATCAAGAAACTGCCATAAGGCGGGGAGATCGCGCGGTCCAAAGGCGGCGGGCAACTGCAGCCAGTATTGGCCAATACGCGTTTCCAGCGGCGCCAGGCGGGTAAAAAACGCCTGTACCAGATCGTCGCAATGGCGCAGAGCGGCCTGGTGAGAAATGGTGGCGGGAAATTTAAAGCAAAAACGGAAATCGTCCGTAGTTTGCGCATACCAGCGATCGACAATTTCCGCTTTCGGCAGCGCGTAAAGCGTGGTGTTGCCCTCCACGCAGTTAAAGTGGCGGGCATACTCTTCCAGACTGGTGATGCCGAGCCGCGCCCATTTCGGGTGCGACCATTGCGGCAAGCCAATGTAGATCATAAGGCGTTTAAAATATCCTCTACGCTGCGTACCCGGCCAATGCGCGGGAAAATATGCGTCATACTGCTCTGATGCTGCTCACTGCTGGCGGCGCTACAGGCATCTTCGGCAATAATAAGGTTAAATCCCAACTCCCAGGCGTTACGCGCTGTGGATTCGACGCCGATATTGGTTGAGATTCCGCACAATATGATGGTGTCGATACCCCGGCGGCGAAGCTGTAATTCCAGGTCGGTGCCGTAAAATGCGCCCCACTGGCGTTTAGTCACTTCCAGATCGCTGTCCTTTTTACCCAATGCCGTAGGCCAGGTCCACCAGTTTTCCGGCAACGCGTGCGCAGGCGTTGCGGCATCCACCGGCTGTTTTAACGCTTCGGCATAATCATCAGACCATCCAACGCGTACCATAACCACGGGCGAGCCGTTGGCGCGACACTTTTCCGCCAGCCGCGCGGCGCGGGCGACCACCTCATTTGCCGTATACGGGCCGCCGGCAAACGGAAGAATTCCTTCCTGTAAATCAATAACCACCAGGGCGGTTGTGGTCGCGTTGAGTTTCAGCATGATAATCACTCTCCTAAAAATAGCGGATTTCACTACACCTTAAGCGCGATTAAAGAGGAAAGCGGCGACAAATATTGTTAATTTTTGTGAGCATACGCAATACCCGCGTGAAAAACCCGGGTACAGTCAGTATGAACCAAGTGTCGATACCGCATGAAACGGGCAAGTTATCGCTCCCATGCTGGATTGACTCTTATCGTGCGGCAGAATTTCCAGTATAATAGCCGCCTTTTTTCATCCAGTTGTGACATACAGCTAAAGCTGCGACTTCGTCGCCTGCATGGCAGGCAACAATCCGCCTGCGGCTAAGTTAAGGGATATCTCATGCGTACAGAATATTGCGGACAGCTACGTCTGTCCCACGTGGGGCAGCAGGTGACTCTGTGTGGTTGGGTCAACCGTCGTCGTGATCTTGGCAGCCTGATCTTTATCGATATGCGCGACCGCGAAGGTATTGTGCAGGTGTTCTTCGATCCGGATCGTGCGGACGCGTTAAAGCTGGCCTCTGAACTGCGTAATGAGTTCTGCATTCAGGTTACGGGCACCGTGCGTGCGCGTGACGCGAAAAACGTCAATGCGGATATGGCGACCGGCGAAATTGAAGTGCTGGCGTCCTCTCTCACTATCATCAACCGCGCAGACTCACTGCCGCTTGACGCTAACCACGTTAATACCGAAGAGGCGCGTCTCAAGTACCGCTATCTGGATTTGCGTCGTCCGGAAATGGCGCAGCGCCTGAAAACTCGCGCCAAAATTACCAGCCTGGTGCGTCGTTTTATGGACGATCACGGTTTCCTTGATATTGAAACCCCGATGCTGACCAAAGCGACCCCGGAAGGCGCGCGCGATTACCTGGTACCGTCCCGCGTACACAAAGGTAAATTCTATGCGTTGCCGCAGTCGCCGCAGCTGTTCAAACAGCTCCTGATGATGTCCGGTTTCGACCGTTACTATCAGATAGTCAAATGCTTCCGTGATGAAGACTTACGTGCTGACCGTCAGCCGGAGTTTACTCAGATCGACGTCGAGACCTCCTTCATGACCGCGCCACAGGTGCGCGAAGTGATGGAAGCGCTGGTGCGCCATTTGTGGCTGGAAGTGAAAGGCGTGGATCTGGGGGATTTCCCGGTCATGACGTTTGCCGAAGCGGAACGTCGCTACGGTTCCGACAAGCCAGACCTGCGTAACCCGATGGAGCTGGTAGATGTCGCTGACCTGCTGAAATCGGTAGAGTTCGCGGTCTTCGCGGGCCCGGCTAACGATCCGAAAGGCCGCGTGGCAGCGCTGCGTGTGCCTGGCGGCGCACAGCTTAGCCGTAAGCAGATCGACGATTACGGTAACTTTGTTAAGATCTACGGCGCGAAAGGACTGGCATATATCAAAGTTAACGAGCGCGCGAAAGGTCTGGACGGGATTAACAGTCCGGTGGCCAAGTTCCTGACCGCCGACATCGTCGAGGCTATCCTTGAACGTACCGGCGCGCAGGACGGCGACATGATCTTCTTCGGCGCAGATAACAAAAAAGTGGTTGCCGATGCGCTGGGCGCGCTGCGTCTGAAACTGGGCAAAGACCTGAGCCTGACCGACGAAGACAAATGGGCGCCGCTGTGGGTGATTGACTTCCCGATGTTCGAAGACGACGGCGAAGGCGGTCTGACCGCGATGCACCATCCGTTCACCGCCCCGCGTGACATGACGGCGTCTGAACTGAAAACTGCCCCGGAAGAAGCCGTCGCTAACGCTTACGATATGGTGATTAACGGCTATGAAGTGGGTGGCGGTTCGGTGCGTATTCACAACGGTGAAATGCAGCAAACCGTATTTGGTATTCTCGGTATCAATGAGCAGGAGCAGCGCGAGAAGTTCGGCTTCCTGTTGGATGCGTTGAAATACGGTACGCCGCCGCACGCGGGCCTGGCGTTTGGTCTGGACCGTCTGACCATGCTGTTGACCGGCACCGACAATATTCGTGATGTTATCGCCTTCCCGAAAACGACCGCCGCCGCGTGTCTGATGACTGAAGCGCCGAGTTTCGCCAACCAGGCAGCGTTGACGGAGTTGGGGATTCCGGTTGTGAAGAAAGCCGAGAATAACTGATATGAACAATGTACACGACATCATTCGCGTGATATCGCGGCGGCCCGCAAGGGGGAGTCTCATCAATGCGCGGCGTCACCCAACAGCCAACAACGAGGTCGCGTGAAGGATAAAGTGTACAAGCGCCCCGTTTCGGTCCTGGTGGTTATTTTCGCGCAGGATACGAAACGGGTGCTAATGTTGCAGCGACGCGACGACCCGGATTTTTGGCAGTCAGTGACTGGCAGCATAGAAGAAGGGGAGACCGCGTTGCAGGCCGCCGTGCGTGAAGTCAAAGAGGAGGTCACGATTGATGTTGCGGCAGAGCAACTGACCTTAGTCGACTGCCAACGTACGGTGGAGTTTGAAATTTTTTCACATTTACGTCATCGCTATGCGCCGGGCGTCATGCACAATACAGAATTCTGGTTCTGCCTTGCGTTACCGCATGAGCGGCAGGTGATATTCACTGAACATCTGACGTACCAGTGGCTTGATGCGCCTGACGCGGCGGCGCTTACCAAGTCCTGGAGTAACCGGCAAGCGATTGAAGAGTTTGTCATTAACGTCGCCTGAAAAGGCGCGCTTTTTTTGAGGAAATATTTATGGCAGGTCATAGTAAATGGGCCAACACCAGACATCGTAAAGCTGCGCAAGATGCCAAGCGCGGTAAAATCTTCACTAAAATTATTCGTGAACTGGTAACGGCAGCTAAATTGGGCGGCGGCGATCCGGATGCCAACCCGCGTCTGCGCGCGGCTGTAGATAAAGCGCTGGCCAACAACATGACCCGCGACACTCTGAACCGTGCCATCGCTCGCGGTGTGGGTGGTGATGAAGACTCGAACATGGAAACCATCATCTATGAAGGTTATGGTCCTGGCGGCACGGCCATTATGATTGAGTGTTTGAGTGACAACCGTAACCGTACCGTAGCGGAAGTGCGTCATGCTTTCAGCAAGTGCGGCGGTAATCTGGGTACCGATGGCTCAGTGGCGTACCTGTTCAGTAAGAAAGGGGTCATCTCCTTTGAGAAAGGCGATGAAGACACCATCATGGAAGCCGCACTGGAAGCTGGCGCGGAAGATGTTGTGACCTATGATGATGGCGCGATTGATGTTTACACTGCCTGGGAAGAGATGGGCAAAGTGCGTGACGCGCTGGAAGCGGCGGGTCTGAAAGCGGACAGCGCCGAAGTGTCCATGATCCCGTCAACCAAAGCGGATATGGATGCGGAAACCGCGCCGAAACTGCTACGTCTTATCGATATGCTGGAAGACTGTGACGATGTTCAGGAAGTCTACCATAACGGTGAGATCTCTGATGAGGTGGCGGCGACCCTGTAATGGTGCTGCTAAACGCCGGCGGGCAGGGGGTATAGCGTGTCGATTATTCTCGGTATTGACCCCGGCTCGCGTATTACTGGTTATGGCGTTATCCGCCAGGTAGGCAGACAACTGACCTATCTGGGCAGCGGATGTATTCGTACCAAAGTCGATGATTTGCCGTCTCGTTTGAAGCTCATATACGCAGGCGTGACGGAAATCATCACGCAGTTCCAGCCGGACTATTTTGCTATCGAACAAGTGTTTATGGCGAAGAATGCCGATTCAGCCCTCAAGCTGGGACAGGCGCGCGGCGTAGCGATTGTCGCCGCGGTCAACCAGGAACTGCCCGTGTTTGAATACGCGGCGCGTCAGGTGAAGCAAACTGTCGTCGGTATTGGTAGCGCGGAGAAAAGCCAGGTACAGCATATGGTTCGTACGTTGCTGAAGCTCCCCGCTAACCCGCAGGCAGACGCCGCAGATGCGCTGGCTATCGCCATTACGCATTGCCATGTTAGCCAGAACGCGATGCAAATGAGCGAGAGCCGACTCAATCTGGCGCGGGGAAGGTTGCGCTAAATTATTCTCCCTCAGCCTCGCGTTGAGGGTTTTCAATTCCACAGGCGCTAATTAATTCTAAATTGGGATGTTGCCACAGGCTGGCGGGCGTCACCGTCTTACGATCCCACGGGATTGAACCTAAAAACCAGAATTTCCAGAAGGTGAGTTTCGCATCAGGATTGCTGTGAAGTAATTCTTCGAATGTCTCAATATCGCCTACCGGAATACACAATGCTTCTTTATAGATATCAAACACAAATTTCGAGCAGAACTGGCGCGATGACTCGTATTTAAACCCCGTGTGATAAAACTTATTCAGCCGGGCGGGAACCTGCTCCATGATGGCGAGTTTCTGCTCGACCGTCAGGCCGCCGCACAGGCGACGAACCGCGTAACGTTGTCCGGCTGAACGTTGTATAAATAGTGACAGCGTGGTGACGGTTGAGAGGGGGACGCGACTTTCCGCCACCAGATAGTCATCACCATTATGACCAATAATAATCCCAACATGGTTGCTCCAGCACTGTGAAGCGGTGGATATCTGGCCGAAAAGCGCGGCACCTATACAGGTAAAGACGATATCCCCGGTTTCATATTGGACAGGATAATGTTTTTTCATCTCTGCATTCCATTATTTGAAATAAATTCCTTTTATTTATTCTACAGGGTAGTTAGCATTATACCAGATAAATGACAAGCCTTAGTGTCATCGAAATATGTATGGTGAATATTTCATTTGTTGGAATTAATGTCGCAAATATAACTGGGGAGGAATTAAGGTGGTAAATTTCTCATTATCTGCTCTCTTATATTGACAGGGAGTACGACGTGGTTGATGATAAACCAATGAAAATAGGTTGGGTGTTTTATTTTTCTTATATTTTTGTTGCTATTATCTTTCATCTGTTTATTAGTTTTTGTTATTGTTTGAGTATTGATATGGCAGAGGCTAATACCGTTGTTTTTTTATTAAAGCCAGGGACGATTTCATTATTATTTTTACTTCTCCCTGCCAGGCGGTTCAGAACCAGACTGTTGGCAACATTGAGTTCAGTTTTCATTGCCTTAGTATTTAACCAGTGGCATTTGGTTGCCGGGAATAAAGAACTGGTTTTGTGCATGCAGGCAGCGTGCTTTATGGCTTTCCTGGCTATGACATCGGTAAAAAAATCCGGGTGGATGATTAGCGCATCATTATTTTTGGTTTGTGCGGCCGGAACGATTCGCCAGTGCTGGCTGGAACAGTTGTTTAACGCTGCCGATATATATATTGTTGATGATGGGCGGAGCTGTGGTGCCAGCGGCCACTGCTTCCAGTATATTGCAGCAAAAGGCCGTGGGTTAGCAGCAAAACGACAGGCACTTTTTAGTAGTGAAGAGTATGTGAATATTTATTATAGTTATTCAGAAGGGATACCAGCCGTGAATTTCGATGGCATGAAAAATGAGTTTGCACAATATTTATTGTGTCATGGTGAATTAAAATATGTTGTGCGCGACGATAAAACAACATGCGATTAAATTCAGCGCTAGTGGTTAATTTTATTAAATCTATTCTCGGGTCTGTTTTTTGGGGGGACCGATGTTCCGCTGTTGGCATTCGTACTGGATACAGTATTAGTGTTATCAGGATACTCATTATTGAAGACTACCAAACTTGCGCCACGGCATGTTGGCAAAAAGTTATTCGCGTAGGACGCAAAAAGTTGTCAATGAGTGTACGACTTATTTTGTACGCAGCGGGGAGCGTGCCCGTCGTTAACTATCGCGGGTTGTCGGAGTACAGAAATATCGGGATAAGTGTTTTTCATCTGGATAAACATCCAGTCTTTTTTTATGATAGTGCATTATCTTTTCAGCCCTTTACGCAGGAGCGTCATGTGATAGGCAGACTCAGAGGCATTATTCTCGAAAAACAACCCCCGATCGTGCTGCTGGAGACAGGGGGCGTAGGCTATGAAGTACATATGCCTATGACCTGCTTTTACGAGCTGCCGGAGGCCGGGCAGGAGGCAATCGTCTTCACCCACTTCGTGGTGCGTGAAGATGCGCAGTTGCTGTACGGATTTAACAATAAGCAAGAGCGCACGCTATTTAAAGAGCTAATTAAAACGAATGGCGTCGGGCCTAAGCTGGCGCTGGCGATCCTCTCCGGCATGTCGGCGCAGCAGTTTGTGAATGCGGTTGAGCGCGAAGAGCTGGGTGCGCTGGTGAAGCTGCCGGGTATCGGCAAGAAAACCGCCGAAAGGCTGATTGTCGAAATGAAAGACCGCTTTAAAGGGCTACATGGCGATCTCTTTACGCCAGCGGTCGATCTGGTATTGACGTCGCCGGCCAGCCCAACCTCGGAAGATGCAGAACAAGAAGCAGTTGCTGCGCTGGTGGCGCTGGGTTATAAACCGCAAGAAGCCAGTCGGATGGTAAGTAAGATCGCCCGTCCGGACGCAAGCAGTGAAACACTGATTCGCGACGCGTTACGCGCCGCGCTATGAGGTAAAGGATGATAGAAGCAGATCGCCTGATTTCAGCAGGCGCCACGATCGCAGAAGACGTCGCCGATCGCGCCATTCGCCCGAAGTTATTGGCGGAATATGTCGGCCAACCGCAGGTGCGCTCCCAGATGGAGATCTTTATTCAGGCGGCAAAACGGCGTGGCGACGCATTAGATCACTTGCTGATTTTCGGCCCGCCAGGGTTAGGTAAAACGACTCTGGCGAATATCGTTGCCAATGAAATGGGCGTCAACCTCCGAACCACGTCCGGCCCGGTGCTGGAAAAAGCAGGCGATCTGGCGGCTATGCTCACCAATCTTGAACCGCATGATGTGCTGTTTATTGATGAGATCCACCGGCTTTCACCGGTGGTGGAAGAGGTACTCTATCCGGCGATGGAAGATTACCAGTTGGATATTATGATTGGCGAAGGGCCGGCTGCACGTTCAATTAAAATCGATCTGCCGCCGTTTACGCTCATTGGCGCGACGACGCGCGCCGGGTCGTTAACGTCCCCGCTACGTGACCGTTTTGGTATTGTGCAGCGCCTGGAGTTCTACCAGGTGCCCGATCTGCAGCACATCGTCGGGCGCAGCGCAAGGCACATGGGGCTTGAAATGAGCGATGACGGCGCGCTGGAAGTGGCGCGTCGGGCGCGCGGTACGCCGCGTATAGCCAACCGCCTGCTCAGACGTGTGCGTGATTTTGCTGAGGTGAAGCATGACGGGGCTATTTCAGCGGAAATTGCCGCGCAGGCGCTGGATATGCTGAACGTCGATGCGGAAGGGTTTGACTATATGGATCGCAAGCTGCTGCTGGCGGTTATTGATAAATTCTTCGGTGGTCCGGTGGGACTGGATAACCTGGCGGCGGCGATTGGCGAAGAGCGTGAAACCATTGAGGATGTGCTGGAGCCGTATCTGATTCAGCAAGGCTTTTTGCAGCGCACGCCGCGTGGGCGTATGGCAACGGTGCGCGCCTGGAACCATTTCGGGATCACGCCGCCAGAGATGCCTTAGCGCCTGAAGTCGCTGCGCTCATCAGACCTGGGCGATTTTGTAGGCCCGGTAAGCGCAGCGTCACCGGGCAACACACGCTTAGCTTGCCTGCTTTTTCATCATACTGAAGATAAACAGCAGCGCGGCAAACAGCACTACGGATGGCCCTGCCGGGGTATCATAAAAGGCTGAGAAGGTCAGTCCACCTGTAACCGCTATCATACCTACACCAACGGCGACGCCCGCCATCTGTTCCGGCGTACGGGCAAAGCGACGCGCGGTTGCGGCGGGGATAATCAGCAGCGACGTAATGATCAGCGCTCCGACAAACTTCATCGCTACGCCGATAGTTAACGCCGTTACCAGCATCAATAGCAGCTTCACGCGCTGTAACTTCACGCCATCGACAAAGGCAAGATCCGGACTGATAGTCATTGACAGCAAGTTGCGCCACTGCCAGAAGAGAATGGCCAGCACAATAACGACCCCAATAGCGATCGAGATAAGATCTTCCGGCGTGACGGCCAGCAAATCGCCAAACAGATAAGCCATTAAATCAACGCGGACGTTGGACATCAGGCTGACCACGACCAGTCCTAAAGATAAGGCGCTGTGCGCCATAATGCCCAGTAAGGTATCAATCGCGAGGTGAGGGCGTTTCTCCAGCCATACCAGACCGGCGGCCAGCAGCAGCGTAACGGCGATTACCGCATAAAAGGGGTTAACGTCCAGCAACAGGCCAAACGCCACGCCCAGAAGCGACGCGTGAGCCAGCGTATCGCCAAAATAGGACATCCGACGCCAGACCACAAATGAGCCCAAAGGACCAGCGGCGCAGGCCAGCATCATCCCGGCCAGCCAGCCGGGCAGTAATAATTCAATCATGAGTGACCATTTCCCCGGCGCAGTACAATACGGCCCTGTAAATCGTGGCGATGATTATGATGATGGCGATAAATCCCTAATTGCTCCGCGCCTCGCGGGCCAAACATAGAGATAAATTCCGGATGCATAGACACCACTTCCGGCGCGCCGGAACAGCAAATATGATGGTTCAGGCATAACACTTCATCCGTCTTTGCCATGACCAGATGTAGATCATGTGACACCATCAACACGGCGCAATCGAGTTCGCGACGCAGCTGATCGATAAGGTCGTATAACGCGACCTGGCCGTTGACATCCACGCCTTGCGTCGGCTCATCAAGTACCAGCAACTGCGGCCTGTTAAGCAGAGCACGCGCCAGCAGTACGCGCTGTGTCTCGCCGCCGGAGAGTTTTTGCATGGGCGCGTCAATCAAATGTCCGGCCTGAACGCGTTTAAGCGCCGGGAGAATATCCGTTTTTTGCGTGCCGGGACGTAAACGTAAAAATCGGTTTACCGTCAGCGGAAGCGTGGTATCGAGATAGAGCTTTTGCGGGACATAGCCGATACGGAGTTGCCCGTTGCGCTTGATCACCCCTTCATCAGGGGCTACCAGTCCTAAAACCACGCGTACAAGCGTTGACTTCCCCGCGCCGTTAGGGCCGAGAAGCGTTAAAATTTTTCCGGGGCTCAATTCAAGCGACACGTCAGAGAGGACGCGGCGTTGACCAAATGAGACCGAGACGTTTTCCAGTGAAACTAAACTTGTCATGTTAATTTTAGGCTTGCAGAAGTGATAGAATGTTATAATATCACATTTCACACATTCATTACGATGATTAGTCGCATTATGTTACAGAAAAATACGCTTCTTTTCGCAGCATTATCCGCCGCGCTTTGGGGGAGTGCAACCCAGGCCGCCGATGCCGCCGTTGTCGCTTCGCTTAAACCGCTTGGGTTTATCGCTTCCGCCATTGCTGATGGCGTTACGGATACGCAAGTATTACTTCCGGATGGGGCTTCCGAGCATGATTATTCATTGCGTCCATCAGACGTAAAACGCTTACAGGGCGCGGACTTAGTCGTCTGGGTTGGCCCGGAAATGGAAGCCTTTATGGAGAAGTCGGTCAGGAATATCCCCGATAATAAGCAGGTTACCATCGCGCAACTTGCCGATGTAAAACCGTTACTCATGAAGGGCGCGGATGATGATGAGGATGAACATGCGCACACGGGCGCCGATGAGGAAAAAGGTGACGTACATCACCATCACGGCGAATATAACATGCATCTTTGGCTCTCCCCAGAGATAGCGCGGGCTACAGCGGTTGCAATCCATGAAAAATTAGTGGAACTTATGCCGCAAAGTCGAGCTAAACTCGACGCCAACCTGAAGGATTTTGAGGCACAATTAGCCGCAACCGATAAACAGGTCGGTAACGAGCTCGCGCCGCTCAAGGGGAAAGGGTATTTCGTTTTTCATGACGCCTACGGTTACTACGAAAAACACTACGGACTCACCCCACTCGGTCACTTTACCGTGAACCCTGAGATACAACCTGGCGCGCAGCGTTTACATGAAATAAGAACACAGTTGGTTGAGCAAAAAGCAACCTGCGTTTTTGCTGAGCCACAATTCAGGCCAGCGGTCGTGGAAGCCGTGGCGAGAGGGACATCCGTTCGAATGGGAACACTGGACCCCCTCGGGACGAACATTAAACTGGGTAAAACAAGCTATTCAGCGTTTTTAAGCCAATTAGCCAACCAGTATGCGAGCTGCCTGAAAGGAGATTAACGAGGAAGTGAATACGTGCAACAGATAGCCCGCTCTGTCGCCCTGGCATTTAATAATCTGCCCCGACCCCACCGCGTTATGCTGGGGTCACTTACCGTTCTGACACTGGCCGTCGCCGTATGGCGGCCCTATGTTTACCACCCAGAATCCGCACCAATCGTTAAAACTATTGAACTGGAGAAAAGCGAGATTCGTTCCCTCTTACCGGAGGCCAGCGAACCCATCGATCAGGCCGCGCAGGAAGATGAAGCTATTCCTCAGGATGAGCTGGACGATAAAACCGCAGGCGAAGTCGGCGTCCATGAATACGTCGTCTCCACAGGCGATACGTTAAGCAGCATTTTGAATCAGTACGGCATCGATATGAGCGATATTAGCCGACTTGCCGCTTCTGATAAGGAGCTGCGCAATCTGAAAATTGGCCAACAGCTTTCCTGGACACTGACCGCCGATGGCGATTTACAGCGTCTGACATGGGAAGTCTCCCGCCGTGAAACGCGTACCTACGATCGCACTGCCAACGGTTTTAAAATGAGCAGTGAAATGCAGCAGGGGGACTGGGTCAACAGTCTGCTGAAAGGTACGGTAGGGGGTAGCTTTGTCGCCAGCGCGAAAGAGGCCGGTTTAACCAGCAGCGAAATCAGCGCAGTGATAAAAGCCATGCAGTGGCAGATGGATTTTCGCAAGCTGAAAAAGGGCGATGAATTTTCGGTTCTGATGTCGCGCGAGATGCTGGATGGCAAGCGTGAACAGAGTCAGTTGTTGGGCGTGCGGATGCGTTCCGATGGTAAAGATTACTACGCCATTCGCGCTGCTGACGGTAAATTCTATGACCGTAACGGTGTTGGCCTGGCGAAAGGCTTTTTACGCTTCCCGACCGCCAAACAGTTCCGCATCTCCTCCAACTTCAATCCGCGTCGTCTGAACCCGGTTACCGGACGCGTTGCGCCGCATCGTGGCGTTGACTTTGCGATGCCGCAGGGTACGCCGGTGCTGTCGGTGGGGGATGGCGAGGTCGTGGTCGCTAAACGTAGCGGCGCTGCCGGTTACTACATTGCGATTCGTCATGGACGCACCTACACCACACGTTACATGCACTTGCGTAAGCTGCTGGTGAAACCGGGGCAAAAAGTGAAACGTGGCGATCGTATTGCGCTTTCTGGTAACACCGGGCGTTCCACAGGGCCGCATCTGCATTATGAAGTATGGATAAACCAGCAAGCCGTTAACCCTCTAACAGCAAAATTGCCGCGCACGGAAGGTCTGACGGGGTCAGATCGTCGTGAATACCTGGCACAGGTGAAAGAGGTTCTGCCACAACTGCGCTTCGATTAACAAATGCGCTGACAGAGCCGGTACGCGATGTGTGCCGGCTTTTTTGTTTTGTGTGAGACGCAGACGTCGCTACACTATTCACAATTCCTTTTCGCGTCAGCAGACCCTGGAAAAGCATGGAAACCAAAAAAAATAATAGTGAGTATATCCCTGAATTCGAAAAATCCTTTCGCTATCCGCAGTATTGGGGCGCCTGGTTGGGCGCTGCGGCAATGGCGGGGATCGCATTAACACCGGCATCATTCCGTGACCCTTTGCTGGCGACACTGGGGCGCTTTGCCGGACGGCTGGGGAAGAGTTCTCGTCGCCGGGCGCTAATTAATCTGTCTTTGTGCTTTCCGCAGCGTAGCGAAGCTGAGCGCGAAGCGATTGTCGATGAGATGTTCGCCACCGCGCCGCAGGCAATGGCGATGATGGCTGAGTTGGCGATGCGCGGTCCGAAAAAAATTCAACAGCGTGTTGACTGGGAAGGTCTGGAGATTATCGAGGAGATGCGTCGTAACGACGAAAAAGTCATTTTTCTCGTACCGCATGGCTGGGGCGTCGACATTCCAGCCATGCTGATGGCCTCTCAGGGGCAAAAAATGGCGGCGATGTTTCATAATCAGGGTAATCCGGTTTTTGACTATATCTGGAACACCGTGCGTCGGCGTTTTGGCGGACGTTTGCATGCGCGCAATGACGGGATTAAACCCTTTATTCAGTCTGTTCGTCAGGGCTACTGGGGTTACTACCTGCCGGACCAGGATCACGGCCCGGAGCATAGTGAATTCGTTGATTTCTTTGCGACATACAAAGCAACGCTGCCTGCGATTGGTCGGCTGATGAAAGTGTGCCGCGCACGCGTGATACCGCTTTTCCCGGTGTATAATGGTAAAACGCATCGCCTGACTATCCAGATTCGCCCACCAATGGACGATCTGCTCACGGCTGACGATCACACTATCGCCAGACGGATGAACGAAGAGGTCGAAATTTTTGTCGGCCCGCATCCGGAACAGTACACCTGGATCCTGAAGCTGCTCAAAACCCGCAAGCCAGGCGAGATTCAGCCGTATAAGCGTAAAGATCTTTATCCCATCAAATAAATAAAGCCTCTCGTAAGAGAGGCTTTATGCTGACAAACCCTGTATTACCTGATGAGCAGGCCAGGGGGAGTTTTACTCAACGGTCAAAATACGCGTGGTATTGGTTGAACCGACGGTGCTCATGACATCGCCCTGAGTCACGATAACCAGGTCGCCGGAAACCAGATACCCTTTATCGCGCAGCAGATTAACAGCTTCATGCGCCGCGACAACGCCATCAGCCGCGCTATCAAAATGCACTGGCGTTACTCCGCGGTAGAGCGCGGTCAGGTTCAGCGTGCGTTCATGGCGCGACATGGCGAAAATCGGCAGGCCGGAGCTGATACGGGAAGTCATTAGCGCGGTACGACCGGATTCCGTCATGGTGATGATCGCGGTAACGCCTTTCAGATGGTTTGCCGCATACATCGCAGACATGGCAATAGCTTCTTCAACGTTGTCGAACTGCACGTCGAGACGGTGTTTAGACACATTGATGCTGGGTATTTTTTCTGCGCCCAGGCAGACGCGTGCCATTGCGGCAACGGTTTCAGAAGGATACTGACCGGCTGCGGTTTCGGCAGACAGCATAACTGCATCCGTGCCATCCAGGACGGCGTTCGCCACGTCCATCACTTCCGCACGGGTCGGCATCGGGTTGGTGATCATCGACTCCATCATTTGCGTTGCGGTGATGACTGCGCGGTTTAGCTGACGCGCACGGCGAATCAGCGCCTTCTGGATACCAACCAGCTCCGGATCGCCGATTTCAACGCCCAGATCGCCACGTGCGACCATCACAACGTCAGAGGCCAGAATGATATCGTCCATGGCGTTTTGGTCGCATACCGCTTCGGCGCGTTCGACCTTAGCCACAATTTTCGCGTCGCAGCCGGCGTCGCGCGCCAGGCGGCGTGCATAGTTCAGATCTTCGCCGCAGCGCGGGAAGGAGACGGCCAGATAGTCAACACCTATCAGCGCAGCGGTTTGAATATCGGCTTTGTCTTTTTCGGTCAGCGCTTCAGCAGAAAGCCCGCCGCCGAGCTTGTTAATGCCTTTATTGTTAGACAGCGGGCCGCCGACGGTGACCTCGGTAAAGACTTTCATGCCCTGGACCTCAAGCACTTTCAACTGCACTCGACCATCGTCAAGCAGCAGGATATCGCCAGGAACGACGTCTGCCGGCAACCCTTTGTAATCAATGCCGACTTTTTCTTTGTCGCCTTCGCCTTTACCCAGGTTAGCGTCTAACAGAAATTTGTCCCCGATGTTGAGGAACACTTTGCCTTCTTTAAAAGTGGAAACGCGAATTTTTGGCCCTTGCAGGTCGCCTAAAATAGCCACATGACGCCCCAGTTTGGCGGCAATCTCACGGACTTTATCAGCACGCATTTTATGATCTTCCGGCGAGCCGTGAGAGAAGTTCATACGTACGACGTTTGCGCCTGCGGCGATAACCTTCTCAAGGTTGTTATCGCGGTCAGTTGCCGGGCCTAACGTGGTAACGATTTTGGTTCTGCGAAGCCTTCTGGACATGTAATACTCCGTTGACTAAAACAACTTGGTGTTGCGTGAACATTGATCCGGTCGTTCTGAAACCTTAACGGTATAAAATGAACGTCCCCGGATGACGAAAAGGGTAGAACATTGTTATTGCTTTTAGCGGTCATCACTCTTGATGAGTAATTCTTTATCAAAACGCGATTCCTTGAGCGCTTCCTTGACACGCTTCAAGTTATCTCTGAATTTTGCCCCGCGACGCAAAGTAAATCCCGTTGCCAGCACATCTATCACGGTCAGCTGAGCAAGTCGAGAGACCATGGGCATATAAATGTCTGTATCTTCCGGTACGTCGAGGGTAATGGCCAGCGTGGCTTCGCGCGCCAGCGGCGTTCCAGCGGAGGTCAGGGCGATCACCATCGCATCGTTTTCCCGCGCCAACTGCGCCAGTTCCACCAGGCTCTTGGTTCTGCCAGTATGCGAAATGAGCACGACGACGTCATCATCGCTACAATTCATACAGCTCATCCGTTGCAGCACGATATCGTCGGAGTAAATCACCGGCACATTGAAGCGAAAAAACTTATTCATGGCGTCATGCGCGACCGCGGCGGAGGAACCAAGACCAAAAAAGGCGATTTTTTTTGCCTGGGTCAGTAAATCGACGGCGCGGTTGACGGCCGATTTATCCAGCGACTGACGAACATGGTCGAGACTGGCCATGGCGGACTCGAAGATTTTTCCTGTATAGGCCTCAACGCTGTCATCTTCATCCACATTGCGATTAACATAGGGGGTGCCATTTGCCAGACTTTGCGCCAGATGCAGTTTAAAATCAGGAAAGCCGCGGGTATTCATGCTGCGACAGAAACGGTTCACCGTTGGCTCGCTAACGTTAGCTTCCTGGGCCAGCATGGCAATGCTTAAGTGAATCGATCTGCCTGGGGCGGCCAGAATAACATCGGCGACTTTTCGTTCAGATTTGCTTAAATGTTCCAGTTGAGACTGGACTTTTTCCAGCATATTCATGATTAGCAAGGCTCATGGGTATTAGCGATTTCAATGATGCGCGAAACCGAGCGCGTTTTGTTAGATATTACTCCTGGAGGCTGTCAAAGGGGGCAAAATGGCTAAAAAAGGTGTCGTTTTTTTTCATTACATGACCGACGTCGGATTTTAAGTTCCAGCTTGTGTGGAAAAGCGACAATTTTATTAGGCGTTTTGCCGATTATATTGCCAATCAAACGCCGGTTCACCTATGAAAAGGCGTTTACGGTTTCCGTAATCTCGTAAAAGCAGTACAGTGCTGTGTAATAAAATTACAACGATATCCTGGCTAAAGTACCAGGAGATTAACTGAGGAGAATGACATGGCGGTAACGCAAACAGCCCAGGCATGTGACCTGGTCATTTTCGGCGCGAAAGGCGACCTGGCGCGCCGGAAACTGCTGCCTTCCCTGTATCAGCTTGAGAAAGCCGGCCAGATCCATCCGGATACCCGGATCATTGGGGTGGGGCGCGCGGACTGGGATAAAGAAGCTTATACCCACGTCGTGCGTGAGGCGCTGGAAACCTTCATGAAGGAAAAAATTGATGAAGGCTTGTGGGATACGCTGAGCGGCCGTCTGGATTTTTGTAATCTTGACGTTAACGATACGCCTGCGTTTAGTCGCCTGGGCGATATGCTGGATCAAAAAAACCGTACCACCATTAACTATTTTGCGATGCCGCCCAGCACGTTTGGCGCTATTTGCAAAGGGTTAGGGGAGGCTAAACTCAACGCCAAACCGGCGCGTGTCGTGATGGAGAAACCGTTAGGTACTTCGCTGGCGACCTCGCGTGAGATTAACGATCGGGTCGGCGAATACTTTGAAGAGTGCCAGGTATATCGTATCGACCACTATCTGGGTAAAGAAACGGTTCTCAACTTGCTGGCGCTGCGTTTTGCCAACTCGTTATTCGTTAATAACTGGGATAACCGCACTATCGATCACGTTGAGATTACCGTAGCGGAAGAGGTGGGGATTGAAGGGCGCTGGGGATACTTTGACCAGGCCGGTCAGATGCGCGATATGATCCAGAACCACTTGCTGCAAATTCTCTGCATGATTGCCATGTCACCGCCGTCTGACCTGAGCGCCGACAGTATTCGTGATGAAAAAGTAAAAGTGTTGAAATCGCTGCGCCGTATTGATCGCTCCAACGTGCGTGAAAAAACGGTTCGTGGTCAATACACCGCGGGCTTTGCGCAGGGGCAAAAGGTGCCGGGCTATCTGGAAGAAGAGGGCGCGAATAAAAGCAGCAACACCGAAACGTTCGTCGCGATCCGCGTCGACATCGATAACTGGCGTTGGGCGGGCGTGCCATTCTATCTGCGCACCGGCAAGCGTCTGCCAACCAAGTGCTCTGAAGTCGTGGTTTATTTCAAGACGCCTGAACTGAACCTCTTTAAAGAGTCCTGGCAAGACCTGCCGCAGAACAAATTGACGATTCGCCTGCAGCCGGATGAAGGCGTGGATATTCAGGTGCTTAACAAAGTACCGGGGCTGGATCATAAGCATAATCTGCAGATCACGAAGCTTGATCTGAGCTACTCCGAGACCTTTAATCAGACGCACCTGGCGGATGCATATGAGCGCCTGCTGCTGGAAACGATGCGTGGCATTCAGGCGCTGTTTGTCCGCCGTGACGAAGTGGAAGAAGCCTGGAAGTGGGTGGACTCCATTACCGAAGCATGGGCGATGGACAACGACGCGCCGAAGCCGTATCAGGCGGGCACCTGGGGACCGGTAGCGTCCGTGGCGATGATTACCCGTGACGGTCGTTCGTGGAATGAGTTTGAGTAAATTTGCCACTCACTCTTAGGTGGTATTTTACCGGTAACATGATCTAACACAGATTGTAGAATCATTTTTGCACTTTTAAGCCTCGTGTGGATTCACCTGCGAGGCTTTTTTTATTACACTGCCTGAAACGATTTTGCCCCATTATCCCCGGACATCATGTATTTCACTGTCTTTCCACATTGATGAAACGCATGGTAAACCCGGTAGCCGGACAGATAAATTTCAGGAGCCTCTATGAATCCTAATTTGTTACGCGTAACACAGCGCATTGTCGAACGCTCGCAGCAGACCCGAAAAGCCTATCTTGCCCGCATTGAGCAGGCGAAAACCGCCACGGTCCACCGATCTCAACTGGCCTGCGGCAACCTGGCGCATGGCTTCGCCGCCTGTCAGCCAGAGGACAAAGCCTCGCTGAAAAGTATGTTGCGCAATAATATCGCCATCATTACCTCCTACAATGACATGCTCTCTGCGCATCAACCGTATGAACATTATCCGCAGATTATTCGTCAGGCCCTGCATTCCGTGAATGCGGTAGGTCAGGTCGCAGGCGGCGTACCGGCAATGTGCGATGGCGTTACGCAAGGGCAGGATGGCATGGAGTTGTCATTACTCAGCCGCGAAGTGATAGCGATGTCGGCAGCAGTAGGCCTTTCTCACAATATGTTTGACGGCGCGTTATTCCTCGGCGTATGCGACAAAATTGTTCCGGGGCTGGCGATGGCCGCGCTCTCTTTTGGTCATTTACCCGCGATTTTTGTTCCGTCAGGCCCGATGGCGAGCGGCCTGCCGAATAAAGAAAAAGTCCGTATTCGTCAGCTATATGCGGAAGGAAAAGTAGACAGAATGGCGCTGCTGGAGTCGGAAGCCGCCTCTTACCATGCGCCGGGCACCTGTACATTTTACGGCACCGCCAACACTAACCAGATGGTGGTGGAGTTTATGGGAATGCAGTTGCCGGGTTCCTCGTTTGTGCATCCGGATGCGCCGCTGCGCGAGGCATTGACTGCCGCTGCCGCACGTCAGGTAACACGTCTTACCGGCAACGGCAATACGTGGATGCCGCTCGGTAAAATGATCGACGAAAAAGTCGTGGTGAACGGCATTGTCGCGCTGCTGGCTACCGGCGGTTCCACCAACCACACCATGCATCTGGTTGCAATGGCGCGCGCGGCGGGCATTCTGATCAACTGGGATGACTTCTCGGATTTGTCGGAAGTGGTTCCGTTGATGGCGCGTCTGTACCCGAACGGTCCGGCGGACATTAACCACTTCCAGGCGGCGGGCGGCGTACCGGTATTGATGCGTGAGCTGCTCAATGCCGGATTGCTGCACGAAGACGTTAATACTGTCGCAGGCTTCGGCCTGAAACGCTATACGCTGGAGCCCTGGCTCAACAACGGCGAGCTGGACTGGCGTGAAGGCGCGGAAAGGTCACTGGATAACGATGTCATTGCCTCTTTTGATAAGCCGTTCTCTCCTCACGGCGGTACTAAGGTGCTAAGCGGTAATCTGGGGCGCGCAGTAATGAAGACGTCTGCGGTACCGGTTGAAAACCAGATCATTGAAGCGCCTGCCATGGTATTTGAAAGTCAGCATGATGTGCTGCCTGCGTTTGACGCGGGCCTGCTTGACCGGGATTGTGTCGTTGTCGTGCGTCATCAGGGACCAAAAGCGAATGGAATGCCAGAATTACATAAACTCATGCCGCCACTTGGTGTATTATTGGACCGCCGTTTCAAAATAGCGTTAGTTACTGATGGACGACTTTCAGGCGCTTCGGGTAAAGTGCCTTCAGCTATCCACGTAACGCCGGAAGCCTACGATGGCGGCTTACTGGCAAAAGTGCGCGATGGCGACATCATTCGCGTGAATGGGCAGACAGGTGAGTTAACTCTGCTGGTCGACGAGGCGGAATTTGCCGCTCGTCAGCCTCATATTCCGGACCTGAGCGCGTCGCGCGTCGGAACGGGGCGTGAGTTGTTTGGCGCGCTGCGCGAAAAGCTGTCGGGTGCGGAGCAGGGCGCAACCTGTATCACTTTTTAAGATGACACACTAGTAATCAGGCGAGAGAAGAATTCCGATGAAAAACTGGAAAACAAGTGCAGAAGCAATCCTGACCACCGGCCCGGTTGTCCCGGTCATTGTAGTCAATAAACTGGAGCACGCGGTGCCGATGGCTAAAGCGCTGGTGGCCGGGGGCGTTCGCGTTCTGGAAGTGACTTTACGTACGGCCTGCGCGATGGATGCTATTCGCGCTATCGCTAAAGACGTGCCGGAAGCGATTGTCGGCGCCGGAACCGTTCTCAATCCGCAGCAGTTGGCGGAGGTGACGGAGGCGGGCGCGCAGTTTGCGATTAGCCCGGGACTGACTGAGCCACTGCTGAAAGCCGCGACGGCAGGCACTATCCCATTGATTCCCGGTATTAGCACCGTTTCTGAACTGATGTTGGGCATGGACTATGGTCTGAAAGAGTTCAAATTCTTCCCGGCGGAAGCGAATGGCGGCACTAAAGCGTTGCAGGCGATTGCCGGTCCGTTCTCTCAGGTACGTTTCTGCCCAACCGGCGGCATCTCTCCGGCAAACTATCGTGACTATCTGGCGCTGAAAAGCGTGTTGTGCATCGGCGGTTCCTGGCTGGTGCCGGCCGACGCGCTGGAAGCGGGTGATTACGATCGCATCACCAAACTGGCGCGCGAAGCGGTAGAAGGCGCGAAGCAGTAAGCCGTTAAATGCCCGATGGCGCTTGCTTATCGGGCTTACGAGTGGCGATCAGGCAGGCCTGATAAAAATGCGCTAACGTCGCCATCAGGCGATGGCGCATTAGCCTTTTACCGTCACGCGGCTGGCGGCCTTTTTCGCTCTTATCACCGCTTCTTCAACGTTTTCACCTGTCGCTAACGCTACACCAAGACGACGGGTGCCGTCGATCTCAGGCTTACCAAACAGCCGTACCTGCACTCCGGCCCCTACCGCCGCGTGTACATCATCAAACGTCACATTTTGACTGGTAAGCTGCGGCAGAATCACGGCCGAGGCAGCGGGACCATACTGGCGAATAGCGCCTATGGGCATTCCCAGAAAGGCGCGCACATGCAGCGCAAACTCAGAAAGATCCTGAGAAATCAACGTGACCATTCCGGTATCGTGCGGGCGAGGGGAGACTTCGCTGAAAATGACTTCATCGCCACAGACGAAGAGTTCAACGCCGAACAGACCATGACCGCCTAACGCCAGTACCACATGACGAGCAATCTCTTGCGCCCGCTTCAGCGCCAGTTCGCTCATCTGCTGTGGCTGCCAGGATTCGCGATAGTCACCATCTTGCTGACGATGACCGACCGGCGCGCAGAAATGCACGCCATCGACGGCGCTAACGGTGAGCAGCGTAATTTCAAAATCAAATTTAACCACGCCTTCCACAATCACGCGACCCGCGCCAGCGCGTCCGCCCTGTTGAGCATACTCCCATGCCTGCGCGAGCTGTTCGGCCGAGCGGATAAAGCTCTGGCCTTTGCCGGAAGAGCTCATGACCGGTTTGACGATGCAAGGAAAACCCACTGCGGCTACCGCATCATGAAAACTGGCCTCACTGTCGGCAAAGCGATACGTCGATGTCGGCAGACCTAATTCTTCTGCGGCCAGGCGACGGATCCCTTCGCGGTTCATCGTGAGCTGCGTTGCACGGGCGCAAGGCACGACATTCAGCCCTTCGCCCTCCAGCTCGCGCAGCGTATCGGTGGCGATCGCTTCTATTTCCGGCACGATATAATGCGGTTTTTCCTCTGTAATCACATGACGTAGCGCCTCGCCGTCCAGCATATTAATGACGTGTGAACGGTGAGCCACATGCATGGCGGGAGCATCAGGATAGCGATCGACGGCGATAACCTCGATCCCCAGGCGTTGGCATTCAATCGCCACCTCTTTTCCCAATTCACCTGCCCCTAATAACATCACCCGCGTTGCTGCCGGACGTAGCGCAGTGCCTAATAGCGTCATATTTCTGTCCCCTTATTTACCTGCGCGCAGTATATACGAAAACGTTTGCGTATGTCTTTTCGAATAAATTGCTTTTCTTGCCGCCTTGCAATATACTGTATATAAGCACAGGTAAATAAGGGGCTGCAAAATGGCGGTTGAAGTTAAATACGTAGTCATTCGCGAGGGTGAGGAGAAGATGTCATTTACCAGTAAAAAGGAAGCCGACGCCTGGGACAAAATGCTCGATACTGCCGATCTTCTTGATACCTGACTTGAGCAGTCGCCAGTCGTGCTGGAAGATGGGCAGCGCGAGGCGTTGTCGCTGTGGCTGGCGGAACATAAAGAGGTGTTAAGCACGATCCTCAAAACCGGTAAGTTGCCTTCTCCGCAGGCGGTTGAAAAGGACGCCGCGAGTAAAACGAAAAAGCAAGCCGCCTGAACCCACACTTGCGCTCCCGGCGTTTTGTACCATGCTTTTCCTGAATCATTGTGCTAAGGAGAAAAGTATGAATAAAAGAGGAGCGTTGTTGAGCCTGCTGTTGTTATCCGCCAGCGTATCGGCATTTGCGGCATCCACCGAGAGTAAATCGGTTAAGTTTCCGCAGTGCGAAGGGCTGGATGCCGCCGGGATTGCGGCAAGCGTGAAGCGCGACTACCAGCAAAATCGTATCGTGCGGTGGGCAGACGACCAAAAAAAGGTCGGGCAGGCTGACCCGGTCGCGTGGGTTAATGTGCAGGACGTTGTGGGTCAAAATGATAAATGGACCGTTCCGCTAACCGTTCGCGGTAAAAGCGCCGATATCCATTATCAGGTCATCGTTGATTGCAAAGCCGGCAAGGCGGAATATAAGCCCCGCTAGCAGCGTAATTTGCGCTTCTTTTGCCGGAACAGACAATTCCTGACATCCCCTCAGGTACGCTTGACCATTATTGGTCTGTATTTGAGGGGTACTATGGCTAACTGGTTGAACCAATTACAATCACTTCTTGGGCAAAAAGGCGCTTCTGCATCGCCTTCCGGTGAACAGGGGTTAAATAAACTGCTGGTTCCCGGCGCGCTGGGCGGTCTGGCTGGACTGTTGGTCGCCAATAAGTCTTCGCGCAAATTATTAACCAAATACGGTACTGGCGCTTTGCTGGTGGGCGGCGGCGCGGTGGCGAGTTCCGTATTGTGGAATAAGTACAAAGATAAAGTACGCGCTGCGCATCAGGGGGAGCCGCAATTCGGCAGCCAAAGTACGCCGCTGGATGTTCGCACTGAGCGACTGATCCTGGCGCTGGTTTTTGCTGCAAAAAGCGATGGGCATATTGATGCCAAAGAACGCGCGGCGATTGAGCACCAACTGCGAGAATCAGGTGTGGAAGAGCAAGGGCGTGTGTTTATCGAGAAAGCTATTGAGCAGCCGCTTGATCCACAACGTCTGGCACAGGGCGTTCGCAATGAAGAAGAAGCCCTGGAAATCTACTTCCTGAGCTGCGCCGCCATTGATATTGACCACTTTATGGAACGTAGCTATCTGAATGCGTTAGGAGACGCGCTAAAAATTCCTCAGGAGGTTCGGGACGGTATCGAGCAGGACTTGCAGCAGCAAAAACAGGCGCTACCAGGCTGATAACTTGCCATTAAGTAACATGTTTCGCTTGCATCATGCGTGTCTTTTGCCACCCTTATAGGATGAATAGTTTACGTCATTCATGTTGCAAGATAGCGGCGAAGCAGTGACATCTCAGGCGCTTACCGAGGTGAGCGGACCGGGACTACCATGCTAAGCCGCTGTGTTTGCCGCGTGATATATAACAAATATTAACGCAAAAGAAAAAACGACATGTTGCCAAAAGCCAATCGAATTCCCTATGCCATGACCGTACATGGCGATACGCGCATTGATAATTATTACTGGCTGCGAGATGACACTCGCTCGCAGCCGGAAGTCCTTGATTACCTGCATCAGGAAAATGAGTATGGCCGGAAGGTCATGTCCTCTCAGCAGGCGTTACAGGACCGCATTCTAAAAGAAATTATCGATCGCATCCCGCCCAGAGAAGTTTCCGCTCCGTATGTGAAAAACGGCTATCGCTACCGTTATATCTATGAACCCGGCTGCGAATATGCCATCTATCAACGACAATCGGCGTTAAGCGAAGAGTGGAATGTGTGGGAAACCTTGCTCGATGCGAACCAGCGGGCCGCGCACAGCGAATTTTATACGCTCGGCGGGCTTGCCATTACGCCGGATAATACCATCATGGCGCTGGCAGAAGATTATTTATCCCGTCGTCAGTATGGGTTGCGTTTTCGTAACCTCGAAAGCGGTAACTGGTATCCGGAACTGCTGGATAACGTTGCGCCTGAATTTGTCTGGGCCAATGATTCCCTGACCCTTTACTATGTGCGTAAGCATAAGAAGACGCTGCTGCCCTATCAGGTTTGGCGGCACACGATTGGCACTCCGTCATCGCAAGATGAACTGGTATATGAGGAGAAAGACGATACCTTTTATGTCAGCCTGCATAAAACCACTTCGCAGCATTATGTGGTGATTCATCTTGCCAGCGCCACCACTAGCGAAGTGCTATTACTTGACGCGGAACTGGCCGATGCCGAGCCGTTTTCATTCTTACCGCGCCGCAAAGACCATGAATATAGTCTCGATCACTATCAACATAAGTTTTACCTGCGCTCTAACCGGAACGGTAAAAACTTTGGGTTGTACCGTACCCGCGTGCGCAATGAAAACGCCTGGGAAGAGCTGATCCCTCCGCGCGAGCATATTATGCTGGAAGGGTTTACCCTGTTTACCGACTGGTTAGTGGTCGAAGAGCGTCAACGGGGGCTTACCAGCCTGCGGCAAATTAACCGTAAAACCCGTGAAGTGATAGGCATTGCCTTTGACGATCCGGCTTACGTGACGTGGCTTGCCTATAATCCCGAACCTGAGACCTCCCGGCTACGTTACGGCTATTCTTCAATGACGACGCCAGATACCTTGTTTGAACTGGATATGGATACCGGAGAACGACGGGTACTTAAACAGACGGAAGTGCCTGGGTTTGATTCTGGCTGTTATCAGAGCGAACACCTGTGGATCACCGCACGCGACGGCGTCGAAGTGCCGGTATCGCTGGTTTATCATCAGAAGTATTTTCGTAAAGGGCAAAATCCGCTTCTGGTTTACGGTTACGGATCTTACGGTTCCAGTATTGACGCCGACTTCAGCAGCAGCCGACTGAGCTTGCTGGATCGTGGCTTTGTTTACGCAATCGTACACGTTCGCGGCGGCGGTGAGCTGGGGCAGCAGTGGTATGAAGATGGCAAATTCCTCAAAAAGCGGAATACTTTTAATGACTATCTTGATGCCTGCGATGCCTTATTAAAACTGGGTTACGGTTCACCGTCGCTGTGTTATGGGATGGGCGGGAGCGCGGGCGGAATGTTAATGGGCGTCGCTATCAACGAACGCCCCGAGCTTTTCCACGGCGTTATTGCCCAGGTGCCCTTTGTTGATGTATTAACCACGATGCTGGATGAGTCGATCCCATTAACGACAGGGGAGTTTGAAGAGTGGGGGAACCCGCAGGATATTGAGTATTATGACTATATGAAAAGCTATAGTCCTTATGACAATGTCAAAGCGCAGGACTATCCGCACCTGCTGGTGACGACAGGATTGCACGATTCCCAGGTGCAATACTGGGAACCGGCGAAGTGGGTGGCAAAATTACGCGAGCTAAAAACGGACCAACGTCTGCTGCTGTTATGTACGGATATGGACTCCGGGCACGGTGGTAAGTCGGGGCGGTTTAAATCCTACGAAGGCGTCGCGCTGGAGTTCGCCTTTTTAATCGGCCTGGCGCAGGGAACCTTACATAGCGCATAGACGCGCGCGCCCGCAACGGCTTGTGAGCGTCGCGGGTTATTGTGGTGTTCCATTGCTGCGTTGCTCGCCAGCCTGAACATCTTCCAGGTAGTGTTTAAGCGTCAGGCGAAGTTCCGGGCTCATATTATCAAGGTTATTAAAAAGCCAGCGTAAATAGCCCGGATCGCGTTTTGCGACTTCAGATACCGCCTTACCGCGGTATTTACCGAACGGGAAAGTGGTTAACAGCGCAGGACGGCCCGTGATATTGACCATCTCTTCCGCGGTCCAGCCGGTGGTTCGCATAATATCAATCAGCAAGGCGGCGGTGATATAGCAATCATAAAGCGCCCGGTGATGGTGCAGCCCCGGCGGCGTTTGTACGCTTAGTTTGCGCGATTTATAGAGCGCCATATTGCTGTATTTTATTCCCGGCCACAGGCGTCGCGACAACTTCATGGTACAGATCCACTCACCCGGCAATTCAGGTAATACGCGTCTGTCGAAACTGGCATTGTGAGCGACATACCACTCACTACCGTAATAAAGCGGTATGACATCTTCAATCCACGGCTTATCGGCGACCATGGCTTCGGTAATACGGTGTATCGCCATCGCCTGCGGCGTAATAAGGCGATCGGGGCGTATCAGGTGACTCATGGGATTGACAATGTTGCCATCAATGACATCTACAGAGGCTATCTCTACGATCCCGCCCTGCAGCCCGCAGGTTTCCGTGTCTATAATCCGCAACATGATTCATTCCTCACCCAAAGACCTTAGCGTAATGGAATGATATCGCCTTGCCAACCCTCGGTTGTGCGCAGACCCGTCAGTAATAGCGAACCGCAATCGGCACGAACAATAAGTTGCCCGCTTTCATCCCACAGCGCGCTACTGCCACAGGCATTGGCCATCAGTACGGCCAGCGCATATTTATGCGAAAAACGTTGTAAGCGTGAGGTAGAAGCATGGAGTTCAGGCTCGTTAAGACATTGACTGGTTGTGAATAACGTAAATGAGGGGTCTATATCACCACCTTCTGGCTGCTCATCCACCACGTTGATAGCGCTTCGCTGCCTGGCAATACAGGCGCCATGACTTTTGTGAAACATGAGCGGCGACGTTAGCCATGGGGCAAAAATAGCGATGCCTTTTACGAAGCGGCAGTTATGCTCAACAGGCATACCCACAATGATAGTCATATGGTGGGTATCGGCCGCATGAGTGAGCGGCTGTAAAAGCGCCTCGTCAGGCGGGGCGGGCAACGGTTTATTTCTTTCGTCGCAGCCTAATAGCGACAGTGACGGAAAGACCAGCAGTTCGCACTGTTGACGAGCCGCAAGCTCAATATATTCCAGATGATGGGCGACATGCTCTGCCGGCGAAGCGTTCAGGGGCGCGTACTGTGCAGCGGCAATTTTCCAGGAGGACATAATGACTTCCTTTTCATAGTCTCTACAGCCATTCTAAAAAGCATAGGTTAAGAATCGCCTTATAATGTAGTCGTCTGCATGTAAGGAAGTGTAACGTTATATAATTTTTATTTAACTTTGGGTTCGTAAGGGAGTCGGGATAGTGATACGGAAGCCAGACGATGGGCAATCAGCCGCTCGCGAAACCAGGCGCGTAGATGCTCTGGCTGCTCACGTTCGACCGCCTCCGCGACAACTGGCATATTGTAGCGCTCTTTAAATGCCACCCCAGCTGCCGCCAGGTCCACATTGACTTTATCCATTTCCGCTTGTTCAAGCTGAGCCAGATTCGTTTTCATACGTGTCTCCTTTTTTGTTGCCGCCAGAAGGTACTAAGAGTCCGCGGCAATGGCAAGATGGAAATGATGATCCTCGACTCATTGATTGTTGAAGGTTATTCTTTGTAACGTAGGTATAACAAAAAGGAATAGTGAATATGGCTTCTTCTGCACCATCGCGACGTTTAGCTTTACTGCTGCTGGCATCGACGTTTGCGACGCCAGCGGCCTGGGCACATGCGCACCTGACGCATCAGTATCCAGCAGCGAATGCTGCCGTTACGGCCTCGCCACAGGCGCTGACTCTGAACTTTTCTGAAGGGATTGAGCCAGGATTCAGCGGCGCAACCATTACTGGCCCTCAGCAAGAGTCCATCAAAACGCGCCCGGCAAAGCGAAATGAACAGGATAAAACGCAGTTGATTATCCCGCTTGAGCAGCCGTTAAAATCTGGCGCTTACACGGTAGACTGGCACGTTGTGTCGGTGGATGGACATAAAACAAAAGGGAAATACACCTTCAGCGTGAAATAAATGATGCTGACATTCGTCTGGATAACTCTCCGATTTATTCATTTTGCTAGTTTGATGCTGGTCTACGGCTGCGCGCTTTACGGCGCCTGGCTGGCACCCGCATCAATTCGTCGTTTAATGACGCGTCGATTTTTACATCTGCAACGACATGCCGCCGCCTGGAGCGTTATCAGCGCGGCTTTTATGCTGGCAATTCAGGGCGGACTGATGGGCGGCGGCTGGCCCGATGTTTTTTCCGTCTCGGTGTGGGGCGCGGTACTGCAAACCCGCTTTGGCGCGGTCTGGATATGGCAAATTATCCTCGCGCTGGTCACGCTGGCGGTGGTAGTCATTGCGCCGGTAAAAATGCAACGACGGCTTCTTATTCTAACCGTTGCTCAGTTTATCCTGCTGGCAGGCGTTGGACATGCGACGATGCGCGATGGTGTAGCGGGAACATTACAGCAAATTAACCATGCTCTGCATTTGCTCTGTGCCGCAGCCTGGTTTGGCGGGCTGTTGCCAGTGGTTTATTGTATGCGCATGGCTCAAGGACGCTGGCGTCAACATGCCATTAGCGCCATGATGAGTTTTTCTCGTTATGGTCACTTTTTTGTGGCGGGCGTATTGCTCACAGGCATTGGCAACACGCTATTTATCACGGGATTTACCGCTATCTGGCAGACCACTTATGGACAGTTGCTTTTGTTAAAATGTGCGCTGGTGGTGCTTATGGTAGCAATTGCGCTGACGAATCGGTATGTTCTCGTACCACGTATGCGACAGGAAAATCTCCGGACTGACCTATGGTTTGTCAGGATGACGCAAATTGAATGGGGAGTTGGAGGCATAGTTCTGGCGATCGTCAGCCTGTTTGCAACCCTCGAACCTTTCTGATGGACTGGCATAACGAATGAAAAAAATACTCCTTCCGGCGCTTCTGCTGGCCACTTCGGGCGTAGCGTTGGCGGCGCCGCAGGTGATTACCGTAAGTCGTTTTGAAGTAGGAAAAGACAAGTGGGCGTTTAATCGGGAAGAGGTCATGTTGACCTGTCGGCCTGGCCAGGCGCTCTATGTGATCAACCCCAGTACTCTGGTGCAGTATCCCTTGAATGCTATTGCCGAGCAGCAAGTCGCGGAGGGTAAAACGCGCGCTCAGCCTATTGCCATCATTCAAATCGATAACCCGGCAAAGCCCGGTGAGAAAATGAGTCTGGCGCCGTTTATCGAACGTGCGCAAAAGCTTTGTGATCCATCCAATAGCTGACTGATTTTTAATAAAAAACCGTAAACCTTCACGAAAAGGCTTACGGTTTTTTTATCTCTGATGACAGACAATACGCCAGGTTTTTTCAATCACCTTCGTCACAAACTGGAAAACCTAGCGTCGTCATCTATTCTTAAAGAGCAAGGCGATTTAGCCTGCATTAATGCCAACTTTTAGCGCACGGCTCTCTCCCAAGAGCCATTTCCCTGGACCGAATACAGGAATCGTATTCGGTCTCTTTTTATTTTCCTTACAAATCAAACAATTAAAAACGCTTGTCCGAAAATGTCCGAAATTTGTCCGAATTTCTGTATTCCGGTCTTTTTGGTTATATCACAATCAAATTAAATTTAACATTTATTTCACAACGAAAATTGGAGTATTAGAGCATCACGTAAGCTTTATTATCGTGTTCATCGAGATAGAGTTTCGTGGTGTTCTCTGAGGTGTGGCCCAGTAGTTTTTGAGCGAATTCCTCGCCGAGTTCGTCTTTGTACAGCCGACCAGCCAGGCTACGGATCTCGTGAAATGTCGGTGGGTTATCACTACATTTAACGTCTGAAATTTTTCTGGCTTTTACAAATTTCTTTGTCAGCCCATCCGGGTGAATATTCCCGGTCGGGCTATTTTTCCTGATTCCTGCACTGATCATGAAATCGGTTCTGCTTACCAGCCGGCAGCGATCGATAACCGTCCCGGACGTAACCCTGGCGCCTGAAGTGTCAGGGAGAGGGGGAATGCTATCTTTATTCCTGTCTTTATCTGGGTTACGTGTAGGCGACCATCAACGATATCACTATACTTCATGTTAGCTATATCCTCACGGCGTTGACCAGTAACCAGCGCGAGATCCATCGCAGGAGGAAACCACACAGGCAGATGTTCTGCCGCCGTCCGCGTGGCGTTATATGTTTCCAGTTGCAGGCGTTCCCTGGCAACCTTAATTTCAGGTGCTCGGGTTGACTCAACCGGATTCGTTGTTATTCTTCCTTCCACAATTGCCTCACGAAAAATGTCAGGTAGTACAGACCTCATCGCCCCCGCCATCGTGTTTTTACCTTCCGCGATCCATGACTCCAGAAACTCAGCAATATGCCGCGTGGTCACCTCTGCCAATATCATTTCCCCCATTTTTTCGCTCACGGTCGTTAACTGGTTGCCGCGAATTTTGTATGTGTTGGTCGCTAAATCCCGTCGTTTTAGTAACACGTCATAGCGGTCTATCCCGTTTTCTCCGGCAGGGGGGCCAGCTCCGTCGGCGCGTTCTGTTTCATCTGATTTAACAGCAGAAGCTGCGCCGGGGATAGCCAGACCGGGCAGCAGCCAGGGATGAGCGAACAGATATCAACCTCATTCATCGGTAACCGTAAACCGGATGAGTTGCTAAATGCTGTGGAGCAGTATTTCAGGGAGAAGGCCATCACAGCCAGTGTTAACGACCAGACCACAGGGATTATCACCGGTACCGGAGATGATCCGGAACTGAGTTCGTTGTATCTGGACTGTTCACTGTTACCGCAGACACAAAATATCCAGGAGCATTACCGTATCGTCGCGCAGGTCTGGAGTGTCGGTGAAGGCAGTAATGTTTCAGTAATGGTGACAGGCACTGCCGGACTGGATATTGCCGACGGTAGCGCCACATACCGGATTACCGTCAAACTGTACCGATATTGCCCCTCCTGATATTCCGGCCAGTCATATTGCTGTATTTGACCCTGAAACCGAAACGTGGAGTCTGAACAAAGACCATCACGGCG
Organism: Salmonella sp. 32100201201700099SM; assembly: GCF_017572645.1. Taxonomy (NCBI): domain Bacteria; kingdom Pseudomonadati; phylum Pseudomonadota; class Gammaproteobacteria; order Enterobacterales; family Enterobacteriaceae; genus Salmonella; species Salmonella sp. 32100201201700099SM. Next base: position 627,672 of record NZ_JAGERQ010000001.1, on the reverse strand, counting down.
AAACAGTGTACGACACGCAAACCAGCAACCCGATTTATATTTCAAAACCCGGCCCGTTACCGGAGAACACCACTACACAGGCCCCCACATCACCAATAGATAAATTTGAAAACGGTCAGTGGGTGGCTGACCTTGCGACCGCACTCGGTCAGAAATACGCTGAGATTAATGTGTGGCCTAATGCGCAGGAAAACGGTAACTATCCGTTCACACTGAATGATCACCACTGGGACTGCGGTAAAGCGTCGCAGGACCGACTGTCGCCAGTAACGGCGGTGGCAAAACAGGGAACGCTACCACCAGGATTCTTCTGGACGGATGCAGATAACATCGATGTGCCAATGAGCGCAGACGAACTGATTAAACTCGAAGCCGCTATGCAACAAAACATGGTACTGGTGGGTTTTAAAATCCACGAACGCCAGCGGCAGATGAAGGACGAAGTGAACAGTCTCACCAACGCACAGGCTGTACTGGGTTACGTGTTGGCTGGCCGGAAAACCGTTAAGGAATGTATTATGAGCTGCTTCACAACCCCGGCCATTCTTGAAATGCCTGGCCACTACCTTTGGCGTGTACATGAATCTTTTGAGTTTTACCTCAGCGACGACAACAGCGACGTAATCAGCGTACCAGCCGGATTTGTAACTGATCTCGCCACCGTGCCATGCATCTTCTGGTCAGTCATGCCGCCAGACGGCAAATACGCTAAAGCGGCAATAACCCACGACTACCTTTACGACAATGCGCTGCGCACGAAAAAAGAAGCCAATTTGATATTCCTGGACGGAATGACCGTGCTTGGCGCGCCGAAGTGGAAACGGATTGTGATGTATCTGGCGGTCAGGTGATTTGGCAGGGGAATGTATGGGAAAGAACGTAAATACTGTGAATGATTTGCCACAGATGACGAGATTAAACGGCTGGAAGCATGGGAACTCTACAGCGTAATGGTAAACAGGGTGGATACATCTGCCTCTCCTGGCCGGATAAACCAGCCAGTCTGTAGTCGTTACTGTGGCACTTTAATTATCCATGTATCACAAATTACTTGTTTACACGGTAATTAATCACCCAGGTTAATAAAAGGTTGTTTCGTTTACCAGCATATTTTACCCAACGGTAGTTCTGGGATTGATATACCTGCCGGCCAGATTTTACACCACGGAAAGGAAATGCCCGGGAATCCTTTATTACCGCTTTCAGTGGCCATTGCAGATGAAGAAAATGTTATGGCTGATATAGCAAAAACCAGCGCTAACAATACACTGTTAAATTTATTCATAATATTATCCACATAGTTGAGAGTTATGCTGCCTTCTTAACTTTTACCGCAATCCTTTACCAGGATAAAGCAGAGGCGAAAATTTTTCTTGTCTGTCTACTGATTGTTAAGCAAGTATTTACTTTGAAATGGAATAATAAGTATAGTAATTTCATTCTCTACAGAAAATTTACTTGTATCTGAATGAACTCGTGTAGATACCAGAACCAAATTAACGCCTAAAAAACTGCAAGTTAGTAGTATTACTGTGGTAATGCAGACCATCTGATTACTGTGAATGTGGCCTCATCTGAAACGCCTGTTAAATCCAGCGTTTTAAGCTTCCTGATATAAGCCATCCATTTAGCCTGGCTGGCTTTATCGTCGTCACATCTTTCACTCCGCGCCAGTTCTGTTCGTCAGTCGGCAATGGTGCTTGTCAAAACTTTGTGGCGGCTACTCTGGATTTATCAGCCACTTTCTGGCAAGTATGATTTTGTTTTCATCAGATAACCAGCTATTTACAGCATCAAGAAGATACTGATTATCCTTCGCCATCATATAGACTTTATTACCGGCAGTGTCGGGGAGGATACTCCTGGTTGATACGCAGAAGACGCCTGGCTCTTTGTTCTGGTAATAAGTACCTTCGAGCAAGTCGGTAAACATGACATCAGCGCTGCGTTCACGAATCCTCTGCAGAGTGGCATCATTATCTTTTTCGCGAATAACATCTGCATACCTGATATGCTTGTCAACATAGTCCAGATTTGTACCACCTGGATTAACAACAATCCGCACGCCCTTACGGTCAATATCTTCAAGAGATTTGAAGTCATTAATCCTGTTACATTGCGTCAGCGCTATTTTCCCATTTTTAAGTACCGGAGAAGAAAGTGCGAACTGTTTTCTTCTGCCGGGAGTTTCTGTAATCCCTCCCATTGCAATATCAAATTTGTCTGCTGTCAGGTCAGTTGACAGTGTAGGCCAACTGCTAGGTACAAACAGGATATTCAGGTGCAGAGCTTTGCCCAGTGAATATGCCATATCAATATCAAAACCGATTAATTTATTTTGTTTGTTGTGAAATGCGAGGGGAGCATAGTCACCAGGCACCCCCACACGTAACTCTTTGCTTTCTTTAATCTCCTGCCAGGGTTTTGCCATCGCGGAATGAATACCTGAAAGTGACAACAAGATAACAAACATAAAATATACTTTTTTCATTACTCTTACCCTAATGTTTGATCAGTAGACTACAGATGAGATTGTCTTCTCTCCATTGCACCGGTAACCTATACTGGGCAGGGAATCCAATAATAGTGGTATATTAAACGGGAGATCCTCTCGCCACGATATACTATCCGCTATGAAGACCTGCTTCGGGTTAAGTGACAGCTTCAATTAAATTTTCACCCTGATTTTTCACATTTCTGATGTGATGGATTACCGCAGTCACGTTGTTTGCAAGAGCGTGCCTTGGTAGGCTGCCTGCTGTTTAGTCAGAACTGACTGTAATCGTGTTTATAGGTCGTACAGTTCACTATTGTGATGTAACGTCGTATGTTGATCAGCAGATCGTATGCTGACGATTTCAAAAGTACATAATTAAGTACATTTTTATATGTCACTTTTGTTTAATTCTATTTAATTCAGTTAGTTGAGTTTTTGCTTTCGTAATCGTTATTAAATAATAATCACAGGAACAATGGGCGCAGCCGGGCGCCTCATTAGGGCCGGAGTACCGTGACAGCAGGTAGCGATTATTTATGATGTTGGCGTTTCGACGTTGTACAGAAAATTTCCGGCGAGTAACATGCCTTTGATGCCATTCATGGGAAAATAACACTCCTTTAATCAGCCATAAGAGTTAATTATATAAACTTAAATGGATTTGTTAATTGAATTTCATCAAGATTAACTCTATATAAAAGATTTATTGTCTTTGTTATGGCGTCTATATATTCTGCGCTATTCATTATAGCAGTGTATTTATCGTATGCTTCGAAGCAATGATTTTCATTGATATATTCACTGCTATTGTTTTTATAAATTTCATATGACTCTTCCTTTTTGAAAATGCGCGCATCCAGCCAAGGGTCAAGTATATATTCCGATATTCCTTTTGAATCAGTAAAAGTCAAAAAAACGACCACATGATTCCCTCCTGACGCGCTATTATACATAAGGGATGTGCTTATTCTGGCATCAAATACATTATTTTTCGAAAATCCTATTCCGGTTAGTCTTTGTGGTATATATTTTGCAATAATCGCACCTAAAATTAGCGACATATCAGCACAGTTCCCTGTGTTATATTTTATTGAATCAATGGAAGAATATATTAGACTCAGAGATATTGGGTTTTCTGGTCTTTCAGCCATAGCTCTGTCAAAAGAGTTTGCTTTTATAGTTTGCAGAAATTTCTTGTGATGTTCTCTTTGTAAATTAAGAGCGTCGTATTTTTCCTGCGTATCAATTTTAAGCCTGTCAATTTGCATAGCATCATAACTGTCCGATTTCTTTATTATTGTTCTGACAAAAACGGTACATTCTGAAGCAGCATTAATAATACAGGAGGATAAATCAACTGAAGTACTCTGTTGGTTGTTACAGGCGCTCACTCCAGTTGTGTCGAATTTTTCTGTAGCTACATGTCCAACATTTATAATCAATTACATTTCCCTGAATTCAAAATTAAGCGATATTCTTATGTCACGACAACCTAACAGGGACTGACTACAAAGATCTTTAAAGAAACGTTCATTATTGTATCTATTGATGAACTCCCTTCAGATTTAGAGGTTGTGCCCATGGTCGAAAAGCTCCTCTACGCTCATATACTTAACTTATCGGGGACATGGTAGGTTAGGATGTGAAAACACAGGGACAGTTACTGTCACTGCGAAGGCAGCAATAAGGAGGCCTATCCTGTACGAACTGTGGAAAACTATATCTTGTTCACGATCACCTGCATCGTTGACGATGCGCGATCCTGGAGGTTTGACGACTGCCCGGTATGATCGGTGCCGCAGCCACGTCGTATGCAGGAACGGCCTGCGGCAAACTGGCGATCGTTCGATAGTGCGAATATTGAATGGTTGCCAGTCGCGGCGGATTCTACTGGTTAAGAATGGCTAATCAATGTGTTTAATCTGAAACCAGGCATCTGTTCAACTTTTCGTGATCGCTTTTGTTGGCATCACTATTAAGCCTTCGTCTACATGGGCATTTGGCATCGGGAGGCCACCAGTGGAAGAGGTCGAGTGATATATTGGGCAGTGAGTTTGATTGGTCGGGGGATTTATACGCAAAATGGTTCGAAATATGTCAGAATTAAAACGTAAAAAGTGATAACTAATTGAATCTATTAGAATCAAAAATAACGTATTCTAATCGTTAAAATCACTTAATTAATATGTAACATTGTGAATTTAAAGAGAAAGATCAATTGTTGCCGTAAACAGGAATCGTATTCGGTTTCTTTTTATTTTTCTTATAAATAAGCTATTTACAATTAACGATCCGAAATTTTCCGAATTTCTGTATTCCGGTCTTTTTGGTTATATCACATCCAAATCCAGTTTAACATTTCTTTTACAGCAAAATCAGAGCATCACGTAAGCTTTATTATCGCGTTCATCGAGATAGAGTTTCGTGGTGTTCTCTGAGGTGTGGCCCAGGAGTTTTTGGGCGAACACCTCGCCGTGCTCATTTTTGTACAACCGCCCGGCCAGACTTCGGATCTCGTGAAATGTCGGTGGATTATTGCTGAAGTTAACGCCGGAGGCTTTTCTTGCTTTTACAAATGTCTTTGTCAATCCATCCGGATGAATATTCCCGGTCGGGCTATTTTTCCTGATTCCTGCACTGATCATGAAATCAGTTCGGCTTACCAGTCGGCAGCGATCGATTAAGGCGGGCAACGGCATAGACATGAGTAACCTGTGCATCTTCGTTCTCACCCGGACGGTGTACCAGCTTCTCTTCCAGACCAAACTCGAAGCTGAAATCGTCACCTTCACGGACAACGCGCGCGGAAAGGCTGGCAATCTGTCCGGAACAGCGGGCAAGGTCGATCATTCCCCGGTAGCCAATAATTAACTGAACGTTTTTTTGCCTGACTTTTCGTTTTTGTTTCCGAACGGCAGCAGATAGGCATGACCGAGCGCGCCGCCGGGTTCCAGCCCAAGCTGGGAATACTGAACGATGGCGCTGACAAAACTCATGGTGTCACAGTCACCCAGCGCCGGAACTTTTCGGATTTCCGTTGTGGCTACCGCCGGTACGCCGTCAACTTGCAGCGCCGCGCCATCCGGCAGGGCCAACCCCGGCACAACTGATGATGGAAGAATTCAGACGGCGTAAGGCGGCGGGAAGGCTTTAACAGGGGGGGACTTATGAGCAGAAATTACACACCGGCGCAGAAAGCTGAAATACAGAAGCGCCTGACGGAACTGATACGAACACACGGTCGGATGACGTTTGGAGAGCTGCGGAAGATAACAGGGTTAACCATTTTTACAGCCCGCCACTACTTGGAAAAGGCGGAAAGTTGTGGGGATCTGTATCAGGCCGGGAGAAGCGGTATTTTTCCTTCGGAACAGGTTTTCCTGCTTTGGAAGCAGAAACGTGAAGATGCCAGGATTACCCGCTTTCTGAAAACGCCGGAAGGTGTCGTGAGTTCCTACGACCGGACCAGAAACGTTATCTGTACGGAGTGCCGGAACAGCGTGACGATGCAAAGGGGACTGGCATTTTATCCGGGACATTACCGGGAGGCGGAATCTGCATGAAAATCGAATAATATAACTTTGCAGAGGTAGTGAATATCGTAATCACCCGTTCGGCATTTGAATTCCGTGAGCACAGTCGTGTTGTGAATGTCGCCTTGTTCACAACACCAGGAATATTCCACTGTCAACTGGTTGTCTGCGGCTGGACATAATTTTATCTGATATTCAGGCTGTACCAGCGCAAAGGTTCCGTGAGTCCGACTGTCTTTTTTGCTTCCAAATATTCAGTTTTAATTATCTGAGTATGGCAAGGTGATCATCTGTATCAAACACCGGGCAACTGGTTTTACTTTACCCAACGATTACGTCCCTGTTGTTTAGCCCGATAAAGGGCCTCGTCCGCTCTGGCAATAATGCCGGTAACAGTGTCACCGGCTGTGGAAAGGGTGATGCCCATGCTGACGGTGACCGTTTCGCTAACCGCAGATGCTGCATGTGGCAGTGCGGTTTCACGCAGGTTTGTCTGAATACGTTGAGCAACCAGTGCTGCTTCATTCAGCGACGAAGAAGGCAGCACAACGACAAACTCCTCGCCCCCGTAACGTGCCACCAGGTCTGCCGGAGTACGAATCGACCTCTTCACTACACAGGCCACCTTTGCCAGACAGGCATCGCCAGCCTGGTGACCATAATGGTCGTTATAGTTTTTGAAATAGTCCACATCGAGCATGATCAGTGCAAACGGCTCCGTCTGGCGGAGAGCACCCCCAAGAAAACTTTCCATTGAACGTCGATTAGCGGTCCCGGTCAGTGCATCCTGGTGAGCCATAACGTCGAGACGCGCAATAAGCATCCGGTTTTCCTGGTAACGCAACCAGGCTTCATCAAACCAGCGCTGCAGGATAAAGCGACCATAAATGAGTATGGCGGTAAGAGTAAGCCAGACTAATAAAAACCGGATATTCATATACTGGTTAAGCTGCACACTGGCCAGTAGGGCGGTCAGCCATAACGGGACGATGAAAAGTAGCAACGCTGGCAGATGATAATAAAGCGCAGCCAGCGCGGTAAGCATAAGGATGACACTGAGAGGCCAGGCAAAAGGCAGCTGCCACCAGACAATAAAACAGTAGCTACAATAGCTCCACATCAGACTGAGAATCAGTAGCATCACCAGACAAAGAGGAGTAAATCTGGTCGGAAGGCGGTAAATGAAAAGGAGTATCAGGAACGAAAAAACAATAATACTGCCCATAATATCGTCTATTAAAGGCAGTATTCCAGTCTGTGCACTGATCGACTTGTCAAAGTCACTGATGAGTATGTGGCGAAATAAAATGATAAGCGCAAAGCTGATATTCACAAATGTGAACCACGGAATACTTACACGTAGCGCTTGCCTGACCATATCTTTATGATCCTGCCATACCCTTCCAGCACTGGAGGTACGGCGCCTGTCGTCCGAATCCTGCCCCATCCTTAATCGCCTCATATAATGAATAATTACTATCCAGTGTAGTGCGGAGATACTTCACGGTGAAAAATGGAAAAGCTATCAGGCCAGGCTGCATTTTTGGCTGATGAGATGATTTTTGCTCCACAGTGACGAACTTATAGTCACAATTCCTGTAGTAGGGAGGAGAATTATAGTGTCTCCCGGAAACTGGAAGCGAGCTTACCCCACTTACTAAAAGAGGATGTAACTGGCAGACGTAAAACACGATTTATTTGTATCCATAAATAGCGAAATGTAACGTTTTGGTTATATTTAAAAGAGAGAAAATGGTCAGCAATAACTTTAATTGTTTGAATTAACAGATAATTAATCGACCAGGCTGAGTGATACAGAATATTTTTACATGAGGGGTACAAATGAGACTTAAGTTGATCGTTAAAAGTTTTGTGCTGGCGGGGCTACTCTCTTCCTCTGCGCTGACACCTTTATTTGCACAGGAAGCCCCAAAAGGTGCCACTGCTTCAACCAAGCAAGCTAACAATGCGCTTTATAACCAACTTCCTTTCTCTGATAACACCGATTTCACGAATGCCCATAAAGGCTTTATTGCTGATTTACCTGAAGAGGTGATTAAGGGAGAGCAAGGGAATGTCATCTGGAATCCACAGCAGTACGCTTTCATAAAAGAAGGGGAAAAATCTCCTGACACTGTTAACCCTAGTCTGTGGCGTCAGTCCCAACTAATCAATATCAGTGGCTTGTTTGAAGTAACAGACGGCGTCTACCAGATTCGTAACCTTGATTTATCCAACATGACGATTATCGAAGGTAAAGAGGGGATTACGGTTGTCGATCCGCTGGTTTCTGCGGAAACAGCCAAAGCCGGTATGGATTTGTATTTCAAAAACCGTGGCAATAAGCCTGTTGTCGCCATCATTTATACTCATAGCCATGTTGACCACTATGGCGGTGTGCGTGGCGTTGTCGATGAAGCGGACGTGAAATCCGGCAAGGTGAAAGTGTATGCGCCTGCTGGCTTTATGGAGGCAGCAGTAGCCGAGAATATTATGGCCGGCAACGTGATGAGCCGCCGTGCCAGCTATATGTATGGCAACCTCCTGAAACCAGATGCCTCCGGCCAGGTTGGCGCCGGACTGGGGACGACCACCTCTGCGGGGACGGTGACACTGATTGCGCCCACTAATATCATTGATAAAGACGGCCAGAAAGAAGTGATTGATGGCCTGACTTACGACTTTATGCTGGCCCCTGGTTCGGAAGCCCCTTCGGAAATGCTGTGGTTCATCGAAGAGAAGAAACTCATCGAAGCCGCAGAGGACGTCACTCACACCCTGCATAACACTTACTCGCTACGCGGTGCAAAAATTCGTGAGCCGTTGCCGTGGTCGAAATATATCAACGAAGCTATAGTGCGTTGGGGTGACAAAGCTGAAATTATTATGGCCCAGCACCACTGGCCGACTTGGGGTAACGAGAATGTTGTTGGTCTGCTGAAAAGCCAGCGAGACCTGTATCGTTATATCAATGACCAGACTCTGCGTATGGCCAATGAAGGTCTGACTCGCGACGAAATAGCGGCCAACTTCAAACTACCGGATAGCCTGGCAAAAACCTGGGCCAACCGCGGCTATTACGGCTCCATCAGCCATGACGTAAAAGCAACGTATGTGCTGTATCTCGGTTGGTTCGATGGCAATCCGGCAACCCTTGATGAGCTGCCACCCGAAGAAGCGGCTAAGAAATTTGTTGAATATATGGGCGGTGCCGATGCGATTCTTCAGAAAGCCAAAGCAGACTTTGACCAGGGGAACTACCGTTGGGTTGCTCAGGTGGTGAGTAAGGTCGTGTTTGCCGATCCAAATAACCAGAATGCACGTAACCTTGAAGCCGATGCGTTGGAACAATTGGGGTATCAGGCTGAATCTGGTCCATGGCGTAACTTCTACCTGACCGGTGCGCAGGAGCTGCGTAACGGTGTGGTTAAAGGTCCGACGCCAAATACAGCAAGTCCGGATACCGTTCGGGCAATGACCCCTGAAATGTTCTTCGATTTCCTGGCTGTACATATCAACGGTGAAAAAGCGGGTAATGCCCGGGCGGTGTTTAATATTGACCTTGGCAGCGACGGCGGAAAGTACAAGCTTGAGCTGGAAAATGGCGTGCTGAACCACACGGCTAATGCTGAAGCGAAAGACGCTGATGCCACGATTACTCTGAACCGTGACACGCTGAATAAAATTATCCTGAAGGAAGAAACTCTGAAGCAGGCTCAAGATAAAGGAGAAGTCAACGTTACCGGTAATGCTGCGAAACTGGATGAGATGCTGGGCTATATGGACAAGTTTGAGTTCTGGTTCAATATAGTTACACCATAAATAGATTCCCTGCGGCGTCAATGCTGCAGGGAAGTTACTTCAGACAATTCTGTACGTTTTTCATACTCGATTTTTCCTTCATTCTTTATATCTTGCTTCATTTTATGTATTTGCTGCTGAAGCACATGACCCTGATGCCAGTCAGTCCTGATTCTGTTATGCACAGCCTTTTTCATCAGATGACAGTAACTGGTTGTTGCGTGATTCAATGGTCTGCGAGTCTGGTCAACATGCTTTTAGTTAGTTAAATGTGATTCTACTAATTCGTAATGCGAAGGTTATAAGTTTGATTCCTATTATTGCACCATTTCAACGTTACTGAAACTTCCGTGTTAGCCCATAACCATTCCAGTTTCTACAAGACAGGTGCTTGCTATATATTTACCAATCAGTCATTTTAAAAGTGCGTCATAACCGGAGAACTGTCCTCGTCAGGAGGCCTGTTTTCAGAAAGGCAATATCCTGCTTCGACAGTAGCTTATATGTGACCGGGTTAGCAGCACATTCCCCTCCGCCACATTCCAGTACAGTTGAAATAAGGTTGGCAGTAATCAGTAATAGAAATACCCAACCGACAATACTGAACAGGTTCGGATTAATATTCAATGAACGAAATGCAGCATTCATGCTACTGATTGCCAGAACTACCGCAACAGCAATAATAATGAGAATTGACGTAATCAGAGTCCAGGTATAAAAGTGTAATCCAAAAAATGCAGAACCATATCCTGTGTCACCGGGCATGATATGCAAACACATTTGCCGGGATGCCATAACTCCGGTCAGGATACTGCCAATAATTACCATCCCGTAATGTATACCTCGTAGACCAAAGCAGAGGTTAAATAAAAAGCCAAAACCGGCGATGATGAGGCCAGCCCGCTGTAATAAGCAAATTGGACAAGGCAGCTCATGCCTAACGAGTTGATAATAAAAGGCTACAACCAGAGCAACGCATATCCCAAGGAGTCCCACCTGATTAATCAGATGAACAAATGTTATTGGATGATGATGCGTTTTCATACACACTCCTTAAAATGACAAAGTCAGCGAATTGGTCATATGATGAATGAATGATAAAATAGTGACGATGAGTAAAACGGCCCACAGAATGTAGCTGACTTTATCCTTTCTGTTTATGGCCCCCATTGCCACGCTCAGTGCAAGCAAGAATGGCAGAAACATGAACATAAAAAACTCCTTTATTACATTGCTTGTTAATATAATCGCTGTGTATTACCGGGTCTGTATTCCAGCTTATCCACCCCGCATTAGCCGGAGCTCAGTAAGGCTTCAGGAATTATTTGCGTTATTATAAATCGATTATTCCTGTGATGAATTATCCCGGCATCTGCTGGTTACAGGGATATTTCTGGCGACAAGAGTAAGAAATATCCCGATAGCTAATGGTATAATAAGCAGCATTGAATGTGTTGAAATAGCATATCCATAAATATAGTCTTCCAGACTTACCGCAATCAGCGGAAAGATAAGAAATACAAGCGAAGCCTGGAAGGCATTAGCCTTTTGCTGAAGCGCAAAGTAGCACAGGATACCAAAAACTCCAGCAAAAGCCCCGAGATACAGAGTAGCTAATATTGAGTGTACTGAGAAGGTTGATACTTGTGGTCTTTCAAAAAACCATCCTGTCGCAGAAAGTATCAACCCAGCTAAAAGGCACGGGAGCGCATTAAATGTGATAACAGAGACAGTACAACTTCTTTTCTTACATTGTGTATATATTATGGCATGGATTAACACAGCAGAAATAAGCGCAGTGATACCCTGCCAGTGACTCTCTGTACTTGTATTCGCTTCTTCAAGAAGTATCCCCGTCAATGCAGTGATTGCGATAGTTAAGCCCGCGATCTGCATTAGTTTCGCTTTTTCATTTAGAAACAAAACCGATGCTATCAAAACGGCCACAGGCATATTCGCAAAGATAATGGCGGCAAGCCCAGAGTTGACATAGGTTTCACCATAAATCATTAGTGAGAAAGGAATAGAAAAATAAAAGATGCAAATCACAAACTGGAATAATCGTTGTCCGGGAGGAAATAACAGTGTTTTTTTTCTTAACCATGCAATGATGATTAAAAAAGGTGCTGCAAACATAAACCTCATTCCGGTTGCAAACACTGGAGGGATAGTTTCAACGGCAATTCGCATAGCCAACCATGTAGTCCCCCAGGTCAGTGAAACTAGCATGAATAATATAGATATCGACACCTTGCGCATAAGATCCTCTCCGTAAAAAAATTAATTTAGCTTTTTAGCTAGAAAAAAGTAGCGTTTTCTTCACTGTGTTTTTTATATGTTTAGATAAAAATTTCTCTATCAGAAGACGCAGTTATGCTGAATGAGAAAAATAAGAAATGACTCAGGCTGTTACCACACGATTGTCCACTGCGCCTGCAAGACCTGGCAGCAGTTGTCGATTTAATATCTATTCTTGCTGGAAGGAATAAAACGCCTTGAAGATGAAGAGCTCATCATTAGTCGGGTTCTCTTGTTGAGCCAGGACAAGTTTAACTTATCGCTTTCAACCCTTACGATGATAAATGATCTTATCCACCCATAATGGACATACGGCTAAATGAGTAAATTCTCAAGTAAGAGGCAGGATCTGTATCAACCAGTAAGAAGCCCCGGAAACAGCACCGGCGGAATTCCGTCAGGAAGCTCTGAAACTCGCTGAATGTACGTTGCCCGCGAACGATTGTTAATCAGCGCCATAGCAAGAATAATTGTTTGTTTCACAAGGAGATAGAAAAAACTATAGCTTTGCGCCGGGGCGGAGGCAGGAGGAGATAACTCGTTGTAATAGAATGTTTTTATATGACGACCTTAAGAGAAATGCTTTCGCCTCGGTATACCACCCGCTATGAAGACCTGCTTCAGGTTAAGTGGCAGTTTATCCCGATTTTCACATTCCTGATGTAATGGAACCGCAGCCACATCGTATGCAAGAACGGGCTGCGGCAAGCTGGCGATCGTTCGATAGTGCGAGTATTGAATGGTTGCCAGTTGCGGCGGATTTTACTTGTTCAGGATGACTAACTAATGTGTTTAATCTGAAACTAGCCACCTGTTCAACTTTTCGCGATCGCTTTTGTTGGCATCACTATTAAGCCTTCGTCTACATGGGTATTTGGCATCGAGAGTCCCCCAATGGAAGAGGGGAGAGATGTATTGGGCAGTGAGTTTGTTTGGTCGGGGGATTTATACGCAAAATGGCCCGAAATACGTCCGAATTAAAACGTAAAAAGTGATAACTAATTGAATCTATTAGAATCAAAAATAACGTGTTCTAATCGTTAAAATCACTTAATTAATATATAACATTATGAATTTAAAGAGAAAGAACAATTGTTGCCGTAAACAGGAATCGTATTCGGTCTCTTTTTGTTTTCTTTATAAATCAAGTAATTACAAACTCTTGTCCGAAATTTGTCCGAATTTCTGTATTCGGTCTTTTTTCTTTATACCACGATAAAACCTGATTTAACATTTTTAAAACAGAAAATCAGAGCATCATGTATGCCTTTTCGTCACGTCCATCAAGGTATATTTTTGTTGTGTTCTCTGAAGTATGTCCCAGGAGTTTCTGAGCAAACCCTTCGCCGTAAGCGTCTTTATACAGTCGTCCGGATAAGCTGCGGATCTCGTGAAACGGCGGTGGGTTTTCACTGAAATTTATTCCGGTCAATTTTCGTGCCGCAACAAATTTTTTAGTCAGGCTATTAGGATGAATACTCCCGTTCGGGCTGTTTTTGCGTATGCCAGCGCTGATAAGGTATTCGCTACGGCTTACCAGGCGGCAACGCTCAATCACCGTACTGAGGCGTAAACCCATGGAAGGAAGGTTGAGCGAAAGTGGCAGAGCGATTTTCATCCCGGTCTTGATTTGCTTAACGTACAGTCGCTCATCAATAATGTGACTGAACTGAGACTGTAATTAAAATTGTGTAATTGCCTGTTTTTGATATGTTCACTCCAGTAACGGGGACAGGCAATTATGAACGAAAAGAAACTCAAAGCCCTTGCGGTTGAACTGGCTAAAGGCCTTAAAACCGAAGCCGACCTCAATTCGTTTTCCCGTATGCTGACGAAATTAACCGTCGAAACGGCGCTCAATGCGGAGCTGGCTGACCACCCCGGGTATGAGAAAAATGCGCCCAAAACAGGCTCAAACACCCGTAATGGCTACTCGTCCAAAACGGTGTTATGCGATGACGGCGAGATAGAACTCAACATACCGCGTGAGCGTGAAAACACCTTCGAACCACAGCTGCTTAAGAAGCACCAGACGCGCATTACGCAGATGGACAGCCAAATTTTATCCCTCTACGCCAAAGGCATGACTACCCGCGAAATCGTCGCCACCTTCAAAAGAGATGTACGACGCCAATGTGTCACCCTCGCTGATATCTAAAGTCACCGACGCCGTAAAAGAGCAGGTCACTGAGAGGCAAAACCGGCAACCGGATGCGCTGTACCCCATTGTTTATATGGACTGCATTGTCGTCAAAGTCCGTCAGAATGGCAGCGTAATCAACAAAGCCGTCTTCCTGGCACTGGGTATCAACACCGAAGGCCAGAAAGAGTTACTGGGTATGTGGCTGGCCGAAAATGAAGGCGAAAAGTTCTAGCTAAGCGTGCTGACGGAGCTGAAAACCCGGGGCGTTCAGGACATCCTGATTGCCTGTGTGGATGGTCTGAAGGGCTTCCCGGATGCGATAAACAGCGTCTTCCCGCAGCCCCATATCCAGCTGTGCAGTATCCACATGGTGCGTAACAGCCTGAAATACGTAGCCTGGAAAGGCTACAAAGTCGCCACCAGCGGCCTCAGGCCCCGACCGAAGAGGCGGCACTGATGGCGATGGATGCGTTCGCGAAAGCCCGGGACGATAAATATCCGCAAATCAGCAAAAGCTGGCGTGCGCACTGGGAAAACCTCAATACGCTCTTCAGTTATCCGCCGGATATCCGCAAGGCCATCTACACCACAAACGCAATCTAATCCCTGAACTGCGTGATCCGTGCCGCGATTAAGAAACGCAAGGTGTTCCCGACGGGTGACTCAGTACGAAAAGTTATTTATCTGGCGATCGAGGATGCGTCAAAAAATGGAGTATGCCGATCCAGAACTGGCGGCTGGCGATGAGCCGTTTTATTATCGAGTTCGGTGACCGCCTGAGCGATCACCTTTAATAACTGGGCAGTTACACAGAATTACTGACAGGCTCATTCTTTTGTGTTGCGCATCTCTGTTTCTATTGTTTTAGATAGCCATGAGAGCTCCGTTGCTGAGAATTTTAGTCGTGGGGTTCTTTCTTCTGCACCGGGTGGGCGCATTTCAAAACTGCAGGAACATCTGCTGAATACTGTATAGCCCTGTATATCGCATGTTGTTGAGGTCAGAGTGCAATTCCTCGGTACTGGCTTGTTCTGTATAGGTCTGGAGATTTATGGGTAGTGTCCTCTTGGACCTGAACATATGTTTTTGATTGAAAATGGCATCGTGTTTTATCCTTTACGCTGTGAAATGTTGTTTTGTGCCCTTCCGTTGTGATTGGTGATGCGACGGGATCGTCCATGCACCCTTCCTTTTATTGACGGCGTATCAGTCCATTGATGCCATGCTTGCTTAATTTGTCCAGCATCAGCAAGCCGTCGTTTTCTTTCTGCTGCAATTCAAGCAACTTAAACCGTATTTCGTTAAGTAAAGGTTTAATAACTCCGCGCTTGCGAACCACCTTTCTGATAACGTCTTTTTCGAAGTATAAACGGCAGAAGTGATTTTCATAATTCGCCTACACTCTTCACCCAGCGCTGGCAAATCTTCAACGCTGAAAGGCTGGGGAGAAGGGCGTCCAGTTGCTGAACGGAGAGCGTACCAAACGCCCTGATTCCACGCGTTATCAAACTTCATACCGTGGTCATCATCCAGACAAGGCGCTTGAGGTTGCACATATCTTTTGGGGAAAGAGGTTCGGCGGTGGATACTGGATATCCTGGATCGGGAAGTGGGTTCCACTGGTGCCAAATACAGTGGGCTGGTAAACCGGGTGGATACCTCAAATCCTGACAGGCCAGAGTATCAGCCTGATAAAATCGTATTACTGATTTCTAACCAGTGGCACATTAATTGTACCAGCTCAGACTCCAACTGACAGTTTGCTTTAAGCGAGTAGCGGACGTGATCTGCCCCGCAGGAGTAAAAATAAACTTTCTATTGATACATTTAATTAACTTATTTATAACGTTATATTCCAAATGCAAACTTGTTCAATTGGATATGTATGGACATTCAAATTACACATCAAGTTACTGAATTTGATAAAGAAGAACTATTAGCCGGATTAAGAAGCTACAATGCTCAGTTCGTCGATTTTAGTAAAAATGGGCAGCTTGGGGTCTACTGCAGAAACGAAAGCGGCGAAATGGTAGGCGGATTAATTGCTGACAGAAAAGGTCCGTGGCTTTGCATCGACTATCTTTGGGTAAGTGAATCTGCAAGGAGCCGCGGTCTGGGGAGTCAACTTATGGAGATGGCCGAAAAAGAAGGTTTGCGGAAAGGCTGTGTTCATGGACTTGTAGATACCTTTAGCTTCCAGGCTCTCCCTTTTTATGAAAAACAGGGTTATATACTTCAAATGTCGCTACCGGACTTTCCTAAAGTAGGTTCGCAAAGGCATTATTTAATTAAGCCTGATTTATAGCTTTGCTGCATTTGAATACCCATAGCCTTATGAAAGCTGCAATCAGGTAACTTTATAATATATCGTACTGTTGGCCTGTACACACCATGATCAGCGTCCGCTTCTGGCACAGAGCGGACAGTCAGATTAGGTTTGGCGCTGTGCCATAGATATGTCAGCTCACATTTGAGCTAATACCTCCTGGCATGGCTAGAGGTACTCAGACAGCCGCTTGCAGGCGGCATGGTACGGATACAAAAACATATTGCGCTGTTATATAAACTGTAAACTGGGCTGTGCGTATAATACGAATCTTTCACTCAGAGAAACCTGCTGACAGCGTTAGTACTCCATTAATAAATCTCTGTGGTATGGCACAGGCGTTTAGAAGACAGGTCAATTGCGATCTGCTGGCTGGGATTTCGTCGCGCCGCTCAAAAATGCACAGAGTTTTTCACCCGCCGTCAATGTCTCAATGGGCGTTTTTCCGAGGGCGGTCTCAGTCATGACGATGGCAGGACCAATAAGCATGGACCATACTTCACTCGCGTCTTGCTCAAGCGATGTGAAAGCAAGGAACAGTGTTTTATCTGAAGGAAAGCGGTGCTGAGTATTAAAAAGTTTCAGCCAGGCGCGGGACTGCCGGTCGGCCTGTGCTGATCGCGTGCCGAAGCGGAGTACTCTTTTTAGTATGGCGATACCCACAATGCCAGGCCCCAGAATAAAGGGACTCCCGACGTTTATGGTGACGCCGACCCCGAGAAAAATGAGGGCGAATGACAGCACGTTATCTACTCTTCTGGTAAGAGTACTGTACAGCTTTTCCAGAGAGTACCGGTAAAGAATTTGATAACTGATTTCATCCTTGCTCATACATCTCCAGATGTTTTTTCGATTACGCTCCGGTATGCTCCCGGAATCCTGACAGATTCTGCAATTATGCCACACTTTCAGGAGGGTATTAATTAGATAGAATATAAATAGCAGGCAAATATTTTGAGCTTTTAGTCGATATCGCTTTGAAAATCATTTCTCCTGCACCAGGAGATGCTGTTGTCGAGCATCGTGTCAAACGTTGTTGCATCGGTCGGACTGCACAGGGTAACTCTCGCAGTCAGACTCTCATTATGGTCTCTAAATGGATAACCCGCAGTCGTAACACGCCGGATGTCACGACTGACGCTATTATTACCCTGGCTTGTTAAAGCGGCATGACCACATTTTTATATATAATAATTGGTTGTCTTTCGACCAGTATTGTCGAGTTTTTTGGTTTAATTCAACAATCCATTTAAAAACGCCTGCCGTTGCCAGATCGGTACAGTATTTTTCATAGGAATGCTCCCCCGAAAAGTGTTTAGCTGAAGTCAATTTTATTAATTGCGTATTCGGTGTTGAATTGACTTTAATCAGCTTTCTATTGCTTTTAATAGAAATGAAGTGGCCTGCATGAGTGATAATTTTCACATTACCGGTAGCAACAAAATAAATGTAATAAGCGATATTATTATATTCCAGATCGATTAGAAATGTGTTGAAATTTGCATCCTTTCTGACGCGCTCGAAAAAGTGGTTAAGCATGAGCTGTAATTCCATTTGTTAACCTATTGTAAGTTATAATGTTATATGTTGTGTTAGAGTATTGTTGCTTAAAAGCAGCCATACAAAGATGTTACCTAAAAGCAATAATAATCGTGTGGTATCATATAGTTTACGTTATGATTGGAATAGTGTTGCAATTGTTACTGATTATTTCTTGTAGCGCGTTTTTTTGACCACTAATAGATGAGTCAATCCATTTCATTTGTAGTTCTTCTGAACGCCATGAAAAGTCATAATATATAAAAATCAGTTAATTAACTGATGTCTCGACAATGATTACAGTGGCGGAGAGGTTTGGCGTGGCGACTTTATAGGTTTTGAAAAAGCGGCTAACCCGCAGGCAGGATAATTGACAGTCAGCCTGTGAATGGGGGCAAAATCGTAACAACATCAGCATAAATAATAATATTCATGAATGTTTTGTGTGACGCAGCAGTTGAATTGAAGTGATGTTTTGCCTGTTCAGGATTGTCCCGGTAAAAATGTTCCTGGATAAAAGTCGATCACCTTGCGCCGAAAAAAACAGGCTAAGTGACAGAAGAACAAAATTCATCAGGAAAATAAAATCTATAAAGATCAATAAATAAAAATGGTTGTGGCGAAGGTGGCTATTTTTTGAAAGCAAGAAATATAAATAAAGTGTAGCTCTGCATAGGTACCCAAAAGGAGAACTACCGTGGCTAACATAACACTATCCACCCAGCACTACAGAATCCATAGAAGTGATGTTGAACCAGTAAAAGAAAAAACAACGGATAAGGACGTTTTTGCAAAAAGTATTACTGCCGTTAGAAATAGCTTTATCAGCCTGTCGACGAGTCTGTCAGATCGCTTTAGCCTGCATCTGCAAACAGACATACCGACTACCCATTTTCATCGTGGGAGCGCCTCTGAGGGGAGGGCAGTATTAACCAGTAAAACTGTTAAAGATTTTATGCTGCAAAAGCTCAATAGCCTGGATATCAAAGGTAATGCGAGTAAAGATCCGGCCTATGCTCGTCAGACATGCGAAGCCATGTTATCAGCCGTGTACAGTAATAATAAAGATCACTGTTGTAAATTACTCATCAGTAAAGGGGTCAGTATTACCCCCTTTCTGAAAGAGATAGGAGAGGCTGCGCAGAATGCGGGGCTACCTGGGGAGATAAAAAACGGCGTATTTACTCCAGGTGGGGCAGGGGCGAATCCTTTTGTCGTCCCCCTCATTGCTGCAGCGAGCATTAAATATCCACATATGTTTATAAATCATAATCAGCAGGTGTCTTTTAAAGCGTATGCTGAGAAAATCGTTATGAAAGAGGTTACGCCGCTGTTTAATAAGGGGACGATGCCAACGCCACAACAATTTCAGTTAACTATAGAAAATATTGCGAATAAGTATCTTCAGAATGCCTCCTGAAGATAGTAAATACAATACTGCTATTAACTATATGAATTAATAGCAGATTTTCTGAAACTATATATTCATTTTTATGGCGACGCTTTTAACAAAACGTCGTCATCTTTATTTTAATATAAAAATCAAATGGATACCCTTAAAACTTAAAATAATTGTTATTACTCTAAATACCGGCATAACCAGACAGTTTTTTTTGAAACACCGCGTGTTGTTAAGTCTATGATACCCGCGCACGGATGATGTCTCGATAAGGATTAATGGTCTGTTAACTGTCAGGAGAGGTTATGCCGCCTTTAAAAAAAATTGTGCTGCGCCTGTTTGTGGGGGCGATGGTCGCCACGGTAACGACACCTGCATTGGCGCTGGTTTGCCTTGCAACTCACTCAGCTAAAGAGTGTGCTGAAGCCTGTGGTGTCGATATGTGGTTTATGTTTCCGATATGTTTTTAAGGAGGGAGAATATTGAAGGTGAACAGGCGATAGTGAGTAGCTCGCTGCGCCAGGGGATAACACTCCCCTGGCGCAGCCAGTTATATTTTATTGCGATAATAACAAAGCATTTACTCGCTACTGATGAAATTCGCTATTTACAACAGAGCACGTTTACTAAGCAAAAAAATCTGCACACGCTATCTTTTTATATCTGTCCTGGATAATGAACGACAGGAAAAATATGATGCGGCCTGAAGAGATTTATCAGCGAATAGAGGCAAAGAATTGGCGGCATGTCTGGGTGGTCGGCGATATTCACGGCTGTTTTTCAATGTTAATGAAAAGGTTACGTGAGTGTCGATTTGATCCGCAACAAGACTTGTTAGTTTCTGTGGGCGATATCATTGATAGAGGCCCGGACAGCCTGGGTTGCCTGGCTTTACTGCGTGAGTCCTGGATGACGGCGGTTCGCGGCAATCATGAACAGATGGCGCTGGATGCGCGGGCCTCATCGCAGTCGACGCTGTGGTTGATGAATGGTGGCGACTGGTTTACCCGCCTGACCGCTGAACACGCTGCGCAAGCTGAAGCGCTTTTTATCCTTTGTCAGCGACTGCCCTGGATACTGGAAGTTCGCTGCCGCCATAGCACGCATGTGATCGCTCATGCTGATTACCCCGCGTCAACCTATCAATGGCAAAAAAAAATCGATTTACATCAGGTTCTCTGGAGCCGCGAACGGCTCATAAATAAGCGCGGCGGGATTAGCGGTGCCGATCATTTTTGGTTTGGCCATACGCCGTTGCGTCAGCGCATGGATTTCGCCAACGTACACTATATTGATACGGGCGCGGTATTTGGCGGGCAATTGACGTTAGCGCGGATACAATAGCGGTATCAGCGACCAGGGTTAAAAATCGCTATATTGCTGCGCAGGCCGCCAGAAGCCATCGATAAAATCCTCTACCGGAAAACAGCCGCCATGGCGAATCCGTTGATCGTCCATCGAATAAAGACATTGCTGCTCGGTATCGTAGATGTCCACGACAATATCCTCGCATCCTCCATCCAGGTAACATACAAAAAGTACCAGCGCGAACATTACATCCTCAATGTTAACTACTTTACATGATAGTGTAGGAGAGGTTAGCGCAGGGGGGAAATGAGAAAAGGAAGAATAAATAACCCGCCTGGCGACGGGTTCTTTTTGAGTCAGGCAAGACGCATGACCCAGGCATCAGATTTAGGATCGTAATGATTACGGAACAAAACGGAATGTTCCCCGTTGAGAATGGCGGGAACGCTGGTTTCGGCATCCCAGGCGTCCAGTTGCATACATAAATCCGGATCGGATTTACAGGGGATAGTTAACGTTCGCTCCCCCGGCGATTCGCCATGTAATTCGGCATCGTCGATTTCAAAAGCGCCAATGCGCACACTGGTTTTCATCATCGTGCTCTCCGTTAATACGCTAATTGTGGTACGACCAGTTTAGCCGTCCATTTTTCAGCGTAGTCAACGTACGCAAAAGCGCCAGTCAAAAAGTGCGGTTTTTTTGTGCGCTTTTAGCTATTACCAGTAAAGAGTTTGCCATCCCGCACCAGTTCACGCGGGTAACTGTTCTTTATTCTGGCGCCGATACGTTTTGCCAGACCAAGCGGCTGATGCTGGAACGTCACCAGGACATCATCAGCGGCAGGGGGTGTTTGCGGATAAATATCCCGACCACGATACCACTCCTCCGCCTCTTGCGCAGAAAGTTCGAACGCGTGAGCATGAGTCGGGCAGGCAAGGGCTATCGTCGCCTCATGTTGCCAGCGATAGCCTTTATTATGACTTTCGGCCAGCTTAATACCGAGCCGGGAAAAACGGACTTTTCCGATCAGTGATTCAATCTCTGCCGGGAACAGCCAGACCTCTTTTTCACGCTGCCAAAGATGGAGATTTTCATCCCATAGCAGTCCGACGGCGTTGGCCGCCTGGGTAACGTTTAATGCTTCGCGGCCTTTGAGGGGGGTAAAAGGAAACGCCCCCACTTTATACCCCGGCGCGGGCATGGCTGGAAGGGATGACATTTTACGCAGACGTGCGACGAAGAATCCTTCGCAGTCGTAAATTTGCGGGAAGACGTGCAGGAAGCCTTCCGGGGTGAGGGCGCGGTCAGCGTCAGGAAACAAATCACCCAGCGGCAAAAATTCAACGGCGTCGGCGTAGGTCTCTTTCAGCCAGAGGCAGACATCTTCGTTTTCCTGGCGATTTAACGTGCAGGTGGAGTAGACCAGCGTGCCGCCGGGTCGTAAAGCATGAAAAGCGCTGTCGAGCAGTTCCCGCTGTGTCGCCGCGATATCCAGATTGCTTTCTGGCGACCAGTTTTTTAGCGCATCAGGATCTTTACGTACTACGCCTTCGCCAGAGCAGGGCGCATCCAGCAGGATAGCGTCAAACATCTCCGGTAACGCAGCGCCAAATACGCGGCCATCGAAATGCGTCAGCGCGGTATTGGCGATTCCACATCGGCTGATATTAGCGTGCAGAACTTTGACGCGGCTGGCCGAAAATTCGTTGGCCAGAATGGCGCCGCGGTTCCCCATGCGGGCAGCGATCTGCGTGGTTTTGGAGCCAGGCGCCGCTGCCATATCCATGACCCGCTGCGGATGATTATCATCGGCGAACAGGGCCGCGACCGGCAGCATCGAACTGGCCTCCTGAATGTAAAACAGGCCGCTTAAATGCTCAGCGGTACTGCCAAGCGGCAATGCCTCTTCATCATCGCGCTCGATCCAGAATCCTTCATGACACCACGGAATTGGCGTGAGCGACCAGCCGTAGGGCGCGATTAGGGCAAGGAAATCAGCCACGGATATTTTAAGCGTATTGATGCGTATACTGCGGCGCAACGGGCGTTGGCAGGCCGAAATAAATTCATCAAAAGAGAGCGTGGAAGGCATTGCTTCACGCATTTGCGTCAGAAAAGCGTCAGGAAAATAGACAGCGTGTTGAGCCACAGGTGTATCGCCGGCAAAAAAACAGGCGCGCAGTGTAGCATAAAACGCTCCGGCGCGAGTACGCCGGAGCCTGGTGTTTAACGTGGCAGAGCGGTACCCCATTCACGCCACTCTTTCGGTTCGCTCTCTTGTAACAGGAAATGCTTACCGGCTTGCGCTTTTGGCGCCAGCGGCGTACCTGGTGGAGTAGCGAAGGCGATACCGCCACGGATGAATTGATTAAATGTCCCCGTTTTCACCACGCCGCCTGTCAGACCAAAGTCGAGACTATAGCCGGAGGCAAGCCAGAATACGGAGTTATTACGCACCAGATATTGGTAACGCTTACTGATGCGCAAGGTGATCATCACGCGATCGGAGAGCGACCCCAGGGACATTCCGGTGACGGTTCCTACTTCGATACCGCGAAACAGGACGGGGGTGCCAATATTAAGCGAGCCTGCTTCTGGCGCCTCCACGACGATGCTTAACCCATCCAGATAGCGTGAGTCGGTAATCGTGGCTTCCTGCAGTTCAAAGTCGCGCCGTGCCGCGCCGCGTCCTGGCTCAACGTTAATATAGGGCTGGAGAATCGTATCCAGATGCTCGACGCCCGCCGCGGAAATTTGTGGCGTAATAACGGAAAAACGTGTCCCGGCGCGGGCAAATGTCTGTACGTACTCCGGATAAAGTACGGCTTTTGCCTGCACTTCATTACGTGCGGTGATCAATTCCAGCGTCTGGATCTGACCGATATCAATACCGAGGTAACGAATGGGCATCCCCTCCGCCAATTTTCCGGCGTCGAACGCGTGCAGCGTAATTTGTCCGCCTACCGCGCGGGCGGAAGTTTCTGAAGCATAAAGAATGCGTTTATCGCCTTTGCGCCGACTGGCGCTGGCGCCGCTCAGGTTATCAAAACTAATGGCCCCTTTCAGCGCGCGGGAGAGTGGCGAGGCCTGTACCGTTAGGCCGCTGCCGTTAAGTTGCACTTTCGCGCCGCCTTCCGCCCAGAACACGCTATTGCTGGTTAACAGGTGGCGATACTCCGGCTTAATATGCAGGTCGATGTCAAAGGTATTGGCGCGTGGGCGAACGGTGATGACTTCGCCTACTTCAAATTTTCGATACAGCACGACGGAACCTGCCTGGACATCCGGCAACGTTTCGGCCGTCAGCGTTAAGGTGGTAGTCGGTAAGTCACTGAGGCTATTTTCCAGCGCTTTTTCCAGGTTAGCATAGAGCGGGTAGGTGGATTTCATCTTCCCGCTCGTACCGGGTAAAATACGAATTCCGCCGTCAATCCACTCGCTGGCGCTGGCGCCGAGGAACTCTACGCCGTCAAGGCCGACTTTGACATCCACCCGGCTGTTGACCACGAATTTACTGTCGCCCTGTACCAAATCCCGGTGCTGCGGTTCAATCGCGACGGTGAATGACACGCCTTTACTGGATAAATTGCGCTCAATGACCTGGCCAATTTTTACACCATGTAAAATTAACGGCTGGCCCGGTTCGATGCCGTAACTTTCCGGGGCCGTCAGCGTCAGGGTTAAGGCATTCGCCTCATGCAGCAGGGCTTTTTCACCCGGCACCACCACAAATTCACTGCGCGGTTCGCCGTCGCCCGGCACCAGTTCGAAGGTTTTTCCGGTTAACAACGAACTGATATTCGCGTCACTTAGCGACAGTTTGGGATTGCGTAACTCAATGCGCGTATTTTCCCGCATCAGCGGAACAACGCTGGGATCGACGGTCATCTCTCCGGTGACTTTACCGCCAGGGTTGAGCGTCAGTTTAGAAAGCTCACCCACCTCCAGTCCCTGGTACATGAGCGGCGTAGATTCCGCCTTCAGACCGTCTCCGCTGGGCAGCTCAAGTTTAACGATTACCCCTCGTTGGCTGTGGGCTAAATCTTTATATAAGCCGAACGTGTCATCCTGGGCGGCGGGTTTGGAATTGTCCGGCGAATCAAACGCAATCGCGCCATTGACCAGGGCCGCGAGGCTCTCCAGTTTCACCTTCGCGCCGCTCAGGCTTAGATCGGCGTCAATGCCGGAGACATTCCAGAAACGGCTGCCTTTTTTCACCAGATCGGTAAACCGTCGCTCAATCAGAACGTCAATCGTCACGCCCTGTTTGTTAGGGTTAATCGAATAGTCATACACCCGTCCGACAGGGATTTTACGGAAATAGACCAGTGAACCGCTATTAAGCGAACCGAGATCCGGCGCATTGAGATGAATCATCAGATCGCCGTTGCTAAGCCGGTATTTAGGCTGTGTATCCAGGGCGACGAAATGATCTCTGGGCTTGCCTTTACCTGGCATCATACCGATGTAATTCCCGCCGACCAACGCATCCAGGCCGGAAACGCCCGCCAGCGAGGCTTTGGGCGTCACCAGCCAGAATTGCGTCTCTTCGCGCAACGCATCTTCCATATCTGATTTGATACTGACGCGAACTTCAATTTTGCGCAGATCTTTGCTCAGACTGACATCTTCCACGGTGCCGACTTCTACTCCCTGATAACGCACGGGAGTCCGGCCTGGCACGATACCATCCGCCGACATAAAATCGATAGTCACGCTATTGCCGCGATCCTGGTAGCTATCCCATACTAGCCACCCTGCGATCATTAGCGCGATAAGCGGTAGCAGCCAGAAAGGTGAAATACGGCGTTTGGTTTTAATTTGCGCTTCAGTCTTCGAAGCGGGCGTTTCCTGACTCATGTGCATCCCAAAGTAAGCGGCTATCCAGCCATTCCACTGCAAGAATAGTCAAAATTACCGCTGCGCCGAAATAAAACGCAGCCGGTCCCATAGTAAAAGCCAGAATCTGATCGCGATTAATCAGAGACATGGTTAACGAGATAACGAAAAGATCCAGCATCGACCAGCGGCCTATCCATGTCACCAGACGCAGCAACAGAATTCGCGTCCGCAGTCCCTGTTCGCATTTAAAATGGATACTCAACAGTAGCGTAAACATCACGATGACTTTGGTAAACGGCACCAAAATACTGGCGATAAAAACGACGGCGGCGACGGCGATATTGCTGCTGGCAAGCGACATAATGCCCGACAGGATAGTATCTTCCTGACGCCCGCCATTAATGTAGATTACCGAGATAGGCAGCAGGTTTGCCGGCAGCAAAAAGACAATAGACGCCAGCAAGGCCGCCCAACACTTCTGTATGCTCTGTTTTCTGCGTAACCGTAGCGGAATATGACAACGCGGGCAGCGTCCTTTCGCATCCGGATAGCCGCTAAAGTGGCAGCCAAGACAGACGCGCAATCTTTCGTCCGCACGTTGAGCAGGGCGCTGCGGATAAAATCGTTCCCATAGTTGCTCCACATTCAAATGAATCATAGTCAGAATGCTAAGAACCACCAACGAGACGAACGCTAAAAGCCCGATGCCCGGCTGCAGAAAGGCATAGTCCTGCACTTTGATAGAGGCAACGCCAATACCGACCAGATAGATGTCCAGCATCACCCACTCTTTCAGTTTTTCCAACATCAGCAGGACTGGACGCAGATTCATGCCGAGGAGGCTGCCAAACCACAGGTAAGCAATTGAAAAAACGAGAATAAGCGGCGCGCCCATCACGCAAAAGAGCACCATTGCGGCGGTTAACGGATCGCCCTGCTGCGTCATTTGCCAGATGCCGTGCATCACATTGGCATCAATGCGTACGCCCAACAGGTAGATATGGAGTAACGGTTCGCTCCAGGCAAACGGCATCAATAGCAGCATGGTTACCGCCATCGCGGTCAGCCGCGTCAGCGACCAGTCGCGCCCATCGCGAATTTTGGCCTGGCAACGAGGACAATAAGCGCTTTGATGAGCGCTCATCTCCGGCAAGCTGAACAGCATGTCGCATTCAGGGCAGCGCTGGTAGTGGCTGCGCGGCAGCGCTTCGCTAATTGACCTGAACGTTAGCTTTTTTGTTGGCGTGACGTGTGAGGTGTTCAGAGCCATGTATCGTGAATCAAAGTGTTAGAATAATGTAATCTTAACTCATGACAGGAATAATCTTGAGCAAGAACGCATTTAATGCTTATTTTAATAGCCTGTGTTTAGGAGTAAGACCACGGAGTGATTATATAATGAGCAAAACAGAACTATACGCGGCGTTAAACCGCGATTTTCAGTCGTTAATGGCAGGTGAAACCAGCTTTCTGGCCACGCTGGCGAATACCAGCGCGCTACTGTTCGAACGTCTTACCGAGGTGAACTGGGCGGGATTTTATCTCCTCGAAGGCGATACGCTGGTGTTGGGGCCGTTTCAGGGGCGAATCGCCTGTGTGCGGATTCCGGTTGGTCGCGGCGTGTGCGGCGCAGCGGTAGCGCAGAATAAGGTTCAACGTATTGATGATGTTCATGCGTTTGACGGCCATATTGCCTGTGATGCCGCCAGCAACGCCGAAATTGTGCTGCCTGTCACGGTTGGGGAACGGATTATCGGCGTGCTGGATATAGATAGCACGGCGTTTGGCCGTTTTACCGAAGAAGATGAACACGGCCTGCGTACGCTGGTCGCACAGCTTGAAACCGTGCTTGCAACGACGGATTACAAAAAATTCTTTGCGAGCGTCGCAGGATAATCAACGGATAACGTAGCAATTACTGATGGCGTCATTATAATGACGCCTGTTCATGCCTGCTGCTTGTTGGCTACGTCCGTTGTAATCAGGAAATTTCATGGAAAATCAACCTAAGTTGAATAGCAGTAAAGAAGTTATCGCGTTTCTGGCCGAGCGTTTTCCTCACTGTTTTAGTGCGGAAGGCGAAGCTCGCCCGCTGAAAATTGGTATTTTTCAGGATCTGGTAGAGCGAGTTGGGGGCGAAATGAACCTCAGCAAAACGCAACTTCGTTCCGCTTTACGTCTTTATACTTCAAGCTGGCGTTACCTGTACGGCGTTAAGCCGGGCGCAACGCGCGTCGACCTTGATGGCAATCCGTGCGGCGAGCTGGAAGAACAGCATGTCGAACATGCGCGTAAGCAGCTTGAAGAAGCCAAAGCCCGTGTTCAGGCGCAGCGCGCAGAGCAGCAAGCGAAAAAACGCGAAGCTGCCGCAGCGGCTGGCGAAAAAGAAGACGCGCCGCGACGCGAGCGTAAACCTCGCCCGGTAGCGCGTCGTAAAGAAGGCGCTGAACGTAAACCTCGCGCTGATAAACCGACGACGAAAGCGCCGCGTGCGCCTCGCGAAGAGAAGCACACGCCGGTTTCTGATATTTCAGTATTGACCGTAGGGCAGTCCCTCAAGGTGAAAGCGGGTAATAATGCGATGGATGCCACCGTATTAGAAATCACCAAAGATGGTGTCCGTGTACAGCTGAATTCGGGTATGTCTTTGATTGTACGCGCAGAACACCTGGTGTTCTGAAACGGAGGCCAGGCCTGGCATGAACACTTTTTTTAGGCTTACCGCGTTAGCTGGCCTGCTTGCATTAGCAGGCCAGTCCTTCGCCGTGGAAGATATTACGCGTGCCGATCAAATTCCCGTACTAAAGGAAGAGACGCAACATGCGACGGTGAGCGAGCGCGTAACGTCGCGTTTTACCCGCTCCCACTATCGCCAGTTCGATCTGGATGAGGCATTTTCGGCAAAGATTTTTGATCGCTATCTGAATCTTCTCGACTATAGCCACAACGTTTTGTTGGCGAGCGATGTCGAGCAGTTTGCGAAAAAGAAAACCGTGTTGGGCGATGAGCTGCGCACGGGTAAGCTGGATGTTTTTTACGATCTTTATAACCTGGCGCAAAAGCGCCGGTTTGAACGTTACCAGTACGCGCTAAAAGTGCTGGAACGGCCAATGGATTTCACCGGAAACGATACGTTTAACCTGGACCGCAGTAAAGCGCCCTGGCCGAAAGATGAGGCTGAGCTAAATGCGCTGTGGGATGGTAAAGTGAAATTCGATGAGCTCAGTCTGAAACTCATCGGCAAGAGCGACAAAGAAATTCGCGAAACGCTGACGCGTCGCTACAAATTCGCTATTCGCCGCCTGGCGCAGACCAACAGTGAAGATGTGTTCTCGCTGGCGATGACCGCTTTTGCGCGTGAAATCGACCCGCATACGAATTATCTTTCTCCCCGCAATACCGAGCAGTTTAATACCGAAATGAGCCTGTCTCTGGAAGGTATCGGCGCGGTGCTGCAAATGGATGACGATTACACTGTCATTAACTCATTGGTCGCCGGCGGCCCAGCAGCGAAGAGCAAGTCGATTAGCGTCGGCGATCGTATCGTCGGCGTAGGGCAGGCCGGAAAACCGATGGTCGACGTCATTGGCTGGCGTCTTGACGATGTGGTGGCGCTGATCAAAGGGCCAAAAGGCAGCAAGGTTCGACTGGAAATACTGCCGGCTGGCAAAGGGACGAAAACGCGTATTATCACGCTGACGCGTGAACGGATTCGTCTTGAAGATCGCGCGGTTAAAATGTCGGTGAAAACCGTCGGCAAGGAAAAAGTTGGCGTACTGGATATTCCAGGCTTCTATGTTGGCTTGACCGATGATGTCAAAGTTCAGCTTCAGAAGCTGGAAAAACAGAATGTTAACAGCATCGTTATCGATCTGCGTTCAAACGGCGGTGGGGCGCTGACGGAAGCCGTTTCGCTTTCCGGTCTGTTTATCCCTTCTGGTCCGATAGTTCAGGTGCGCGACAATAACGGTAAAGTGCGTGAGGATAGCGACACCGACGGCGTGGTCTACTACAAAGGCCCGCTGGTGGTGCTGGTCGATCGTTTCAGTGCTTCGGCATCGGAAATCTTCGCTGCCGCGATGCAGGATTATGGTCGCGCGCTGATTGTCGGTGAGCCAACCTTCGGTAAAGGGACGGTACAGCAATATCGTTCGCTAAACCGAATTTACGATCAGATGCTCCGCCCGGAATGGCCTGCGCTGGGTTCGGTGCAGTACACCATTCAGAAGTTCTACCGTGTCAACGGCGGTAGTACGCAGCGTAAAGGGGTCACGCCGGATATCATCATGCCGACTGGCAATGAAGAGACGGAAACCGGAGAAAAATTTGAAGATAACGCCTTGCCGTGGGATAGCATTGATGCGGCGAAGTACGTGAAATCGGACGATTTGGCCCCGTTTGGCCCGGAATTATTAAAAGAGCACAACGCGCGTATCGCCAAAGATCCTGAGTTTCAGTACATCATGAAGGATATCGCACGTTTCAATGCCATGAAGGATAAGCGCAACATCGTCTCTCTGAATTATGCGCAGCGTGAGAAAGAGAACAATGAAGAAGACGCTCTGCGTCTGGCGCGTATTAACGATCGGTTTAAACGTGAGGGTAAACCGTTGCTGAAGAAACTGGACGATCTGCCAAAGGATTACCAGGAGCCGGACCCATACCTTGATGAAACGGTGAAGATTGCTCTGGACCTGGCGCATCTTGAAAAAGAAAAACCAGCGGAGCAGGCGGCAGCCGATAAGTAACGCTAAACAGGCACAAAAAATTGTGCCTGTTTTTTTTTAACAAGCGCAGAAGTCGTCAGGATAATGCTACAAAATGTAAAGTTGTGTTTTTCTCGTGACTTACCGCCTGGTGATGCTTGAAAATAGCCATAAGACCCATACGATGTGGGTAATCGCATAGTGCGCTTTGTTAAATTGAGGTTAAAAGAAAATTATGATGCGAATCGCGCTCTTCCTGCTGACGAACCTGGCCGTGATGGTCGTTTTCGGGCTGGTTCTGAGCCTGACAGGGATACAATCGAGCAGCGTGCAAGGCTTGCTGATCATGGCGCTGCTGTTTGGTTTTGGCGGTTCTTTTATTTCATTGCTGATGTCCAAATGGATGGCGTTAAAATCCGTAGGAGGGGAAGTTATTGAACAGCCTCGCAATGAAAGAGAACGCTGGTTGATGAACACCGTAGCAACGCAAGCGCGCCAGGCTGGTATCGCCATGCCGCAGGTTGCTATCTACCATGCGCCGGACATTAACGCGTTTGCGACGGGCGCACGCCGTGACGCCTCATTGGTCGCTGTGAGCACCGGTCTGTTGCAAAATATGAGCCCTGACGAGGCGGAAGCCGTCATTGCGCATGAAATCAGCCATATTGCCAATGGCGATATGGTGACGATGACGTTGATTCAGGGGGTGGTTAACACCTTCGTTATCTTTATTTCGCGCATTATCGCGCAAATTGCTGCTGGTTTTCTGGGCGGCAACCGTGATGAAGGCGAAGGAAGTAACGGTAATCCGCTAATCTATTTCGCCGTTGCGACGGTGCTGGAACTGGTCTTCGGTATTCTGGCAAGCATTATCACCATGTGGTTCTCCCGTTACCGTGAGTTTCATGCCGATGCGGGATCGGCGAAGCTGGTGGGCCGTGAAAAAATGATTGCCGCGTTGCAGCGCCTGAAAACCAGCTACGAGCCGCAAGAAGCGACCAGCATGATGGCGTTTTGTATTAACGGTAAATCGAAATCGTTAAGCGAGCTGTTTATGACGCACCCACCGCTGGATAAACGCATTGAAGCGCTGCGTAGCGGTGAGTACCTGAAATAATAAGCCCACTGACAAGTATGAAAAGCGCGTCGAATGACGCGCTTTTTTTACGCCTGAACGCGTGGTTGCGTAATACGTAAACCGCTCACCACCGCCGCGAGAGTCGCCAGGATCGCCGCTGCGAGCAGAGAAAGATGCGTACCGCTATCGCCAAACTGGTTCAACATCAGTGCTACCAGCGCGGCGCCAGTACTTTGGCCTAACAGTCGCGCCGTGCCCAGCATCCCGCTGGCGCCACCGCTGCGCTCACGCGGCGCGGAAGTGATAATGGTGTGATTATTCGGCGACTGGAACAGGCCAAACCCTGCGCCGCAAAGGATCATCGGCCAGATAATATTCAGATCGGAGGGGGAGCCTGGCAACATGACCAGCGCAAACAACCCGGCTGCCATTATCACCATTCCCAGCGCCCCCAGCAAACCGGCATGAAGACGTTCTATCAGGTATCCCGCCAGCGGCGCCATCACCATCGTTGCCAGCGGCCAGGGCGTCAATAACAGGCCGGTTTCTACTTCGCTACGGCCCAGCACGGTTTGCAGATAAAAAGGTAGCGAGACCATGGCTAACATTTGCGCGCAGAACGAGCAAATTGACGTGCCGATCGAGAGTGAAAAAAGCGGAATGCGTAACAAGTCGATGGGTAACAAAGGGACGGGCAAAGAAAGCTGGCGGCGCACGAAGAAAAACCCGACCACGACCAGAACGAGCAGCTCTGCGCCAATCAACGTTAGCGACTGTCCCTGGGCAAAGCCGCTCAATGCGGTAATCAGCAGGCCAAATGTGAGCGCATTCATTACCGCGCTCGGTAAGTCAAAGCGCGGCTTAGTGTCATGGGCGATGTTTGCTGGTAAAAAGCGTATGGCCAGAATTAACGCGATGATACCTAACGGGACATTAATCAGAAACAGCCATTTCCATGATGAGATGGACAAAATCGCCGCGGCGATCGTCGGACCCGCGGCGGAAGAGACTGCGACGATAAAAGAGTTAATTCCCATGCCTCGTCCCAGATGACGCTGGGGGTAGATAAGACGAATCAGCGCCGTGTTTACGCTCATTAGCGCCGCGCCGCCAAATCCCTGCGCGATGCGCGCCAGCGTCAGCATCTGCAGCGAGTCTGAAAGCGCGCAAAACAATGATGAAAGCAGAAATACCACTAAACCACATTTATAGATCCGGCGATAACCAAACATGTCGCCTAAAAAAGACAGGGAAAGCAGTGAGACGACAATGGCGATTTGGTACGCATTGACAATCCAGATAGAGCTGGCAGGGGAGGCATGTAAATCAGTCGCAATGGTTGGCAGCGCGACATTAGCGATTGCGCCATCCAGAACCGCCATCGAAATACCGATAATAATCGTCAGGATAGCACCGTATCTCTGCGGGAGGGGCAGGCCATCGGCCCGTGTTTTTTCCATAAGTATTTTGTAATAAGGGGAATTATGAGCTGAATAATAATGTTAGCATTAATACTGAGTTGTTATGTCGTAGATTTGTAACGAAGTAAGCAAAGATGGATTGCGGGCGACCTGGCGTGAAATTATAATAAAAACTCGTTCTGAATTTTATAAAACGCTCGTAATGAGGTGATAAATGGCAAACGCAGATCTGGATAAGCAGCCTGATTCTGTATCTTCTGTGCTGAAAGTTTTCGGCATTCTGCAGGTGCTGGGTGAAGAGCGTGAAATAGGGATTACCGAGCTATCGCAGCGCGTCATGATGTCGAAAAGCACCGTTTATCGCTTTTTGCAAACCATGAAAACGCTGGGCTACGTGGCTCAGGAGGGGGAGTCTGAAAAATACTCTCTGACGCTAAAGCTGTTTGAGCTGGGCGCGCGAGCTTTGCAAAATGTTGATCTCATCCGCAGTGCGGACATTCAGATGCGCGAACTGTCTCGTCTGACAAAAGAAACTATCCATCTTGGCGCGCTGGATGAAGACAGCATTGTCTATATCCATAAAATTGACTCTATGTACAATCTGCGTATGTACTCACGTATTGGGCGTCGTAATCCGCTGTACAGTACGGCCATCGGTAAAGTGCTTCTGGCCTGGCGCGACCGTGATGAGGTTAAGCAGATTCTCGACGGCGTAGAGTATAAGCAAAGCACTGGACGCACGATTACCAGCACTGAAGCGTTGCTGCCGCTGTTGGATGAAGTGCGTGCGCAAGGCTACGGTGAAGATAACGAAGAACAGGAGGAAGGGTTACGTTGTATCGGCGTACCGGTATTTGACCGTTTTGGCGTAGTCATCGCAGGGTTAAGCATTTCGTTCCCGACGCTGCGTTTTTCAGAAGAACGCCTACAGGAATATGTGGCTATGTTACACGCCGCCGCGCGTAAAATTTCTGAGCAAATGGGTTACAACGATTATCCCTTCTAAGCAACGTTATTAGCATGACGTTAAAAAAAAGCAGCTGCGAAAAATGTAGCTGCTTTTTTTATAACATCGGGTGGGATGAAATCGTAAAAGTAGATAATATCTGTCGGCTTATTTAACGGTTATTAAAATATTATTTAACAGTACTTATGAACAACAGCCAATATAGGGGAATTATTGGTGATAGTTTCACTGTGAAATTATTTATTGCCGCTTAGCCATTATCCACCACGGTGGCGATTTTTCTGAAAATGGGACAGTCGGAAAAGCCAATTATGCCGCTGTTGGTATGGAGATATTGCGCCGTGCTGGTGCCGCGTGCGGTCAGGTAATGGCACTGTAAAACCAGCCCCGCAGCGTTCACTTTACTTCCCACCAGGACGCCATAGCCGCTCATCAGCAGGCCTATCCACACCAGGGCAAACAATACAATTGCGCGAATGCTCAAACGCATTACTACCTCTTTTCTTTTTTAGTTAGAATAAGAGTAGCGTGTACATTGATTGAAACAAGTGAATCATTCCTAAAAACATATAATGCCGCTACAGTTACTCCTGGTTTAAGTAACTCATGATAATTTAGCGACATAAGATGTAAGATCGGAGAGTGGAGTGAAAAAATTTCGATGGGTCGTTCTCGGCATCGTGGTGGTAGTATGCCTGTTGCTGTGGGCGCAGGTGTTTAATATCATGTGCGATCAGGATGTACAATTTTTCAGCGGTATTTGCGCCATCAATAAATTTATTCCCTGGTAAACGTTTTACACCAGAGATTTCCTTCCCGTGTAGCAGTGGTAGAATGACGTCTCTACATTGAGGTGGTGAAATGAACGACGTTTTAAACTCTGGTGCGTTTTCTCTTGCATCTTTAATAGTATCAATGGTGGTTCTGGTGGTGGGGCTGGCGCTCTGGTTCTTTGTCAACCGGGCAAGTTCCCGTGCCAACGAGCAGATAGAATTGCTCGAAGCGTTATTGGATCAACAGAAGCGGCAAAACGCGTTGTTACGCCGTCTTTGCGAAGCAAACGAACCAGAAAAAGAAGCGGAACCCACAACAGCGGCAAGCGAACCAAAAGAGGATGAGGACATCATTCGTCTGGTTGCAGAACGATAATGCTTACCGGGGCGCAAATGGCGCCAGTGCCATACGCCCCATTTCCCCGTCGGATCTCTCCGCGTTGCCGTTTGCAACTGATACTACAGCATCAACACCTTACCTAATATATGGCTTTATATGCAACATAGTTTTATATGTATAACAAATGGACATATAGCATTTTTGTGATACCGCTCATTCTCTATTAAAAGCGAAACGTTTCTCTCTCTTTATGGATTGTCATTGTTTGTTCATTATTTTAAGGCATTCTGTAAAGACGCAGAACATCACAAAAAGCGGTGTCGAAAATCGCTTTCCTTTTCTATTATTTTGATTAAAAGGTGTTTTTTATCATTGTGACAATTTATGCATAACTCAGCATAAAAAGTGATATGAAAAATACAGCTTTTAAATGTGATTTGATGCACTGGAAGAAGCGAAGTTATTGAGCTATGGTAGAAAAATGGCTTTTCAGCAGTGACGTTGTCAGGAGTCCGTCAGCGCGTGAGGATATATCTTTCGCAATTTTGTTGCATAAACGTGCTGTCAATTTGTGAAGGTTCTCGTAATTTGTGCGACGGATCGAGACACGTTTAAAAATGGCTTGCCATAATTAACGTTGTATGTGATAACAGGCTTTGGGTTAAACGAGGTACAGTTCTGTTTATGTGTGGCATTTTCAGTAAAGAAGTCCTGAGTAAACACGTTGACGTTGAATACCGCTTCTCTGCCGAACCTTATATTAGTGCCTCAAGCAGTAATGTCTCAGTTTTATCTATGTTATGCCTACGGGCAAAGAAAACACTCTAAGGAATTTTGCAAATGGCAAAGATTAAAGGTCAAGTTAAGTGGTTCAACGAATCCAAAGGTTTTGGCTTCATTACTCCGGCTGACGGCAGCAAAGATGTGTTCGTACACTTCTCCGCTATCCAGGGCAATGGTTTCAAAACTCTGGCTGAAGGCCAGAACGTTGAGTTCGAAATTCAGGACGGCCAGAAAGGTCCGGCTGCTGTTAACGTAACAGCTATCTGATCGACACCACTGATTTGATGCGTTTGTCGCGTCAGCCTCAGATATAAAGCCTCGCTAAAAGCGGGGCTTTTTAATTCAATATCTTTCAAAATGTGTCTGGATGCGCTCTCGTTAGCGATTTGTTGCAAAGGCGCGATGTTATTAGCATTGTTTTTTCTGGTTTTTCCGTCCGTTTCCCGTTAAATCAATCACCTGAAAAATGATTCGGCTGGAGATCAAGTGAAAAAGAAAAGCGACGGCGATACCCGTAATTTTACACCCATACGTTTTGCACTACTTTGCACTGCCATTCTGCTCAGTATGGCATTGTTGTTAGGGGGGGTGGCATGGCTGCAAATTGTTACGCCGTCGAAACTGGTGAAACAAGAAGATATGCGCTCGCTTCGTGAAGTGACCACGGCCTCTCCACGCGGCATGATCACCGACAGAGAAGGGCGGCCCTTAGCGGTGAGCGTTCCGGTTAATGCTGTCTGGGCCGATCCGAAAACTATCATAAGCAAAGGCGGCGTTGGCTACAATGAGCGCTGGCAGGCGCTGGCCAGCGCCTTACATCTGTCTCTCAGTACGCTTGCGGAACGGGTAAACAGTAACCCGGCAGGTCGTTTTATCTACCTCGCGCGCCAGGTTTCACCCCAGCAAGCCGAATGGATAGATAAACTGAATCTACCGGGTATTAACCTGCGGGAAGAGTCGCGCCGTTTTTACCCTGCCGGACACGTAGCGGCCAATTTGATCGGCTTTACCAATATCGACGGGCAGGGAATAGAAGGTATTGAAAAGAGCTTTAACGCGCAACTGACGGGAAAACCGGGCTCCCGATTGGTGCGCAAAGATAAATTTGGTCACGTTATTGAGAACATTACGGAAGTGAATCCGGTTCCTGCTCATGAACTTCAGCTTAGCATTGATGAACGTCTGCAAACGGTTACCGAAGATGCGCTGGATAACGCCGTCATCTGGAACAAAGCGGAATCCGGCGCTGCCGTATTGATTAACATCCCAACGGGTGAAATTCTCTCGATGGCGAGCTACCCGGATTTCAACCCGAACAACCGTGAAGGCGCGCAGTTGGACGATTTTCGTAACCGCGCGATTAGCGACACCTTCGAACCCGGTTCTACTGTGAAGCCATTGGTCATTATGACTGCGTTACAGCAGGGCATCGTGCAGCCGGACAGCGTTATCGATACCCATCCTTTTACTCTCGATGGACACCGTATCCGCGACGTCGGTTACTATCCGGAACTGACATTAACCGGCATTTTGCAAAAATCCAGCGATACCGGCGTTTCTCACCTTTCTCTGGCGATGCCGGTGCAGAAATTAATGGATACTTATAAAAGCTTTGGTTTCGGCGTGCCTACCGGACTGGGTCTCACCGGAGAGAGCAGCGGGTTATTACCGAAACGCCGTTACTGGAGTGATTTAGATCGCGCTACCTTCGCTTTTGGCTATGGATTAATGGTGACGCCGCTGCAACTGGCGCATGTTTATGCCACGATTGGCAGCTTTGGTATCTACCGTCCGTTATCGATCACCAAAGTTGATCCGCCCGTGATCGGCACGCGGGTAATGCCGGAAGAACTGGTGCACGAGGTGGAACATATGATGGAGAGCGTCGCGTTGCCTGGCGGCGGCGGAACAAAAGCCGCAGTAAGAGACTACCGTATTGCGGTCAAAACCGGGACGGCGAAAAAAATTGGCGATGATGGTAAATACGTCGATAAGTATGTGGCATATACCGCAGGCGTCGCGCCGGCAAGTAACCCCAGATTTGCGCTGGTGGTGGTGATTAATAATCCGCAAAACGGGGCTTATTATGGCGGCGCGGTATCTGCGCCCGTATTCAGCCAGATCATGGGCGATGTGCTGCGGCTGGAAAATGTTGAGCCAGACGGTATGCCAGCCGATTCAGATCACCTTCTGGTGATGCATGGCAGCCACGTTGCGGTTCCGGGCTCGTAAAGGATTTTCCCGGGGCGCAATTCGCGTTACACTTGCGCCCTTTAGCGCCCCAGTCCGGAGTTGTCATGTCGTTTACCTGTCCGCTTTGCCATCAGCCGCTTACGCAGATTAATAACAGCGTTATATGTCCACAGCGCCATCAGTTTGATGTGGCGAAAGAGGGCTACATCAATCTGCTGCCGGTACAGCATAAACGTTCGCGCGATCCGGGCGACAGCGCCGAAATGATGCAGGCGAGGAGAGCGTTTCTTGATGCAGGCCATTATCAGCCGCTGCGCGATGCGGTGATTAACCTGTTGCGCGAGCGGCTGGATCAGTCGGCCACGGCGATTCTGGATATCGGCTGCGGCGAGGGGTATTACACTCACGCTTTTGCCGAGGCGTTGCCGGGAGTCACCACGTTTGGACTGGACGTTGCTAAAACGGCGATCAAAGCGGCGGCGAAGCGCTATTCGCAGGTGAAGTTTTGTGTGGCGTCAAGCCATCGACTGCCCTTTGCCGATGCGTCAATGGATGCGGTGATCAGAATCTACGCCCCGTGTAAGGCGCAGGAATTGGCGCGTGTGGTGAAA
This sequence comes from Salmonella sp. 32100201201700099SM, assembly GCF_017572645.1. Classification (NCBI taxonomy): domain Bacteria; kingdom Pseudomonadati; phylum Pseudomonadota; class Gammaproteobacteria; order Enterobacterales; family Enterobacteriaceae; genus Salmonella; species Salmonella sp. 32100201201700099SM. The sequence continues at coordinate 589,114 of NZ_JAGERQ010000001.1, read as the reverse complement.
CCTGGTGGTTGGGTCGTTACCGCCACGCCGGGGCCGCATCATTTGATGGAACTAAAAGGGCTCATTTATGATGAGGTGCGTTTACATGCGCCGTATACCGAGCAGCTCGACGGATTCACATTGCAGCAGAGTACCCGCCTTGCTTATCACATGCAGCTCACCGCCGAAGCGGCTGTAGCACTGTTGCAAATGACGCCATTTGCCTGGCGCGCCAGACCAGAAGTGTGGGAACAACTGGCTGCCAGCGCCGGACTTAGCTGCCAGACGGATTTCAACCTTCATCTCTGGCAGCGTAACCGTTAACCGTGAAAATGCGTCCAGAGGATCTGGACGCCAATTCCTATCAGTACGACCCCGCCGAGAATTTCAGCACGCTTACCCAGCATTGGGCCGATAAAGCGACCAATCATCATTCCGAGGGTGGACATGATAAGCGTGGCGCAACCGATAGCCAATGCGGTTGCGATGATGTTTACCTGCAAAAACGCCAGACCGACGCCAACCGCCATCGCATCGAGGCTGGTCGCGATAGCCGTCGTGACTAATAGCCAAAAGCTGTGGCGGCGTAACGGTGTTTCGTCTTCATCACTACCGCCGCGGATACCTTCGATGATCATGCGTCCGCCCAGAAAGATCAGCAGAACAAAGGCTATCCAGTGGTTCCATTCCAGAACGAATTTACTCGCCAATATCCCCAGCCCCCAGCCGATCAACGGGGTCAGCGTTTCAACCGCGCCAAAGATAAGACCGGTACGCAACGCTTCTGAGAATTTGGGTTTATGTAGGGTGGCGCCTTTGCCAATTGATGCCGCGAAAGCATCCATCGACATACCGAAAGCGAGAAGAACAGTAGCAGTAAAGTGCATGACAACGTCCTGACCGGGGTATCCATTAAACACATCACTGCCCCCAGCAAACATGCATGTCGCCATTCTGTGACGAAATACACAGCAGTTGATGCGCCTATGGTCTCGCCTGACCAGCGGCGGCTGGTCCGTACGCGCCACGTTTTGCAACGAGTATGTTGACGCGTACATTTCCGGAGTCTGGAAATCGGCTACTCCCCAATTGACGGCGCAACATTAACATATTTTTAGAATATAAAACAACAGCGATAAAATATTATTTGCCTTCTAATTGAAAACGATTTTCATTTAGATTTATTCATCAATAAAACGTTAAATTAAATAACAATTGGTCAATAGAAAATATAGCCTTAGCTATATTATGATTCGAAATAAAATTCGAAAAACATAGTTGAGGCTATATCTTAGATTATTGATTTTCAATAAGAAGTTTATATATTTTTTCCAGATCGTCGATATTGTGTACACGGATAAGCAAGCGTCGTTGTTCTAATTGCATCACCAGTACGCCGTCTTCCGATAAATTCATCTCTTTAATACGGTTATATTCTATCCAGACATTGGCGAAGAAAAAGCCACGTTGTTTAAAGATGATCCGTGGCGTGCGGATCCAGAATATATAAAATCCCATTAACGCCAGCGCGCTTAATAACCATGTGGTCATCTGCGCTCCGTGGCTGGTTACGTTGTTATAAATAAGGATGGCGACCAGCCCAACGAAGATAACGCTGTCTACGCGACCGCGGCGAAGCAGGGCTATAGAAAGCAGAGTGGGGCCATTGCGACGAGGCATGATGAACTGATCGTAGAGAGCGTAAACCAATAATGCGGCAATAAAGAGAATCAGCACCAGGTCCGTGATAGTCATTTATCCTCCAGAGAAATAAAAAACGGGGCCGTTTGGCCCCGGTAGTGTACAACAGCCTTACTGGCCCAGCAGTCCTACGGAGTAGCCGGCGATACCAATGACGAAGAAGCCCACGATAATCCACAGCGGGTTAACTTTCTTACGCAGCAGCCACATACAGGCAAAGGTCAACAGTAGCGGAACCAGACCCGGCATCAGCTGGTCGAGAATGGTTTGCACGGTGGTAACGCGTGTCTGACCATCCTGACCAGTGATGGTGGAAACCACCAGCGGGATATTCACATGCGTCCACTTGTTAACCAATGCCCCCATGACAAACAGGCCGAGGATTGACGCCCCCTCAGTCAGTTTTTGCAGGAAGCTGCCGCCCATATCTTTAACGATATCGACGCCTTTGCGGTAGCCATAAGCCACGCCATAATAACGGGTCGCCAGGCGCACCAGGTTAAACAGGATGAAAAACAGCAGCGGACCAAGCAGGCTGCCGCTCATCGCAATACCTGCGCCCAGCGCCGCGAATACCGGACGGACGGTACCCCAGAAGATAGGGTCGCCGACGCCTGCCAGCGGTCCCATCAGACCGACTTTGATACCGTTGATAGCACCATCGTCAATCTCTGCGCCGTTCGCACGCTTTTCTTCCATTGCCAGGGTCACGCCCAGTACCGGCGCCGCAACGTAAGGATGGGTGTTAAAGAACTCCAGGTGACGTTTAATCGCCTGTTTACGCGCGTCATTATTCTCCGGATACAGGCGACGAATCGCCGGCACCATAGAGAAGCAGAAGCCCAGCGCTTGCATACGTTCGAAGTTCCATGACCCCTGGAACAGGTTAGAACGAAGAAATACGCCGCGAATATCGCTCGGAGTGAGTTTTTTCTCGGTGGTAGTTTTAGTCATATCAACCATTTCGCTCACCTGTTAGTCCAGTTCGTTGTCGAGATCGTTATTGCCAGCAGCCGCTGCAGGCGCGCCCGCTACACGGTTGTATTTCGGGCTCAGCTGGATGTAAAGAATAGCCATCACTGCGCCGATGACACCCAGTGCGACCAGGTTGAAGTTTGTGAAAGCCGCGGTGACGAAACCGAGGTAGAAGAACGGCATCAGGTAGCCTGCGCGCATCATGTTGATAACCATCGCATAACCAACCACGACGATCATGCCGCCGGCGATGTTCAGACCACCTGTGACGACTTCAGGAATCGCATTCAGCATTCCCTGTACTTCGCTGGTGCCTACGGAGATGGCAACGATAACCGCCGGGATAGCGATACGCATTGCCTGCAGGAACAGAGAAGAAACGTGCAGCCAGGAGAGCGCCGTCAGGTTGCCGTTTTCAGCCGCCTTGTCCGCCGCGTGCTGGAATGCCACGGTGATGGTACGAACGATAATGGTCAGTACCTGGCCTGCCGCCGCCAGCGGAATCGCCAGCGCGATACCGGCGCCAATGCTTTGATGCCCGGCGATGACCAGAACGGTAGAGATGATGGACGCCAGTGCGGCATCAGGCGCAACGGCAGCACCGATGTTTATCCAGCCCAGAGCGATCATTTCCAGAGTACCGCCGATGATAATACCGGTTTTCATGTCCCCCAGAACGGCGCCGATTAAGGTACAGGCGATCAGCGGACGGTGGAACTGAAATTCATCAAGTACCGACTCCATACCCGCGATACATGCGACGATGAACACCAGCACAATCTGAAGAGTGGTAATCTCCATTGTACTTCTCCTATTGCTATCTTAAGTGTGAAAGCTAATTAAATGCCGGCGGTTATTTCGCCACTTTGGCAATTAAATCCATCATTTTCAGTTTCGGATCGGTGGAAACTTTACGCACCTCAAGCTCGATGCCGCGCTCGTTGAGCTTTTTAAAGGCTTCGATATCCTTTTCATCGACGGAAACGGCGTTGTTCACCTGCGTTTTACCTTGACGATAGGCCATACCGCCAATGTTCACGGAAGTGACTTTCACGCCGCCCTCAACGATGCGCTCGACGTCGGTAGGATTGGTAAACAGAAGCATCACGCGTTCACCGGCGTATTTCGGGTTATTGTAGACGCGAATCATTTTCGCGACGTCAACCACATGCGCCGTAACGCCCGGCGGCGCAACTTGCGTCAGCAGCGTTTTACGTACGGTATCCGCCGCGACTTCATCGCTCACAACAATAATACGGCTGACATTGGTCTCTTTGGTCCAGCGGGTAGCGACCTGACCGTGAATGAGGCGGTCATCAATACGGGCAAGCCCGATAACCATATAATCATTCGGGCCCATCGGTTTTGCCGGTGCGGCCGCTTTTGGCGCGGCGGCGACTGGCGCTGGCGCGGCTTTTTCTACCGGTTTCGCTTTCAGCGCTTTTACGCCTTCACGACCGGTTTCTACCGCCAGTGCGACCAGCTCGTCAAAGCTCGGATCGTCGTCACGAGCCATAAACGTTTCGACCAGCATCGGGATGTTGACGCCGGCAATAACTTCATAGCGCTCTTTATCGACGACAATGCGGCTGGCAGCATTAAACGGACTGCCTCCCCATGTATCAACGAGAAATAGCACGCCTTTACTGGTATCGAGTTTAGCCAACTGAGCGTTGTACTTTTCGATCAGCGTTTCGGCATTTTCGCCTGGAACGAAATCGATCCAGCCGACGTTTTCCTGCTCGCCTAACAGCATTTCGGCTGTTTTAAGTAACTGCTCTGCAGCCCAACCATGTGTGCCTATAACAATAGCAATGGTCACTTGCTACCTCCTTTATTATTGTCAACACATCAACTTGACAGATGTATTTTTTGAATCGCCGTCCGCAAGCGAATCGATTCAGATGAGGGTTACAACGAAAAACGCATGATTTTCGTGAATTATTTTAGATATCGAAAAAAATATTTTGTGTGATGGAGATCCGTAATTTTGTTTTCGATAATGAGAAATTTCGAAGTGTAAAATATCCTGGTTACATCTCTTTGCAAAGGAAGGTAAATCTTTGCCAAAAACCAGTTGTCTCTGTTATGTTTAGCTTCCGTTTAATTAGAATGGGGTATAGGGCAGCAGCCCGTTGTATGGATCGTCACCGACGTCATTTCACTCTTTGGCCGTTTTGCGCCTGTCAATCTGGCATATCTTGCCATAGCCTTACTTTGTTTATTGCGTTACCGCCTGCATCCTTTGAGATGTTGTGGGCGCCGTTTAGTCATTCCTTAAGCAGGAGCTTGTCATGGAATTATTAATGGATCCCTCAATTTGGGTGGGTTTACTCACGCTCGTCGTCCTGGAAATTGTCCTGGGTATCGATAACCTGGTCTTTATCGCGATCCTCGCCGATAAATTGCCGCCAAAGCAGCGTGACAAAGCGCGTCTTATCGGGCTCTCGCTGGCGCTGATTATGCGTCTGGCGCTGCTGTCCATTATTTCGTGGCTGGTGACCTTAACAAAGCCGCTCTTTACTGTCTGGGATTTTACCTTCTCCGGCCGCGATTTAATTATGCTGCTGGGCGGTATATTCCTGCTGTTTAAAGCGACCACCGAGCTGCATGAACGTCTGGAAAACCGCGAGCATGACACCGGACACGGTAAAGGCTATGCGAGCTTCTGGGTGGTAGTCACGCAGATTGTCATCCTGGATGCGGTCTTCTCGCTGGACGCCGTGATTACGGCGGTAGGTATGGTAAACCATCTGCCGGTTATGATGGCGGCGGTGGTGATTGCGATGGCGGTGATGCTACTGGCGTCAAAACCGCTGACCCGTTTTGTCAACCAGCATCCGACGGTGGTGGTGCTCTGTCTGAGTTTCCTGCTGATGATCGGCTTGAGCCTGGTGGCGGAAGGGTTTGGTTTCCATATTCCGAAAGGCTACCTGTACGCGGCAATTGGTTTCTCGATCGTTATCGAGGTGTTTAACCAGATTGCGCGCCGCAACTTTATTCGTCATCAGTCCACGTTGCCGCTGCGCGCGCGTACTGCGGACGCTATCCTGCGTCTGATGGGCGGTAAACGCCAGACGAGTACGCAACATGAGACGGATAGTCCGGCCGCGATATCGGTGTCGGAAGGCGCCTTCGCCGAAGAAGAACGCTACATGATTAACGGCGTACTGACTCTGGCGTCGCGCTCCCTGCGCGGCATTATGACGCCGCGAGGCGAAATTAGTTGGGTGGATGCGAATCTCAGCGTAGCTGAAATCCGTCAGCAGTTACTCTCTTCTCCGCATAGCCTGTTCCCGGTATGCCGGGGCGAGCTGGATGAAATTATCGGTATCGTGCGGGCGAAAGAGTTGCTGGTGGCGCTGGAAGAGGGCGCGGATGTTGCGGCTATCGCCGCGTCTTCCCCGGCGATAGTGGTGCCGGAAACGCTTGATCCTATCAATCTGTTAGGCGTTTTGCGCCGCGCGCGCGGCAGTTTCGTTATCGTCACTAACGAGTTCGGCGTGGTGCAGGGGCTGGTTACGCCGCTGGATGTGCTGGAAGCGATTGCCGGTGAGTTCCCGGATGCCGATGAAACGCCGGAAATCGTTGCCGATGCCGAGGGCTGGATAGTGAAGGGCGGCACCGATCTTCATGCGCTACAGCAGGCGCTGGAAGTTGACCATCTGGTGAACGAAGAGGGCGATATTGCGACGGTCGCGGGGTTAGTGATCGCCGCTAATGGCCATATTCCTCGTGTAGGCGATGTCATTGATTTTCCGCCCCTGCGGATCACCATTGTCGAGGCCAACGATTACCGTGTCGATCTGGTTCGAATTGTTAAAGAACAGCCTGCCCACGACGAAGAGGAATAACGTCACACGCAGGAATCAAGTCTATAGATGCGGCATCGCGGACATAATCTGTCCGTTATGCCGGGCGGGCGGCGGCGCGCTGCCCGCCAGCCACTGTGGAAATTCGCTAATGGGCATCGGCTTCGCATAGAGATAGCCCTGTAACATTTGCACGCCATGCTGGCGCAAATGCTGTGCCTGCGTCTGGTTTTCGACCCCTTCCGCCACCAGTTCAATATTCAGTCTTTGCCCCAGCGCGATAATAATATCGGTCACCGTTGAATTGACCGCATCGGTACCGATGGCGGCGGTGAAGGATTTATCGATTTTCAAAATATCCGGACGCAGTTTTTCCAGCCAGGAGAGCGAGCTGTTTCCTGTGCCAAAATCATCGATGGCTAACTTCACGCCTTTACGATGCAGCTCGCGCATCAGGCGGTAATCAACGTCAAGCAACGCGTCGCGTTCCGTGAGCTCCAGCACCAGTTGCTGAACAGGTTCCGCACTAAACCAGTACTGATTAAGATCCTTGAGAAGCACGCCGTGTCGGAAATGGCTTGCCGCTACATTGATGCCGATATGAAACTGATGGTTGATGGGGAAGTAGTGCCGCTGCCGAATGGTTTCCGCAATCACATAGCGGGTCAGCGGCGCTATCAGGTTATGTTCCTCGGCGATAGGAATAAAAACATCCGGTGAGATCCAGCCCTGGCGCGGGTTGTTCCAGCGTAACAGGATCTCAACGCCGGTACATTGCTGCGTGCGGGCATTAAGCAACGGCTGACAAAATAGCTCAAACTCCCGTTCGGCAAGGGCCAGATTAATTTCCCAGGAAAAGCTCATTCTGCTGGCCGTTGCCAGCCAGGCGATATAACCGATCAACAGGCTAAGCAATACGGCCAGCGGTAACTGCGTCGGGAGATGTTTGAACGCCAGTACGCCTGCCGACGGCCCGCTGACGCTGATAGTAAAAGGGAAATGTCGCGATGAAAGCTGGTAACGCTCTTCATCTTTTTTTAATTCCGGAAGAGTATCGACCACGCCCCGACCATATAACAGGTGCCGTTTGCCGACCGTCAGGCTGGCGCTGGTAATTTGCGGCTGCTGCGGCTCAAGTAGCATAGTCGTCAGCAAGTCAATATTCACAATTTCCATCACGCCATCCTGGCCATCGGCAGAGGCGGGATACCACTGAATGAGGATCGGGCTTCCCTTGAGTAACGATTGGTCTGTGGAAAGTAGCAGCAGATCGCCGACTGCGGGAAGATCGGGCTGAAGCTGGCGTATGGGAGTATTACGGGCGCCAAAAATGCTTGAGCAATAGAGAATTCCCTCTTTCACCAGCCCGATAGAACGAACGGTTTGCAGACGGGCGGCTTGCTTACGCAACGGCAGATGCGCGGTCGCGCACGGAAGCTCAAGCAAGGGGAGCAGTACGTTTCGTCCGACCTGGAGAGGATGCAAAACATTATCCAGCGCATCAACGGCATGATTCGCGAATGCAACCGTGCGATGGTGATTTAAGTTCCGCTCCGAAATAAATCGGATGCTCAGCGTAAGAATGAGCGTGACCAGTGCACAAATCGTGCAAACAATGAAACGATTACGGCGATAATGATTGATGATCCGTTGTGCTGTTTGCATGCGGGCCGCCCAATAAGCGTTGGCGACAAAAGCCAACCGCGACACAGCAAGTGTAGTGGGGAAACGTGGAGTCGACGAGGAAGAGATAAAAATTTCGCCCATCCGTAGCAGATGGGCGAAGGGAGGGGAAACGGCGTTTAATCACACTGGACTTTAATAGCCAACCCGCCGCGCGACGTTTCGCGGTATTTTGCGTTCATGTCTTTTCCGGTCTCGTACATCGTTTCGATGACTTTATCCAACGAGACGCGCGGCGCGCTGGTTCGACGCATGGCCATACGCGCAGCGTTGATCGCTTTAACCGAAGCAATGGCGTTACGTTCGATACACGGCACCTGCACCTGACCGGCAACCGGGTCGCAGGTCAGCCCCAGGTTATGCTCCATGCCGATTTCAGCGGCAACGCAAACCTGTTCCGGGCTGGCGCCCAGCAGTTCAGCAAGGCCTGCCGCCGCCATCGAACAGGCGACCCCGACTTCGCCCTGACAGCCGACTTCCGCGCCGGAAATAGACGCGTTCATCTTATACAGCGCGCCAATAGCGCCTGCCGCCAGGAAGTAGCGGGTGTAAATATCCGGGCTGACAGACTCAATAAAATGGTCGTAGTAAGCCAGTACCGCAGGCACGATGCCGCACGCGCCGTTGGTTGGCGCCGTCACGACGCGACCACCTGCGGCGTTCTCTTCGTTCACCGCCAGAGCAAACATGTTCACCCAGTCAATGACGTTCATCGGATCGTTGGAAAGCTTATCGCTGGAAACCAGCATACGACGCAGCGCAGAGGCGCGACGCGGTACGCGCAGCGGCCCCGGCAGCACGCCTTCGGTATTCATACCACGATCAATACAGGCCTGCATGGTCTGCCAGACGTGACCGAAATACTCTTCAATCTCTTTCTTGCTATGCAGCGCCAGTTCGTTTTGCATCACCATGCCGGAGAGTGAAAGGCCGGTACTGTTGCAATACTCCAGCATTTCTTTCGCCGATTTAAACGGATAAGGTACAGTAACCTCATTCGTCGCTTCCTGGCCGAAATGCTCTTCATCAACGATAAAGCCGCCGCCGATGGAATAGTACGTCTTGCTATAAATGACCGTGTCGTCATGCCAGGCGTGGATCTGCATCCCGTTTTCATGCAGCGGCAAATTGCCGTTGTGAAAACGCATTCCGTCATCTTTCGGGAAGTCGACTTCGTGACGTCCCTGGGCCAGTAACAGACGCTCGCGCGTTTCGACGTCGCGAATAAAACCGGGGATACTATCAATATCCACGGTAGCGGGTTCATTACCCGCCAGACCCATAATAATGGCGATATCGGTATGGTGACCTTTCCCCGTCAGCGACAGCGAGCCGTAGACATCGACAGCGACGCGGGTAACGTTATCCAGTAATCCTTTTTCGACCAGGTCATCGACGAACTGTTTACCGGCCTTCATCGGGCCAACAGTGTGGGAAGAGGAGGGACCAATCCCTACCTTAAACATGTCGAATAGGCTAATCACGATAATACTCCTGACAGGGCAACCGGGGCTTCCGGTTACGATGTTATAACTGCGCATAGTGTAAGAGGGAACGCTGGCATCAGCTTAACTATTCACATGAATTAAACTAATGAATAACCGCGTTTTTACTAATATTGCGACAGTAATCTCAAGTCGTGTCTTGCGCGCGTAAAGTTAAGTATATACACGTTGCCCTTCAGGCTGCCTCTTTGGGGGAGGCGATTGTTACCGCCTTGAGGCAACGTGAATGGCGTTGTGTACAGTCAGGGCTTTACGCCGATTTGCAGCGCCAGCTCACGAAGAATGTTTGCGGTCATGCCCCAGACGAAATAATGCTCATACCAGGAGAGCCATACGCGGTGCGAATTGCCGCGACGGTAAACATCAAGCGGATGATATCGACCCAGTTGCAACGCTTGCGCCAGCGGCATTTCAAACACCGCAGACACTTCGTCTTCACTGGCGCGCCAGGGGAGATTTGGCGGAATAATGCCGACCACCGGGGTGACCTGAAAACCGGTCACGCTGTCTACCGGCGGTAAAACGCCAATCACTTCCACGGCTTGCGGCGGGATGGCGACTTCCTCCTGCGCTTCGCGAAGCGCTGCGGCGATAAGCGAAGCATCGGTACTATCCACGGCCCCGCCGGGAAAGGCGACCTGTCCGGCGTGTTTGCGCAAATGAATAGCCCGCTGGGTCAACAGCAGCCCCGGCTGGGGGCGGCGAACCACAGGGATCAGTACGGCGGCCTGACGTTGATTTAACGTTTCATGAGTTATCTGCGGGCGCAAAAGCTGAAAGCGCGATAAGAAATGATCGAGCGTCAGACGGCTGGTATCCACGTATTAGTTCTCCAGTGGGTGCAGGATACGATTAACTTTATCAAAAGTTTCCTGATATTCCGCTTCTTCCTTGCTATCGGCCACGATACCGCCGCCGGCTGAGCAATAGAGTTGGCCCTGCGTTGCCGTGACGGTGCGGATAGTAATACTGGTATCCATCTTGCCGCAGAAACTCAGATAACCGATGCTACCGCACCAGGCGTTGCGTCGCTGCGGCTCCAGTTCGTCGATAATTTCCATCGCCCGCACTTTAGGCGCGCCGGTAATGGAGCCGCCGGGGAAAGCCGCGCGCAGCAGGTCGGTAGCATGAAGCGAGTCCGGTAAACGGGCGGTAATGGTGCTAACCAGATGGTGAACGGCAGGAAATGGTTCGACGACGAACAGTTCCGGCACTTTCACTGAACCCGGCACGGCGACCCGGCCAATGTCGTTACGCATCAAATCGACGATCATCAAATTTTCAGCGCGATCTTTCATTGAGTTGGCCAGTTTCTGCGCCTGCTGACGATCCGCCTGCGGATCGTTAAGCCGTGGAAGCGTACCTTTGATCGGGCGCGTCTGAATATGACCATTCTCCAGTTGGATAAAACGCTCGGGAGAAAGGCTCAATATGGCGCCGTCATGTAAACGAAGAAAGGCGCTGAACGGGGCGCGATTTGCGCGGTTAAGGCGTTCGAAAGCCTGCCATTCATCACCCTCGTAGCTCGCCTGAAAACGCTGGGAAAGATTGACCTGATAGCAGTCCCCGCTGTGCAGCCAGGCCTGCACCTGACGAAACTTCTCGCCATACTCGCAACGCGTCATATTGGATTGCCAGGCTGAGGTAAGCCTGAAGGGCGTGCGGGTTGGCGCGCGCTGGCTGGTGAGCCAGCGATATCGGGCGTCTGCATCGTGATGGCTTATCAGCGACACCACCTGTTTTTGGTGATCGACAATCAGCGCCCAGTCGTAAAGGCCAATCGCCATATCGGGTAAAACGATATCGCGCGCGGCAGTATCGGGCAGAATTTCGAAACGCCGCCCTAAATCGTAACCAAACAGACCCAGCGCGCCGCCCTGAAAGGGTAAGTCAGGGTCAGGCTGAGGATGGAAAGGCAGCGCCTCCAGTTGAGTCTGCAAAACGTGTAACGGATCGTCGAGAGTGACGGTAGTCGTGCGCGCAGTACATACCGTGGTTTCCTGCGCGCGCGTGGTCAGTGTGGTGACAGGATCGGCGACCAGAATATCAAAACGGTTATAGGGATGAATAGCATCACCTGAATGCAGCAGCATCGCCCAGGGTAAATGGTTTACGGGCGCAAAATAGTGTTCAGCGGCGTCCGGACGCCAGGGTAAGGTGATAACAGTGGGAGATAACGTCTTCATCATTCCTGACTCGTTACAACACTACTGGCTTACCGCCGGGTAGCGTGAAATAATTAGCGCTAACAATTTAGCAGGAGTTAATCATGTTTGCAGGTTTACCTTCACTCAGTCATGAACAACAGCAAAAAGCCGTAGAACGTATCCAGGAATTGATGTCGCAAGGTATGAGCAGCGGAGAAGCGATTGCCCAGGTGGCGGGCGAGCTTCGCGCCAACCATACCGGCGAACGCATAGTGGCGCGTTTTGAGGATGAAGACGAATAACCGGCTTATACCGCCGCGACAATCTTAATCTCAACTTTATATTTCGGGTTCATCAACCCGGCCTGTACGGTACAGCGTACCGGCGCATGACCTGCGACGACCCACGCATCCCACGCCTTATTCATGGCGGCAAAATCCGCTTTATCGCTCAGGAAAATAGTGGCATCCAGAATACGTGACTTACTGGAGCCCTGTTTTTCCAGCACCGCATCAATTTGCGCCAGAGTATTCGCCGTTTGCTCAAAAGCATCGGCGTCCAGGTTTTCCGGCACGCCGGTATACCACAGCGTATTATTGTAGATCACCACGTCTGACCAACGATCTTCGGCATCAATACGCACGATAGACATTACTAATTCCTCATTTGCTTTCCATTTGAATGGCTCAAGACTGCCACAATGTGGCGCCGCCGTCACCTCTGTAACTGGCGTAAGCCTTTCTACCCTGACATAATCCCCTGTGCAAATTAACAGGGGGCAGTGTGACGGACGATTTTGCAGCAGATGGCCAACTGGCCAAAGCGATAACCGGTTTTAAACCGCGCGAACCACAGCGACAAATGGCGGTTGCCGTAACACAAGCGATTGAAAATGCGCAGCCTCTGGTTGTTGAAGCCGGCACCGGAACCGGGAAGACCTATGCTTACCTCGCTCCGGCGTTGCGCGCCGGGAAAAAAGTCATTATTTCGACCGGGTCGAAAGCGTTGCAGGATCAACTCTACAGCCGCGATCTGCCGACGGTAGCAAAAGCGTTGGCGTTTACCGGTAAGACGGCCCTGTTGAAAGGACGTTCAAACTACCTCTGCCTGGAGCGTCTGGAACAACAAGTGCTGGCGGGCGGCGATTTACCGGTACAAACGTTAAGCGACATGATATTGCTGCGCTCCTGGTCAAATCAGACGCGGGATGGCGATATCAGCACCTGCGTCAGCGTGGCGGAGGATTCCCAAGCCTGGCCGCTGGTCACCAGTACCAACGACAACTGCCTTGGCAGCGATTGCCCGCTCTACAAAGAGTGCTTTGTGGTGAAAGCGCGTAAAAAGGCGATGGACGCGGATGTGGTGATTGTAAACCACCATCTTTTTCTTGCGGATATGGTGGTTAAAGAGAGCGGATTTGGCGAACTTATCCCTCAGGCTGAAGTAATGATCTTCGATGAAGCCCACCAACTGCCTGACATCGCCAGCCAGTATTTCGGACAATCGCTCTCCAGCCGTCAGTTGCTGGATTTAGCAAAAGACATCACCATCGCCTACCGGACGGAACTGAAAGACACTCAACAGTTGCAAAAATGCGCCGATCGCCTTGCCCAGAGCGCCCAGGATTTTCGTCTGCAACTGGGGGAGCCCGGCTACCGGGGAAATTTGCGTGAACTGTTAGCCGACTCGCGTATCCAACGGGCATTTTTACTGCTGGATGATACGCTGGAGCTTTGTTACGACGTGGCGAAACTGTCGCTGGGCCGTTCGGCGCTGCTGGATGCGGCTTTTGAACGCGCCACGCTATACCGTTCACGGCTGAAACGCTTAAAAGAGATCAATCAGCCGGGATACAGCTACTGGTATGAGTGCACCTCGCGCCATTTCACCCTGGCGCTGACGCCGCTCACCGTGGCGGATAAATTCAAAGAGGTGATGGAACAGAAGCCCGGTAGCTGGATTTTTACCTCGGCCACGTTGTCGGTAAATGATGATCTTCACCACTTTACCGCCCGTCTGGGAATTGAACAGGCAGAATCCATGCTGCTGCCCAGCCCATTCGACTATACGCGCCAGGCGTTACTCTGCGTACCGCGTAACCTACCGCAAACCAACCAGCCCGGCGCGGCGCGACAGTTGGCGGCTATGCTCAGGCCGATTATCGAAGCCAATAACGGGCGATGTTTTATGCTGTGCACCTCACACGCCATGATGCGCGAGCTGGCGGAGCAGTTTCGCGCCACCATGACGCTGCCAGTGTTGTTGCAAGGGGAAACCAGTAAAGGCCAACTGTTACAGCAATTTGTTAGCGCCGGCAACGCGCTGCTCGTCGCCACCAGCAGCTTCTGGGAAGGGGTGGACGTGCGCGGCGATACGTTATCGTTGGTGATTATCGACAAATTGCCGTTTACTTCCCCGGACGACCCGCTGTTAAAAGCGCGAATGGAAGACTGTCGTTTGCGCGGCGGCGATCCGTTTGATGAGGTTCAACTGCCCGACGCGGTGATTACGCTGAAGCAGGGAGTAGGGCGGCTGATTCGCGATGCGGACGATCGCGGGGTGTTAGTGATTTGTGATAACCGGCTGGTGATGCGGCCCTATGGCGCCACGTTTCTCGCCAGCCTGCCTCCTGCGCCGCGCACGCGTGATATCGCCCGTGCCGTTCGCTTTCTTGCGATTCCATCCGCCGAGTAATTTGTTACGGAGTATGGTAAGATGCGCGCTATTTTATTGATCTAAGCACGAAACCTCATGCGAATTCTGGCTATCGATACCGCCACAGAGGCCTGTTCTGTCGCCCTGTGGAACAACGGTACTATCAATGCTCACTTTGAGCTTTGTCCACGAGAACACACTCAACGTATCCTGCCCATGGTGCAGGAAATTCTGGTCGCCAGCGGCGCCTCGCTCAATGAGATAGATGCGCTGGCGTTTGGGCGCGGTCCGGGCAGCTTTACCGGCGTGCGTATCGGCATTGGTATTGCGCAAGGGCTGGCGTTAGGGGCAAATCTGCCGATGATCGGTGTTTCGACGCTTGCCACGATGGCGCAGGGCGCGTGGCGTAAAACCGGCGCGACCCGCGTACTCGCTGCGATTGACGCGCGGATGGGCGAAGTGTACTGGGCGGAATACCAGCGTGATGCGCAGGGCGTCTGGCAGGGCGAAGAGACGGAAGCGGTGCTGAAACCGGAACGGGTCGGCGAGCGGTTGAAACAGCTTTCCGGCGAGTGGGCGACCGTAGGAACGGGTTGGTCCGCATGGCCCGATCTGGCGAAGGAGTGCGGCCTGACGCTTCATGATGGGGAGGTGTCGCTCCCGGCAGCGGAAGATATGTTGCCCATCGCCAGTCAAAAGCTGGCGGCAGGAGAGACCGTTGCCGTGGAACATGCCGAGCCGGTTTATTTGCGTAACGAAGTGGCGTGGAAGAAACTTCCCGGCAAAGAATGACTCTCACTACTATTACCCCCCATACTTTATGCTGTGGGGTGGAATAGAGGTCGAGAAAAAGGAGTCGCATCATGGCGGTTCAAAAAAGGTTAATAAAAGGGGCGCTGGCGTGCGCTTTTGCGCTTATGCTGAGCGGTTGCGTGACTATCCCGGATGCCATTAAAGGTTCGAGTCCGACGCCGCAGCAGGATTTGGTGCGGGTGATGAATGCGCCACAGCTCTATATCGGGCAAGAGGCGCGTTTTGGCGGCAAAGTTGTGGCGGTACAAAATCAGCAGGGAAAAACCCGGCTTGAAATCGCTACCGTACCGCTCGACAGCGGCGCGCGTCCTGTTCTGGGCGAAGCCTCGCGCGGCAGAATTTTTGCCGATGTGAACGGTTTTCTGGACCCGGTGGACTTCCGTGGCCAGTTAGTTACCGTTGTTGGCCCGATAACCGGCACGGTTGACGGTAAAATCGGCAATACGCCGTATAAATTTATGCTGATGCAGGCTACCGGCTATAAACGCTGGCATCTTGTTCAGCAGGTCGTCATGCCTCCACAGCCGATCGATCCGTGGTTTTACGGCGGACGCGCCTGGCCTTATGGCTATGGCGGTTGGGGATGGTATAACCCTGGACCCGCAGAGGTTCAGACGATAGTAACAGAGTAACCCTTTGTTTTATCAATAAAAGAAACAGCGGCTGGTCCGCTGTTTCTGCATTCATAGAGACATAATAAAAATAAATAGTGACGCGCTTCGCAACCTTTCAGTTGCGTAATTAATAAACTGGTACGCTGAGTTAATATAATGTTAACGACTTGTTTGTTAACTGGGGTTGTGATGACGACGAACACTCATTTTAGAGGTGATGCATTGAAGAAGGTTTGGCTTAACCGTTATCCTGCTGATGTTCCGGCGGAGATCAACCCTGACCGTTATCAATCCCTGGTTGAACTGTTTGAACATGCGGCGACGCGCTATGCCGATCAGCCTGCGTTCGTCAATATGGGGGAGGTAATGACCTTCCGTAAATTAGAAGAACGTAGTCGGGCATTTGCGGCTTATTTACAACAAGGGCTGGGACTCAAAAAAGGCGACCGTGTGGCGCTGATGATGTCAAACCTGTTGCAGTATCCCGTCGCGCTATTTGGTATTTTACGCGCCGGCATGATTGTGGTGAACGTTAACCCGCTTTACACGCCGCGCGAACTTGAGCATCAGCTTAACGATAGCGGCGCGGCGGCAATCATTATTGTTTCTAACTTTGCCCATACGCTGGAAAAAGTGGTCGAGAAAACGTCGGTACAGCACGTTATTTTGACGCGGATGGGCGACCA
Source organism: Salmonella sp. 32100201201700099SM (assembly GCF_017572645.1). Taxonomy (NCBI): domain Bacteria; kingdom Pseudomonadati; phylum Pseudomonadota; class Gammaproteobacteria; order Enterobacterales; family Enterobacteriaceae; genus Salmonella; species Salmonella sp. 32100201201700099SM. Next base: position 572,544 of record NZ_JAGERQ010000001.1, on the reverse strand, counting down.
GCTTTCTACCGCCAAAGGTACGGTTGTTAACTTTGTCGTGAAATACATCAAGCGTCTGGTGCCAAAATACCACTTGCCAGATGCGATCTCGTTTCGCAGCGCGCTACAGCATGGCTACCGTATGCAGTATGTCAAACCCGAGGTTGTCGCTGAAGATCTGGCTTTCCTGCAATATACCGGCGGTACGACGGGCGTGGCGAAAGGCGCGATGTTGACCCACCGCAATATGCTGGCGAATCTGGAGCAGGTGAAAGCGACCTATGGGCCGCTGCTGCACCCGGGGAAAGAGCTGGTAGTGACCGCGCTGCCGCTGTATCACATTTTTGCCTTAACCATGAACTGTCTGCTTTTTATCGAGCTGGGTGGGCAAAACCTGCTGATTACCAATCCGCGTGATATCCCCGGTCTGGTCAAGGAGCTGGCGAAATATCCATTTACGGCGATGACTGGCGTTAATACGCTATTCAACGCCCTGCTCAATAATAAAGAGTTTCAACAGCTGGATTTTTCTTCGCTGCATCTGTCAGCCGGCGGCGGGATGCCGGTGCAAAACGTCGTTGCAGAACGTTGGGTAAAGCTGACCGGGCAATACCTGCTGGAAGGCTACGGGCTGACCGAGTGCGCCCCTCTGGTGAGCGTCAACCCGCATGATATTGATTATCACAGCGGCAGTATCGGCCTGCCTGTACCGTCAACAGAAGCCAAACTGGTGGATGACGATGACAACGAAGTCGCACCGGGTGAGGCCGGAGAGCTTTGCGTGAAAGGCCCTCAGGTTATGCTGGGATACTGGCAGCGTCCTGACGCGACGGATGAAATCATTAAAGATGGCTGGCTGCATACGGGCGATATTGCGGTTATGGATGAAGACGGCTTTCTGCGGATTGTCGATCGTAAGAAAGATATGATTCTGGTTTCTGGTTTCAACGTTTATCCAAACGAAATTGAAGATGTGGTGATGCAGCATTCTGGCGTGCAGGAAGTCGCGGCGGTTGGCGTGCCTTCCGGTAGTAGCGGCGAAGCGGTGAAGCTTTTTGTGGTTAAGAAAGATCCGGCATTGACTGACGATGCGTTGATCACCTTCTGCCGTCGCCATCTGACCGGATATAAGGTGCCCAAACAGGTAGAGTTTCGCGAGGAATTACCAAAATCTAACGTTGGGAAAATTTTACGACGAGAACTGCGTGACGAAGCCCGTGGCAAAGTAGACAATAAAGCCTGAGCGTTAAGTCAGCTAACGAGAGACGCCGGTTAAGCCGGCGTTTTTTTTGGCGCGAACCAAAGAGAACACGATTTGAATTACCAAATGATTGAAACGGACGATGCGCTGGCGAGCCTGTGTGAAGCTGTCCGCACATGTCCGGCTATTGCTTTAGATACGGAATTTGTCCGTACCCGCACCTATTACCCGCAGTTAGGATTGATCCAGTTATTTGACGGGGCAAATGTCGCCCTGATCGATCCGCTCGGCATCAGCGACTGGTCGCCGTTAAAAGCGGTGCTGCGCGATACGGGAATCACCAAATTTCTGCACGCGGGTAGCGAAGATCTGGAAGTATTTCTGAATGCGTTTGGCGAACTGCCGGAACCCCTGATTGATACGCAAATTCTGGCGGCGTTTTGCGGGCGTCCGCTGTCGTGGGGTTTTGCGTCGATGGTAGAAGAGTATACGGGCGTGGCGCTGGACAAAAGCGAGTCTCGTACCGACTGGTTAGCCCGGCCTTTAAGCGAACGTCAGTGTGAATACGCGGCGGCGGATGTCTGGTATCTGTTACCGATCGCCAAAAAGCTGATGATTGAAACTGAAGCCGCAGGGTGGCTGCCTGCCGCGCTTGATGAATGCCGATTGATGCAGCAGCGTCGTCAGGAGATTCAGGCGCCGGAAGAAGCATGGCGGGATATCACCAATGCCTGGCAACTGCGTACTCGCCAGTTAGCCTGTCTGCAACTTTTAGCTGACTGGCGGCTACGTAAGGCGCGTGAGCGCGATATGGCGGTGAACTTTGTTGTGCGTGAAGAAAACCTGTGGGCGGTCGCGCGTTATATGCCGGGCAGTCTCGGTGAGCTGGATAGCCTGGGGCTTTCCGGCAGCGAGATTCGTTTTCACGGCAAGACGTTGATATCGCTGGTGGCGAAAGCACAGGCGCTACCGGAAGAGGCATTGCCGGAACCCCTGTTGAATCTGATGGACATGCCGGGCTATCGCAAAGCGTTTAAGGCCATCAAAGCGCTGGTGGCGGAGGTGAGCGCGTCGCATCACGTCAGCGGCGAGCTACTGGCATCGCGTCGGCAGATTAATCAGTTGCTTAACTGGCACTGGAAATTAAAACCGCAAAATGGGCAACCGGAATTGATTTCCGGCTGGCGCGCCGAACTGATGGCGGAGAAGTTAACTCTTCTGTTGCAGGAGTATCCGCGTTAACGACGGTAATTGCCGGGAAAACGGCCAGTGAAATAAATGTCCGTATTCGGAATAATGTAAAAAAATAAAAAAGGCAGATTCTTCTGCCTTTTTTAATCCAGGAATTTTCCCATAAAAGAGCTTATTTTGACTCTTCGGCTTCCGGCAGCGTTACGTTAAGTTCAAGGATGGAGATATCACCATCTTTTTGCTCAAGCTGGACGGTAACCATTTCCGGATCGATTTGTACGTATTTACAAATGACCTCAAGAATATCTTTACGTAACTGCGGTAAATAATGCGGTTCGGCATCACTACGGCGACGTTCCGCGACAATGATTTGCAACCGCTCTTTTGCAATATTAGCGGTACTCTTTTTCCGCGAGAGAAAAAAATCCAGTAATGCCATAATTTATCCTCCGAACAGGCGTTTGAGGAAACCTTTCTTCTCTTCTTCAATGAAGCGGAAAGGACGTTCTTCTCCCAACAGACGATCTACGGTATCTGCATAGGCTTTACCCGCATCCGCAGTGGCGTCAAGAATCACCGGTTCGCCCTGGTTCGATGCGCGCAGTACGGATTGATCTTCCGGGATCACCCCGACGAGTTTAATACGCAGAATCTCCAGTACATCTTCCATGCTGAGCATGTCGCCTTTATTGACGCGGCCTGGATTGTAGCGCGTCAACAGGAGATGTTCTTTAATCGGTTCTTCGCCATTTTCTGCGCGACGAGATTTCGATGCCAGAATACCCAGAATACGGTCCGAGTCACGGACAGAAGAGACTTCCGGGTTAGTCGTGATGATCGCTTCATCGGCAAAATAGAGCGCCATCAGCGCCCCGGTTTCGATGCCCGCCGGCGAGTCGCAAACGATGAACTCAAAGTCCATCGCTTTCAGTGAGTCCAGTACCTTAGCGACGCCTTCGCGCGTTAGCGCGTCTTTATCCCGGGTCTGCGACGCCGGAAGAATGAAGAGATTTTCAGTACGCTTATCTTTGATCAGCGCCTGATTCAGTGTCGCATCGCCCTGAATGACGTTTACAAAATCGTAAACGACACGACGTTCGCACCCCATAATCAGATCGAGGTTACGCAGTCCGATATCAAAATCAATGACGACAGTTTTCTTTCCCTTCTGGGCCAAACCTGTAGCGATGGCCGCGCTGGAGGTGGTCTTGCCAACGCCCCCTTTACCCGAAGTAACAACAATAATGCGTGCCATAAAAATTCCTTGTTAAAAAGGGATCAATTCAACGGTTGAACTGTCAAAGCGTTGTCTGCTAAACGCAGGCGCGCCGCTTTGCCATAAAATTCTGCCGGGATTTTATCACTCAGCCAGTAAACACCTGCGATAGAGACCAGTTCTGCCGTCAGATGGGTACAAAAAATTTGCGCTTCCCGATCGCCGCTCGCCCCTGCCAGCGCGCGACCTCTCATCATGCCATAGACATGGATATTGCCGTCAGCGATAAGCTCTGCGCCAGCGCTGACGTGACTTGTAACAATCAGATCACATTGTGGAGCATAAATGCGCTGACCGGAACGAACCGGAACATCAATTAATCGCGTTTTTGTGATGGGATTAGCGTTTTGCGGCGGTTCGCTGGGCGTTGCCGGCTCAACGGGCGCAGGCCGAACCGCTTTCTCTTTACCTTCAGTCAGTAAAGGAAGACCCATCCGATCGATTTCTACTTTCAGGCTGGCGTCTTTACAGCCGCTCACGCCGATAATGCGTAAGCCGGTTGAGGTCACGATCTTATGCAGTTCCGGCCAGTTTACCGGGCTTTCAAGACCGCTAACGTTAATAACGACAGGGGCGTGTTTTAAAAACGCAGGAGCCTGCGCTATTTTGTCTTCTAACGCCTGACGAATAACCTCTGGTTCCGCTTCATGCAAATGAACCACTGATAAGGTGAAGCTACTGCCTTTAAGCTCGATTGGCGTGTTTGACATCCTGGCCTTACTCAATTTGCTATTTATCATCTCCGATACGGAGTGATATTCCGAAGTCCAGAAGGCATGTTATAGTCAGTATTATATTGAGGCAAGTCACCATCCCGTTAATTCAGAGTAAAAGTATGTTTTGTGTGATCTATAGAAGTAGCAAGCGCGATCAAACCTATTTGTATGTCGAAAAAAAAGACGATTTTTCGCAGGTGCCTGAAGCGTTGATGAAAGGATTCGGTCAGCCGCAGTTAGCGATGATGCTGCCGCTTGATGGACGTAAAAAATTAGTCAATGCCGAGCTCGAAAAAGTAAAACAGGCGTTAAGCGAGCAGGGCTATTATTTACAATTGCCGCCGCCGCCGGAAGATTTGCTGAAACAACATCTTTCTTCGGTGGGACAAAATACGTCGCCCGCTGACCGTTAAACGGTATTCGGCGCCGCGCCTGAATTCCATCATGATCTTAGGGGAAAATATGTATCAACATCGTAACTGGCAAGGTGCCTTGCTTGATTACCCGGTAAGTAAAGTGGTCTGCGTGGGCAGTAATTACGCAAATCACATCAAGGAGATGGGCAGCGCGACGCCGGAAGAACCCGTGCTTTTTATCAAGCCGGAAACCGCATTGTGTGATATTCGCCAGCCGCTGGCGATTCCGGCGGATATGGGCGCTGTTCATCATGAAGTTGAGCTTGCCGTGCTGATTGGCGCAACGCTCCGCCAGGCGACCGAAGATCATGTACGTAAAGCGATAGCCGGTTATGGCGTGGCGCTTGATTTAACCCTGCGCGATATTCAAGGGAAAATGAAAAAGGCCGGACAGCCCTGGGAAAAAGCCAAAGGTTTTGATAACGCATGTCCGATTTCAGGCTTCATCCCTGTCGCGGCCTTCTGCGGCGATCCGCAAAATACGGTTATCGGACTTAACGTTAATGGCGAGGTTCGCCAGCAAGGGTCGACCGCGGATATGATTCATCCTATTGTGCCCCTTATCGCCTATATGAGCCGCTATTTTACGCTCAAAGCCGGGGACGTGGTGCTAACCGGCACGCCGGCAGGCGTGGGGCCATTATTAAGCGGCGATGAGCTGGACATTCGTTTTAATGGCGAAACGTTGTCTACCCGCGTTCTGTAAAATCTGCTTGCCGCCTTCAGCGGCGGTAAAACTTGCATCTGCAGGCCAGACTGGTTATAAGGCGCAGCTTTAGTGCAATGGCGGATACTTTAATGAGCGATACACCTTTCTGGCAACGTAAAACCCTGGATGAAATGACCGATGCCGAGTGGGAGTCGCTGTGCGATGGCTGTGGTCAATGCTGCCTGCATAAGCTGATGGATGAAGATACAGATGAAATCTACTTCACCAACGTGGCGTGCAGGCAATTAAATATCAAAACGTGCCAGTGCCGTCATTATGAACGCCGTTTTGAATTTGAACCCGACTGTATCAAACTCACTCGCGAAAACTTGCCAGACTTTGAATGGTTGCCGATGACCTGCGCCTACCGTTTGTTGGCGGAAGGTAAGCCCTTGCCGACGTGGCATCCGCTGCTGACTGGATCGAAAGCCGCTATGCATGGCGAGCGAATTTCTGTCCGTCATATCGCGGTTAAAGAATCTGAAGTACGGGACTGGCAGGATCATATTTTAAATAAACCGTCGTGGGCAGAATAAGTCTTCGGCAAAACGGCTGATTGTTTACAATTCTTTAATTTACGCCGGGCGACCCCTGCAACCAGGAATTGCGTGCAAATTCCGTCACCTGGCGTTATCACCGCCTTCTCTTCTTCCCTGACGCGCCTTGTCGCTGCGCTCGCGCACGTATGGCGGCGACTCTATACTTTCAAAGCAGTATATCGCTGCCTATCCTGAGGAGTTACCCCATGAATAACCAACCGTTGCGCGTTTCAAAGGATCAGCCCAGGAAGCCTGATAAGACACCCGAAGACGAAGGAAAAAATCCAAAGAAAAACCAAAAGTAGTGCTGTAGGGTATCTTTAATAACTATGGTTCGTTGGAGGCTTTATGTCTGAACGTCCTGATTTAGTCGATCCATTACCAGAGGATGAGCCGCTTCCTGGTGAAAATATTCCGGATACGCCAGAGGGAGACGATCCTCTCGACCCGGATACCCAGAATGAGGTTGAAGATCCTCGTAGATAGCGTCTTGTGCTATTAACCAACCGCCTGATGCACCGTCTGTGCCAGGCGGTTTTTTTGCATCTTTCAAAGTGAAACATCCTGATAACTCTCAGAAAGATAGCCTATAATTTTTTGTACGTTAAAATAGTAGCGCGTCCATGACGACACTGTCTTATTGCGCTTAGCCGTTTGCGAGTTCAAAGGAGGAAATCAATGAACAGCGAAGAGTTGACACATAAAGCGGAAGAGGAAATCGCGGCACTCATTAGCAAAAAGGTCGCCGAACTACGGAAGAAAACCGGGCAAGAGGTTTCCGAAATAGAGTTCGTGCCGCGAGAAACGATGAAAGGGCTTGAGGGATACCACGTTAAAATTAAACTACTCTAGCGTTTAATTAGCGCCATTAATCACCTGGCTACTGGGCGGGACGCCGCCCAGTGGTGACTGGTTTACCGATGTCAGGCTTTTTTCTGTTGATACATTTCCTCGCCCTGATGGTCTTCCTCTACCCAAAAATGGATGTTGAACCGCGCATCATCGCTCAGCTCTACCCGATGCCAGTATTGCGGCGGACTGGTGGCGAATTGCCCGGCATTAATTACCACTTTCACTTCTGGTTCTGTCGCGGTTTCATTCGCAAAGCCATAGTAGGTCACGGTGCCTTCCATCACGCAGAGTTGTCCGAAAACGCCTGCCGCTGTGTTGTGATGAGAGAGCAGTGCCGCCGGAACATTTTCTTTGGTGAAAAAGGGGGTAGAGCGTTTAACTTTCCAGTTTGCCGGGATGCGTAAGTGGGACATAAGACATCTCCCTGATGTGGTGATTAAAAGATGTATTTAATATACACCTTTTAATCACTGGCAAACAACGCTTCGGGCAAAAAAAACGCTCCCGAAGGAGCGTGTGTATCAACGACCGAACAGGTCGCGTTTTTTAGGCTTAAATGCCTGGGCTATGACGACGGCTATCGCCACTACAAGATAAGCGGCAAAGATCCCCAACAGCCATTGCGGCATCTCCAGCGTTAAAAACGACCACTGGCGCTCGGCGCAATCACCGGATGCCACAAACACCTGCGGTAGCCATTTACCCAACGGCAACCAGTCTGGAAAGCGCGCCATAAAGTCACAGGTCATGAACGGCGAGGGATGCAACTGAATCATCGTATGTTCATACGCCAGTTGTAGACCCCGCCAGGCGCTGTAAATCCAGATAACCATTGCCACGTATCGCAGCGGCGTTTTCGGCGCTATTGCGCCGACCAGACCCGCGCCCATCACGCCAAACAGGGCGCAACGTTCGTAAATACATAGCACGCAAGGTTTAAGTAACATGACGTGCTGGAACCACAGCGCCACCATTTCCAGCGCCAGGGCGGTAAACGCCATCAGTAACCATGCGCCCCGACCCCGTGAGCACTGGTTTAAAAATCGCAACATAATAATTTCCCTGCAACATGCGTAGAGACCGCAGTGTAAACCAATTCAATTCGTGCGCCACTAGCGGGAAATGAAATAATGTGTAATTGGATAATTATCAGGCAAAAATCGGAGCCGGGCGGTGTATTGCCCGGCCAAACGTTACGAAAGCGTTGCTAACCATCCTGCCTGAGTCATCCATTCGGTGGCCGGCGCAAGAGCGAATTCGACGCACAGTAGCCCTATCAGGGTCAGTACGATAGTGTACGGTAACGCCATCCAGACCATACGGCCATAGGAGAGACGGATTAACGGCGCCAGCGCGGAGGTCAGCAGGAATAAGAATGCCGCCTGACCATTTGGCGTCGCTACCGATGGCAGGTTAGTACCGGTATTGATGGCCACAGCTAACAGCTCAAACTGTTTTAAGCTGATAGCGCCGTTTTCCATTGCCGCCTTCGCTTCGTTGATATAAATGGTGCCGACAAAGACGTTATCTGAGATGGAGGACAACAGGCCGTTAAAGAGATAGAACAGCGTTAGCTGCGCGTGTTCAGAGGCTTGCAAGACGAACTGAATAATCGGCGCGAAAAGATGTTGATCGATAATAACCGCCACAATGGAGAAGAAAACGGTTAACAGCGCAGTAAACGGCAGCGACTCGGTAAACGCTTTGCCGATGGCGTGTTCATCGGTGACACCCGTTAACGCGGTGGCCAGAATAATGACCGACAGACCAATCAGTCCCACCTCCGCGAGATGGAGGGCGAGGGCGGTAACCAGCCAGACGCCAATAACCGCCTGGACTATTAGTTTAATTTTATCCTGGCGGGTGCGCTTCTTACGGCTTTGATCGTCGAATTGCTGCAAGACGTCGCGGACTTTTTCGGGCAACGTTTCGCCATAGCCAAACCAGCGCATTTTCTCGACCAGCATACAGGTTAACAGTCCACATACCAGTACCGGGACGGTGACAGGCGACATCCGCAAAAAGAAGTCGCCGAAATGCCAGCCAGCCGCTTTAGCGATGATCAGGTTTTGCGGCTCCCCGACCATGGTCATGACGCCGCCCAGCGCCGTCCCCACGCCTGCATGCATCATCAGACTACGCAAGAATCCGCGGAATTGCTCCAGCACCGTTTTGTAATGCGGATCGATATGGCTGTCGTCCAGCATATCGTTCTCTTCGCCGCGCGATGAGGCCACACGATGGTAAATCCCGTAAAAACCGACGGCGACGCTGATCACCACCGCAACGACGGTAAGCGCGTCAAGGAAAGCCGACAAGAACGCGGCGGCGACGCAAAAGGCCAGCGACAGAACCATCTTCGAGCGGATACTGAGTAACAGACGGGTAAAAATAAACAGCAATAACTGCTTCATAAAGTAGATGCCTGCCACCATAAACATCAGCAGCAGCAAGACTTCCAGGTTGGCGGCAACCTCTTCACGTACATGGGCGGCGCTGGTCATGCCGATGATAACGGCTTCAATGGCCAGTAACCCGCCGGGCAGCAGGGGGTAACACTTTAACGCCATCGCCAGAGTGAAGATAAACTCTGCCACCAGCAGCCAACCAGCAACAAAGGGATTAGCTAAGAAAATGAATGGGTTAACAATTAAAAAGACAAGTAGTGCCAGTTTGTACCAGTCGGGCGACTGGCCTAAAAAGTTGCGCCACATGGCGCGACCCCATGAGATCTCCATGAAATTTTTCCTTACCTAGAAAAATGAAATAGCGTTTTTATGTTTAAACACAGAGAGTAGCGAGCGCGACGAATGCAAGCAAGTCCTTAACGATATTGGCAGGCGATATCAGAAATGGTGCCTTGATCCCCTTTTTCTTCATTGCGTCCGCTATCAGGTGTTACGCCCGTCTGGTATGATGAGTACAACTATGTTTTGCTGTGTAATGGAAATCTCACTATGGTCATTAAGGCGCAGAGCCCGGCGGGTTTCGCGGAAGAGTATATTATTGAAAGTATCTGGAATAACCGCTTTCCTCCTGGCACGATCTTACCGGCAGAACGAGAACTCTCCGAACTGATCGGCGTGACGCGCACGACATTACGCGAGGTGTTACAGCGGCTGGCGCGAGATGGCTGGCTGACCATTCAGCATGGCAAACCGACAAAGGTTAATAATTTTTGGGAAACGTCAGGGCTGAATATCCTTGAAACGCTGGCCCGCCTTGATCATGAAAGCGTTCCGCAACTGATCGACAATTTGTTGTCGGTGCGTACCAATATTTCTACTATCTTTATTCGTACCGCATTGCGTCAACACCCGGATAAGGCGCAGGAAGTGCTGGCCACTGCCCACGAAGTGGCCGACCATGCCGATGCATTCGCCGATCTGGACTATAACATCTTTCGTGGTCTGGCATTTGCCTCCGGCAATCCTATTTACGGCTTGATCCTGAACGGCATGAAAGGGTTATACACCCGCATTGGTCGCCACTATTTCGCCAATCCGGAAGCGCGCAGTCTGGCACTGGGTTTCTATCATAAATTATCGTCGTTATGCGAGCAGGGCGCGCACGACCAGGTGTATGAAACGGTGCGGCGTTATGGGCATGACAGCGGCGAGATTTGGCATCGGATGCAGAAAAATCTGCCCGGCGATTTAGCGATTCAGGGACGATAATCCCGCGATGCCCGGTAGACGCAAACACTACCGGGCAGCATCTCGATTACAGCGTGTTCATGCGCGGCGGACAACGCTCCAGCAGTTCTACGCTGCCATCCTCATTTTGTTGCTCCAGCATCACATCAAAGCCCCATAACCGATGCACATGTTTCAGCACCTCTTTGCGGCCTTTATCCAGCGGCGCGCGGTTATGCGGGATATAACGCAACGTCAGCGATCTGTCGCCGCGTAAATCCACATTCCAGACCTGAATATTCGGCTCCAGGTTGCTCAGGTTATACTGTGACGACAGTTTTGATCGAATCTCCCGATAACCTTCTTCGTTATGAATGGCGGAGATCTCCAGATAATTATGCCTGTCATCATCAAGTACCGTGAAGAAACGGAAATCACGCATCACTTTTGGCGACAGGAACTGACTGATAAAGCTTTCATCTTTAAAATCGCGCATGGCGAAGTGCAGCGTTTCCAGCCAGTCGGAACCGGCAATATCCGGAAACCAGTATTTATCTTCATCCGTGGGCGACTGACAAATACGTTTGATATCCTGGAACATGGCAAAGCCGAGCGCATAGGGGTTAATTCCGCTATACCAGGGGCTATTATAGGGCGGCTGAAATACGACATTGGTATGGCTGTGTAAAAACTCCAGCATAAAGCGTTCCGTCACTTTGCCTTCATCATACAGATGGTTCAGGATGGTGTAGTGCCAGAAGGTCGCCCAGCCCTCGTTCATGACCTGCGTCTGTTTCTGCGGATAAAAATACTGGCTGACTTTACGCACGATGCGCAGAATTTCGCGCTGCCACGGCTCGAGCAACGGGGCGTTTTTCTCCATAAAATAGAGCAGGTTTTCCTGCGGTTCAGCAGGAAAGCGGCGTGCTTCGGCGACAGTTTTTTCTTCCTCGCGTTTTGGCAGCGTGCGCCACAGCATATTCACCTGGCTTTGTAGATACTCTTCCCGGCTTTTTTGTCGCGCTTTCTCTTCCTGCAACGAGATTTTCTGCGGGCGCTTATAGCGATCGACGCCGTAATTCATCAGCGCGTGGCAGGAGTCGAGCAGTTTTTCTACTTCATCCACTCCGTAGCGTTCTTCACAGCGGGTAATGTAATTCCGGGCGAAAATCAGGTAATCGACGATAGAGCTGGCATCCGTCCAGCTCCGGAAGAGATAATTATTTTTAAAAAAGGAGTTGTGGCCGTAACAGGCGTGCGCCATGACCAGCGCCTGCATGGTGATGGTGTTCTCTTCCATCAGGTAGGCAATGCAGGGATTAGAGTTGATCACAATTTCATAAGCCAGTCCTTGTTGACCATGCTTATACAGACGTTCCGTCTCAATGAACTTTTTGCCAAACGACCAGTGCGGATAGTTGATCGGCATCCCGACGCTGGAGTAGGCGTCCATCATCTGTTCGGAAGTGATGACTTCAATTTGGTGCGGGTAAGTATCCAGTTGGTAGAGTTTCGCCACGCGGTCTATCTCTGCCAGATAGACATCCAGCAGATCAAATGTCCAGTCGGGGCCATCGCTCAAACGTGTGGTGTCCTTGTTCATGGAATCAATCGTTGCCATTCGCGCACCCTCATTGTTGGCGACGCTCTCTGTATGGAGCGCCTCCTTTCAAGCATAGAACACCATGTTAAAAAACGACTTGATCGTGAAAACTTTTCTTTGCGATTTCCTCCACTCTGAACGGCAAAAAAACGGGTATTGGCATCATTTTATGCTGTATAGCCATGCCGCGTAGCAGGAGATCCCAAACCAGTGGGATCGCTTGTCTTTAGGGTATATGTGAAGCACGTCACCATAAAAAAGTCATATGCTGAATAATATTTTCATCTGGGTTATCAAGATGTAATCAGAAGATTGTTCTTTTACTATTAACGGAGTGGCTATGCGAGTTGTCATCCTGGGGAGTGGCGTAGTTGGCGTGACCAGCGCCTGGTACTTGAGTCAGGCGGGGCATGATGTCACCGTCATCGATCGCGAATCCGGCCCGGCGCAAGAAACCAGCGCGGCGAATGCCGGACAAATTTCACCGGGATATGCGGCACCCTGGGCGGCCCCTGGCGTACCGCTGAAGGCGATAAAATGGATGTTCCAGCGCCATGCGCCGCTGGCGGTGCGTCTGGATGGCACCCCGTTTCAACTGAAGTGGATGTGGCAAATGCTGCGTAACTGCGATACCCGGCATTATATGGAAAATAAAGGCCGCATGGTGCGTCTGGCGGAATATAGTCGCGACTGCCTGAAAACGCTACGCGCCGCGACCGGTATCGAATATGAAGGCCGCCAGGGGGGAACGCTACAACTCTTCCGCACCGCGCAACAGTATGAGAACGCCACCCGTGATATCGCCGTGCTGGAAGATGCCGGGGTGCCGTATCAGCTCCTGGAAGCCAGCCGACTGGCGGAAGTTGAACCCGCTCTGGCTGAGGTTGCGCATAAATTAACCGGCGGGCTGCGCTTACCGAATGATGAAACCGGGGACTGTCAGCTCTTTACCCAGCGTCTGGCGCGCATGGCGGAGCAGGCGGGCGTAACCTTTCGCTTTAATACTCCCGTGGAAAAATTACTGTACGAAAATGATCAGATTTACGGCGTGAAATGCGCCGATGAGATCATTAAAGCAGATGCGTATGTCATGGCGTTTGGATCGTATTCGACGGCGATGCTTAAAGGCATCGTTGATATCCCGGTGTATCCGCTGAAAGGCTATTCATTAACCATCCCAATCGTCGAGCCAGACGGCGCGCCGGTATCGACGATTCTTGATGAAACCTACAAAATCGCTATTACGCGTTTTGATAAGCGTATTCGCGTGGGGGGAATGGCGGAAATCGTGGGCTTTAATACCGACTTACTGCAACCGCGCCGCGAGACGCTGGAGATGGTTGTGCGCGATCTTTTTCCGCGCGGCGGTCATATTGAGCAGGCCACATTCTGGACCGGCCTGCGCCCCATGACGCCGGACGGCACGCCGGTAGTAGGACGCACCCGTTATAAAAATCTGTGGCTTAATACTGGACACGGCACCTTAGGCTGGACGATGGCCTGCGGTTCAGGCCAGTTGTTAAGCGATATCTTGTCGGGTCGTACGCCAGCGATACCCTACGACGATCTGAGCGTGGCGCGATACCGTTCCGATTTTACGCCCACCCGCCCGCAACGTTTGCATAGCGCGCATAACTGATAAAGGAAGTGAAATGACCCGCCCTATACAGGCCAGCCTTGATTTACAGGTAATGAAACAAAATTTGGCTATTGTGCGCCGGGCGGCCCCGGAGGCGCGCGTCTGGTCGGTAGTGAAAGCCAACGCCTACGGCCACGGTATTGAACGCGTCTGGAGCGCGCTGGGCGCCACAGATGGTTTCGCTATGCTCAACCTTGAAGAGGCGATTACCCTGCGTGAGCGCGGGTGGAAAGGGCCGATATTGATGCTGGAGGGGTTTTTCCATGCGCAAGACCTGGAGGCGTATGACACTTATCGGCTGACCACCTGCATCCACAGTAACTGGCAGTTGAAAGCGCTGCAAAATGCGCGGCTTAACGCGCCGCTGGATATCTATGTCAAAGTCAACAGCGGTATGAACCGACTCGGTTTTCAGCCTGAGCGGGCGCAGACCGTCTGGCAGCAATTGCGGGCAATGCGCAATGTCGGTGAAATGACCCTGATGTCACATTTTGCTCAGGCCGATCATCCGGAAGGTATCGGGGAGGCGATGAGGCGTATTGCGCTGGCGACGGAAGGTCTTCAGTGTGCATACTCGTTATCAAATTCGGCAGCGACGCTGTGGCATCCCCAGGCGCATTATGACTGGGTCAGGCCGGGCATTATTTTGTACGGCGCGTCGCCGTCAGGACAGTGGCGGGATATTGCCGATACCGGACTAAAACCTGTGATGACGCTGAGTAGCGAAATTATTGGCGTGCAGACGCTGAGTGCGGGTGAAAGGGTAGGCTATGGCGGAGGGTATTCTGTGACTCAGGAACAACGCATTGGCATCGTCGCGGCGGGTTATGCCGATGGCTATCCACGCCATGCGCCGACCGGGACGCCTGTGCTGGTGGACGGTATCCGTACCAGAACAGTAGGCACCGTTTCAATGGATATGCTGGCGGTGGATTTGACGCCGTGTCCGCAGGCGGGAATCGGCACGCCGGTTGAATTATGGGGCAAAGAAATTAAGGTCGATGATGTCGCTTCTGCGGCAGGCACGCTGGGCTATGAGCTACTGTGCGCCGTAGCGCCGCGCGTGCCGTTTGTGACAACGTAACATAATGCAGGCTAAGGCGTCGACTGGTCCACCTGGGGGCGGGTCGACGTTGTCAGGCGACCTTATTCTGCTTCGTCTTCGGCGACGCGTACCCCAATCTTGCGTACCACGTTATCTTCTTTTTCAGCTACTGTCCAAATCATGCCGCCAAACTCTACCTGATCGCCGACGACCGGCGCAGCGCCCAGCAGCTGCTGTATGATTTCACCCAGAGTTTGTTGTTTATCCCGGTATTCCGTTCCTTCTTCCAGCCCGTAGATAAGCGCCACGTCGGCGAATTTCGCATTCGCTTCGAGGATAAAATCGCCAAAGAAACGCTGATCTAACGAAACCGGCGGCGACTGGCTAAACAATTTGCCCAGCGCTGGCAGATCGCGCTCCCGGCCAATCACGCAGAGTACGTCGCCTTCCTGCAGGCGAGTGCTACCCGTGGGGTGAAACAGTTCATTATTGCGAAATAGCGCGGCAATGCGGGTTTCGTTCGGCATATGCAGGTCGCGCAACGCCGCGCCGACGCACCATTTGTCGGCGCTCAACTGATAGATGAATTGCTCCCACGGATTATCAGGATGGATGTCAAGCCCCACGCGCGATACTGGCCAGCCAACCGGAGGCACGACCACTTTAGCTCTCTTCGCCGCCCATGACAGCGATGTTCCCTGCAGGAGCAGCGACACCAGTACCACAAAGAAAGCGACATTAAAGAACAGGCGAGCGTTTTCAAGCCCGGCCATCATCGGGAAAACGGCGAGAATAATCGGCACCGCGCCGCGCAGTCCGACCCAACTGATGAAAATGCGCTCCCGAAGATTGAAGCCGCGAAATGGCAGCAGGCCGGTAAACACCGACAATGGGCGGGCGAAGAAAATCATCCAGATAGAGAGAATAAGCGCAGGGACGGCAATCGGCCACAGATCGGAAGGCGTCACCAGCAGCCCCAGGACCAGGAACATCGCGATCTGCGCCAGCCAGGCTAGTCCGTCAAAGTTTTGCAGGATGCCGTAACGGTTGCGAATCGGGCGGTTTCCTAACAGGAATCCGCACAGATAGACCGCGAGAATGCCGCTGCCTTCAAGCGCGGTCGTCAAGGCAAAAATCAGAATACCGCCGCTGAGCGCCAGCATCGGATACAGGCCGCTGGGCAGAGAAATACGGTTGATCATCTGCTGTAGCAGGTAACCGCCGCCCAGGCCAAAAACAATACCGAGACCGAACTGCTGGATAATATGGACGGCAAACATCCAGTCCAGACCGGTTTCGTGTTTCTGGATCATCTCAATTAATGTAATGGTCAGAAAAACGGCCATCGGATCGTTACTTCCCGATTCGATCTCCAGCGTGGAGCCTACACGTTCGTTTAGCCCTTTGCCGCCAAGCAGAGAAAAGACCGCTGCGGCGTCAGTGGAACCGACTATCGCGCCAATGAGCAGACCTTCGATAAGATCCAGATGAAACAGCCAGGCGGCCATCATACCTGTTAACCCCGACGTGATTAGTACGCCGAGCGTCGCCAGCGACAGCGCGGGGCCCAGCGCTACCCGGAAAGAGCTGGCCTGGGTGCGCATGCCGCCATCGAGTAAAATAATCGCCAGCGCCAGGTTACTGACCATATAAGCGAAAGGATAATTATCGAAAGGAATACCGCCAATGCCATCCACACCCGCTAACATCCCAATGGCGAGGAAAATGACCAGAATCGGGATACCCAGTCGCGATGAGAATGAACTTAACAGGATACTGCTGGTTACAAGGATGGAACCTAAAATAAATAGACTAATAATTGTTGCAGCATCCAACGTTTTATATCTCCTGACTCACACGACTTCGTATTATTTAACATTAACATAATAACGGCCAGGGCAGCGTTTTACTTAGCCTGTCGGGGACTTTTTTTACAATTGCAGCGTAGGATGACCAGATAAAGTGAGTTGAGTCCCCTGGCGCGTATTTTTAAGCGTCGCGTTTGCCCCGATAGGGAGCGTTACCGTACGCTGTTCATGCCCGAAGTCGAGACCGGTAATCAGCGGAACGGACAGACGGGAACGTAAAAACGCGTAGACGCTCTCCAGAGAATAGCCGGCGTCATACTCGTTGGGCGCCGCGCCGCTAAAGCTGCCGAGAACGATGGCGCTCTGGCGGTTTAAAATTCCGGCGTACTCCAGTTGCAAAAGCATACGCTCCACCCGGAAAGGATGCTCATTGACATCTTCCAGCACTAAAATTCCTTTATCGATAGTCGGCATCCAGGGCGTACCGATAAGGGAAATCAACATCGCCAGATTTCCGCCCCATAAGGTGCCTTGTACGTCGCACTGAGGGCCGTCGCCTTGCCACTCTACGGTAAATTGCGCCTTGCGTAGCGCCAGCCAGAAATGTTGCTCGGTGAACGTATTCAGCGTTTCGGCGCCAAAATTTGCCGCCAGCATAGGACCGCTAAAGGTGATGACATTGGCCTGCGCCAGGAGTCCAGCCTGAATCGCCGTAAAATCGCTATGACCGCAAATCAGTAAGGGATCGCGCTGTTGCCGGGAGGCGAGCGCCTGCCAGTCGATACGATCCAGCAAGCGGCTGGCGCCATAGCCGCCGCGAACCGGCATGACGATCGTATCCGGCGAAGTTAGCGAGGCCAGCGAATTAACATCGGCCAGCCGTTCCGCGTCCGTACCGGCAAAACGCTGATAGCGGCGACGAATCACCTCGTCATTCTCCACCTGATGACCCGCGTCAGTCAGGCGCTGAACGCCGCGTAACGCGGCCTGTTGGTTAATACAGTAGCCCGAGGGGGCGATTAAATGAAACAGAGACATGGTAATTCCTTGCTGACAATAGAATGCAAATGTATATCATGCCGCATATATTAGGCGATGTCCCTCGTTGTGCGACGTTTCTGGATGCGCACCAGGGAGGCAACCTAAGTACCTGGCCGGGGCGGTATGACCTCTTCGGCAGATAAGTTACGGCTATAAGGATAGATGACGTGAAATTAAGATGGTTTGCTTTTTTGGTAGTAATACTGGCTGGCTGTAGCTCAAAACAGGATTACAGGAATCCACCGTGGAATGCCGAAGTGCCTGTAAAGCGTGCGATGCAGTGGATGCCCATCAGTGAAAAAGCCGGGGCGGCATGGGGGGTTGATCCACATTTAATCACCGCGATTATCGCCATTGAATCCGGCGGCAACCCTAACGCGGTCAGTAAGTCCAATGCGATTGGCCTGATGCAGTTAAAGGCGTCGACCTCCGGGCGCGACGTTTACCGTCGTATGGGCTGGCGTGGCGAACCGACCACCAGCGAGCTGAAAAACCCTGAGCGTAACATCTCAATGGGCGCGGCGTATCTGAGCATTCTGGAAAATGGGCCGCTGGCCGGCATCAAAGATCCGCAGGTGATGCAATATGCGCTGGTCGTCTCTTATGCTAACGGCGCAGGCGCGTTATTGCGTACTTTTTCATCCGACAGGAAGAAGGCGATAGAAAAAATTAACGATCTGGATGCTGACGAGTTTTTTGAACATGTTGTTGATAATCATCCCGCGCCGCAGGCGCCGCGCTATATCTGGAAGCTTCAGCAGGCGCTGGACGCCATGTAGTTTAGCGTGAAGATTATTCTCGCACTTTATTCGCTCTTTCTCGGGCGTCGCGCTCAAGCGAAAAAATAATCCGCTGCAACTCCCGCTCCACCGCCGGGCTAACGTTAAGGAAACGAAAGCTCAGGCGGGGAGTGGTGATCGTTTCATTTTTCCCATCAATCACCTTACGCTCGCTGATGGCGAGAAGCTGGGCGTCAACGTGAAGAATCCCCCATGGCCCCATGTTCAGTTCAACCTGCGAAAAGCGTGCGCCTTCGATTAGTCCGTCGGGGATGGCGGATTCCAGTAGCGCGCCCATGCCGCTCAGGGAAAGATCAAACAGGCGAAAACGTAACGTACGGGTGTCCGGTAGCGTGGTGACGCCGTAATAAGGCGGATACAGCGGCGCGCCAATGCGAAAATACTCCCGGCGCTGGACAAACCACAGTGATGACGGCAGGGGCGTGATAAAGGCCGGCAGCCGCTGATATTCACCTGTAACGAGTTGCGGCAACGTAAACTCGACTTTTGCGCCTTGTGTTTCTGCGATAATGGCTACCTGCCCGGCGCGTAATACGGCGCTATTTTCATATTCCTGGCTGCCGTAATCCACGATGAGTTTTTCCGGGGCTACCGCCAAAATTTTACTAATGAATTGACCATGCGCCCATGAAATACGCAGTGGAACCTGATTTTTATTTAAATCCCGTAGCACGCCTAATATCGCTAATGGATTTTTTTCAGGAACTGCTCATTGTAACCACTCACACGAAATAACCCCTGATACGCAGACTATCGTTGGGTTATCGGCATCAGTAGAAAGAACTTAATAGCGATAAATAAATTTTTATGTCCGCGAGATAAATCAGTGTTCAGAAATGCGACGCTCGACTTTGCCTATACTTAAAACGTTTTTACTGGAAAGAGGGTTCGCAAATGGGAATTATCGCCTGGATTGTTTTTGGTTTGATTGCCGGCGTTATCGCCAAATTGCTTATGCCGGGGCGCGATGGCGGGGGATTTATCCTGACCTGTATTCTCGGTATCGTCGGGGCGGTCGTTGGCGGATGGCTGGCGACGATGTTTGGTATTGGCGGCAGTATCAGTGGCTTTAATCTGCACAGTTTCCTGGTCGCCGTGGTGGGCGCGATTGTGGTGCTGGTGATTTTCCGCCTTCTGCGACGCGGCTAACCGCTGCAGAACGTGTAAGCGTTGACTCGGTCAGCGCCGGGTCAACCTACTATAAACACGCGTTACTGCGTCGCTGCAGACGGCGTTTTTGTCGGCGTTGCGCTTAACGATGCCGGACGAGTAGACGGTACGCTATCGCACGGTTTTTCCTGCGGACAAATCAGATCGAGCATTTTCAGCGTCACGCCGTTGGTCCAGCCAAAGCCGTCCTGAAGGGGATATTCGCCGCCGCCACCGCCGGTTCCGGTACTGCTGACATCATATTTTTCGACCAGTTTTTTCTCGCGATCGTAGGTGTGCTGCACATTGGTTAAAAAGCGCCAGGTGACTTCCATTGCCACGTCATCCTGCCCATAATTTTGCAATCCTTCGGCAGCGACCCATTGTAACGGCGCCCAGCCGTTTGGCGCATCCCACTGCTGTCCGCTTTTAACCGAGGTGGTAGCCAGCCCGCCAGGCTGTAGCAGATGCGCCTGGGCCGCCGCCGCCACTTTCACGGCGCGATCTTTCGCGGCGGCGTTTACATAGAGCGGGAACAGCGCGGCAGCGGTGAGTTGGTCACGGATTTTATTGTTCTGCAGATCGTAGTCGGCATACCAACCCTCTTTGTTATTCCACAGATGCATTTCAATGGCTTTTTGCCGCGCGTTGGCCAGCGCGTCATATTGCGAGGCTTTGGCCCGATCGCCCGCCGCAGCGCTGGCGCGCGCGAGGGTTTTCTCCAGCTGATACAGCAGAGCGTTAAGATCGACAGGGACAATCGTGGTGGTACGGATGGTACTGAGCTGCTGCGGATTATCCATCCAGCGGGAACTGAAATCCCAGCCGGAGGCGGCGGCAGATCGGAGGTCTCGATAGATCTCCGTTGCCGGGCGGTTGGGGTTGCTTTTGGCGGTAGCGATATCTTCAACCCAGGATTCAGGGCGGGGCGTATCCCGATCGTCCCAGTAGCGGTTGAGAACGCTGCCGTCCTCCAGTTTGACGACGCGTTGGTTTTGTTGCCCTGGCTGCAATGTCTCAACGCCCTCCATCCAGTAGGCGTACTCTTTTTGCAGTTGCGGCAGGTATTCTTTCAGCGCATCGTCACCTTCATGTTGCGCCAGTAACTCAACCATAAACGCAAAGAAAGGCGGCTGCGAACGACTCAGGTAGTAGGTACGGTTGCCGTTGGGAATATGCCCCCAGGCGTCAATTTCGTAACCAAAGTTCGCCACCATATCCGCCACCTTATCCCAGTGCCCGCTTTCTGCCAGCCCCAGCATCGTAAAGTAGCTGTCCCAGTAGTAAATCTCTCTGAATCGCCCACCCGGTACGACATAGGATTCAGGCAACGGCAAGAGCGAGTCCCACTTTTCGACGTTTTTAGTTGAACGGGTCAGCACCGGCCACAGGCCATCAATATGTTCACGCAATGACTGCCCGGCAGGCGGGACATATTTTTCACCCGCTTTCGGCAGGGTGAAGTTAACATCAACAAAATGACGTAAATCGAAGCCGGACTGGTTCCGCTGCATACGATAATCCGCAAGAATCATGAGCGGATCGCTATTAGGTATGGCGTCAGCAAAGGTTTTCTGATCGGGGAAGAGTTTTGCATTCTGGACATCATTAAAGAGCGGGCCAAGCAAAATATCCGGCGGCTGCGGAGTTTCAGTGTCGGAAGACGGGTCTGCGGCAGTCGCCGAAAACGATGCAAACGTCAGCAGCGTCCCTGCCAGCGCCAGTTTTATGGCTTTCTGCAGTAGAACAGAACGGCGAATCTCTGGGGGTATCATCAAGTTATCTCCTTAGCGGTGAGCCAAAGCCAACGGCATTTACCATGACAAAACCTTAGTCTACGATGACCAGATACGCGTGATTGAACCGCTATTTTGCGAACAAACAGACATTTTATTGAGACAGAATTTATCGGCGCGCGCGTGGAAAACGGGGTATACAGACAAAAAATCCACGCCGGGACGTGGATTTTAGCGCAATGACTTGTAGCCTTAACCCGGATAGATACCGCGATCTTTACGGGCCAACAGAATGCGCTCACAGGCGACAATATAGGCTGCGGTGCGCAGAGAACAGGATTTCTCAGCCGCTTTCTCCCAGACATGGACGATCGCGTCGGTCATGATTTTGTCCATGCGCGCGTTGATCTCTTCTTCGCTCCAGAAGAAGCTGGCCATATCTTGTACCCATTCGAAGTAGCTGACGGTTACGCCGCCTGCGTTACAGACCACATCAGGCACCACAAGGATACCACGGCTGGCCAGAACATCATCAGCATCCGGATAGGTCGGGCCGTTAGCCCCTTCCAGCACCAGCTTACACGTCAGGGCTTCCGCGCGCTGACGAGTTATCTGACCTTCAAGCGCCGCCGGGATCAGAATATCCATCTCCAGACGCCAGAACGCATCGCTGGCGATAGTTTCCGCGCCCGGGAAACCGGCTATCTGTTTGTGTTCTGTCTGCCATGCCGTGAGCGCCTTCATGTCAATACCGGTGGCGTTAAACAGGGTCGCGGTATGATCCTGAATCGCCACGACACGGGCGCCAGCGCCTGCAAACAGACGCGCGGCTTCGCTGCCGACGTTACCAAAACCCTGAACCGCAACGCGAGCGCCTTCAACGGCGATATTCGCCCGACGCGCGGCTTCCAGCCCGCTGACGAAAACGCCGCGCCCCGTCGCTTTTTCACGACCCAGCGAACCGCCAAGATGGATAGGCTTACCGGTGACGACGCCAGTGATCGTCGTGCCATGATTCATGGAATACGTATCCATCATCCAGGCCATCACTTTACCGTTGGTGCCGACATCCGGCGCAGGAATATCTTTCTGCGGCCCGATGATAATGCCGATCTCGCTGGTATAGCGGCGGGTCAAATGCTCCAGTTCACCTTCCGACAGCGAGAACGGATCGACGCGGATACCGCCTTTAGCGCCGCCGTATGGCAGGTTCAGCGCGGCACATTTGATGGTCATCCATGCTGACAGGGCCATCACTTCATTGAGATCAACGTCAGGATGGTAGCGAACACTGCCTTTACCCGGACCTCGGGAGAGGTTGTGCTGCACGCGATATCCTTCGAAATGACGAATAGTGCCATCATCCATTTGTACCGGAATATCGACGATCAGAGCGCGTTTTGGGTGGCGCAGAGTATCCACCCAGGGGGATAACTCGCCCAGATAAGGGGCCACACGCTCGATTTGTTGCAGGTAGGTATTCCAGGCAGATGTGCTGCTATCTGAAGCGTAAGATAACTTATCCATGATAAACCTTAGTGATAAAAGTAATATGTTCTTTAATTGACCGTGGTACATAGTAGATCACACCATGTAGCGATAAATTTAACACTTTTTTAAACAATTAACTCAGATCAAAAATGGCAGGCAGTTGGATTTTCGTTATGATTTTGGATGGTAAGTGGTTAATTATCCGCTATAAGAGGAGATGTATCGCTAATTATGCAAGTAATTGCTTAAATATGCGAAATATGTGCAAGGTGGCTATTTGTCATAATTATGACGCACCTCTAAAAGTAAACATTATGATAACGACATGTATCAATGTTATGTCGTCCTGTCGGCGGGGAAACGTCTTCGCCAGGCGCGTAAAAAGATAAAAATAACCGGAGTCAGACGGCGCTGGCCCCGGTTTACCTCTTTATTGTTGACGCGACTCAAGCCATACCAGCGCCAGCGTCGACAGTGAGCACATCAGCAGAATGCCGACAAACCACAGTAAATACCACATCGCTCCCGCTCCCTAATAAAGTTCATGATCGTTGCGGCGGAGGGTCTCCAGGTTGATACGCCCCAACATTTTGTAATAGCTCCACAGCGTATAGAGCAGTACGATCGGCAGAAAAATCAGCACAATCACCAGCATGATTTCGAGCGTCATCCGGCTGGAGGTGCTGTCCCACACCGTCAGGCTGGAGAGAGGACTAACACTCGACGGCATCACAAAAGGAAATAGCGTTATGCCGGCGGTAAAGATGACGCAGGCCTGGGTCAGGGAAGCGAACAGAAATCCACGAATAGTCTGACCGCGAAGGCAGGCATAGAAAGCCAGAATCGGCAGGATCATACCGAGCAACGGGATGATGAGCAGTAGCGGCGAGCGTATAAAGTGGTTCACCCATGCGCCAGGGAGTATCGCCACGCCTTTTAAGAGCGGATTGGAAGGGCCGTTGGCATCCTGCGTGAGTAAGACAAAGCCATCAACGCCGGCCCACAGCCAGTAACCGGCCAGCAGGAAGCAGATCACGATCAGCAGCGCGCTGTGGCGGGTGGCCGACAGAGCCCGTTGACGAATAACGCCCTCCGTTTTCAACTGTAACCAGACGCCTCCTTGCATAATCACCAACGACAGACTCAATAATCCACACAGTAGGGCAAAGGGCGAGAGTAACTGCCAGAAGGTGCCAAAATAGTCAACATGAAGCTGCGGCGTGAAGGCAAACGGCACGCCTAAAAACAGGTTGCCGAACGCGATGCCGAATACAACGGGGGGCACCAGGCTGCCGATAACCAGACCGGTATCCCACAGCGCGCGCCAGCGGGCATTGGCGATTTTACCCCGATAATCAAAGGCCAGCGGGCGAAAGAAGAGGGCACACAGCACCAGGATCATCGCCACATAAAAACCGGAAAACGCGGCGGCATAGACCCGTGGCCAGGCGGCGAATAATGCCCCGCCCGCGAGAATCAACCATACCTGGTTTCCTTCCCAGTGGGCGCCGACGCTATTGATCAACACCCGGCGTTCGTCATCGTTGCGCGCTATCAGCGGGAGCAGGCAACCGACACCCATATCAAACCCGTCAGTTACCATAAATGCCACCAGGATGACGCCGATCAGCAGCCACCAAATGAACCGCAACGTTTCATAATCCAACATGATTGTCTCCTTTATCCCTGTTGTTGCGCTTGTTGTTGATGTTGCATGGCGCTCGGCCCAAGACGCGCGTACTTCTGCATCAGATAGACTTCCGCGATTAAAAACAGGGTGTAAAGTCCGAGGATAAGCCCCATTGAGAAGGCCAACTGGCCCGGCGTCAGCGCGGAGTGAGCGTACCAGGTCGGCAGAATGTCCTGAATCGCCCAGGGCTGACGGCCAAACTCCGTCATAAACCAACCGGCTTCAATGGCAATCCACGGTAACGGCAGGCTCCACAGCGTCATACGCAATACCCAGCGATGCTGGTCGATACGCATTCGCAGCGTCTGTATCAACGCAATCAACATCACCACTAACAGCAGCGAACCGCAGCCGACCATAATACGGAAACTCCAGAACACCGGCGCCACCTGAGGAATAGCGCCACGCTGGGCCGCACGATACTGCTCCGGCGTCACATGGTTCATATCCGGGGCATATTTCGCCAGCAGAATGCCGTACCCCAGATCGCCCTCAACGGTGTGAAACGCATTCAGTACCTGCGGCGAGCGATTGCCTTGCGCTATCTCCTGCATGAGTAGCCAGGCCTCCCGGCCACGCTTCAGGCGCGGCAGAGTGTCGTCCATTAGGTTTTTTAACCCCGGAACCGGCGTATCCAGCGAATGGGTGGCCAGAATACCCAGCAGAGCAGGGATCTTCACGGCAAATGCATTACGCTCCTGTTCCTGCTGCGGCCAGGCAATCAGATGAAACGGCGCGGGCGCGGGTTCGGTTTGCCATTCGCCTTCCATCGCCGCCAGTTTCACCGGCTGAATTTGGGCGACCTCGTAGGCCGAACTGTCCCCCAGTTGTAGGGTTCCCAGAATGGCCAGGGTGCCGAATACTGAGCCGATAGCAAACGAGCGCAAGGCCACCTCACGCTCGCGGCCACGTAGCAGATACCAGGCGCTGATGGACATAATAAACATGGCGCCGGTGACATAACCGGACATGACGGTATGGACGAATTTCACCTGGCTCACCGGGTTAAAGACCAGATCGCTGAAGCTGCTCATTTCCATCCGTAACGTATCGATGTTGAAATGAGCGCCGGTAGGATACTGCATCCAGCCATTGGCATTCAGAATCCATAATGCTGAAATATTGGAGCCGAAGGCCACCAGCCAGGTGACCAGCAGGTGTTGGTATTTATTCAGCCGCTGCCAGCCGAAAAAGAACAGGCCGACAAAAGTGGATTCGAGAAAGAAGGCCAGTAACGCTTCCATCGCCAGCGGCGCGCCGAAAATATCGCCCACATAGTTGGAATAGAGCGACCAGTTAGTCCCGAACTGAAACTCCATGGTCAGGCCGGTAGCCACACCGAGAGCAAAATTGATCCCGAAGAGCTTGCCCCAGAAACGCGTCATATCGCGGTAGACG
The DNA here is from genome assembly GCF_017572645.1 of Salmonella sp. 32100201201700099SM. Lineage (NCBI taxonomy): Bacteria > Pseudomonadati > Pseudomonadota > Gammaproteobacteria > Enterobacterales > Enterobacteriaceae > Salmonella > Salmonella sp. 32100201201700099SM. The sequence continues at coordinate 546,630 of NZ_JAGERQ010000001.1, read as the reverse complement.
GTTTTCCCCGTCACCACATAGATCGTCTCCATGACGGCCAGCAAAAAAATCAGCCCAAGCGTAAGAGGAACAAATAAAAAGTGATACAGCGCGGTCAGCGCAAACTGCCAGCGCGATAAGTCAATGACATCCCACATGCTAACTCCTGTAGGCAGAAAGAGAGTAAAAAGCTAATCAGTACCGGACACCGGTTACGTTCCTGTTGAGAGCGTTAGCGCGTCTCCAGCCATCGGCAGACTTCATCCAGGCGCTGGCGCGAATCGGCCAGATCTTCCGGGGCCGCCAGTACCAGCTCCGGCAAAGGACAAATCTCATAGCTATCGAGTAACGGCCCTTTAAGCGCGTCCAGACAGCGCACATGCCAGAGATGGCGCAATGCTGTGGCGTTGATTTGACTTTCACCATACCCGGAGATGCGAATCTGAATATTCCCGTGTCCGCATAAACGCGCCAGAAAAAGGCGATCGGCCTCGTTGAGCGGCAGTTGGGTCAAATTGATGCTGTGAGGTTGCGACGCCGGATCGCGTACGTGCGCCAATAACTCATGGGCCAGCGGCAGTCCATTCATCAGGCCAGCGACAGGCGGAGGCAGCAGAGCGTCGTCAGGCAGCGTATCGGCAGTCGCCGCTTGCCACAATGCCAGGGGCGCGCTACCCGCTTCCAGACGATCCGTCAGCAGACGTCGGTTATGCAGATGGCGTACCCGCCACAGGCCGCAGAAGATGGTCTCCTGGATCTCGCTTTCACTCCCGTCCGGATGCTGAATGCGTACCGAGACTTCGCCTTCGCCCAATAGCGTATTGAGGAATGAGAGATCATCGGCATTCAGGGGAGATAACTCCCATCCCAGCACGTCGCCGACTTCCGGGATGCGCCGGGCAAGCTGACCTCGCAGATCGGTCAACAATGCCATCACCGCCGGGCTGTGAGCGCAGTGTTCCAGCGCCGCCATACTTGGGTCGCCATTGACCTGACAGGTGAGCGGTAGGGGATTCATCGAGAAACTGGCGTCATCAGGCTGCGTGCCTGGCCCCAGCAGATGAAAAAAGGCGTTGCTCATTGTGCTGTCTCCTGCGCTGCGGGAGTGTCAACCATCGAACGCATCAGCGTGAGCAGTTCAGCCCAGGGATGAATGCCGCTGAGCGCGCCGCGTAGCTCGCCGTCTGTAAAAACCAACGTCGCCGGAAACCGACGTACATTAAAGCGATCACCCTGGGTTTGATACTGGTTACTCATGCCTGTTTATCCTCATTGTCCGGCTGTTGTTCGGCTTGCGCTAACTGTTGTTTGTGGCGTTTACGTTGGTTGAGTGCGCTGGCGATAGCGTGACCGCCAACGCCCGCCGCGACCACGCCCAGCGCGGTCAGCCCCACCGTATCGGCGGTTGAATGGGTACCCATCTGGGGAATATCCACCACGCGGCTATAAAACGAGCCGCGATCCCAGAAACCATTTTCTGAACATCCCAGACATCCGTGACCGGACTGGATAGGAAAGGAGACGCCGTCATTCCAGCGTGTGGAGGAGCAGGCGTTATAGGTGGTTGGCCCTTTACAGCCCATCTTGTACAGGCAGTATCCCTTGCGGGCGGCGTCATCATCCCAGCTCTCGACAAATTCACCGGCGTCAAAATGGGCGCGACGGTAGCATTTATCGTGGATACGCTGACCATAGAACATCAGTGGACGGCCCATGCGATCGAGTTCCGGCAGACGATCAAACGTCACCATATAGGTGATAATGGCGCTCATGACATCCGGGATTGGCGAACATCCAGGGACTTTCACGATCGGCTTGTCGGTGATCACTTTATCGATAGGCGTTGCCTGGGTCGGATTGGGGCGGGCGGCCTGGACGCAACCCCAGGAGGCGCAGTTTCCCCAGGCGATAATAGCGCTGGCGCCCGCGGCGGCTTTCAATAAACGGGCGGCCGCCGCTGATACAGAACATTCCTTGCTCTCCTAACGGCGGATTGCCTTCCACCGCCAGAATGTATTTCCCGGCGTAGCGAGTGGTAATATCGTCAAAGACTTCTTCGGCCTGTGCGCCGGCGGCGGCCATCAGGGTGTCGTCATAATCGAGGGAAATCAGCGAGAGGATCACATCTTTGGCTAGCGGGTGCGAGGAACGGATAAAGGATTCGGTACAGCAGGTGCATTCCAGTCCATGAATCCAGACCACCGGAATCCGCGGTTTATTCTCCAGCGCCCAGGCGATCTTTGGCGTCATTCCGGCGCCCAGTCCCAGCGATGTGGCGGCAAGGCTACAGAATTTGAGAAAGCTGCGTCGGGTCACTCCCTTACGACGCATGGCTTGATAAAAGGTCTCCTCGTTATTCATAACGCGTATTTTTTCTCCTTTTTGCACCACGCTCCGCCAGGGGCATAAGGCGCTTTTGCGGGTCCGTTGACGTTCCGCCAGCAAGGTAAATCATTGTGTTACGCGCGAGCGCGGAAACGAGCCCGATTCACTTTGCACCGACGTATACCGCCAGAAATAATGTGAAAAAAGCGTATCGGATTAACGATAAGAAACAATGTGAAGTGTGTGGGTATAGCTTATAGCGGTATATTTATACCCATTATCGGTTTTTCGGCGAAAGGGCCGTGGCGGGGAAGCGCGGTTGAGTTTGTTCCGGGATGAGGTTTTCAGTGAGCAACCTCAAGTGGATTTAGCCTGGTCTCGCCATTTCAGGGATACGTAAGTTGATGCAAAAGGAGGGAGGATTTGATGTCATCGTTAAAAGAAGCATACTTCGTGATGATTTTTATATAAAATGATGGTGCTGGTTTTAAAGGAATGCAAAAAAGAGACTGTTTGAAAGAGGGCGTCCCATGAAAAATAACATCAGATTTGACTTATCCGATTATTTGATTCATTTTTTTCGGGACGTTGATTTAGAGACCGGTAGCCATATTTATTTACCTGAACACTGTGGTTTTAATAATCAGCACCATGCATGTTCCATTGATGCTAAATATTTACTTAGATTATCTTTACGCAGTCATAAAATTTTCTCGTCCTGGTCATACCGAAATGGACAACGAACCGTATATGGTGACTCCCCGGTGGTATGCTTTACAGATATGCCGATTGCAGCTTATTTAGAAACTGGTGTTCGCCGATTAGAACGAAATGAAAATATTGGTTTATATGCAATCGTTTTACCTAAAGAGCAAATGTTTAATTATGGGGCAAGGCCAGTCATATATGGGTTGGATCAGCATAACAATGCTCGATGCTCGCAAGGCAGATATGGGGAACGTATTCTTGATGAAACGGCTCTTCCTCTGATTGAACAATATAGATATGTTACTTATGTTCCAGGTAAGATTGACTGGACACATGAACGCGAATGGCGATGGCCATATCGTGGCGATATTAAAAAATTCCTTAATCATATTAAAGAGTATGGTATTCCGGAAAACATTGAAAGTACCCCAGGGTTTGATTTTAGATCAAGCGAAATAAGTGGTGCGGGAATAATCGTCCCGTTTGCAGAAGATATCCCTACCGTAGCTCACGATATTTTAACTTTAATTGACCGGGGTGTCATTGGAAGAAATACTTTCAAATTCATTATAGCTGTAGAGAGTTTACAATCATGGACCCAGCTCTCGGAACCGGGTGCGTTACTGTCCTATATTAATGACAATACTTTCGAATTTGAATCTTTTTTTGATTTATCTGCATCTAAAGTAAAAAATTATGCTGACTCTATCAATGATTATGTAAGTGAATTATATTCAAAAAAAGATTTTTTAAATGATAATTATGCAATGGAATTTGGAAATGCCTGGGTCTGGATTCATGATAACCAATCCCAGGTGGTACGGGCGTTACTGCAGGCTGGAATGATCAAGGTTAATAAAGAAGGGCGGTACTTATTAGATGTTAATTTGGCTTCTGTTGATTGGCCATTAAGAAGAAAAGAGGCTTTCGCAAGTCATGTTGCGGGATGGCTCAAACATCGTTTTGATATCGAAGCGGGAAGGTATTCCGTTCGGGGAAAAGATGATTATGATGCGATCCCAAGTTATGAGACGCCGCTAAAGGATCAGCATCCTTTTTATAATCATACAGTGAATGTCGACTGGTAATTAAGAAAAAAACTTACCCTGTTAGCTCTGCGTTAATTGAGCCTGTCAGTATGAGTTGAGATATTATGAAATAAAAAATCCACGCGGCTGCGTGGATTTTATGAGTTTCTTTGCCTCTTATGAGATTCAGCAAAACCTCATAAGACAACAAATGTTATTTAGACGTTGAACAGGAAGTTCATTATATCGCCATCTTTAACGATGTAATCTTTGCCTTCCGCTCGCATCTTACCGGCTTCTTTCGCGCCTTGTTCACCTTTATAGGTAATAAAGTCGTCAAAGGCGATAGTTTGGGCGCGGATAAAGCCTTTTTCGAAGTCGGTATGGATTTTACCTGCTGCCTGCGGCGCGGTTGCGCCAACCGGAATGGTCCATGCGCGAACCTCTTTCACCCCGGCGGTGAAATAGGTCTGGAGGTTCAGCAGACGATAACCTGCGCGAATAACGCGGTTCAGCCCCGGCTCTTCCAGACCCAGTTCAGCCATAAATTCGTCGCGCTCGTCATCCTCCAGCTCAGTAATATCAGCTTCGACGGCGGCACACACCGGAACCACGACCGAACCTTCTTTGGCGGCGATTTCGCGAACCTGGTCCAGATACGGGTTATTTTCAAAACCGTCTTCATTGACGTTAGCGATATACATTGTCGGCTTCAGCGTCAGGAAGCTTAAATAACGGATAGCCGCTTTATCTTCGTCCGTCAGGTCCAGCGAACGCAGCATCCCCGCTTCGGCCAGGTGCGGCAGGCATTTTTCCAGCGCGGCCAGTTCCGCTTTGGCGTCTTTATCGCCGCCTTTGGCTTTCTTCTGTACGCGATGGATAGCGCGCTCGCAGGTATCGAGGTCAGCCAGCGCCAGTTCGGTATTGATAACATCAATATCTTCTGCCGGGTTTACTTTACCCGCCACATGGATGATATTGTCGTTCTCAAAGCAGCGGACCACGTGACCGATAGCTTCGGTTTCACGGATATTGGTCAGGAACTGGTTACCCAACCCTTCGCCTTTGGATGCGCCTTTTACCAGACCGGCGATATCCACGAACTCCATCGTGGTTGGTAGAATGCGTTGCGGTTTAACAATCTCAGCCAACTGGTCCAGACGCGGATCGGGCATCGGCACGACACCGGTATTCGGTTCGATAGTGCAGAACGGAAAGTTTGCCGCTTCAATACCGGCTTTTGTCAGCGCGTTGAACAGGGTGGATTTCCCGACGTTGGGCAGACCGACGATACCGCATTTGAATCCCATGATTTAACTCACCTTAATATCTTAATAATCAACCTGTTATAGAAAACAGATTGCAGAAATGGAAATAACTTCGCCTATTATACACGGCGTGCGGCAAAAATGCCGCACATCACTGGTTATTGCGCCTTAAAGGTATGCAAACGGCTTGTTGCTTTGGCCAGACCCTCTTTGAACCACAATTCCGTACAACGTGCCGCTTCGTCAATGGCCTCATCAATTAATTTTTGTTCAGAAACAGGGGGTTTACCCAGCACGAAACCAACAACTTTATTTTTATCGCCTGGATGACCAATTCCAACGCGTAAGCGGTGAAAGTTGGGATTATTGCCCAGCTTGCTGATGATGTCTTTCAGACCATTGTGGCCGCCGTGGCCGCCGCCAAGTTTAAATTTCGCGACGCCCGGCGGGAGATCCAGCTCGTCGTGAGCGACCAGAATTTCGTCCGGCTGAATACGGTAAAAACTGGCCATTGCGCCAACTGCTTTACCACTGAGGTTCATGAACGTGGTGGGTACCAGCAGGCGAACATCTTCCCCTTCCAGCGTGATGCGTGAGGTATAGCCAAAGAATTTAGGCTCTTCACGCAACGGCGCGCGCAGGCGCTCCGCCAGTAAATCGACGTACCATGCGCCTGCATTGTGTCGCGTCGCGGCATATTCCGCGCCGGGATTCGCCAGACCAACAATCAATTTAATTGCCACGTTTTTTGTCCTGAGTAGATCCATAACTGGCGCGTAGTTTACTGTCTGTCTGCCCGCTTGACAAAACACAGCGACACCCTGAAGTAAATTAAATAATTGCCAGCATTGATTATTAAAAATGTAAACTGTTCAGAGTGTTATTTGTAAAGTTTTGTTAAATGAAACTTTACATTTGTGATCGCACCCGCACTTACAAATGGAAGTGTTGTCTATACTTTACACATAAAGTTTAGGGGGATTTCCTAAAAACAACCCAAAAGTTCCGGAGGTGACATATGAAACGCAAAAACGCTTCGTTATTCGGTAACGTGCTGATGGGGTTGGGGCTGGTCGTGATGGTTGTCGGCGTGGGTTACTCTATTTTAAACCAACTGCCGCAGTTTAATTTGCCGCAATTTTTTGCGCATGGCGCAATACTGAGCATTTTTGTCGGTGCAGTTCTTTGGCTGGCGGGGGCTCGTGTAGGGGGGCATGAGCAGGTGAGCGACAAATATTGGTGGGTACGTCACTATGACAAACGTTGCCGCCGTAGCGACAATCGTCGTCATAGCTAACCGGTTCAGACTCGGTAAGCGTTATCGCCACCGGGCATTGTCCATTAACTGAGTAAATCCGCTAACGCCTCCGTCCTGTTCGGGAAGAAGGTCAGACGCCCAGGAATAGGTTTGATACCGGCACGCGCCATTGTGCGCAGCGGTTGGAACTCCAGGTTACTGATACGCAATTCGCAACCCTCCGGCAGACGCTTCACAAAACGCTGAAAAGCATCAAGCCCGCCTGCATCCAGCACTGGTACTGCGTCCCATTTCAGAACGACGATACGTTTGCCCTTAATACGTGACTCAAGGTCGGTAAACAGCCCTTCCGCCGCGGCGAAAAAGAGCGGACCGATAACACGCAGCACCAGCACATCTTCAGGCATATCGACATTGACCGGCGCAAGTCGAGTCATTCGCGCAATACGGCGCATAAACAGCAGGGAAGCAAGGACAATCCCCACGCTGATGGCGATGACCATATCAAACAGAACCGTTAATGACATGCACAGCAGCATAACGATAATGTCATCTTTCGGCGCATGGCGTAACAGATCCACCACTTTATGGGCTTCACTCATATTCCATGCCACCATCAGCAGTAGCGCCGCCATCGCGGAAAGCGGCAGCCAGGAGAGTAGCGGGGCTAAGACCAGTAGCGCCAGAATGACCAGAATAGCGTGAATTACCGCCGAGACGGGAGAGGTCGCGCCAGCGCGGACGTTGGCGGCAGATCGGGCAATCGCGGCGGTGGCGGTGATGCCGCCAAAGAACGGCGCGACCATATTCCCCAGCCCCTGGCCGATAAGTTCGCTGTTAGCTTTATGTTTGGTGCCGGTCATGCCGTCCAGCACGACGGCGCAGAGCAATGATTCGATTGCCCCCAGCATTGCCATCGAGAAAGCCGCTGGCAGCAGCGCGCGCAGTGAATCCCAGCTTAGCGTGAAATCGGAGCCAGGAAGACTCCACGGCAGCATCAGTTGCGGCAGGAGCTGCGGGATGCCGTTGCCCTGAGTGCCGTCAGCCAGAACGTAATGGAACTGTGAGCCGATAGTCGCCACATTGCCGCCCAGCAGATTAACAATCCCCATTACGGCGCAACCGGCCAGCAGCGCGGGAAGATGTCCTGGCAGACGAATACCGAGACGCGGCCAGAAAATCAACGTTCCCAGCGTTACCACGCCAATGGCGGCATCGCCAATATTGACGGTGGGCAACGCCATAAACAGCGCGCTGACTTTCTGCAAATAGTGCTCTGGCACATGGGCCATCTGCAGACCAAGAAAATCTTTAATCTGCATGGTACCGATGGTAATACCAATCCCTGAGGTAAAACCCAACGTGACCGACACCGGGATATATTCAATCAATCGCCCCAGTCTCGCCAGGCCGAAAAGGATCAGGAAGAAGCCCGACATCAGCGTGGCGACCAGTAGGCCCGCCAGACCAAACTGTTGCGATACCGGATACAAAATCACCACAAACGCGGCGGTAGGGCCGGAAACGCTAAAGCGCGAGCCGCCGGTTAGCGCGATCACGATCCCGGCGACAGCGGAGGTATAGAGGCCATACTGCGGCGCAACGCCACTGCCAATTGCCAGCGCCATCGCCAGCGGGATAGCAATAATCCCGACGGTGATCCCGGCTATCACATCGCGGGTGAACCGGGAGGCGGTATATTTTTCTTTCCAGCAAGCATCGATGAGAGCGCGGAAAGGCATCACATGTGAGGAAAATAATTTGTTCACAATAATGTTTCATCCATGAGCGCATCATCTGTCAACTAAATGGCAGGTGAAGGAGGCATAAGTCATACAAAAGGGTGTTACAGACAAAAAAACCCGCCGCAGCGGGTTTCAGATCCGGGTTCGATCAATGCTCGAACATGGCGGAAATCGATTCTTCGTTGCTGATACGGCGAATCGCTTCGGCCAGCATACCTGACAGGGTCAAAGTACGCACGTTCGGCAGCGCTTTGATTTCGTCGGTCAGCGGAATGGTGTCGCAGACAACGACTTCATCAATGACGGAGTTGCGCAGGTTGTTTGCCGCATTGCCTGAGAAGATCGGGTGCGTCGCGTAGGCAAACACGCGTTTAGCGCCACGTTCTTTCAATGCTTCTGCTGCTTTGCACAGAGTACCGCCGGTATCGATCATATCATCAACCAGCACGCAGTCACGGCCAGTGACGTCGCCGATGATGTGCATCACCTGAGAAACGTTCGCGCGCGGACGACGTTTATCAATGATAGCCATATCGGTATCGTTCAGCAGCTTAGCGATAGCGCGGGCACGAACCACGCCGCCAATATCCGGAGAAACCACGATCGGGTTATCCAGATTCAGTTGCAGCATATCTTCGAGCAGGATTGGGCTACCAAACACGTTATCAACCGGAACGTCAAAGAAGCCCTGGATCTGTTCAGCATGCAGATCTACGGTGAGAACGCGGTCAACGCCGACGCTGGACAGGAAGTCAGCGACAACTTTTGCGGTAATCGGCACACGGGCGGAACGTACGCGACGGTCCTGACGTGCATAGCCAAAGTAGGGGATAACGGCGGTGATACGACCTGCGGAAGCACGACGCAGGGCATCAACCATAACGACCAATTCCATCAGGTTGTCGTTGGTTGGGGCACAAGTGGACTGGATGATGAAAATATCACCACCGCGTACATTTTCGTTGATTTGTACGCTGACTTCGCCGTCGCTAAAGCGACCTACGGCGGCGTCGCCGAGAGAAGTGTACAGGCGGTTGGCAATACGTTGTGCTAGTTCCGGGGTGGCGTTACCAGCAAAAAGCTTCATATCAGGCACGAGAAGAACCTCAGGCATGCGTCCATTGGTGGAAAGAATCTGCCGAAAACTGTGCGGGCCAGGCAAAATCCTATCCAGGCGGTGTATTAAAGAGCGCGATGCAACGTCTGGAACAAGGTGACGTTGTCACCGAAGCTCAGCTTGCCCGGCTTACTCGTCTTCATTCACGTTTCATGTGCGCTGGTATCGATGCCTCACACCGGTCAAATACGGCATATATGACCGGCGATTCGTCATTTCGCCATCTTCCTGAAACCCGAATGCGTTAGAGTAACTCTCGATGCAATGGGGAGAGGTTGACACCCTTCGCCACAAAAGCATTGAGCCATTCCGGGGCTTGCTCAAGCACCTGGCGAGCACAGGACTCTGTATCGAATTCAGCAAAGACACAGGCCCCTGTCCCAGTCAGGCGCGACGGCGCGTATTCTAACAGCCAGGAAAGCGCCGCATCAACCTCGCGAAAACGTTTTCTTGCGATAACCTCGCAATCATTGCTGAATTCACATTTTAGTAACGTATCTATTGACCTTTTTGGCGTATTACGCGGCAATTGAGGATCTTTAAAGATAACCGGCGTCGGAATGCTTACGCCAGGGTGCGCGACCAGATACCATTTTTCCGGCGGATTCACCGGCGTTAATATTTCGCCTACGCCTTCGGCAAACGCGGCGTGGCCACGAACAAAGACCGGGACGTCGGCGCCGAGCGTCAGGCCGAGCGTCGCCAGTTCATCAATGGAAAGCCCGCATTGCCAAAGATGATTGAGCGCCACCAGAACGGTCGCGGCGTTAGACGAGCCGCCACCCAGACCGCCGCCCATGGGAAGGCGCTTCTCAATGCTGATATCCGCGCCGCTTCCGGCGGGCAGGCGTCCACTCTCCGAGGCGATTTTCATCAACAGTTGCGCGGCGCGGACGATCAGATTGTCTTCATTTTCAACGCCGTTAACCGGCGTTAATAAATGGATTTCGCCATCGCGACGCGGTTCGATGTGGAGTGTGTCGCCATAATCCAGAAACTGAAACAGCGTCTGCAGCGTGTGGTAGCCGTCTGCACGCTGTCCGGTGATATATAAAAACAGATTTAATTTTGCCGGAGAAGGCCAATGGGTCATCATTTCACAATCCAGTTATCCATTTTCAGCTTAATGCGCTGACTGCCGTCTGAAAGCTCCATATTGGCAGGCATGGCAGGCTGCGTTTTGCTGTCATAGCCACCGTAAACCACTTTCCAGTTTTTACCATCCTGGCGGTAGTTCACTTCGCTCAGGCGATACTGGTCGTCCAGTTTGTAGTCGGTGGCATCGCCAGGCAGACCGAGGATCCACTGCCGCAGGCTGTTTAACGGAATCGGCATCCCGGTGAGTTTGCCGATCATCTCTTCGGCGTCATCGGCGGTATAACGCTGGCCTTTGTTATCCACCAACTGGACGTTGCCCGGCTGGGCGTTAAGCTCCAGCTCGGTGCTGCCCAGCGGGTTGGTAAGCAGCAGGCGGTAGCGATCCTGTCCGGTCTGTTGCCAGAAGAAGCGCGCATAGACTTTCTGATCATCTGAGATGTAAGCAAAGGCGCCGCGCGTCTGGTATTGATTCAGATGACGCACCTCTTGCTGATGCTGGCGCCACTGAGGGGAATCCGGGCTCTTGCCCGGGCCTTTATGCCCAGGAAGCGTACAGGCGGTGAGAACCAGGCTTGCTAACGGCAGTAGACGAATCAGGCGAAAATCGGGCAGGGTCATAGTGATGACGAATCCTTGTGATACGGTGCAATAATTGCCTGATGGCGTTACGCTTATCAGGCCTGAAAACTGAACCTGCAGGCTGTAAAAACGTTCGCGCCGCGATTCGGCAAATTTTTGCTATCGGTTACAGTTATAGCCTTTAATGCTAGCGCCGCCTGGTGACATCGTCTACTTTCAAGTTGTCTTAAATCATCAAATTAGCGAGCGCTGCCAATTACTCCAAAAGGGGGCTCTCTCTTTTATTGACCACGCGCATCCTGTATGATGCAAGCAGACTAACCATATCAACGCTGGTACTACTCCCGCAGACATGACTCTTTTAGCGCTCGGTATTAACCATAAAACGGCACCTGTATCGCTGCGAGAACGCGTAACGTTTTCGCCGGACACGCTTGATCAGGCGCTGGACAGCCTGCTTGCGCAGCCAATGGTGCAGGGCGGGGTCGTGCTGTCAACCTGTAACCGTACAGAGCTGTATCTGAGCGTGGAAGAGCAGGATAACCTGCAAGAAGCGCTGATCCGCTGGTTATGCGATTACCATAACCTGAACGAGGACGATCTGCGCAACAGTCTGTACTGGCATCAGGACAATGACGCCGTCAGCCACCTGATGCGCGTCGCCAGCGGTCTGGATTCACTGGTGCTGGGCGAACCGCAAATCCTCGGTCAGGTGAAAAAAGCGTTTGCGGATTCGCAAAAAGGCCACCTTAACGCCAGCGCGCTGGAGCGAATGTTTCAGAAGTCTTTTTCCGTCGCCAAGAGAGTGCGGACTGAAACCGATATCGGCGCCAGCGCCGTCTCCGTCGCGTTTGCCGCCTGTACGCTCGCCCGCCAAATCTTTGAATCGCTCTCGACGGTCACTGTACTGTTAGTTGGCGCGGGCGAAACCATTGAACTGGTGGCGCGTCACCTGCGCGAGCATAAAGTACAAAAGATGATTATCGCCAACCGAACCCGCGAGCGCGCGCAAGCCCTGGCGGATGAGGTTGGCGCTGAGGTTATCTCGCTCAGCGATATCGACGCCCGTTTGCAGGATGCCGATATTATCATCAGTTCGACCGCCAGCCCGCTGCCGATTATCGGTAAAGGCATGGTGGAGCGCGCATTAAAAAGCCGTCGCAACCAGCCGATGCTGCTGGTGGATATCGCCGTACCGCGCGACGTTGAGCCGGAAGTCGGCAAACTGGCGAACGCTTATCTTTATAGCGTCGATGATTTACAGAGCATCATTTCGCATAATCTGGCGCAGCGTCAGGCTGCGGCGGTGGAAGCGGAAACGATTGTTGAGCAGGAAGCCAGCGAGTTTATGGCCTGGCTACGCGCCCAGGGGGCCAGCGAGACCATTCGGGAATACCGTAGTCAGTCGGAGCAGATTCGTGACGAACTGACTACCAAAGCGCTGTCGGCCCTTCAACAGGGCGGTGATGCGCAAGCCATCTTGCAGGATCTGGCATGGAAACTGACCAACCGCCTGATTCATGCGCCAACGAAATCACTTCAACAGGCTGCCCGTGACGGGGATGACGAACGCCTGAATATTCTGCGCGACAGCCTCGGGCTGGAGTAGCAGCACACACCACACTTTTTTACAGGGTGAATTTACGCCTATGAAGCCTTCTATCGTTGCCAAACTGGAAGCCCTGCACGAACGCCATGAGGAAGTTCAGGCGTTGCTGGGCGATGCGGGAATTATCGCCGACCAGGACCGCTTTCGCGCATTGTCGCGCGAATATGCGCAATTAAGCGACGTTTCTCGCTGTTTTACGGACTGGCAACAGGTTCAGGACGATATCGAGACGGCTCAGATGATGCTCGACGATCCTGAAATGCGGGAAATGGCGCAGGAAGAACTGCGCGAAGCGAAAGAAAAAAGCGAACAACTGGAGCAACAGTTACAGGTACTGCTGCTGCCGAAAGATCCGGACGATGAACGAAACGCGTTCCTTGAGGTTCGCGCCGGCACCGGCGGCGACGAAGCCGCGCTGTTTGCCGGCGATCTGTTCCGCATGTACAGCCGTTATGCCGAAGCGCGCCGCTGGCGCGTGGAGATCATGAGCATGAGCGAAGGCGAGCATGGCGGTTATAAAGAGATCATCGCCAAAATCAGCGGCGACGGCGTGTATGGCCGACTGAAATTTGAGTCCGGCGGACACCGCGTACAGCGTGTTCCGGCGACCGAGTCGCAGGGGCGTATCCATACCTCCGCCTGTACCGTCGCCGTGATGCCGGAGCTGCCGGAAGCCGAGCTGCCGGATATTAACCCGGCGGATCTGCGCATTGATACGTTTCGTTCTTCCGGCGCGGGCGGTCAGCACGTTAACACCACCGACTCCTCTATCCGTATTACCCACTTGCCGACCGGCATCGTGGTGGAATGCCAGGACGAGCGTTCGCAGCATAAAAACAAAGCGAAAGCGCTCTCGGTGCTCGGGGCGCGCATTCACGCCGCCGAAACGGCAAAACGCCAGCAGGCCGAGGCGTCAACGCGCCGCAACCTGCTTGGCAGCGGCGATCGCAGCGATCGTAACCGGACCTATAATTTCCCGCAGGGGCGCGTGACCGATCATCGTATTAATCTGACGTTATATCGCCTTGATGAAACGATGGAAGGTAAGCTGGATATGCTGATTGAGCCGATTGTTCAGGAACACCAGGCTGACCTGTTAGCCGCCTTATCCGAGCAGGAATAATGGATTTTCAGCACTGGCTACATGAGGCGGTAAACCAGCTCCGGGACAGCGACAGCCCCCGGCGCGACGCCGAGATCCTGCTTGAGTACGTTACGGGCAAGGGGCGGACGTATATCATGGCCTTTGGCGAAACGCCGCTTACCGACGTCCAGCAACAACAGCTCGCGGACCTGCTGCAGCGGCGTAGACAGGGCGAACCTATTGCGTACCTGACGGGCTTACGCGAATTTTGGTCGCTGCCGCTCTTCGTTTCTCCCGCCACGCTAATCCCGCGCCCGGATACCGAATGTCTGGTGGAACAGGCGTTGGCGCGATTGCCGGTCAAAACCTGTCGTATTCTGGATTTAGGCACCGGAACCGGCGCGATTGCGCTGGCGCTGGCCTGCGAGCGACCGGATTGCGAGGTGACTGCGGTCGATCGTATGCCTGATGCGGTTGCGCTGGCGATACGCAACGCGGAACATTTGGCTATCCAGAATGTGCGTATACTGCAAAGTTGTTGGTTCAGCGCGCTATCGGGGCAGCAGTTCGACATGATTGTCAGCAATCCGCCCTACATTGATGCGCAGGACCCGCACCTTAGCGAAGGCGATGTACGCTTTGAACCGCGCTCGGCGTTGGTGGCGGACGAAAACGGTATGGCGGATCTTACGCATATTATCGATAACGCCCGCCAGATGTTAACGCCCGGCGGCTTCCTGCTGCTGGAACACGGTTGGCAGCAGGGCGAAGCGGTAAGAGCGGTTTTCAGGCGGTCTGGTTACACGGATGTAGAAACGTGTCGTGATTATGGCGGTAATGAACGCGTAACCTGCGGGCGTTTTACGCCATGACAATTGCAATGTTGCTCACGCTTCATCTTATTTGTGTTGCGCTCTCCGTCAGTTTGTTTGTCGCTCGTTACTGGTGGCGCTATTGCGGCCATGCGTTGGCCGCCGCGCGCTGGACACGAATCGTGCCTCCCGTCATAGATACCCTGTTACTGCTTAGCGGTATTGGGTTAATCGTTAAAACGCACATCCTGCCATTCACGGAGTCGGGCTCATGGCTGACTGAAAAACTGTTTGGCGTTATCATCTACATCGTTTTGGGTTTTATTGCGCTTGATTATCGTCAGGCGCGCAGCCAGCAGGCGCGTTTTATCGCTTTCCCGCTGGCGCTGGTGGTGCTGTACATCATCATTAAACTCGCCACCACAAAAATACCGTTACTGGGGTAAGTCATGAGGTCGTTAGCTGATTTCGAATTTAACAATGCGCCGCTGTGTGATGGCATGATCCTGGCATCAGAGATGATTCGCCTGGATTTTCCCACGCAGTTTGTCTACGACGAACTGGAACGTCTGGTCAGTCTGGCGCAGGAAGAAATTAGCCAGCTCCTGTCTCAGGATGAGCAACTGGAAAAATTGCTGGCACTTTTTTACGGCGAGTGGGGGTTCACGGACTCCCGCGGCGTCTACCGTCTTTCTGATGCTTTATGGCTCGATAAAGTCCTGAAAAAACGCCAGGGGAGCGCGGTATCGTTGGGCGCTATTTTATTATGGATAGCAAACCGTCTTGATTTGCCGTTGGTGCCCGTTATCTTCCCAACGCAGTTGATTTTGCGTATTGAATCGCTGGAAGGGGAAATGTGGCTGATTAACCCGTTCAACGGTGAAACGCTTGATGAACATACCCTCGAAGTCTGGTTAAAAGGCAATATTAGTCCGGTCGCCGAGTTGTTTAATGAAGATTTGGACGAAGCGGATAACGCCGAAGTGATTCGTAAGCTACTGGATACGCTGAAATCCTCGCTGATGGAGGAACGGCAAATGGAGCTGGCGCTGCGCGTTAGCGAAGCATTGTTGCAATTTAACCCGGAAGATCCTTACGAAATCCGTGACCGCGGGTTGATCTACGCGCAGCTTGAGTGTGAACACGTTGCGCTGACTGATTTAAGCTACTTCGTTGAACAGTGTCCGGAAGACCCGATCAGCGAAATGATTCGTGCGCAGATCAACACCATTGCGCACAAGCAAATTGTTCTACATTAATTAACCGACATTTTACCTATAAGTGTAAGGCGATCCTATGAAACAAAAAGTGGTTAACATTGGCGACATTAAGGTGGCAAATGACCTGCCGTTTGTGCTGTTTGGCGGTATGAACGTGCTGGAGTCACGCGATCTGGCAATGCGCATTTGTGAGCACTACGTAACCGTTACCCAGAAGCTGGGTATTCCTTACGTGTTCAAGGCCTCTTTTGATAAAGCCAACCGTTCCTCTATTCACTCTTACCGTGGGCCGGGTCTGGAAGAAGGGATGAAAATCTTCCAGGAACTCAAACAGACATTTGGCGTAAAAGTGATCACTGACGTCCATGAAGCCAGCCAGGTGCAGCCTGTGGCTGATGTGGTTGACGTGATTCAGCTCCCGGCGTTTCTGGCGCGCCAGACCGACCTGGTGGAAGCGATGGCGAAAACCGGCGCTGTGATTAACGTGAAAAAGCCGCAGTTCGTAAGCCCGGGTCAGATGGGCAATATCGTGGATAAGTTCCATGAGGGCGGTAACGATAAGGTGATTCTGTGCGACCGCGGCGCGAACTTCGGTTATGACAACCTGGTGGTGGATATGCTGGGCTTTAGCGTGATGAAAAAGGTCTCCGGCAACTCGCCGGTGATTTTCGACGTTACCCATGCGCTGCAATGCCGCGACCCATTTGGCGCCGCCTCTGGCGGTCGTCGTGGTCAGGTGACCGAGCTGGCGCGCGCTGGTATGGCTGTCGGTCTGGCGGGCCTGTTCCTGGAGTCGCATCCGGACCCGGCTAACGCGAAGTGCGACGGTCCTTCCGCGCTGCCGCTGGCGAAACTGGAGCAGTTCCTGACCCAGATAAAAGCAATTGATGATTTGGTGAAAAGCTTCGACGAGCTGGATACCGAGAACTGATTGCGGTTTTTAGCTTGTGTAGGCCGGATAAGATACTATCCGGCTTTTTTATATCAGGCAAAAATCGTCATCAGATAGGCGGCAAATAAAGCCAGATGCGCCGCGCCGTTTAGCACGTTGGTGCGTCCGGTAGAGAACGAAATATGGCACAGCACTAACGAGGCCACCATCACTACCATTTCCGGCGCGCCTAAACCAAACACCAGATCATTACCTGTCACCCAGGCGATGAGCGTGACGACCGGCACGGTTAATGAAATCGTCGCCAACACCGATCCGAAGAACAGATTCATTGCCCGCTGAACCTGATTATTCAGTACCGCCTTCAGCGCGCCCAGTCCTTCCGGCGAGAGAATTAACAGCGCGACCAGGAAACCGGTAAAGGCGACCGGGGCGTTCATGCTGGTCAGCAACGCCTCCAGCGGGCTGGCATTCATTTTGGTAACGGCAATGACCGCAATTAAATGAATAAGTAACCAGACCGTATGCCAGCCGCTACTGTGCGCGGAGGGTTTACCGTGGTGTGGATTGTCATCATCGCCTTCATCTTCATGTTCATAGATAAATAAGCTCTGGTGCGTTTTGGTTTGAATCAACAAAAATACGCCGTACATCGCGGCGGAAATTAACGCGACCAATAATGCCTGACCGGTAGAGAAATTGGCTTGCGGCAATGCCATTGGAAAAACCAGTACAATAATCGCCAGCGGAAACAGTGCGATAAGATACTGCTTAATCCCGAATAAATTCATATATTGCGTTGCGAATTTACGCCCGCCCAACAACAACGAGAAACCGACCAGTCCCCCGGTGACAATCATAATAATAGAGTAGAGCGTATCGCGCATAAGCGTTGGCGCAGCATCGCCGGTGGCCATCAGCGCTGAAATTAAACTCACCTCAAGAATAACGACGGACAGGCTTAAAATAAGCGATCCGTAGGGTTCGCCGAGTCGGTGCGCTAATACATCGGCATGACGGACCACGCTAAATGCGCTGCTTAAAATACCAATAAGTGCAAGGATATTGATGCCAATAACCACTGGTAGTGACTGGCTGCTTCCCCAAAGGAACAGCACTACCAGCGCAAGAACCGGGAAAATAAGCGAAGTCTCCTTATGGCGGGTTTTCACCGCCTCACAGGCATGTGTCATGTGGGTCTCCCTTGTGCAGGTGTTAATATTTTGGAAAGAGTAAAGAAGGTAAAAATAGCAGAAATTTGTATTTTTTTAGTTGTTTTTTACGTAGTTTTACGGCGTAGACGATTTTTTTCTTTCAAGGTCAGTAAAACAAGCATCTTGTTTTAACAGTGTTTAAATAACAAAAAGTTAATTTCCGTAAAAAGCAAAAATCCTCCTCGACTGGCGTAATAACGCATTGTTTACCACACTTAATGTTTTCCCTGAAGACGGAGGCGCTGATGCCGTATAAAGCCAAAAGTGATTTACCCGATAATGTGCGGAATGTTCTTCCAGCCCATGCCTAGGACATTTACAAAGAAGCGTTTAATAGCGCCTGGGAGCAATATAAAGATAAAGCCGATCGTCGTGATGACGCCAGCCGCGAGGAAACCGCACACAAAGTCGCCTGGGCGGCGGTTAAAAACGATTATGAAAAAGGCGAGGATGATAAATGGCATAAGAAAAAATAAACGCGGTATTACTCACGCGTTAGCCTGATTTTCTTGCCGGAAGTCTATCCTGACGCGGGAGCTTTTCCCGCGTACAGATTCAAAATGTCAGCACTTTGTCCGCCGCCAGCGTCCATTGCGCCAGCTCGACCAGCGTTCCGATTTCCACACCGTCAATCAGCGGCAGGGGAGTGATACCACGTCCGTCCGCACAGGTTTTGCATAATTTTACCGGTACGTTTTGCGCGGTCAGAATTTCCAGCATTTGCTGAATATTGTAGCCTTCGGCTGGTTTTTGACCGCGTAACCCTGCGGTTACGGCATCTGACATCAAAAACAGGCGTAAATCGAGATGGCTTTCCTGCTCGCGCAGCGCAATGGCCAGACGCAGGCTATTAAATAATGATTCGCTGCCGTAGGCGGCGCCGTTAGCGATAATGACGATATTTTGCATGAATAACCCTTCTCCTCGAGAAATTTTGTCGGCAATGGCGTTATGTTACCTCGGGAACCGGGTACCGCCAAATGCGTGGATAAAATCCCGGGACGCTCTGCGGAAAAAATAAGGATATTCCTGGAAGCACGAGAAAAGGCTGCAAAACCTGTCCGGACACGTTATGGTTTACTCTGATGCCATTCCTCTCATCTTTTGTTTTAGAAGTTGCCGACACGTTGAGCCGTATTGTTTTTCGTTCATTCTCACTCTCGCTTCTCCTGCTGGCTGCCAGCGGTACGATCCGTGCGCAGGCGCAAGATCCTTTCACGCAAAACCGTCTGCCGGATTTAGGCATGATGCCGGAATCCCACGAAGGGGAAAAGCATTTTGCCGAGATGGCCAAAGCGTTTGGCGAAGCCAGCATGAAAAATAACGATCTGGATACCGGTGAACAGGCGCGGCAATTCGCTTTCGGACAGGTACGCGATGTGGTCAGCGAGCAGGTTAACCAGCAGCTTGAAAGCTGGCTATCAGCCTGGGGCAGCGCCAGCGTTGATATTAACGTCGATAACGAAGGTCATTTTAACGGCAGTCGCGGAAGCTGGTTTATCCCTTTACAGGATAAACAGCGCTATCTGACCTGGAGCCAGCTTGGTCTTACGCAACAGACTGACGGACTGGTAAGCAACGTTGGCATAGGACAGCGCTGGGCACAGGATGGCTGGCTTCTTGGCTATAATACCTTTTACGATAATCTGCTGGATGAAAATCTGCAGCGCGCCGGCTTTGGCGCGGAGGCGTGGGGAGAATATTTGCGTTTATCCGCCAACTATTATCAGCCTTTTGCCGACTGGCAGACGCATACGGCGACCTTAGAACAGCGAATGGCGCGCGGGTATGATATCAACGCGCAAATGCGGCTGCCGTTTTACCAGCATATCAATACCAGCGTTAGTCTGGAGCAGTACTTTGGCGATAGCGTGGATCTGTTTGACTCCGGAACGGGGTATCACAATCCTGTCGCGTTAAAACTGGGTCTCAACTATACGCCAGTACCTTTGCTTACCATGACCGCCCAGCACAAACAGGGCGAGAGCGGGGTCAGTCAGAATAACCTGGGGCTGACGCTTAACTACCGCTTCGGCGTGCCGCTCAAAAAGCAGCTTGCCGCCAGTGAAGTGGCGCAAAGCCAGTCATTACGCGGTAGCCGCTATGATACGCCGCAACGTAACTCGCTGCCGACAATGGAGTATCGGCAGCGTAAAACGTTAACGGTTTTTCTGGCGACGCCGCCCTGGGATCTTACGCCTGGTGAGACGGTTGCGTTAAAATTGCAGGTGCGCAGCGTGCACGGTATTCGTCATTTGAGCTGGCAGGGCGATACACAGGCCTTAAGTTTGACGGCAGGAACGGACACCCGCAGTACCGAGGGCTGGACAATCATTATGCCGGCCTGGGATCACCGCGAAGGCGCGGCAAATCGCTGGCGTTTATCGGTGGTGGTTGAGGATGAAAAAGGTCAGCGTGTCTCTTCCAATGAGATCACGCTCGCGCTGACTGAACCGTTTATCACGATGCCGGACGATAATCCGCATTGGCAACCGTTCCAGGAGCAATAATTAAAAGATGCGTTCCTGATGTACCCAGACGGCGGCCTCCACGCGCGATTTCAGCTTCATTTTCTTGAGCATATGTTTCACGTGCACTTTGACCGTACTTTCGGTGATATCCAGACGTCGGGCAATCATCTTATTTGGCAATCCCTGCGCGATGAGCTTCAGAATATCGCGCTCACGCGGGGTGAGTTGCGTTACATCGCGATCGGTGGTGGCGCGGTTGGCCCGCAGGCTGGCCGCCAGTACCGGCGTTAACGCTTCACTTAATACCATTTCGCCGGCGGCGGCCTGTTGTAACGCTTTGAGCAAGTCCTCCGGCTCCATGTCTTTCAACAGATAACCATCCGCGCCGCGCTTTAGCGCCGTGACGACATCTTCTTCATGGTTGGATACGCTGAAAACGACAATACGTCCTGACAGCGCTTTTTCGCGTAATTTATCCAGCGTTTCGAGACCATTCATTCCCGGCATATTCAAATCAAGGAGGATCAGATCGGGATCGAGCGATTCCGCCAGGTCAATACCCTGCTCACCGTTGCTGGCTTCTCCGACCACGCTGATATCGGGCGCCATACTCACAAGCTGCTTTACACCCGTGCGTAGCATCGGATGGTCGTCGATTAACAGGATGGTTGCCGGTTCCTGATTATTCATGGGTATCTCCCTGGGTTTCTGTGAAGTTTGTTTCTGGAATAAAAGTAACAGTGACCTCTGTTCCGCCAGTCTCGCGTCGGCGTACCTGGCAATCGCCGCGCAAACTTTGCGCCCGATCGCGCATGATGATCATGCCGTAGTGATTACTGCGTTCGGCGTTTTCCGGGACGCCGCAGCCATTATCCTGCACTTTTAGTTTGACCTGTTTGCCACATTGCGTCACTGTCACCACCACATCGTCGGCATGAGAGTGTTTAAGGGCGTTGCTGAGGGCTTCCCTGGCAATTTGCAACAGGTGTATCGCCTGGTGTGACGGCACCAGGCGGGGGGGAAGCTGATAATCCAGTTTTACCGTAAAGCCAAACCGGGCGCTGAACTCCTGGCAGCTTGCTTCCAGCGCCGGACGTAGCCCGGGTTCCGTCAACTGTAAGCGGAAAGTGGTTAACAGTTCGCGCAGTTGCGCCCAGGAGCAGTTCAGCTCATTGCGAATTTGGCTGAGTAACTCACGGCTGCTTTCCGGTAACACGTCGCCCTGCATTTGCAGGCAGCTCACCTGCATCTTCATACAAGAGAGCGACTGGGCAATAGAATCATGCAGTTCGCGGGCAATGGTGGCACGCTCTTCCATGACAATCAACTGCTGCTGGCGCTCCTGATGCCTGTCGAGCGCCAGAGTCGCGGTAAGCTGTTCAACCAGCGTGTCCACCAACTGTTGCTGATCGTGGCTGAGATGGCGTCCGTAGGGCAGCGTCGCCAGCAAAATACCGTATTGGGTGTGAGAGTCGGTGAGCCGCCATTTTAAGGTGGTGCCGCCGTTAATCATCGGCAGGGCGCTACGTGGGCAAAGGTGGCAGCCTTTATCATCGCAACTGATGTCCGACTGACAGGTAAATTCCTGGTGATTATCTTCATCTTCCAGGTCATAGACTCGCAGCTCAATATCATGCAACTGGGTTAAATTTTGCAGGCCATTCAGTACCGGTGAAAGACGCTCACATAGCGGAGCCTGTGAATGCAGTCGGCGGTTGGCTTGCCACAAAAACGAGAGAATCTGGTTTTTATGTTCCAGACCGGCTGTTTTTTCCTGTACGCGCTGTTCCAGTACCGCATAACTTTCGGCCAGCTCTTCAGACATATTATTGAGCGCAGAACCCAACGCGGCCATCTCATTGCGTCCACTGATATTGGCACGTTGGGTAAAGTCGCGCTGACTGACGGCGCGCGCCATTGATAATAACTGTTTCCAGGGCTGCAAAAGGCGAACACGTAGCCAGATAATCGTAAATACCAGCAATAGCGCCATAAAGATCGCCATTACCCGGTGAACTAATACCACGCGTTCGATACGCAATTCAGTAGTATGGTCGAACGACGTCACCAGGCGATCCAGGCCCGCCACAAAGCGCGTGACATCTTCTGCGACCGCGTGCGCGTTTTGCGCGTGCTGTAGTCCTGGCGAGAGTTCGTTATGCCAGTAATCCTGCAACGCTTTAAGCTGCTTTTGCTGCCCGTCTCGCTCAGCGGCGCGGGTCAGTTCCGGGCTGAATGCCGTTTGCTCCATCTCATCCAGCAGCTTTTGATCTTTAGCATCCAGCGGGACAGCTGCCAGTAGTCGATAGCTTTGCATACGCAATGAGCCCGCTTTATTAATCGCATGAGCGCTACCCTGTACGCCCTGAACCAGCCAGCCGGAAACCGCCATCCCCGCCACGCCGATAGCGGTAGAGAGCATGACAATCAGCGCCAGTTGGTTAACCAGCGTAAGAGGAGAGAAACACCGTTTAAACATGTTACCTTCTTTCTTCGGGGTAATGTCGCCGAAAAAACGTAGCAAAAAAGAGGGGCGTCAATCGGCTGTGCCGCTATTCTCAACGATACAGCGGAGTATACCCATACCTATAACGAGTTACTCCTTAATTGCCGCCGTAGAGAGGTATCTGCGACGGGAAGGAGTAGACAGACACAGCATGGTGAAAAACCACAGCTTTTTTACCAAAATAGCCTACTCATTAAGGGCAATAACTATTTTTAGTCGCCGGTGATGACGACTTTTCCTTTGATTTATATCAACTTACCTTCGGCAGTAAACCCTAATGTGGCAGACATCAAATCAAGAATCAGAGGTGTCTATGAGTCACTCATCCGCCCCGGAAAGGGCAACTGGCGCTGTTATCACGGAATGGCGTCCGGAAGATCCGGCATTCTGGCAGCAGCGCGGCCATCGTGTCGCCAGCCGTAATTTGTGGATTTCTGTCCCGTGTTTACTGCTGGCGTTTTGCGTCTGGATGCTATTCAGCGCAGTGGCGGTGAACCTGCCGAAAGTGGGATTTAATTTTACGACCGATCAGCTCTTTATGTTGACTGCGCTGCCATCTGTTTCCGGCGCGCTGCTACGGGTGCCTTACTCCTTTATGGTGCCGCTATTTGGCGGACGTCGCTGGACAGCGTTCAGTACCGGTATCCTCATCGTGCCCTGCGTATGGTTAGGCTTTGCCGTTCAGGATACCAGTACGCCATTTAGCACTTTCATTATTATTTCCTTGCTGTGTGGTTTTGCCGGCGCGAACTTTGCCTCCAGTATGGCGAACATCAGCTTTTTCTTTCCTAAACAAAAGCAGGGCGGCGCGCTGGGTCTGAACGGTGGTCTGGGCAATATGGGCGTGAGTGTGATGCAGCTGGTTGCGCCGCTGGTGGTTTCGCTCTCTATCTTTGCCGCCTTTGGCAGCCACGGTGTAGAGCAGCCGGACGGTTCTCAGCTCTATCTGGCGAACGCAGCCTGGATTTGGGTGCCTTTCCTGGCCATTTTTACGCTGGCGGCGTGGTTCGGCATGAACGAACTGGCGACGTCTAAGGCCTCGCTAAAAGAGCAACTGCCGGTGCTCAAACGTGGTCACCTGTGGATCATGAGTCTGCTGTATCTGGCGACCTTCGGATCGTTTATCGGTTTCTCCGCGGGGTTCGCTATGCTGTCTAAAACGCAATTCCCGGATGTGCAGATCCTGCATTATGCGTTTTTCGGTCCGTTTATCGGCGCGCTGGCGCGTTCGGCAGGCGGCGCAATTTCTGACCGTCTGGGGGGGACTCGCGTCACGCTTATCAACTTTGTCCTGATGGCGATTTTCAGCGGTCTGCTGTTCCTGACATTACCTACTGGCGGCGTTGGCGGTAGCTTTATCGCATTCTACGGGGTATTTCTGGCACTATTCCTGACGGCGGGGCTGGGGAGTGGTTCTACCTTCCAGATGATCTCTGTTATCTTCCGTAAACTGACAATGGACCGGGTTAAAGCGGAAGGCGGGTCGGACGAAAGAGCCATGCGTGAAGCGGCGACCGATACGGCGGCGGCGCTGGGCTTTATTTCCGCGATTGGCGCGATTGGCGGCTTTTTTATTCCGAAAGCGTTTGGTTCATCTTTAGCCTTAACCGGTTCGCCAGTCGGCGCGATGAAAGTCTTTCTTATTTTCTATATCGCCTGCGTCGTTATTACCTGGGCGGTATATGGACGTCATTCTAAAAATAAAAAGTAACTTTTGATTATCCTTTGCGCGGCGTTAGGCCGCGCTTTTTTTTTATCTGTATTTAGTTACAACATACTTATAGTCAAGAAGAGAGGCGCGACAGGGCTGACCACGCACATCTTTATCGGTCATCCAGGGGGATACCCCTTAATACCCACTGGTTGAAAATTTAACATTCATGTCGTGCGTAAATTTAATTTTATGCATTTAAATCAGTAAGATATACAAATAAACACACTCCTCCTAAAGGAGTATGCAGAAGGTTTGCGCGCCATTTGCATCCCTGTCCGCCTTGATCGTTATCAATTCTCACGCCCATTCAGCGCGTTACCTTCGCCCTTAGTTAAGCAATGTCGATTTATCAGAGAGCCGTAAGGTTCCACACAGGAGAAACCCGATGAGTAAATTCCTGGACCGGTTTCGCTACTTCAAGCAGAAGGGCGAAACCTTTGCCGATGGGCACGGCCAGCTTCTCGAAACAAACCGGGACTGGGAGGACGGATACCGCCAACGTTGGCAGCATGACAAAATTGTGCGCTCAACCCATGGGGTGAACTGCACCGGTTCTTGTAGCTGGAAAATTTATGTCAAAAATGGTCTGGTGACCTGGGAAACACAGCAAACCGATTACCCGCGCACCCGTCCTGATATGCCAAACCATGAACCTCGCGGCTGCCCGCGCGGGGCAAGTTACTCCTGGTATCTCTACAGCGCTAACCGACTGAAATATCCGCTAATGCGCAAACGTCTGATGAAGATGTGGCGCGAGGCGAAAAAACTGCATCGCGATCCGGTAGAGGCATGGGCCTCCATCATTGAAGATGCCGATAAAGCCAAAAGCTTCAAACAGGCGCGTGGTCGTGGCGGCTTTGTTCGCTCCTCATGGCAGGAAGTGAACGAGCTGATCGCTGCCTCCAACGTGTACACCGTGAAAACCTATGGCCCTGACCGCGTCGCGGGCTTCTCACCCATTCCGGCGATGTCGATGGTCTCCTACGCTTCCGGCGCACGTTATCTTTCGCTGATTGGCGGTACCTGCCTGAGCTTTTACGACTGGTACTGCGACCTGCCGCCAGCCTCCCCGCAAACCTGGGGCGAGCAGACCGACGTGCCGGAATCCGCTGACTGGTACAATTCCAGCTATATTATCGCCTGGGGCTCTAACGTGCCGCAAACCCGTACGCCGGACGCCCACTTCTTTACCGAAGTACGTTACAAAGGCACTAAAACCGTCGCGGTGACGCCGGACTATGCTGAAATCGCCAAACTGTGCGATCTGTGGCTGGCGCCGAAGCAGGGGACCGATGCGGCGATGGCGCTGGCGATGGGCCACGTCATGCTGCGCGAGTTCCACCTCGACAACCCGCGCCAGTACTTCACCGATTATGTCCGTCGCTATACCGACATGCCAATGCTGGTGATGCTTGAAGAGCGTGATGGTTATTATGCCGCAGGTCGTATGCTGCGCGCTGCCGATCTCGTTGATTCGCTGGGGCAGGAAAATAACCCGGAATGGAAAACCGTCGCTATCAACAGCAACGGTGAAATGGTGGCGCCAAACGGTTCAATTGGTTTCCGCTGGGGCGAAAAAGGCAAATGGAACCTCGAACAGCGCGACGGGACTACCGGTGCAGAAACTGAATTGCAGCTCAGCTTGCTGGGCAGCCAGGATGAGATTGCTGACGTGGGCTTCCCGTATTTCGGCGGCGAAGGTTCAGAGTACTTTAATCATGTGGCGCTGGATAACGTCCTGCTGCATAAATTGCCGGTTAAACGTCTGCAACTGGCCGATGGTTCTACCGCGTTAGTCACCACCGTGTATGACCTGACCATGGCGAACTATGGTCTGGAACGCGGCCTCAACGATGAAAATTGTGCCGCCAGTTATGATGATACCAAAGCGTATACGCCAGCATGGGCCGAGCAGATCACCGGCGTGCCGCGGGCGCAGATCATCCGTATCGCACGGGAGTTCGCCGATAACGCGGACAAAACGCACGGGCGTTCAATGATTATCGTTGGCGCCGGTCTGAACCACTGGTATCACCTCGATATGAACTATCGCGGGCTGATCAATATGTTGGTGTTCTGTGGTTGCGTTGGTCAGAGCGGCGGCGGTTGGGCGCACTACGTCGGCCAAGAAAAACTGCGTCCGCAGACCGGCTGGCAGCCGCTGGCGTTTGCCCTTGACTGGCAGCGTCCGGCGCGTCACATGAATAGCACCTCTTACTTCTATAACCACTCCAGCCAGTGGCGCTACGAGACGGTGACCGCCGAGGAGTTACTGTCGCCGATGGCGGACAAATCCCGCTATAGCGGTCATCTGATTGACTTCAATGTGCGCGCCGAGCGTATGGGCTGGTTGCCGTCGGCGCCGCAGTTAGGCACTAACCCGCTGTATATTGCGCGTGAAGCGGAAAAAGCCGGTATGACACCGGTAGATTATACCGTCAAATCCCTGAAAGAGGGTTCGATTCGCTTTGCCGCCGAGCAGCCGGAAAACGGTAAAAACCACCCGCGTAACCTGTTCATCTGGCGTTCTAACCTGCTTGGGTCTTCCGGTAAGGGCCATGAGTACATGCTGAAATATCTGCTGGGTACTGAGCATGGTATTCAGGGGCTGGATCTGGGTAAACAGGGCGGTGTGAAGCCGGAAGAAGTGGAATGGCGTGACAATGGCCTGGACGGCAAACTGGATCTGGTGGTGACGCTGGACTTCCGCCTGTCGAGCACCTGCCTGTACTCCGATATCGTACTGCCGACCGCCACCTGGTATGAAAAAGACGATATGAATACCTCGGATATGCATCCGTTTATTCATCCGCTGTCTGCCGCCGTAGATCCGGCCTGGGAATCGAAAAGCGACTGGGAAATCTACAAAGGCATTGCGAAGAAATTCTCCGAAGTCTGTGTAGGCTACCTGGGTAAAGAGACTGACGTCGTGACGCTGCCGATCCAGCACGACTCTGCCGCTGAACTGGCACAGCCGCTGGACGTGAAAGACTGGAAAAAAGGTGAATGCGATCTGATCCCAGGGAAAACCGCGCCGCACATCATGACCGTCGAGCGCGATTACCCGGCGACTTACGAACGCTTTACCTCTATCGGCCCGCTGATGGAGAAAATCGGCAACGGCGGGAAAGGGATTGCCTGGAACACGCAGAGCGAAATGGACTTGCTGCGTAAGCTTAATTACACCAAAGCGGACGGTCCGGCGAAAGGCCAGCCGATGCTCAACACGGCGATTGACGCGGCAGAGATGATCCTGACGTTAGCGCCGGAAACCAACGGTCAGGTGGCGGTGAAAGCCTGGGCGGCGCTGAGCGAGTTTACCGGTCGCGACCATACGCATCTGGCGACCAATAAAGAAGAAGAGAAAATCCGCTTCCGCGATATTCAGGCCCAGCCGCGCAAAATTATCTCCAGCCCGACCTGGTCTGGTCTGGAAGATGAGCACGTTTCTTATAACGCCGGTTATACCAACGTTCACGAGCTGATCCCGTGGCGTACGCTGTCTGGTCGCCAACAGTTGTATCAGGATCACCAGTGGATGCGCGACTTTGGCGAAAGTCTGCTGGTGTATCGCCCACCGATCGACACCCGCTCGGTGAAAGCGGTGATGGGGCGTAAATCCAACGGTAATCCGGAGAAGGCGCTCAACTTCCTGACGCCGCACCAGAAATGGGGTATCCACTCGACCTACAGCGATAACCTGTTGATGCTGACCTTGTCGCGTGGCGGCCCGATTGTATGGATGAGCGAAACCGACGCCAAAGATCTGGGCATTGAAGATAACGACTGGATCGAAGTCTTCAACAGCAACGGCGCATTGACCGCACGCGCAGTGGTCAGCCAGCGTGTACCGGCGGGCATGACCATGATGTACCACGCGCAGGAACGTATCGTAAACCTGCCGGGGTCGGAAATTACCCAGCAGCGCGGCGGTATTCATAACTCGGTGACGCGCATTACGCCGAAACCGACCCATATGATCGGAGGCTATGCGCAGTTAGCCTACGGCTTTAACTACTATGGTACCGTCGGCTCCAACCGCGATGAGTTTGTGGTGGTACGTAAGATGAAGAACATTAACTGGTTGGATGGCGAAGGCAATGACCAGGTACAGGAGAGCGTAAAATGAAAATTCGTTCACAAGTCGGCATGGTGCTGAATCTCGATAAGTGCATCGGCTGTCATACCTGTTCAGTCACCTGTAAAAACGTCTGGACCAGTCGCGAAGGTATGGAATACGCGTGGTTCAACAACGTAGAAAGTAAGCCTGGCGTTGGTTTTCCGAATGACTGGGAAAATCAGGAAAAATGGAAAGGCGGCTGGATCCGCAAAATCAACGGCAAACTACAGCCGCGCATGGGCAACCGGGCGCTGCTGCTGGGTAAAATCTTCGCTAACCCGCATCTGCCGGGCATCGACGACTACTACGAGCCGTTTGATTACGACTACCAGAACCTGCATACCGCGCCGGAAAGCAAACATCAGCCGATCGCGCGTCCGCGCTCGCTGATTACCGGCCAGCGGATGGACAAAATTACCAGCGGGCCAAACTGGGAAGAGATTCTGGGCGGCGAGTTCGAAAAACGCGCCAAAGATCAGAATTTCGAAAACATGCAGAAGGCGATGTACGGCCAGTTCGAAAACACCTTCATGATGTACCTGCCGCGCCTGTGCGAGCACTGTCTCAACCCGGCGTGCGTGGCGACCTGCCCGAGCGGCGCGATTTATAAGCGTGAAGAAGATGGCATCGTGCTGATCGACCAGGACAAGTGCCGCGGCTGGCGGATGTGTATCACCGGTTGCCCGTACAAGAAGATTTACTTCAACTGGAAGAGCGGCAAGTCCGAGAAGTGCATCTTCTGCTACCCGCGTATCGAAGCCGGTCAGCCGACCGTTTGCTCGGAAACCTGCGTGGGCCGTATCCGTTATCTTGGCGTACTGCTGTATGACGCCGATGCCATTGAAAGCGCCGCCAGTACGGAAAACGAAAAAGATCTGTACCAGCGTCAACTGGACGTGTTCCTCGATCCGAACGATCCGGCTGTCATTGAGCAGGCGCTGAAGGACGGCGTGCCGCAGAGCGTGATCGATGCGGCGCAGCAATCGCCAGTGTACAAAATGGCGATGGACTGGAAGCTGGCGCTGCCGCTGCATCCGGAATACCGCACGCTGCCGATGGTCTGGTACGTACCGCCTTTGTCACCGATTCAGTCTGCCGCCGACGCGGGTGAACTGGGCAGCAACGGTATTCTGCCGGATGTAGACAGTCTGCGTATCCCGGTGCAGTACCTGGCGAACCTGTTGACCGCTGGCGACACCCAGCCGGTACTGTTGGCGCTGAAACGGATGCTGGCGATGCGTCACTACAAACGTGCGGAAACCGTAGACGGTAAAGTGGATACCCGCGCGCTGGAAGAGGTGGGTTTAAGCGAAGCCCAAGCGCAGGAAATGTATCGTTACCTGGCAATTGCTAATTATGAAGATCGCTTTGTGGTACCGAGCAGCCATCGTGAACTGGCGCGTGACGCATTCCCGGAGAAAAGCGGTTGTGGCTTTACCTTCGGCGATGGTTGCCACGGGTCTGATACCAAATTCAATCTGTTCAACAGCCGCCGCATCGACGCTGTTGATGTGACCAGCAAAACGGAGCCGCACGCATGATTGAACTCGTCATTGTTTCGCGTCTGCTCGAGTACCCGGATGCTGCCCTGTGGCAGCATCAGCAGGAGTTGTTCGATGCGCTCGCGTCATCTGAGAACCTGGATAAAGAGGATGCCCAGACTCTGGGCGTTTTCCTGCGCGATTTAACCGCGCAGGACATGCTGGATGTACAGGCCGCTTATAGCGAACTGTTTGACCGTGGTCGCGCCACATCGCTGCTGCTGTTTGAACATGTTCACGGGGAGTCCCGCGATCGCGGTCAGGCGATGGTTGACCTGATGGCACAGTATGAGCAGCACGGTTTGCAGCTCGACAGCCGCGAACTTCCCGATCATCTGCCGCTGTATCTGGAATACCTTGCGCAATTGCCGAAAAGCGAAGCGTTAGGGGGGTTACAGGATATCGCGCCGATTCTGGCGCTGCTCAGCGCACGTTTGCAACAGCGTGACAGCCGTTATGCGGTGCTGTTCGATCTGCTGTTAAAACTGGCGAATACCGTTATCGACAGCGACAAAGTGGCTGAAAAAATTGCGAATGAAGCACGTGATGATACCCCGCAGGCACTGGATGCGGTCTGGGAAGAAGAGCAGGTGAAATTCTTCGCCGATCAAGGGTGTGGCGAGTCGGAAATCTCCGCTCACCAGCGTCGTTTTGCCGGGGCCGTGGCGCCGCAATATCTGAATATCACCACCGGAGGACAGCACTAATGCACTTCCTGAATATGTTCTTCTTTGATATCTACCCGTACATTGCCGGATCGGTATTTCTGATCGGTAGCTGGTTACGTTACGACTACGGTCAGTACACCTGGCGGGCGGCTTCCAGTCAGATGCTGGATCGCAAAGGAATGAACCTGGCGTCAAACCTGTTCCACATTGGGATTCTGGGTATTTTCGCCGGTCACTTCCTGGGCATGTTAACGCCGCACTGGATGTATGAAGCTTTTCTGCCGGTCGACGTGAAGCAGAAGATGGCGATGATTGCCGGCGGCGCCTGCGGCGTGCTGACGCTGGTTGGCGGTATTTTACTGCTCAAGCGTCGTCTGTTTAGCCCACGTGTCCGCGCCACCACTACTGGCGCAGATATTTTGATTCTCTCGCTGCTGGTGATTCAGTGCGCGCTGGGCCTGCTGACCATTCCGTTCTCCGCCCAGCATATGGACGGGAGTGAAATGATGAAGCTGGTCGGGTGGGCGCAGTCAGTTGTGACCTTCCACGGTGGCGCATCCGCACATCTGGACGGTGTGGCCTTTATCTTCCGTATGCACCTGGTACTGGGGATGACGCTGTTCCTGTTGTTCCCATTCTCGCGCCTGGTGCATATCTGGAGCGTGCCGGTCGAGTATCTGACTCGCAAATACCAGATTGTACGTGCGCGTCACTGATTTTTTCTCGATGCCCTAAACTCCGCTTCGGCGGAGTTTTTTTATGGCTGTTTGCCGGAGTGCGGCATAAATGCCTTATCGACCGCCGCCTTGTTTCGTTTACAGCGGATCTGCCATGTCTGGCATCTGAATCCGTACTCTTTGTTTTTGGGTTTATTCAGCATCTGTGCGAGTTTTTTGTAAGCAGAAAAAGGATGATGCAGCATATAATCACGCCATAAACGACAATAAGGATAGTTGTATGCGTTTTTCATCAATTTTCAAAATAATAATATTAAATATATTTATTTCAAAAATGGCTCACGCTGCTGTCTGCGAGGAGCGCTATCCCGCCGACTCAGAAGAATGCCAGTACGTTCAGGAATTAGAGCAAAAAGCGGAACAAGGAGATGAAAGCGCGCAGTTCGCGCTTGGAAGCTGGTATGCGGAGGGGCGATACGTTAAGCCTGATTATAAACTAGCCATAAAATGGCTGGAGAAAGCGGGTAAACAAGGTTCGGATTTTTCCTATTTCATCCTTGGCTATCATTACAACTATGGTGAAAATTTTCCACTTAGTCGACAAAAAGCGCTGGAGTGGTATCGCAAGGCGGCAGAGCTAGGGGATAGTAGTACGCAAGAAATTCTCGGTGACGCCTATATGTATGGCGATGGGTTTCCCCAAAATACCCAGCTAGCGCTGGAGTGGTATCGAAAAGCCGCCTCTCCAACCAATGATGCGGGCGTTGTCCGCGGACAGGGTTCAGCTTCGTCAGCACAATTTAAGCTTGGAGTAATGTACGCCCACGGTCAGGGCGTTCCTCAGGATTATCAGCAAACGGCGATCTTGATGCGTAAAGCGGCGGAAAATATGTACTACCCCGCGCAACTTTATCTCGGTGTTGCCTATTTTTATGGTGAAGGCGTGCCTCAGGATTATCGTCAGGCAGTTTACTGGCTTAATGAAGGTATACCAGGCAGCTATACGCCAGGCCACATTCCGCTGAGTGCGCTCTATGATAAAGCGCATCCCGCTGACCGGGTTCACTCTCAGA
Organism: Salmonella sp. 32100201201700099SM; assembly: GCF_017572645.1. NCBI lineage: Bacteria > Pseudomonadati > Pseudomonadota > Gammaproteobacteria > Enterobacterales > Enterobacteriaceae > Salmonella > Salmonella sp. 32100201201700099SM. The sequence continues at coordinate 513,924 of NZ_JAGERQ010000001.1, read as the reverse complement.
CGTGGTATCGAAAAACAGCGCAACGCGTGATGGCAAAGGTACAGTACAATTTTGGCGTATGGTATTACAACGGTTATCACTTATTGAAAGATCACAACCTGGCGCTGGAGTGGTATCGCAGAGCCGCAGCGCAAGGATTGGCCGAGGCGCAGGATGCGATCGGCGTGATGTTTATGCAGGGTGAGGGCGTTTCTCAGGACTACCAACAGGCGCTGGCGTGGTATCGCAAAGCCGCACGCCAGGGACTGCCTGCTGCGCAAACGCATCTGGGCATCATGTCTGCTTTTGGTCGCGACGTCGCGCAAAGCGACAGACAGGCTATCGCATGGTATCGAAAAGCAGCAAAACAGGATTTTGCGAAAGCGCAATATCAGCTTGGCGTAGCATATAGCACGGGAAGAGGCGTGCCTGAAAATAGCCGGAATGCGCTGAAGTGGTACCTTAAAGCGGCAGAGCAGGGGTTTACTCCTGCACAATCAGCGCTTGGGGAAATTTATGCTCATGGGCGCCAGGGTGTGCCTAAAGATAATAAGCAGGCCTATATTTGGTATTACATGGCAAGTATGTATACGGAAAAATCTAAGGATGATTGTTCAGCGCTCATTGCCGAAAGAAACCGACTCAAGGGAACGCTCACCCCAGATCAACTTAGCGAGACATATGCCGCCTTTAATCTCATCTGGCGAAAAATTGACCAGTCAAAGGAGGCGAAAAAGATTGCCAGGAAGAAGTATTGATAAGATAACCAATAAGCCATGGCGCCATGGAGTGAAGTCTGCCTGTGGGGTAAGGATATGGGGCAGTGCTGATTGATTTGAAATTGGTACTTTATGAAGTGATGGTGGTGGGGGAAGGATGACTCAGCGCTGCGCGCTTCGCCCTTCGGGCCGTTGCCTACGGCAACGCTTTCTCGCTGCGCTCGAATCGAACCTTAGTCGAAGCTTCTCATCCTTCCCCGTACAGAGAGATATGAGGCACTATGCTTAACGGGGATAATATACGCGACGGGAGTGATGGTGGTGGGGGAAGGATGACTCAGCGCTGCGCGCTTCGCCCTTCGGGTCGTTGCCTGCGGCAACGCCNT